>JAZKYT010000018.1:0-90577 GCA_045612265.1 Candidatus Cryptobacteroides sp.
ACCGAAAACGGATGTCATTCCGATTTTCTTTCCAATTAATCCAGGCATTGGTTTGTTTAATTAATTGATTATAAATAATTTACACTCCGCAACACATTTTTGCGGGCTGCAAATATACAACTATTATTTTAATTTTCAACAGTTTACGCGAAATTTTTGTTGATAACTTTTTCCAAGACACAAAAAAAGGCGACCCGAAGGCCGCCTGTGTATATCTCTGAAACTGTTGAGATTACGGAAGAACTACTGTAAGCATCTCCTCCTTCTTGCCAGCATCCTTGTCATCATAGTTCAAGCAAGGGAGCTTGCCGATATATGACCAATCAAGGTCGTACTGGATCATACCGAAAGTAAGCTTGTCACCGAGGTTGTACTGACCAGCGATGAACTCGCGAACGATAGCAGCCTCGAATGCCCAAGTTGCGCCACCGTTGTAAGCTGCAGGTACGCTTGACATAACAGCGCCAAGACCTGAAGCACAAACCTCCTCAGTACCTGAATCAGTGTAAAGGTAGAATGAAGGATCCCATGCGTGAGCAGCACCCTGTGCAGGACCATCGAGTTCCTCGAATACAGAACCCTCAGCCTTAGCCTCGTAACCAGCGCCATCCCACTTAGAGTCGTTACCAGTTGTTGGGTCGTTGTCAAGGTCGAAATAAGGAACGAATACCAATGTGTTCTCAGGATCGAACTCGCAGAATACATAGATGAAAGTCTCGTCAGCGTAAGCCTTGAAAGTCTTGAGCTGCTCGTAGTCAACATCACCTGCAGGAAGAGTTGCTACCTGTACACCCTCGAGCTTGTCCCAATCAGCGAAGTCACCGTCGATAGTGATTGCTGCCTCAGCCTCTGGCTCGCACTCGCAAGGATTCTTCTGGCAGTCTGGGCATACGTCAGCTGGTGTCTCATTGCCACCATTGTTTGTACCACCATTGTCAGGCTTCTCACATGAAGAGAATGACATCATCGTTGCAGCAAAGATGGCTGCAATAGCAAAAAATTTCTTATAGATTGTGTTATTAAAACGGATATGATTTTCCAATGGCAAATGTATTTATTTTTCATCAAATGACAAAATTCAGCATTTTTTTCTCATTCGCTTCTTTATTATTATCTTTGCGCGACTAATTATATATATAATAGGTATATGATACTCGCAATTTTCGGTTTCCTGCAGCTGTCGATCGCAGATATTCTTGATATTCTGCTGCTGGGACTCATCATATTCTTCCTGTTCCGCTGGATCAGAGGATCATCAGCAATGAGCATCTTCGTAGCAATCGTCTCTCTTTACATGATTCGAGTGCTCGTGTCCGCATGCAACATGCGTCTGATGACTGCCATCATGGATATGGTGCTGGACGTGGGTGTGCTTGCGCTCATCGTGATTTTCCAGCCGGAAATCCGAAAGTTCCTCATCAAGCTCGGAAACCGATATATGAACAGCACACAGGGACGCGCCATCATCAACAAGATCCTTGGCAAGAGCACACAGACAACCCTGGGAAACACTGAAGCAGTGAACGACATCACAGAAGCCTGCCGACGAATGTCAGAGGACAAGACCGGAGCTCTGATTGTCATCGCACATAAGAATCCGCTTGAGGAAATCATCAGCACCGGAGACAGGATTGACTCGGCAATACACCGTCGTCTGATCATGAATCTTTTCTTCAAGAACTCCCCTCTTCATGACGGAGCGCTTGTTATTGCCAACAACAGGATTGTAGCGGTACGCTGCACGCTGCCTATCACAGAGGCCAAGAACCTGCCGGCAAATTATGGTATGAGACACAAGGCGGCCATAGGAATGACAGAGGAAAGCGATGCCGATGTTGTGGTAGTATCTGAGGAAACAGGAAAGATCTCATTTGTAAAGGGCGGACAGGTGACGCCGATTCAGAATATAAACGAGCTTAAGCTGCTTCTGACCGAAGCAATGGGAAACGAATAAGATAAGAGGAGAAAGATTTGGAAAGAATTGACACCAGACTGGAGTATAAGATCGGATTTGACAGAATCAGACAGATCATATCCGATAAGTGCTCTACGACATACGCAGCCGAGAGGACTGCAAACGAAAGATTTTCTAACAAGGCTTCAGAGATTCGCAAACGCCTTGTTCTTACAGACGAGATGAGGCTTATAATGATGTTCGAGGACGGATTCCCGTCTGGAGGCTTCATCGACTGCATCGACTTCCTCAAGCCTCTTGAGAGAAGTTCTTCTGCCATTGATCTCATATCTCTGAGAAAACTCAGAACCATGCTGGACACTCTGCGCAAGGTCGTAGGATTCTTCGAGGGTGTCAAGGATGAGGTATATCCCAATCTCAAGCGCATGAGTGCACATATCCTTGCATTCCCTGAGGTTCAGAGAAGGATTGACACGATCATCGACAGATATGGAGATGTGAAGGACACAGCTTCGGATGAACTATACGAGATCCGCAGGTCACTTCGCGACAAGGAGGGAGCGATTTCACGCAGAATCAACGCAATCCTGAAAAAGGCTCAGGAAGATGGTATCGTGGACAGCGACGCAGGCGTATCTGTACGTGACGGCAAGATGCTCATTCCGGTGAGCGCAGCAAACAAGAAGCGCATCGCCGGATTCATTTATGACGAATCGGCGACCGGAAAGACCGCATATATCGAGCCCGCTGAAGTTGTGGAGCTTGACAACCAGATCAAGGAACTCAAATTCTCGGAGCAGAGGGAGATCCTGAAGATCCTTCTTGAGTTCAGCGAGTTTCTCAGACCATATCTGCCGGATCTCTTATCTGCAGCTAAATACCTTGGAGAGATTGATTTCCTCATGGCCAAGGCACAGGTTGCCCTGGATTTCATCGCAGGAATGCCTGTCATATCAGAAAATGGCGAGATGAACCTGCGCAAGGCCCGTCACCCGCTTCTAGAGAAGGCTCTGAAGAAGGAGAAGAAGGAGATTGTGCCGCTGACTGCTACACTGACACCGCAGAAGCATATTCTTCTAATTTCCGGACCTAATGCCGGAGGTAAGTCTGTGTGCCTGAAGACCGTGGGACTTCTGCAGTACATGTTCCAGTGGGGAATGCTGATTCCGACTTCAGAGACATCCGAAATGCTGGTGTTCGACCGTATCATGGTGGACATCGGAGACGACCAGTCCATCGACAACGACCTCAGTACATACAGTTCGTTCCTTGTGAACATGAAGGACATGCTTGCAAAGGCCGATTCCAGGACTCTCGTACTGATTGACGAGTTCGGTTCAGGAACTGAGCCTGCTGCCGGTGGAGCCATCGCAGAGGCGATTCTAAGCGAACTGGACGGACGTGGCGCTTACGGCGTGATCACTACTCACTATACAAACCTTAAGCTCTATGCCTCATCAGGAGAGACAGGGGTGATCAATGGAGCGATGATGTTCGACGTGAAGAATATCGCGCCTATGTTCAAACTGGAAATGGGACTCCCTGGCAACTCGTTCGCATTTGAGCTTGCACGAAAGATGGGACTTCCAGAGCAGATCATCAAGGATGCTGAGAACAGGGCTGGAGAGGAGTTCGTCGGTATCGAAAGAAACCTCCGCAAGATCGCGCGCAACAGAAAGGCTCTCGACGAAAAGCTTGAAAGAATCAAGCACACGGACAGGACTCTTGAGAATATCACAGACAAATACCAGAAGGAACTCCAGCAGATCAAGCAGATGAAGAAGGAGATTCTTGATGCTGCAAAGAAGGAAGCTGAGAGCATAATCAAGGGTGCAAACAAGCAGGTGGAGAACACCATCAAGACCATCAAGGAGTCACAGGCAGAGAAGGAGACCACACAGGTGGCAAGAAAGGAGCTCCAGGGCTTCATGTCACTGCTTGCGGCCAAGAAGGAAAAGGAGCAGAAGGAAAAGGAGGACTACATCGAGCGCAAGATCAAGCAGCTTGATGCCCGCAAGGAACGCCAGAAGCAGCGTAAGGCCCAGAAGGCAGATGACAAGGCTGCTCAGGAGTTGAGGGAGCAGATGGCAGAGCAGCAGAGAATCGAGGCATTCCGATCAGCACCGTTGAAGGTTGGAGAGAAGGTGCGCGTGAAGGATAACGGCATGGTAGGAGAGGTGCAGAAGGTTTCCCCTAAGGCTGTCGTGGTGGCAATCGGAAACATTTCAAGCAAGATGCCTCTAGACAAGGTGGAGAGAATCACTTCAAACGAGTTCAAGAATGCGGTGAAGGAGACTGCCCGTCCGGCATCAGCCATCAAGGTGGATTCTGCCATCAGCGAGAGGAAGTTGAACTTCAGCACTGAGATGGATGTGCGTGGCGAGAGGTTGAACGATGCTGTGGAGAAGGTGACCCGTTATGTGGACGACGCAGTGATGCTTGGGGTGAGCAGCGTGAGAATCATCCATGGAAAGGGCACAGGAGTCTTGAGAGATGAGCTGCAGAAGCTGATCAGAACCATTCCTGGCGTGGCAAGCGTGCGAGATGAGCATATTCAATTCGGCGGAACCGGAGTTACGATTGTTACATTTGAATAATATTTGGATCATGTCAAGACTAAAAATATATGCTATTGTAATCGGCCTGGCTATCCTGACCGGATGCCGTAGTGGAGAGAAGAGTGTGGAGATGGGACCGGTGGAGACAGTGGAGGCTTTCTGCAAGGCTGTTGCTGCATGCGATTGGGACAAGGCACAGGAACTATGCGACACTCTGAGCATGAAGGAATATATTGATGGCTATAGAACTGCCGTGAACAAGCTTGAGAAGGAGGATGAGGGGGCAGCGAAGATTGCCATATCGCTCCTTGAAAACACAACCGTGAACGTAAACGACGTCCACAAGCACGAGGACAAGAGAGTTGTCACATATACACTTGAGACAGACGGTCTCAGCAAGACAAGAAAAGCCACATTGAGAAAAGAGGAGGGAGCATGGAGAGTGGAAGCAATTACAGAGGCAGACTAGGACGTCTTGGAGAGGATATCGCCTGCCGGCTGTTGGAAAGCATGGGCCATATGATCCTGGAAAGGAACTGGCGCAGCGGGCATCTGGAAATTGATATCATCTCATATGATGCGGCTGGAATACATTTTGTGGAGGTGAAGACCCGGCGCGAAAACGTACAGGCTCCTCCACAGGAAAGCGTGGACTGGAGAAAGCAGAAAAGAATCGTGCATGCAGCACAAAGCTTTCTCAAAAGTGGCAAAGGGCGACCTTATGGCAGCCATGAGTGCATGTTTGATGTGGTGGCTGTGACTTTTTGCGGTGAAAAACACTCGACCGAGTGGATTCCGCAGGCGTTCATACCTTTATATAGATAAAACTACACGTCATATTGACGAATTGAAATACACTAAACAATGAACAGAGATAACAGATATTGTGTCATCCTGGCCGGAGGTCCCGGAAGCCGTTTCTGGCCTATAAGCAGACTTGAGAAACCTAAGCAGTTCCTTGATGTCGCAGACACAGGCAAGACCTTCCTCAGAATGACATTCGAGAGATTTTCAAAGGTTGTACCGAGAGAGAATATTCTTGTTGTGACAGCTGAAAAGTATCGAGACCTTGTTCTGGAGAACATTCCTGAACTTGACGAGAAAAACCTTCTGCTTGAACCGTATTCCCGCAACACAGCACCTTGCGTGGCGTATGCAAACTACACCATCCTTCAGAGAAATCCCGAGGCGCGAGTGGTAGTGACACCATCAGACCACGTGATCACTGACGAAGACATGTTTGTGGACACCATCGCCAAGGCATTTGAATATGTAATCGAGAAGGATGTGCTCATGACCCTCGGTATCCCTCCTACAAGACCTGACTGCAACTACGGATATGTGCAGGCATGCGGAGGTCGCGAGGCTATCTCCAAGGGTGAGCCGGTGCAGGTGAAGACCTTCACGGAAAAGCCGGAGAAGGAGCTTGCAAAGGTGCTTATCAACAGCGGAGAGTTCCTCTGGAATTCCAGCATATTCATCTGGAAGGCAAAGACCATCCGTAAGGAAATGAAGAAATATCTCCCGGAGATTCCAAGATGCTTCAAGGGTTGGGAAAGAGTGCTGGGCACAAGCCTGGAGAAGGAGTTTGTAGCTCACGCATACACAGAATGCAGAAATATATCGATCGACCACGCCGTGATGGAGAAGACCGAAAATGCGTGGGTATTCCCTGTGAAGTTCGGCTGGGTGGACATGGGTACCTGGGAGTCTCTCTATGACTTCATGCCGGAAAAGGACAAGGACGGCAACAGCATCACTGCAGAGAAGGCCCTGCTCGAAAACGACCGCAACCTGCTGGTTGTGAACCAGGAAAAGAAGAAACTTGTGGCAATCAGCGGACTTGAGAACTACATCGTGATCGACACAGATGACGTGCTGCTGATCTGCCCTAAGGACGACAAGAAATTCAAGGATTTTGTTTCAGGCCTCGCAATGCCTGGATATGAAAAATACAGATAAACTATGGAATTGGAAAAGAGAATACAGGCCGACATGGTAGCGGCAATGAAGGCTAAGGAAGCCGTAAGACTTTCATCACTCAGAGCTATAAAGGCAGCGATCATGCTCGCCAAGACAGCAGAGGGTGCAACAGGAGAGGTCAGCGATCAGGACATCGTGAAGATCATCCAGAAACTCGTGAAGCAGCGCAAGGAAAGTGCTCAGCAGTACACCGACGCAGGCCGTCCCGAGCTTGCTGCAAACGAAGTGGCAGAAATGGAGGCAATGGAGGTATACCTTCCGAAGCAGCTCACAGAGGCTGAGGTTGAGGCTGAACTCGTGAAGATCATCGCAGAGGTGGGCGCGACACAACCATCAGAAATGGGTAAGGTGATGGGCGTTGCCACCAAGCGTCTTGCCGGACTTGCTGACGGAAGAGTCATTTCAACACTTGTAAAGAAGCTTTTGACAAAATAACATCTCTTGACAGACCTATGAAAAGATTTCTCTTGATGACGGCTGCATTGCTGTGCTTTGTCGGATTGTCTGGCCAAAGTAGAATAAAGGATATCCCTTTCAGGGCAGACCATAAAAAGGGCTTGTATATCGGCGTTGCTCCGGTAGCAAACATCCTGACAGGACAGCAGGAAGCTCTTGCAATGGCTTTGACAGACTTTTTGTATAACATGCAACAGAACATTCACGTAAATTCTGTTGTCACAAGCACAGGAACAACAAGTACAACCGAATCAGCCCCATCTGACAGCTTTTCTGCAGTCAGTGAAAACTATTGTGATATCAGAATTGTAGACAGAGCTACAATAGACGAGACAGAATTCATCCTGTTCAAGATTGTTTCAGGAGGAGATTACAACGTCAAGGTTAACAGTCGTATGGCAAGTATGTCAGACGGAAACATGTTCACTGAGACCTTAGATTTGAGTATCTCACTCACATTCAAAAACCAATCCGGTCAGGAAGTGCTTAAGTGGGATTGGACAGATTCGTCTTTTAGAGGGAACGACAGAGAACGCAGAAACATTTACAGTTCTGTCCTCCATCAGAATTAACCTCGTATGATACGCAGATATAATTTATTGGTGACGAGATATTCAGGCAACTCCTCGTCAGCAGAATCATCATTTAAAGGAAGAAGGCGTGATGCCAGAGCTTTTGAAAGAGTCCACGAAGCATCATCTCCTTCAATACTCCAATACATTGCGCCGAGCAGGCCTTTTGACTTGATATATTCTGCCTTGAGACCGACAGACTGTTCGTCGTCATAGGTCATGATCATGGTTCCGGAATCATCAGCAAGATATGGAACCATAGCTTTTTCATCCCACATCTCCACGAATTCCCCTTCAGCCTTGATGTCGCGATAGTCCCTGTTCTTCATCACTGTGCCACCACGTCCATAGAAAGGAACTCCAAGAACAAGCTGTGCAGCAGGAACTCCAGCCTCAATATGTGCCTTTACTGCACCCTCCGATGTTCCCTTGGTGTTCTCCGACGCATAAAGCGGGCTGTGATGATAAGGCGCGTTGGCCATATCGTATGTCATTACATTCACGAAGTCAAGGTACTGCATACATGAATGGAAATCGATGTATTCAGCATAGGCAGAACTTGCAAGAGTGAGAAGTCTGTCTGCACCGAGAACGGTACGGAGATCCCTCATGAGGAGGTTGAAATTCTCCCTGTCATCCGGTGAAGATGAGATTCCAGCCATTGAGCTGGTCGGATATTCCCAGTCGATGTCGATTCCGTCAAGACCGAATTCCTCAACCACGCGCAGGCAGTCATTGGCAAAAGACATTCGTCTGTTGTCATCTGCAGCCATCTCGCTGAAACGGCCGCTACCCCAACCTCCGACAGAAAGCATGACATTAAGCTCAGGATTCTTTGCCTTGAGGGCAACGATACTTTCCAGACGGGAAGGATTATCAACTCTGACACCGTCAAAGGTGTCATTTACATGTCCGAAGGCATAGTTGATATGAGTCATTACGAATGGATCCGGCATTTCGTCGGTCCATGATGTGACGTAAGCAACCACAACGTGCTCACTGTCCTTCTTAAACGCGTGGCAGCCACACATAAGCATGGCAGCCAGCGTTATAATTAAGTTTCTGAACATGATTCAGATTATTTATCGAGTTCAACCTTCACACCCTTCACACCAGCCTCGCAGGTAACTGTCTTGGTCTGGCCAGGAAGGAGTGGAAAGAAGTTGTCGCTCCAGTAAGCAGGAACCACCATATTGCCGGCAGCATCCTTAGCCTTGAGGATATTCATATAAGAGATTACATCAGACTTGTTCACGAGAGTCACGGTATATGTTCCGTTGCTCTCCTTTACAGTCATTTCAACCTCTGCCTCTGGCTGAGCGAATGCAAACTTAAGGTCAGTAAATTCAGTGATAGGTGTCTGATACCAAGTGAAGTCTTTCCAGTTATATACATTCGGCTTCGCACCGATACAGTAGAAATTGTCAGTAATGCAGTTGCCGTCTACGTCAGCAAGCTCAAGAGCGATGAAGTGAGCTGCACCCTGGAACTTGGCGAGATCGAACACCTTCACGCTCTTGCGGTATGCAGAAGCAACCGTACCTGTCTCTTCAGAAAGGAGCTTGGACTCAGCGTCGTAAACCCTTACTGTAGCAACAACGTCCTTATCTTCCATACCTTCGTTCACAGCATATACCGCGTAGTCCTTGTAGTTGTAAATAAGCTGGATAGGCTCACAAGCCTTCTTTGTTCCGTAGTAAGCAGCACATGGAACGCCGTAGTAGTCATAAAGCTGCCAGTAGATTGAAGGCCAAGCCGAGTTGAGCATCCACTGAACGATACCAGTAGAAACCGGAATGTTTACACGGAATGCCTCGAACATTGCGCGAGTTGCATCATAGTCCGCAGCGTGTGCCTTGCGAACATAGTCAACAAGGTCATCTGCCTCACCATATACAGCGCTGACTGTACGGGTAAGCTCCTCCATGCTGTTCATCGCTGTAGAAGAAGTTGTACAGTGCATATCCCAGTACTCAGTGAGAGGCCAGAGCTTGTCTGCGGGAATCATCTTCTGGAGAGACTCGAGCTGAGGAATGTTGGCTCCGATACCAGTCTCAGTGTTGAAACCGAAACCACCACCGTTCTCAGTGTCAAGGTACCAGTAGTCAGGGCCGACATACTCATATGGACCAGCCATCTTGCTGCCAGACCAGCCTGCGAGCTCGCTCTTGAGACTCTTGGCAGAAGATATGTATGGACGATACTCATATTTATTATAGATTTCCATATAACGCTTCTCAAGCTCATAGATAGGAACGCAGTCACTACCTGTCATCCATGCGATAACTGAAGCGTGGTTGTGAAGTCTGATCACCTGGTCCTCGAAATATCTCTCAGCAAGGTCAATCTCCTTAGGCTCATAGATACAGCCCACATGGTGGATCTCCGGGATACCGCAGTAGATCTCCCACTCCCACTGGCAGCTCCAGCCAACAAGAGCAAGCACACCATGCTTGTCGCAAAGATCATAGATTGTGTCATCCTTACCCCAGATGTTCTCAAAACGGATAAGGTTCATATTCATATGCTTGACATACTTGACCTGTCTCTCAAGATCCTCCGGAGTATCTCTAAGGAAAATATCGTCCGTCCAGCCGGCACCCTTGAGAAGGATATCCTTGCCATTGAGAGTAAACTGCCTGTAACCATACTCGTTAAGGTAGCTCTTGATTTCTCTGATACCGAATGTAACGTTCATTGCATCTGAAGTCTTGCCATCTGCCTCGAATGTTACGTTCATATCATAAAGTTCAGGATTTCCGAGATCCCAGCTCCACCATACTCTTGGGTTCTCGACATGGAGGTTTGCTGCCTGCTCCGGAGTGATGATGACAATTGTCTCTTCACCTGCTGCAAGCTCAACAGGAACTGAACATGTGCCGCAATCCTGAAGTGCAAGAACAACGTTTCCTGATACCGGCTGAGCCTCATTGTTCTTAAGGGTTACGCGAACCTCGAGATCAGCATCAGAGAAATCCTCTGTATCAAGGCTAGGGATAACATATACGTCGTTGATTGCAACCTCAGCAGAAGCACAGAGCTTTACTGTCTGAGTGATACCCATGCTCTCATCAAGAGGTCTTGGATTCCAGTCCACGAAACCGATGTTAAGGTCTCTTGAAACCGCTCTTCTTACCTTGACCTCAAGCTCGTTATTCTCCTGCAGAAGGTTTGTCACATCGTATACTCTCTTGATGAACACACCATAAGTTGTGTCTGAAGAAGCGATGCATGTACCATTGAGAGTGATGTCAGCATAGTAGTTGAGACCATTGAAAACGAGGTCATAGTGCTGGCCCTCAACCTTGTCAAGCTTGAAATCAGTCTTGTACACCCAAGGTGTGTCAAAGATTGTCTTGTCAACAGAATAATAATTATTGCTGTTGAGAAGATCCTCACCGAGAACACCTTGATCACAGAGTACACCGGCTACAGTAGAAGGCACTTCTACATCATAGGTCTTGTCAGAACCCTCCTGATTGAGAGTCCACTTGTCAAAAGTGTACTCTTCTCCACTCTTGAGAGTAACGGTCTGAGAACACGCGCAAAACAAACTTGCTGCTGCAAGTAGAGTGAGCGTCTTTTTCATTGTATGTTAGTTTGTTGTTATTATTTTCTGTGACGGTAAGCAATGCCCATTGCCTCGTAGTAAGGCATCTCGTGGGCAACCACAACGCTATAATACTTGTCAAGAGCCTCCATAAAGAGAGGATCATCTGCCTTCTTTGTTCCCTCCCAGACAGGACTTGCATTCCATGCTCTTTCGTAAACACCGCAGACCTTAGGGAAGACATACGAAGTCACGTGGTCAAAGCCTCTCACGGTCTCTGTCCAGAGCTGAGCCTGAACGCCAACTATGTTCTGCGGCTTCTGGAGCTTTATCTTGCCGTTTGGAGATTTTGCGATATCGCAGATGTTGCCATAATCATCCCAGCGTACAGAGCGGTAGATATCGAATGGAAGGAGAGAGAAGCTGCGGCGCTCGTCCACAAAGCCACCCCATGAAAGTCCGCGCTCAGTCTTGTCCGGGGTATATGCAAAGTCCATATATGTGTTGGTCATGTTCGAAAGAACCACAGGAACATCATCATTTGCATATTTGTATGGATATTCCGCCTGCGCTCCGCCTGTGTGCCAGAAATTGATGCTGTAGAGGCTCTTCTTCATCCTCTCATACACATGATCCTCAAGATCCATCACGAGTTCCTGCCAGCCGGCGATCTTCACACCCTTAGCCTCAGCGAGGTCAAGAACGTGCTCGATGTAGTATGACTTAAGAAGCTCGACATTGTCCCAGCCGCGCTCTGCCATAACCTTCTGGCAAGGCTCTGAGCCAACCCAAGCACCGTGCGGAACCTCGTCTCCACCCACATGGATAGCCTCAAGCGGCGCACCAGCTGCCTGATGACAAGCGATGATGTGGTCAAACACCACGTCAATGAACTTGTATGTAGAAGGCATTGCCACATTGATGGCATTGTCTCTATAGTACTGCACAGAAACATACTCAGATGCATCCTGCGGATCGTGAAGGATCACAGTGTCGTCACCTGTGCGCTTTGCATATGCCTCCATAGCCTTGATGGCGGCACGCGAGTGGCCTGGTGTATCGAACTCAGGGATAACCTTGATGCGGCGCTCCCATGCATACTTCACAATCTCAACATAGTCCTCTGTTGTGAGGTAGCCGTTGGCTGTTGAAGTCATATCCTTAGGGTCGATGCTTCCGTTGTATGAAGGCATGAGATAGTCCACCTCCTCATATGTGCCGTCAGCCATCTTGACCGGCATTGCATGATGCGCGCCGAAGGAAGTAAGCTCAGGGAACTGAGGAATCTCAAGTCTCCAGCCCTCGTCATCACCGAAGTGGAGGTGGAACACGCTTGCCTTGTAGTGGGCAAGGAGATCGATGAACTTGAGGATATTCTCCTTTGTTGTGAAGTTTCTTGAAATATCGAGCATGAAGCCACGGTACGCGAAGTCCGGCCAGTCCTCAATCACGAGGTTAGGAAGTTCGTTTGAACCGGCATTTCTCTTCATATTCTCGAGAGTAACCTGTGCATAGAAAGCGCCATCCTCGTCAGCAGCCTCAATGCGGCATTCTCCGTCGAGAGTGATTCTGTACCAGCCAGCCAAAGGAGCCTCGTCTATGATTACTGCCTCAGGAAGATCTGCAACGACTGTTGTTCCTTCTGTCTTCTGAACGTTCTTTAGTGACGGGATCATATCCCAGACATTGGTCTGAACCTGGTTGTATGGGAAGTCCGGGATATTCTCAGACGGGAGGAACTCATATGTCACCTTGAGCGGAGTCAGCTTGCCCTTGTGCTCAAGAACAAAACCCTCCGGAGCCCAGCAGTGACGCTGAAGCGGGCTGTCCTTATATGTCACTACAAGCTCATTACCCTCATGCTCATATGGAGTCATATAGTAGAGGCAGCCATGAAAGAGAACGATTTCACCCTGTGTCCCTTCCACAGTTTCTCCTGTTCTGATATGATTTGAAGTAAGCCAGATCTTCCAATCTGCTCCTTCTGGTGCATTAACGACTCTGAGCATATGAATAGCACGGCCTGTTGCGGGATCCTTTTCACCCTCAGTCCACACAACACTGGTCCTTACACCGCAAGACGAAAAAACAAGCGCAGTCAGCAGAAAAAGTACGGCTGAGAAGATAGATTTTGTTCTAGGTAATTTCATGTTCAACAAGACTTTTATATATTTACATATTATGCGAAGTTAATCAATTTCGGGTAAAATTATATACATTTGCATGAAGTCGTAATCATTATCATTATGAAAAGAATCATCTCCATCATTGCTGCAGGTATTCTGTTCCCGCTCGTCGCTTCCGCTCAGGATTGGGCGAACACTGCCAGATATGCTCAGGAAAACAAGCTGGTCACTGTGAAGCCAAAGGCTGTATTCATTGGTGACAGCATCACCCAGTGCTGGCCGGACTCCGATCCGACATTCTTCACAGACAACAATTTCCTTTGCCGTGGTATATCTGGCCAGACCACTTCTCATATGCTATGTCGTTTCAGAAAGGACGTCCTGGCACTTGCTCCTGAGTATGTGGTGATTCTGGGAGGTACAAATGATATCGCTCTTAACAATGGTCCGATGTCGGTGGAAGACATATATAATAATATCATCTCGATGTGTGAGATTGCCACCGTCAATGGTGTGGTGCCTGTCATATGCTCGGTTCTCCCAAGCAAGGGCTACCATTGGCGCCCTGAGGTCACTGATGTCGGTGATCAGATAATCAGGCTGAACAATATGCTCAAGGATTATGCATCGCAGAAGCATGTTCTCTATGTCGATTATCATTCTGTGATGAAGGATGCAGAGAATGGGCTTCCTGAAGACCTTTCATATGATGGATGTCATGCCACCTTGAAGGGATACAAGATAATGGAAGAAGTCGTATTAAGAGTATTGAAATAATGAGAAATACGTTGGCGATATTAGCCTGCCTACTGATTACATTTGTATCTGGCGCACAGGTTTCACGCGAAAGAATCAATTTCGACAAGGGATGGGGATTTGCTTTCGGAGATGCATCCTCCCCTGCCAAAGATTTCGGCTGCGGCACAGAATACTTCAATTATCTGACAAAGGCTGCTTCCATTCATAACGAGGGACCATATTCAATGAAGTTCGATGCTTCAGGCTGGGCGGAGGTGGACGTGCCTCATGACTGGGTGGTGGACCTTCCATATGCTGAAGAGGCGAGCCATAGCCACGGATACAAGACTGTAGGCTACAAATACCCACAGACCAGCGTAGGCTGGTATCGCAAGACTTTCACCGTCCCGGAAGATGATAACGGAAAACATCTCTGGCTTCAGTTCGATGGCATTTTCCGCGATTCACGAGTGTGGGTGAATGGTTTCTATCTCGGTGGAGAGCCTAGCGGATATGCAGTTCAGACATATGATATTTCTGAATATCTGAATTACGGCGGAGAGAACATCGTCTGTGTACGCGTGGATGCATCGTTGGAGGAGGGGTGGTTCTACGAGGGAGCCGGAATATATCGTCACGTGTGGCTGAACAAGGCTTCTTCACTTCACGTTGCACCGTTCGGCACATTCGTCCGGGCAGAATTTCCGGGAGATTCCGACAATTGTGATGATGTTTTCCTTGATATCGATACTGAAGTCCGTAATATGTCGGCTGCCACAACAGGAACTGCGTATATACTCAGACATACTCTGATGGATGCCAGCGGCAGCAAGGCTGCATATTGCGAAGTGGAAGGAGAGACTCTTTCTGGCAAGGATTCCGATAACACTAACGCGAGAATGAAAGTTGAGAATCCTCATCTATGGAGCTGTGAGGATCCGTATCTGTACACGCTTGTAACTGAGGTAACTCTGGACGGAAGGATTATGGATACGTATGAGACTGTGACAGGTATCCGCAAAGCCGAGTTCGACAAGGACAAGGGTTTTCTTCTGAACGGCAAACAGGTGAAGCTCAAGGGCGTGAATGTGCATCAGGACCACGCGGGAGTCGGAAGCGGCATCCCTGACGGACTTCAGGAGTGGAGACTGATGCAGCTCAAGAAGTTCGGATGCAATGCCTATCGTTCAAGTCATAACCCGATGACTCCTGAACTTCTGGACGCGTGCGACAGGCTCGGCATCCTGGTCATTGAGGAAAACCGTCTGACAGGTATCAATTCCATGCATACGGAGCTTTTGGAAAGGATGATACGAAGGGACAGGAACCATCCTTCCATTATCCTCTGGAGCGTAGGCAACGAGGAATGGGGGCTTGAGTGGAATGATTTCGGCCGTCGCATCGCTGAATCCATGAGGGAATACTGCCACAGATTCGATCCGTCACGCCTTATGTCAGTAGCATCAAGCAGCGGTCCGAACATTCTTGTGCCGGCTGACGTCGCAGGTTACAATTATATTCTCCAGAACCCTGTGGACAAGCATCGCGAGGATTATCCTGAACGTTGCGCAGTGGGATCTGAGGAGACCACCGGATGTGGAACGAGAGGTATATATTTCGATTCTGCCGAGGGTTCATCAGAGAGGGCTGCAGTGGACGCAGGAGGCGGCCGCATGGTGGCCTTGAACCGTAAGCCACATGGTCCTGACAGTCTGTTCAACTGCATTGAGAGAGGCTGGAAGTTCTATGCTGAACGTCCTTGGCTGGGAGGTCTGTTCTATTGGACCGGATTCGATTACCGTGGTGAACCGAATCCTATGGTTTTCCCGGCTACAAGTTCTGAATTCGGAATCCTTGACTACTGCGGATTCCCGAAAGACGAGGCATATTATCTGAAGGCATGGTGGACAGATGAGCCGGTTCTTCATATTCTTCCTCATTGGAATCTTAAAGGGCACGAAGGAGAAACTGTATCAATATGGGTATATAGTAACCTCGACGAGGTTCAGCTAGTTGTGAACGGAGTCAAGATGGAGCGCAAGGCGATGCCGGAGAACGGCCATCTTGAATGGACAGCCGAGTATCAGCCCGGATACGTTAAGGCAATCGGCTACCGCGATAGCAAGAAAGTCATGGAGCGACGTCTGGACACAACAGGAGAGGCTGTCGATATCGTCTGGACCCATGAGGTGGTCGGCGAGACGATGATTGCATGCGTCGTAATGCGCGACAGCAAGGGACGATTCGTACCTACAGACAATTCTGAAATTTCATTCAGTGCTCCTGCAGGATGGAGGATTCTCGGATGGGGCAACGGAGACCCTGCTTTCCAGTATGTCGAGCGCCCTGTAGTGTCTGGCAAATCCGCAAACGATAATGTCTGCACCCCTGCGCTTGACAAGGATGCAGACACAATATCAGTTCACGTCTTTAACGGACTCGCGCAGGTTATTCTGCAGAAGATACAGCCCGCACTATAGAACAACTAAGACCTTGTGGTCACCTGGCGAGAACGGAACAAGATTTCCTTCAAGCGGAGAACCGTCGAGAGTAATTTCCTTGATGCCGCAGCTCACGCCAGACTGGTTCTGGACAGTGATTTCGTAGGATGCCCCTCTGAAGCGGCGGTTCACTGTATATTCCTTCCACTGCGAGCAGATACATGGTGCGATTTCGAGGCCGTCATATGCCGGCTTCACTCCAAGGATATACTGGGTGATCGCATACCAGTTCCATGCAGCTGTACCTGTGAGCCAGCTATTCTTGGCTTCGCCTGGCACAGCAGCATCCTTTCCAGCTATCATCTGTGAATATACATAAGGCTCTACCTTATGCAGGGCACTGTTCTGCTCTGTGTATGCAGGGCATATCTTTCTATAATATTCCCATGCCTGGTCACCGCGGCCTAGGACTGTCTCTCCGATGATCACCCAAGGATTGTTGTGACAGAAGATGCCGGCATTCTCCTTGTATCCGGCAGGATATGATGAGATTTCACCGTACTCAACGAAGTACTTTGTAAACGCCGGGTTGTTGAGAACAATACCATGTTCGCAGTCCAGACGCTCCTTCACAGAATCAAGAGCCTTCTGTACCATTCCCTCTTCCAGACCGATTCCAGCCATAGAGCACCAGCCCTGCGACTCGATGAAGATCTGGCCTTCCTCATTCTCGTGTGAACCGATCTTGCGGCCGAAGAAATCGTATGCTCGGAGATACCAGTCACCGTCCCAGCCATGTTTCTTCACAGCCTCAACCATATTGTCTACCAATCTCTGGGCACGTTCTGCCTCCTCTGTCTTGCCGAGATATCTGCAAAGCTCCACATAGTCCTTTCCGCAGACTACAAAGAGGCCTGCAATCATGAGGGACTCTGCCTGAGAGCCTTCAGTCTTGTTCTCAGTTGTCTGGAAGGACTCATTCGGATCCCAGGAGAAACAGTTGAGGTTCAGACAGTCATTCCAGTCGGCACGACCGATGAGAGGAAGCATATGAGGTCCAAGGTTATTCACAACATGGTCGAACGAGATGCGGAGATGCTCCATCAAAGAGACCTCGCTGCCAGGCTCATTGTCAAATGGCACCGGTTCATCCAGAATGCTGAAATCGCCTGTTTCCTTGATATATGCCACTGTACCGAAGATCAGCCACATAGGGTCGTCGTTGAAACCGCCGCCGATATCATTGTTTCCGCGCTTGGTCAAAGGCTGATACTGATGATAACATCCGCCATCCGGGAACTGTGTGGAAGCAATGTCGATGATTCTCTCACGGGCACGTTCAGGAATCTGATGCACGAAGCCTACAAGGTCCTGGTTGGAGTCACGGAATCCCATTCCACGGCCGATTCCGCTCTCGAAGAACGATGCAGAACGGGACATGTTGAAGGTTACCATGCACTGATACTGATTCCAGATGTTCACCATTCTGTCCATCTTCTCCTCTGGACTCTTCACAGAATAGATACTCAAAAGATTATCCCAATACAATTTCAGTTCAGCAAATGCCTGATCCACCTTCTCTGAAGTATCATATGCTGCAATTGCCGCCTGGGCCTTGATCTTGTTTATCACCGGAGAGCTTCCGCTATGAAGCAGACCCGGAACCTCATACACGAGCTTTCCGTCCTGATCAAGCTGGAATTTTTCATCCTGCTCATTCTCCACATAACCAAGCACAAATACATAGTCCTTGCTCTCTCCTGCTGCAAGTTCCACCTCGATACAGTGGGAGGCCACAGGACTCCAGCCATGTGCCACACTGTTGCCTGAAGTGCCTGCCATCACCTGCTGAGGATCGCGGAACTCGTTATACAGACCGATGAACGTCTCCCTGTCTGTATCAAAACCGCAGATCTGTGCATTCACACTATAATATGCATAGTGGTTACGACGCTCCTTATATTCAGTCTTGTGATATATCACCGAACCATCCACCTCAACCTCACCTGTCGAGAAGTTGCGCTGGAAATTTTCCATATCGGTTGCGGCATTCCAAAGACACCACTCTGCAAAAGAATACAACTTGAACTTCTTATTCTGATCAGACGTATTGCGCAGAGTCATCTTCTGCACCTCGCACCAGGCTCCGAGAGGAACAAAGAAGAGGACACTGGCCTCAACTCCGTTCTTGGCTCCAGTAATGCGCGAATAGCTCATTCCATGGCGGCACTCGTAGAAATCAAGCGGAGTCTTGCACGGTTTCCAGCCTGGAGACCAGACAACACCACCATCGTTGATATAGAAATATCTTCCACCATTATCCATCGGAACATTGTTGTAGCGATAGCGGGTAATGCGGCGGAACTTCGCATCCTTGTAGAACGAATAACCACCGGCCGTATTTGAAATCAGCGAGAAGAAGTCCTCATTTCCAAGATAGTTGATCCATGGCCAAGGGGTCATGGGGTCAGTGATGACATATTCGCGATTTGCATCATCAAAGTATCCGAATGTATGTTTCATAGATTATATATTTATTCAGCTGTGAGATAAAGTACGCGGCTGCTCCAGTCATCCTGCTTGTGATAGTCGACCATATGCTTGAGAGGTATCTCAAGTCCGTTTTCCATCAGGAATCTGCCACTGAACGATAGTCCTTCATATGGAAGCGGCTCGTTGTCGATGCGGTTCAGCTCGCGGATCTTATATATCTTTTCTGGATCCAGTCCCGCCATTCTTACTCTAGGAAGATGGTCATCATAGAAGGTCTCCGTCTTCCACCAATAGAACACAGCCTGAGATTTCTCCTCAGAGACATACATCAGCGATGCCATATTATGTCCATCATATGGAGAGACCAGGCGATAGAGGTCTCCGAACTGCACGACAGGGCGGATTTCCTTATATTCCGCAATAGCATTACGACACAAGTCCTTCTCCTGCTCGGTCATATTCTTTGGCTGGATTTCCATTCCGAGACGTCCGCTCATAGCCACATCGATACGATACTTGATGGAAGTAGTACGGAATACCGTATGGTTAGGGGTTGCACTTATATGTGAAGCCATAGCGATTGCAGGGAAGAAATATGAGGTTCCCCATTGCATATACACTCGTTGAAGGGCATCTGTATTGTCGCTCACCCAGAACTCATCGAACCAAGGGAGCACTCCCCAATTCGCACGACCGCCTCCTGAAGCACAGGCCTGAATGGTTACATCAGGATATTTAGCTCTGATTCTGTCGCATACTGCAGCAAATCCACGATGATATTCAATATACATATGGCTCTGCTTGTCCATAGGAAGATACTGGGATCCGTGATTTGAGATCGGCATATTCGCATCCCACTTGATATAGTCAATCTTCGGATTCTCCGTCAGAAGGTCATCCACAAGATCAAAGATGAAATCCTGTACCTTAGGATTCGCTAGATCAAGCACCAGCTGAGTGCCACCACGGCCTGTCACAACCTCACGCTCCGGTGCCTTGATAACCCAGTCCGGATGCTTTTCATAAAGTTCACTGACGGTGTTTGTCATCTCCGGCTCAATCCATATGCCGAACTTGATTCCATGTGCATCAGCGCGCTCCACCAGCCAGCCTATACCATTGGGCAGCTTGTTGCGGTCAACCACCCAGTCTCCGAGGGAACTGTTATCGACCTTGCGTGGGTATTTTTCTCCAAACCAACCATCGTCCATCACAAAGAGTTCACCGCCCATCGAAGCGATATCGCCCATCATCTGGTCCATACCAGGTTCATTGATATCAAAATATACTCCCTCCCAGCTATTGAGAAGAATCTTGCGTAGTTTGTCACCGTGGGCCAGCTTATATTTTCTACCCCACTTGTGAAAATTACGGCTCGCTCCGCTATGACCTTCTTCTGAATATGTCAGAGCCAGTTCAGGAGTCTTGAAGACCTCCTTCGGTTCAAGGATATATGAGGAGTTGTCAGGATTGATTCCAGCATAGAATTCGTGGTAATCCGTATCCTTGGTATCGATTCGAAGCTCGTAGTTTCCACTGTAGCAAAGAGCAGCTCCGATAACGCGTCCCTGATTTTCCTGAGGCTTTCCATCCAGTGAAAACATTACCTCAGAATGATCCGTGTGCGAATTTCGTGCTCCATCCTTGTTCTTGATTACCACCATTCCTCTCTCAAGAGGCTCCTGAATCAGTCTGCCTTCACTTGCCCAGGTTCCGTGAATGTGGCTCAACCATACATCTCCGACGCGAACAGGAAGATATCCCGAATCAAAACGGGTCAGTGTAACAGGTTTCTTTTCAAGGTTCTCGATCTCAGTCCAGGTTTCGATCATATCCACATCTTTATATGCACGATAGCACACAGTCACATAAAAAGGATAAACAGTATCCTTGAGTTTGATGCGGGTAATCTTTGCTGAAGGTTCATCTGTATGTTCTACAGACTCAACCTTCAGGACTGTGGACATATTGCCATCTGCGTGAGTAAGGGCGACAGACGCCTCTCCTGCACAATAAAAACCATAAGCGGGATATGCATCGTGGTCTGGAACACCTGCAGACTGAAGGTTTGCAAAATCTACATCAGAGAGCAAGCCACCGAAATACTGAATCTTCAGCTGTGAACCGGGCTCGGCATTCAGTACCATTTCAATATTCGGTGTGGCAAGGCGGATCTGTGCGAGAGCAGAAAAAGCAACAGCCATTAAGGCAAACACAGAAATCACTCGTTTCATATAGGGTTGATTAAGTTTAAAGTTTACAACTGGGATTTTACATATTTACCCCAAGGCCTCAGATCATCTTCAGTCCAAGGACCTTCAGAGGTTGCTGTAGGATAGAGCATCGAACAAGTTTCCTCCTTATCTGAAATCGACCAGAATGCATAGCTTATATCATTAGCTTCCATCCAATCGATCCAATCCCTTGTGGACTCGTCGTCAATCGGGCCCTGTCCATCTGCATTCATTCCGCCGCACTCGGTAACAAAAAGCGCAAGACCTTTCGACATAGCATAATCGCCCTTTGCTCTCAGCCATTCCTTGTGAGTTCCGGCATAGAAATGTAGAGTATACATAAGATTATCATAGCCGATGATAGGATCGTCAGCAGCATCGTCAACATTCTGAGACCAGCGAGGAGTGCCTACGACTATAACCGCATCCTTCTCGACAGCTCTGATAGCCTTGATTACTTCAATAGAATATTCCTTGATTTCGGCCCAGGTGTAGTCAATCTGATTGATATGATCCTTATATGATGGCTCATTCCATATCTCATATATGACATTAGGTACGCCTTGGTACTTTGTCGCCATATATGTGAAGAATTCCACGGCTTCTGCTGTATGAAGTCCATGTGCGTGCCAATCAACAATAACATATACGCCATTTTCAATTGCCGCATCCACAATAGCACAGGCGGATTCCTTACCGAATGTCGGATCGTCCAGATAACATGGAGAGTTGTTCTCGCTTGCTCTCAGTTCAACTCCGACAGCAGCCCTCACAAACTCTGCCTTCCAATCATCGATCACATGCTTGACTGCGCCAGCATTATAGAAACGAGGCCATAGGCAGTTCCATCCGAAGCTCATGCCTTTCATCTGAACGACCTGTCCTGATTCATTAACCAATTTAGTTCCCTCGACATGCAGAGGTTCAACATCATTCTTCTGTCCGCAAGCGATGCAGCACAACAGAGACAATAAGAACAAAGCTCTTTTCATAACCAGAGTGTATTACATATTGTGATTATCAGATGATTATTCTGCAGGATTCGAGCGGCGAGACGCCAATTCAACCTGCACTCCAGCCATCTTCTGCTTTGTCAGAGGATAGAACCATACGACTAGGATTGCTAACGCTGCTACAGCAGCAGGGATCCAGCTCATAAGGATTCTCAGACCCGTGATGGCTGTCTCGGTCTGAACTACTCCAGCAGTAGTGTCATATCCGAAGGCTGCGAGCATCCACATAACGGCAGCACCACCAAAGGCTCCACCGAACTTCTGTGCCATAGATGCTGATGAGAAAATGAGACCGGTTGAAGCCGTTCCATCCTTAAGCTCTGAATAGTCAGCAACATCAGCATACATACTCCACACAAGTGGTGAAACCACGCCTGTGAAGATTGATATGAGAATCTGGAACGCAAGCATTGCCCAATATCCTCCTGTTGTGGCAGGAAGGAAGAAGAACATGATGCTGAGTCCGATGAGTATAGCCATCGAAAGGATATATGTGGACTTCTTTCCAAGATGTTTGGACATAGGTACCGCAAGCACAACTCCCACCATATTTGCAATCTCACCTATTGAGAGGAAGATGCTGGCCGACACAAGGAAAGCCCACTGCGGTGCCATTTCTACAGTCTTGACGATATAGTCTGAGAAGAAATATGCTGTTGTTGTACCGCGGACTGTGTTGAAAAGATTCGAAGCAAGAGCAGCTCCGATCATGAGCCACCAAGGTTTGTTCTTGAGAAGAAGCTTAAGGTCCTGGCCTACAGATACAGTGGATTCACTCTTCACGTGCTCCTTTGTCATAAGGAAGCTGAGGATGAAGAAAATGAAGCAGCATGAAGCAATCACAATCATCGCCTTGTTCCAAGCCTCAGGGCTTGTTGAAATTGCAGCGAGTCCGCTGGCTCCGGCTGTCACGACACGAGCCTTGTCAAACATATTGCAAAGCGGCTCCCATGCGAACAGGGCGATGAAGCTACCACCATATGCAAAGAACATTCTGAATGAAGAAAGCACTGACTTCTCATCAGAATCCGCTGTCATCACATTAAGAAGAGAACCGTAAGGAACATTGATTCCTGTATATACGGTCATCATAAGAATGTATGTCACATATGCCCATATGGTCTTGCCGGTCTCAGGAGTTGTGAAAAGAAGAACTCCACAAAGAGCGAACGGCAGAGCAAAGAACAGGAGATATGGACGATATTTTCCCCATCTTGTCTTCGTGCGATCGGCGATGATGCCCATCATCGGGTCCGAAACGGCATCCCAGATTCGAGTGACGAGCATAAGCACTCCCGCATCTGCCAGACTGAGGCCAAAGACATTTGAATAAAAGAAAGGAAGGAAGTATGAGAAAAGCTTCCAGAACATCGATGAGGACATATCACCGAATCCGTAGCCTATTTTTTCGGTTAGTTTCATAGTGTTATAAACGGGCGGTTATCTGTTATTTCAAATTCTTATCAATCAGGCGGTTGAGACGCTTTACAGTTTCACCTGTAGTGAAGCCGTCAGGCTCTGTATGGAGACAATAGTCGACCAGACGGTCCACGGTCGAAGTCGCTACATGCATGCGCGTATCGCTAGACGCATAATAGATGAACACCTTGCCATCTTCGTCTGCAATCCAACCATTAGTAAAGAGGACATTCATCACATCACCGATATATTCCTCTCCCTCCGGAGCCATAAAGAAACCTGCCGGTTCGGCGATCACCTTAGATGGATCTTCAAGAGATGTCATATATAGATAGAGAACATATCTAAGACCTGATGCGCAGCCACGTACGCCGTGCGCAAGGTGGAGCCATCCGCGGTCTGTCCTGATCGGATGCGGACCTTCGCCATTCTTGGACTCCTTGATTGTGTGATAGTGGCGATGGTTGATGATCTTCTCATCAGTAATGACCACATGCTCCATGCTGTCCACGAGAGCCCAGCCTATTCCACCACCGTTTCCAGCATCTATGAATCCGTCCTGCGGACGTGTGTAGAGGGCATATTTACCATCCACGAACTCCGGATGAAGAACCACGTTGCGCTGCTGCGAAGTCGATTCCATATCAGGAAGGCGCTCCCAGTTCACAAGATCCTTGGTGCGAGCAACACCGGCAGCGGCAACTGCAGAAGAAAGGTCACCTGGAGCCGCAGCGGGATCCTTGCGCTCTACGCAGAAGATACCATAGATCCAACCGTCCTCATGTGCAGTCAAACGCATATCATATACATTAGTCGCAGGTTCACCATATTCAGGCATAGTGATCGGACGGTCCCAGAAACGGAAGTTGTCCACTCCGTTAGGACTCTCTGCCACCGCAAAAAAAGACTTGCGGTCAGCTCCCTCGACACGAACTACAAGGACATACTTTCCATTCCATTTGATTGCTCCTGCATTGAAGGCTGCATGCACCTCAAAACGTTCCATAAGATATGGATTTGTTTCCTTGTTAAGGTCATATCTCCAGAACAGCGGAGCGTGGGCTGCTGTGACAACCGGGTTCACATAGCGCTCATATACGCCATTACCTTCAATCGGTTCGTTCTTTCTGGTAATGAGGGCCTCATGATGTGATTTGAGCCACTCAAGTCTTTCTTCAAAATTCATATGATATATATTTATATTCTACAAAAACATCATCTGATCCAATCCGGCGAATGCCTTGAAATCATCCGCAGAAACCTGTCCCGGGAACGGAGCATAATAGTGGTGCTCCATGTCGCAGGCATTTCTCCATGTGAGGACGTATGAGACAGGATAGTCCTTGATTGCCTCATAGAGAGTCTCTGTCCACCACTTAGGGTTAGGAATACTCTCATATCCGGTCTCTGTAACAGCTGCAAGCTTGCCGTGCTTCTTCGCAAAAGCGCAAGTGATATCAAGCGCATTCTTCATATCAGCGATATATGAGGCATCATCACTATACTGATAGCAGTCAAAACCGACCATGTCAATAATATCATCGCCAGGATAACGCTCCTCGAAAAGCTCAGGAGTGAGTCCGCCGGCACCAGGAGAATATGACCAGATAAGGTGGTCAAGGCCACGCTCTACGGCCATATAGTCGTATGTCATTCTCCAAAGAGCCTTATACTGCTCTGTGGTGCAGAGTCTCTGACCCCACCAGAACCAGCTTCCGGTATGCTCATGCCAAGGTCTCCAGATGATTGGAACTGGAGTGCCGTCATCTGTCTTTATGGACTCCATAAAGTCTGCAGCATTCGAAAGCCATTTCATAAAATATTCGTGCTTCTCTCCGCCCGGAAGAATGGAAGCCACGACCTGGTCCGAAGTCACGTCCCAAGTGTCACCACCTGTCAAAGGGTTGCGAAGATGCCATGAGAATGTCACAAAACCACCTCTTTCATGGTGGGCGATTGCAGCCTCACGTATATGTTTGAACGGATTCTTGTCCAGGCTTGCATCCCAGCAGAATTCAATACCGCCAAGGTCTGTTCCGAATACCGCAGGATAAGCATCAGTCACTGATTTCACATCAGATTGTACATACTCTGTAGCATCATCAGCCAGCTTCCAGGCGTGGCCATACATATAGTCATCCTGATGACCATACATAATCTTGCCATCCTCAACAAGGGTTGTAAGGCGATCTAAAAGAGCCTCAGCAGGAGTCTGCTGTCTTGAGGCGGAAGCGCACGATGCAAGTATAAGGGACGTCAGTGCAAATACGATTGAATAAAGTCTGGTTCGCATAGTTATAATATTAAAATGTTGGTGCTTGATTGTAGATATCCTCAAGAGAATAGTCGCTTCTGTAAGCTGTAGTCATAGCTCTGACCGCAGCCTCAGCTCCAGCAGAGCTATAATCGCCGGTCGCGTGATCAATGAATGCGTGGCACTCGTTGCCGGATCCCTTCGCACCATTGTCCCAGATGAAGCAAGGTACTCCATAACTCTTGGCGGCCTTTGTGAAATATTTAAGGTAGTACTGTTGGAATGCCTGCTCACGCTCGGTGGCACGGTTCACACAGCCGAACTCTCCCATATATACAGGTATACCCTTTTCAATGAAGTTCACATATATCTTCTCGAACATTGTTCTGATCTGAAGTTCATTATCTCCCGACACCTTATTAGACATATCAGCAGTATGACCCCATTCTGACTTAGTTGCAGAAAGCGCATAATCATATGGATCATAGCTGTGCACAGAAAGCATCAGACGATTCTCTGCTGCGTCTTCCGGCATGACAAAACTCTCGATTGCAATATCAACATTTGTACAGTAAGCAGGGATACCGAGAATACGTGTCGAGTTGTTTCCTCCCGTAGATCTCACGGCATCAACAAATTTCTGATTCCACTCGTTGAGACACTTGTACTGCTTTCCTCCATCTTCCCTGTTGGTGCCCCAACCCCAGCCACCGTCGTGAATCTCGTTGAAGGCCTCGAACACGAGGAAATCACCCTTATCCTTGAACTTCTCCGCAATCTGAGTCCACATCGCCTCGATCTGCGCAAGAACCTGAGCCTGTATTTCTGCATTATTTGCTGCACCCTTGATGTTAAGCCAATATTTGCTGTCACCACCGTCATGATGCATGTTGATCACAGCATTCAAGCCTGCATTTTCAGCATAATCCACAAGCTCGGCAACACGATTCAGCCAAGCCTCCTCAATCTTATATTCTGGAGCATCTCCTATGTGGCCCATCCAGGTCACAGGAATGCGGACTGTAGTGAAACCTGCAGCCTTCACCTTATTGAATGTTGCCTGAGTTGCTTTAGGATTGCCCCATGCAGTCTCTCCTGACACGCCGTTGTTATGAGCATCCATCTGATTTCCGAGATTCCATCCGAGTCCGAACTTATTCAGCATCTGCCAAGCCACACTTCCGTTGTTATCAGGAAGGATCGGATCATCTCCACCAGGTTCATCTTTCTTCTCAGCTGCTGCCTGTGTGACATCCACATATACCTTTTCATCTCCCGCCACCAGAGAAACCTTTACAACGCGCTCCTCCGCCTTATCATTAGCCGAGGCTGTGAAAGTCACAAGAATCTTATGATCCTCGCTCTTTGTTCCCTGCTTGGCAGTCAGCCACATGTCTGAAACAATATAAAGTTTCTCAGAAGCAGTCACTGTCACGGTCTGCTCACCTCCTTCGGCAGCAAACTCCAGGGCTGTCTTGTCTGCAGACAGCTTGACATGCTCAGGCTGCGGCTGCGGATCCTTGCCGCATGAAACAGCCAGAAATATGCTCAAAATGGTGAAAAGCATTACTTTCATATTTTGTAGATTATTTAAGAGAAGGCATATCCTCGCGGTTGATTACATTCTGGTCGGAAATGACCTGCTTCCAATATGTAGATGTGTTGAGTTTGAAATTATTGTCTGACGGGGTCAGAAGGATATTGCCGTTTGAATCGGCATTAGGCCAGACCATGAACCAGGACCACTTGTTGCCGGCCGCCATGCACTTTGACGGATCCGGAATATTGCCGCACTCGCTCACGGTGACAAGTTTCTTTCCCTTGGTCATATCCACAAGCGCCTGATACTGGCGGGTCTTCGCATCTGTGTCTGGTGCATATATATCAACACCCACGATATCCACATATTCGTCGCCAGGATACCAATCAAGATACTGATCCTCTGCTCCGGCTGTCACATCCACGGTCCACACCCAGATGAGGTTGTCCAGACCATATACATTCACAAGCTGGTCATAGAGAAGCTTCCACAACTGCTTGCAAGGCTCCGCTCCATGTCTTCCCCACCAGAACCAGGCTCCGTTAGGACCATATAGGTTATAGTTTCCGGCTGCCTCATGAAGAGGACGCCAGATCACCGGGATATTCTCATCCTCAAGAAGCTGAAGATATCCGGCGACCTCCTCGATATCCTTCATGATGAAGTCATGCTGCCATGTGCCTTCCTTCAAGGCCTCTCTGATGTCGAAGGAAGTCTTGTCACAATAGAAAGCGTAGCCGTCGAAATTATAATTGTTCACACC
Source organism: Candidatus Cryptobacteroides sp. (assembly GCA_045612265.1). Taxonomy (GTDB): domain Bacteria; phylum Bacteroidota; class Bacteroidia; order Bacteroidales; family UBA932; genus Cryptobacteroides. Next base: position 28,056 of record JAZKYT010000018.1, read on the forward strand.
GTTTTCCCAATCCGCCATGCTGCTGGGAACATTCCAGTGCCACATATAGTTTACCAGACCGTTTGCCGCCCACTGCTCCTTAGGAGCGGAAATGTCGTTGTAGTTCTGAATCCAACTCCAGTTATCCGGGGTAGGAGAGAACTGAAGGAAGAGGAAGTCGTAGCCTGCCAGAGCCGGGTGCTTTCCGGTGTGATTATAGACGGCGTCTATGAAGTCGTTCTTATGACAATGGCTTGACTGCACTCCTGACAACGTCTTCTTGCCGCTCTGCTCAAGCAGGAAGCTGTATACATTTCGAGCTTCCTTGGAGGCTTTTGGGTTGACAAGGGTCTTGACGGGATCAAGGTCAGATGGCACATATGGCTCGACCTTCTTCATTGAGAATGTGAACTTAACTTCTTCAGAACCTTCCTGATTCGGACGATATCCCTGCACGGCTCCGGCCGGAACGGTCAGAACATAAGATCCGCCACCTTCCAGACCGGACACCTTTATTGTAAGGTCAGTCATGTAGGCGTTTACATTATCGACTGACGCTCCTCCATCTATCGAGATCAAGACCTGCTTGTCAGAAGGACATTTGATGTTCTGGTCGAATGTCATCTTTACCGTGAGTTCACCACCGGTCAATCCCTGCGTTCCATCTGTCGGATCGCAGGACACCAGTTTCGGTCCGGCAGCCTTCTGCACGAGGGGCTCGACAGGCTCCTGACATCCCGCCAGGAGAAGACCAAGACCCAAAATTCCCAATAAAAGTTTCTTCATACTGCTTTCGCCACTTGATTTTGGATCCCAAGGAGGCGGTCAGGCCTCCCTGGGAAATATAGGTTTTATGGGAGAATGGTTATTTCATCAATAATCCAATCCTGACCCTGGATTACGAAGGCAACTCTGGTGTCACCATTCTTATAATCCGCATTCTGTCCCCAATAATCACCAGGCGTCGCCTTCAGATGGTCGAGAAGTTCCTGAGTGAGAGTGAGTTCAACTCTTGTAACATCCTTTCCTCCTGCATTATCTGTATTGAGGTAAGCGCCTCCGAGTTCAGGGAAAGATACAGTAGTATTTGCCCACCATCCGTCATTGAACTGCACCTGTCCCCAGGCATCTGTCTGAGTGCAATAGATGATCATTTTAGCACCAGCATTGAGACCCTCAAAATAATTCATTGCAAGACCGAAACGTCCACTGTCATCCCAAGTCAGTGCAGTTGGACCCTTATAGATTGTTATCTCCTGAGAAATCTCATTTGTGAGAGTAACCGATGACACAGTAAAGAATGTACCGGTAATCACGAGACCACCCTGGTTCACAAGAGCATCAATATCGGCTGCAGCGAGCTTGATTGCACAATATGTTGCACCTGGATCAAGCATGATGTTGCCGTCACCGCCACCTGCGATTTCGAGAGGAGTAGGAAGAGATGCCCAGCTTCCGTTTGCGATACGGATCTGTGGAGTATATTCAGGGTTCTCATCCTGAGTGAAGTATACAGTAAGGGTTGTTCCCGGTTTTACTGTTGACCAGTCATAACCGCCCCACGCAAGAGTCTGCATTCCTGTCCATGCAATATGCTCGCTACCTTCCCAGATGGTCTTGATGTCAAGCTCGAGACCCACCTCGATCTGAGTTGCAACAGTCTCTGTGTCACCATCAAAGAGGAGGAAGCTCATGTTGTACATACCGGCCTTGTTCCAAGGCATGAGGAAACGAACCTCGGTGTCTGTACGTACGCTGTACTGTGTAACCTTCACGTCGCCGATGAAGATGTTCTCAACAAGACCGAAGTTAGATCCCTGGAGAACAACCTCCTGACCGATGTGCTGCATTGCAGGCATTGAAGTGATGATCACCTTAGAGTGATAGTTCACCTTAACCTCATCCGCAGACTCTACGACAACACCATTTGCGAGAGTAAAGGCAACCTTACCTGAAATAGATGAAAGAGTCGTCTTTACAGTGATCTGACCGTCAGCATACTCGAACTCAGCATCACGGCCACCAAGAGTAGCAGAAACAACGAGGTCGAGATCCTCACCTGTCACAACGATATTCTCATCACCGGCATAAAGCTCGAGAGGAGAAACAGCAGTGATGACAGGCTTCACAATTTCGATAGCTGCAGTCTCGACAGTCTTGCCGTTTGCAAGAGTGAGAACAACAGTTCCGTCCACTGCTTCTGCAGGGATGGTAAAAGTGATCTTATTGTCAACATATGCATACTCAAGAGCTGTACCTGCGAGGGTAGCACCTGTCACGAGGTCGAGGTCCTTACCTGTAACAACAGCATTGAGACCAGCCTTGTAGCGAGACTCTGGAGCAATTGCAACTTCGGTAGGAACCACTGTTGTATAAGCACCAGCAACAAATTCTTCTCCAGCATATGTAGTGAGGACTACCTCTCCCTCAACCACAGAAGCAGGAAGAACAACAGTAACAGACTTATGATCCTCTGCAAGTGTAAAATCAACATCTGTATATGCCACGGCGTCATCAGCACCTGTCTTGAATGCAGCCTTCTCAATCATATCGAGGTACGCACCCTCAACCTTGATTGTAGCACCAGCCTTAAGCATACCTCTATCAACAGTCTTAACAGTAGGAGATCCTATTGTAAGGACATCCTTCGAAGGCACATTGTTAGGAATAAGGCCATCCGGATTGTTGTTCTCGTCAACGTCACCGATAGTCACAGGACCTGTCACAGCATTTGAAGGAACGATGAACTTGAGTTCACGACGGCTCTTCTCAGTGATCTGATTGCCATTCACATAGACTCCATTATTAAGAACGATCTGCTGAACATTGTAGAGATAGTCACCCTTAACTGTAACTACGTCACCCGGCATTGCAGAAGACGGAGTGAATGATTCCAGGACGATACCTTCTGTGAAAGAAAGCTCTGTCATACTCTCATATACATTTCCAGCGTCATCAACAATCACAACTGGACCGGTCACAGAAGCATCTTCTGCTCCAGCAGCAGGTGTCACCACGCGAATCTCACTGACTCTGCCTGATGATACGACTTCAATCTCAGTGATAGGCTCTGCGCCCGGAATCTGTACCTCGACGATCTTGTCGAGATTGCTACCCAAAATACGAAGCTCGGCTCCACGGACAATTGGATTCGGTGCAAATGCGCCAAATACTACAGCATCATCCGAAAACTGATCTGTCGACAGCTCCTCAGGAGCACACGACACCAGTCCTACAAGAGAGCAGAGGGCAAGAAGTATTGAATATCTGAATATATTTTTCATAATCTTTCCCTATTAAATTATTTCACTGGTACTGCACGGAGGTTGTCGATTCTGAAGATCGGTGTACACTCAACTCCGTTCACGCCACCTGACCAAGGCCAGATCACAAATGTTGCAAAGTCTTCAGGTCTCTCCAATCTAACCTTGCCGTCTGTTCCATCCGAATTATACTTAAAGTCTGAGAATGGAACTGTCACTGTAATCCACTTGTCGCCAGTATCGAATGAGCCTGTAGCCTCCCATGGACGATAGAGTCCGCGGCAGAGGTCGAGACCGGCAGGATCGCTTGATGATGCGTGAACGAAAGTATTGTTCTGCCAAGAATCGTTTGCTGCCTTGTCTGAGCTACAGAAGATAAGCTGCATTGCACCTGACATCCAAGGGTTGCTTGATGGAATGAAGAGCTCAAACTTAAGGGCCATATTCTGGAAATTTGTAAAATCGACGATATGGCAGATAGGAGTTCCCGGACCTGATGTAACGCTCATAGGATCACCGTTCCAGTTTCCGCACCAGAAGTCGATCTTGAAATCTTCGTTCCATGCACCGTCAGCAGAAAGAGGATTTGCACTCTTAAGCTCAACATAGTTACCCATGATACCACCATCCGACTTGTACTCACCTCTATAGTTCCATCCCTGAGGAACGATATCGGTTGTACCGTCAAAGTCAGTGATGAGACCGCCGCAGAAATCATAGTATGAGAATGGTGAGCGTGCAAGTCCCGACTCTGTCTCGAGCTTGATCTTACCTGGCTTTGCATCGGCAGGGATTGTGAAGGTTGCCTCTGTCATTGAAAGATTCTTGAACTCAGTCACCGAAGGACCATTTCCATCCTCGAATGTGATGGTCATAGGCTCCTTGAAATAGTTACCATATACAGTAACCTCCTCACCTGGCTTCTGGAACTCGCAAGACATCGACTTAAGCTGCGGAGCAGGAAGCATTACCTTGAAATCATAAGTTACTGTATCCTTGGCTGCAGTAATCATGTAGATCTTGTCTGTCTGAACTTTTGGAAGCTCCTTCGGAACAGATACCACAAGGGTGTTTTCTGTCATGAAGCTGGTGTTAAGCACCGCCTGCTGATCGTTGAACCAGAGCTGGTTGATACTGCGAAGGTTCTGACCGACAATGCAGATAATCTCCTGCATATATGCTGCGTCAATGACAACGTCCTTGTCAGCATATCTTATGAAATCCACTGATGGTACGCCTTCTGTTGGCACGAAGGCATCTGGCTGATCCTCACAAGAAACTGCAAGAAATCCGACAGATATCGCCATAGCGGTCAATATTCTATTTAGGTATTTCATAATACTGTCTTCGATTAAAAGTTATACACATAAGTTGCACGGACGTCAACATCCACAGCTGGCTGAAGAAGGTTCGGATTGAACACCACATCCTCCTGCGGGAATGGAAGAGTGAATACAGAAGCTGTTACGTTAGGTGCAGGTGTAGTATTGTTATAATATGTTACTGAAGGATCCGGATTCCACTCACAAGCGGAGTAATCCATCTTGCCGGCAGCATTCAGAGTTGCTCCCTCAAAATAATCCAAGCAAGCAGCGTCATATGAGTACACCTCATTTCTCTGCTGTGCTTTAAGCTCTGCAATTGTTGCGTCCATCTCATAGTATGAGCGACGTACGAAGTCGTACCAATAGTCTCCCTCTCCTGCGAGCTCAAGACGACGCTCTTTCCAGATATCCTTGATAGTCACACCCTTAAGAGCCTCAGCACCAGCGCGCTCACGAATCTTGTTCACATATGCAAGTGCCTCTGCATCATTTCCAGTAAGGAACGAAGCTTCAGCATAAACAAGATATACATCGCCAAGACGAAGGATATGAGTTGGGAGTTGGTAGCACATATTACCCGGTGTCAGACCTGTCTCAGCTTCGTGGTCTGCAGTGTTTCCGTAAAGATGCTTGCAGTTCTGTCCGCCGCAAGGACCCTGGAAAACATCCGGACCACCCTTGCCATACTCATCGTCATAGATATAACGGAGAAGGTCGAAACCGCCCTTGTCACGCCAGAAATACTCATACTCGTCTCCAGCCATCATGATTGTAGACTTGCGGCGAGTGTCTTTTTCACTGCTTGCTCGTTCACGAGGGTCAACCAAAGGATCTGCTCCAAAAGCCATCATCAAATCATATGAAGGACCACCCCAACCTCCCCAGAGGTCACCGGTCTCTGAAAAGCCCTCACCCATAAGGTCAGACTGAAGAGTGTTCTGCTGAGTCCAAGGGTCACGACCTGCAGCCCAGAGCCATGAAATCATTGGTTCACCTGTCTGGTTGTAAGTTGCAGGAGCAAGGCGGAAGATGTCAGAGAACTTAGGAGTCAGTGTTCGACCTGAGTTGTCGATCACATCCTTAGCATACTGAGCAGCCTTGGTAAGATCATCGCTGTTAAGTGTGCCTGTTACACCAGCCTTTGTAAGATATGTCTTTGCGAGAAGTCCCTCTGCAGCATAATAGTCGATACGTCCGTCCCAGCCTGAAGTCTTCTTAGGAAGGAGCTCCATCGCCTTCTCGAGAGTGAGGATGATATACTCGTAAACATTCTCTTTAGTCACCTTGTTGACATCGTTGTACTTACCTGAAGTAAGGACCTCGTTATTATCATGAATGATAGGAACCTCACCGAAAGTACGTACCATGAAGAAGTATGCAAGAGCCTTGAGGGTCAAAGCCTCACCGATGCACTGGTTCTTGACTTCCTGAGAAGGGCCCTCAGAGTTCAGTATGTTCATGATTACAGTGTTGGCATGACCATTTACAGCCCAAAGCGAGTATGACATGTACACAAGGTCAGTATCAGTACTGTTGGTTGTGAATGTCAGATATGGAGAAGATCCCCAATACATGTTTCCTGACATAACTTCACCGATCTTGATGAAGGCACGCTGGAAATCATACCAAGGAGAGTTGTAAAGGTAGTTTACACCTTGGATACACTGGGCGTCATTCTGGTAGAAATTATCTGTGTTGTAGTTGTCTTCACCTGGACGGTTAAGAAACTCCTGGCAAGAGCAGAAGCTCAATGCAAGCACTCCTACCACTACACCTTTGATTATATTATTAAGTTTCATAATGTTCCTGATTTAATGTTAGAAAGTAATGTTCAGGCCAAATGAATAAGTTGTAGGAGTAGGATAACGACCGTTGTCCAAACCATAAGTAAGTCCGGTAGCATCCTGTGTTGAAGCTCCCACCTCAGGATCATAACCTGTGTACTTTGTGAAAGTATAAAGGTTCTGGATGTTGGCGTAGAGACGAAGGTTATCTATCTTAGCCTTGCTTATCCATTTCTTAGGGAAGGTATATCCGAGAGCGATATTCTTTATACGGATATATGAACCATCCTCCACAAAGCGGCTGCTGATACGGTCATTGTCGTTAGGGTCTGACAATGTAGGACGTGGAGTCTTTGTATCGCTGTTAGCAACCCTGACGTTTGTGATATCATTAAACCAGAGTTCATCCTGAGCAGCCTTTTCGGCATCGATAGGAACGAGCTGAGCATGATTCGCAGTAGCAGTCTTATTCTGGTTCACCCAAGCAGATCTCATTGTACCGATACCACCGGAACCTCCAGAAAGAAGAGTATAGTTCATCACCTTGTTGCCATAAGAACCGTTAATGAAGATATTGAGATCGAAGTTCTTATAACGGAAAGTGTTGTTCCATCCGAATGTGAACTTAGGAAGCGGGCTACCGAGATCGGTACGGTCCTTTGTGTCAATCACGCCGTCACCTGCATCAGGAATTCCATCACCATCTGTATCCTCAGTGAGCTGATCCTTGAACTTAAGGTCACCTACCCACACTGTGTTCGAGCGGTTGAACACGCCGTCAGCAGGGAATTTCTCTGCCTTTGGTGAATTCATGATATCCTCAAGAGACTCATAAACACCGACAACCTCATAACCATAGAAGTTATAAAGAGACTTGCCGACCTCTGAAACGCAGACAACGTCGCTCCACTGGCCATAACCTACAAGGTTGGCATTCTCAGTACCAGAGAGAGAGAGCAGCTTATTGCGGTTGATTGAAACCTGAAGATTTGAATCCCACTGGAATTCACCTACGAACGGATGTACATCGAGAGTAATCTCAAGACCCTTGTTCTCAATGCTACCGTAGTTACCCTTTGGTGCTTCAAGCTTTGATGATCCATTACCCTGAGTACCCATATAAGATGGGAGCTGCATAGACATGAGCATGTCATCAGATCTCTTATAATATGCATCGACAGTAAGATTGAGTCTATCCTCAAAGAATCCGAGATCGAGACCGAGGTTATACTGTTCCTGCTTTTCCCATCTGATTGCTGTGTTTGCGATGTTTGCAGGACGATATCCCATACCAAGAGCAGAAGGCATACGGCTGATTGATGATCCCCATGCATAGCCACCGATGTTCGAGTTACCTGTCTGACCCCAACCAAGACGGAGTTTACCGTTGCTGAGCCACTCGACATCCTTAAGGAAGGACTCGTTATTGAATCTCCACGATCCTGCAAGTGAGTGGAAGCCAGCCCAACGGTTATCAGGACCGAAGTTTGAAGATCCGTCGTAACGGTATGTATATGTCAGATAGTATCTATTGTCATAGTTATAATTTTCACGAGTGAAGAACGAAGCCATTGATGCGCTGCCGAAACCAGCACCGATCTTAGGGTCTCCTGCTCCGAGAGCTGGATTGTGTACATCATCAGACGGAAGCTTCGTATTGAACGTACTTGCGTACTCCCAGCTTGATTCCCAGGCCTCCTGACCAACCATAGCTGTCAAGTTGTGCTTTCCCCAGGTATTTGAATAAGTCAAGTAGTTCTTGATCTGCCAGAAGAGGTTGCGGTTGTACTGGATGCTGCTCTCGTTTGTTCCGCGCACCCAGCCACCGAGATCCACCATCGGTTTGTAACGCTCACCCTTGCTGTTGCTGATGTCGAAACCGACCTCAGTATGCCAAGTAAGGTTCTTGACAGGAGTGATGTCTGCGAAGATGTTTCCATTGAGTTTCTGACGATTGAGGAGAATATCATCCATCATTGCAAGAGCAACCGGATTAGGATTGGTAAAGCCCTCGCGTGAAGTAGATGAATAATTACCGTTTACGTCATAGATAGGAATATCTGGAAGAGTTGTGAGGGAGTAGTTGATAAGACCCTGCTCAGAGTCAGCAAGTTTAAGGTCATCATTAGTGTTTGTGAAAGATACGTTAACACCCATCTTCATCCACTTCTTAACCTGAGCATCGATATTTGAGCGAACGCTGAAACGATCGAAGTTAGAACCGATGATTGTTCCTTCCTGATCCATATAAGATCCAGACACATAGTACTGTACCTTATCTGTACCACCTGCAACAGAAAGCTGATGCTGCTGCTGAAGAGCTGTCTGGAAAATAGCGTCCTGCCAGTTTGTTCCGACACCAAGAATCGAAGGATCCGAATAAAGGAGATCAGGGTCACCGATTTCACCGATTCTTGTCATCTCATTATAGAACTCAGCATATTCACGCAAGTTCATCATATCGAGTCTGCGTGTCTGCTGTGAGAGTGCCAACATTCCATCATAGCTGATTTTTGCATCGCCGGCCTTACCACGCTTGGTAGTAATGAGAACGACACCGTTTGCACCCTGTGCACCGTAGATCGCTGTTGCAGAAGCATCCTTGAGGATCTCCATGCTGACGATGTCGGCAGGGTTGATGGTAGAAAGTGGAGAAATTGTCGAAACCTTACCGTTTCCAAGGGCATCACCAAGACCGAATGACGCTCCGGAATTTCCGCCACCCTGAACGATGACACCGTCAATCACATAGAGAGGCTCTGCGTTAGCATTGATAGTAGCCTGTCCACGTACACGGATTGATGATGAAGAACCAGGAGCACCTGAAGTCTGAACAGCGGTCACACCGGCTGCACGACCCTGGAGAGTCTGGTCGAGTGATGTTACGATCGAACCCTTGAGGGACTCTTCTGTCATAGAAACTGAAGCACCCGAGAGGTCGCTTCTCTTCATTGTACCGTAACCGACAACGACAACCTCATCGAGGAGCTGTCGGTCTTCCTGAAGTTTGGCGCTGTAGCTGTCCTGGCTGCCGACTACGATTTCGACATCCTTGTAGCCAATGGAAGTAATCACCAATGTAGCTCCTTGAGGAACGTTGATGCTATACTTACCATCCAAATCAGTAATGACACCATTCTGTGTGCCCTTTTCAATGACGCTGGCTCCGACTACAGGTCCCAAATCATCAGTGATTGTTCCACTGACACTCTTAGTCTGTGCCATGAGCGAGACACTCATAATGAGCAGCGTCAAGCAAGTAAATAGTTTACTTTTCATGTTACATGATTTTAGTGTGATTAATTAAGTATAATGGCTGTTATATTTATTTCGTGTTAGTTATGTGCGGTTGAAGCTTGTCTGAACCAGTTTTCCACCTCCTGCGGCCAGCTCTCCTCTCTCCACACATCGTGTCCTCTGTATGGATAGCATATCCAGCGCTTAGGAGCCTTGATCATATTATATCCGGCAAAATTAGTATGAGGAGGGCATGTCACATCCTGAAGTCCAAAGCCCATCAGCACCGGACACTGAATGCGGTCCGTAAAGTTCTTTACGTCAAAATAGCTGAGAGTATTGTATAGTTCCTCATCGCAGATCCCCTTCTGCTGAGCAGCCTCAAGAATCCAGTTGCCTGGCCATTCGACGATCTGGAAATAGTCCTTGTAATCACTGAGGAACGGGACTGAAGGAGTGATGGCATCGATGCGCGAATCGAGAGATGCCGCAACCAGTGTAATGGCTCCTCCCTGACTTCCTCCCTCAGCATATAATCTGTCCTGATCCACCTTTGGACGCGAGCATACGAAATCAATGGCTCTTACCGCATCTGCAAATACACCTCTATAATAGTATGTTTCCTTGGACTCAAGACCTCTTGTGCACCAGAGATTATCCTCGCCAGGTTTGCGGTTGAGACACTGGTTGCGGTTGCAGAGGATAAACTGAACTCTTTCTGGGGCATCGGATGGATTTGGGTACCAGATTTCAGCACCGTATCCCATATAATGAACAACGGTTTCGTAGCAGCCCTCAGCCACGGGTTCCACAAGGATACCGCAGGTTGGCTCACCACCGAAACCGGTCATATCGACTCTATATGTTCTACGCACGTCGTCAGAGTATTCTTTCAAGAGAGTAAGTCTGTATTCAGGATCTGTCGCACGAAGTTCTGTCAAGGTCTGGGCCCAGAACTCATCGAAATCCTCCTGCTTGTCCTGAGGAGACTGAATCTTCTCGGGCTCAAAGCCGATGTTTGTTCTGGCAAGCTCTCGTCTTGTCCCATCCTGATCCACCATCTCGAGCACCGCCTCATAGAAACCTGGAACAAGTTTCAGGTCATATTCAAGTCCGGTTTCTCCTGCTGCGAGGTTAACCTTCTTCACATATTTTTTTACAGGGACCTTCATATCTGTGTTGAGGGTCATGACTACCTGCACCTTCATATCCTGACGGGAGTTGACTTTTGCCTTGAGAATCTGCGGCGCACCTTCAAAATACAGGCCACTATTTTCAAGACAGAAACGGGCAGTCGGTTTCTGAGCCTCCTGCATCTGCTCAGCCGCATTGCGGATGATTGCGATTGTCGTTTCGTCAGAAGCATATACAGAATTCAGTCCCTGCTGCTCCTGTGCCGGATCGCCACAATAGTCATCACCTGGCTGCCAATAAATATTGGTTGCAGACTGCTCAGCGAATCCGCCCCAGCTCCAGAAATTCAATCCTGCAAACAATCCACCCTCATTTGCAGACTGTACGATTCTCTGCAGCACGTGCTCATAGTATGTGTCTCTGCAGGTTGTAGGAGTTCCTTTGGCAAACAGGAAGCTGTCACGAGGGAAACCGAACTCCTCAAGCACAACAGGCTTGCCGTGTCTTGCCGCAATCTCCAGATGAGCATCGATATATGCATCAGTATTGGATATAGCCTTATCGAGATTGGTTGCAAGAGTCTTTTCGCGAACCCAGCTCCAGTTGTACGGCCAGATATGGATATTCATGTAATCGATGTCCGGACATGAGTGGATCTTTTCAAAGAGGTCGAAGTTCTGCTCGCAGCCGTGGTAGCCCTCACTTCCAGACGAAACCATATGATTAGGGTCGATTGACTTGATCAGCGCCGCTGTTTCCCACATCCAATCCGCAAACATCTGCTGGTTCACAGGATCGTGAGAGAAACATCTTGGCTCATTGCCGATCTGCCAAGAGAAGATGGCCGGATCATCCTTGTACGGCTTTCCTGTCACCGTGTTGGTTCTTGAGACCACGTGCTTGACGTGATTTGCAAACAGCTCCTTTGCCTTGTCGCTGGTGATGAATCGTGAAACTGACTTGATATATTCCTGATATCCCACCACAGATGGAAGGACAGCTTCACCTTCGCCTGCCCACTCAAGGTACATTCCATAACCTCCCGACCATTCCCAGGAATTATTAATATAAAGTACAGCCTTCATATCTCTCTTGCCAAGCTCTGCAAGAAGATAGTCAAGACCCCAGAAAATGGTGTCGTTATATACGCCGGGGGCCTTCTGAAGAGTCGGACATATACGCTGCTGAACGCCATCCGGACCATCACCGCCCACCAAGACGCGGAGATTGACCATTCCATTCTCCTTAAGGAAGTCTAGTTCCTTCGCAAGACGCTCACGATCCCCCCCCTGGCCTTCACTGCCAAGGATTGCTCCATACCAGAAGTTGGTACCTGCAAAATATGACGGATAATTATCCGAAACAAACTTTCCATCCTCAACCTTAACGAAGGAAGGGGCGGAAGTGTGACAAGAAGACAGCAATAACAAGAATGCCATTGCCCAAAAACATAGTTTTTTCATCTGTATAGCGCTATAATTATGTGGTATTGCAAAATTACCAAATGACTATCGGCTAAACAAATACAATTTTATCTATTTATAGTATAAATTAAACAATAATATTATTTTTTCTGAACATCGCTCTGAATTCACGCGGGGTATAGTTGCGCTTAGCCTTGAACGTTCGATTGAAATTCGAGAGGTTGTTGAAGCCACACTCATAGCATATTTCCGAGATGTTCTTCTCGGAATCGACAAGCATCCTGGCAGCATATCCGAGACGGATATCCACGATATATTCCGACAGCGTACGGCTCGTCCTCTGATGAAAGAAACGGCTGAACGAGACAGGACTCATACCCACAAGATCAGCCATCTGCGAGAGCGACAAAGGCTCCGCATAATGCTCATCGATATACTGCTTTACCTTCTGCACTCGCCTGCTTTCCTCGGTGCCTCCATGCCTTGCAAACGAGCTTGATGCAAGCACCCTGGCACCTTTCGAAACAGACAGTTCATACAAAATGTAAAGGAATTTTAAGAATTGCATAAATCTCTCACCTTCAGACGTTTCCAGAGCCAGTTTATCCAACACGTGATATACTTTCATAATGGTATCCATCGGGAAAGATATGCCATATTGGGCATTGTCAAGCATCCTTCTGATTGAGGCAAACTGATTCTTTGAAAGCATCTCTCCCTCGAACAGATTCTGGGAGAACTGTATGGTGATCTCCCTGATGTCCGAGGATGCGCAGGAGCCTTGCTCCCAAACGTGCTCAAGTCCTCCGGATCCCACCAGAACCAGATCATATTCGCCGATTTCCTCGACACTGTCGCCAACAATCCTCCTTACCCCTTGTGCGTGCTCCACAAAGTTAAGTTCAAACTCCTCGTGCTTGTGGAGAGGATAGTCAAACTTTGTCTTATGACGCTCTACAATATGGAAACAATCCTTTTCTGACAGTTTGCAGATTTCCGTGAAAACTTTGCTCATCCGATATAAATTTAGCGACACAAAAATACTAAAAATATTAATACTAATACTATTTTAACTATTTATACATAAAAATCGCAAGAAAACCTTTAGAAAGGATTTATCTACTTATATTTGTGGAAAAGAGAAAAACACTATGAATCACAGCCAAAAGACACCAGCTGAAATTTTCGCATCCAAGGCCCTTGCATCACAGATGCGTAGGGAACTGACAGGAAACATACTTCCATATTGGATGGAGAAAATGACCAATCCTTCAGGAGGATTTCACGGCAGGATTGACGGCAGAGAGCACCTCGACACACAGGCTCCTGTGGGAGGTATAATGACTGCTCGTGTGCTCTGGACCTTTGCTTCAGCATACCGTGTTCTCAGCGCCTCTACAACCACTTCTGCAGCTGATCTCGAGGGTTATCTCCAGATGGCCATGCGCGCAAAAAAGCTTCTGTTGGATTCATTTGTCGACCCTGAATTCGGCGGAACCTATTGGTCATTGACTGCCGACTTCAAGCCCCTTGACACTAAAAAGCAGATCTATGCAATCGCTTTTACAATTTATGGACTTGCTGAACTCTATCGTGCCTGCGGAGATCTTGAAGCTCTTGAGGCTGCCATAAACCTTTTCAATTCCATCGAGGAGCATAGCTATGATCCTGTTGGCGGAGGATATTTCGAGGCGTTCACACGTTCTTGGGAACCGATCGAGGACATGCGTCTGAGCGACAAGGATGCCAATGAAAGCAAGACCATGAACACACACCTTCATGTGCTTGAGGCATATACATGCCTATACCGTGTATGGAAGGATAACCTGCTTGAGGAGAGACTCCGCAACTTGATTGAAGTCTTTGAAAATCATATACTTGGAACAGATGGTCACCTCAAGTTGTTCTTTGATGATTCATGGAAATGTGGATATGACATCGTTTCCTATGGACACGACATAGAGGCTTCCTGGCTGATCCATGAAGCAGCTCTTGTGCTGGGAGACGCGGCTGTACTTGACCGTATCGAAAAACTTGTTCCTTCTATCGTTGAAGCAGCTGCCGAAGGTTTCACTCCATCAGATGGACTTATATATGAAAAATCTTCCGAGGAAGTGGACCGCGACCGCCACTGGTGGGTACAGGCCGAAGCCGTGGTGGGATTCTTCAACCTCTGGGATCATTTCGGAGTGCAGTCCGGACTCGAAAATGCCCTCGTTTCATGGGAGTTCATCAAATCATCCCTCATAGACTGCGAGAACGGCGAATGGTTCTGGAGCGTACGCGCAGACGGAACTGTCAACCGCGATGACGACAAGGCCGGCTTCTGGAAATGTCCGTACCACAACGGACGTATGTGTATGGAGATCATTGAACGTACACGATAATTATTTTAGGGGAATATCAGAGAAGTATCATAAATATACTTATATTTGCATATAGCCTTACGGCTAAAGACATATAACCATAGCGTTTGCTATTTGTCCGTTTCACGCTGAAACCTAGGAAATTTCATTGCATGTGATCAAGAAAGGACAAGTCGTGAGCGTCTGCGTGCATTGTACGCGGGCGTGACTTGCCTCTTGATTGGTTTTCCTAGGACCACAGCGTGAGCAAGTGATGCTCGCGTTTTTTTTGTTAACCCTATAAAACCAGACGACATGAAAAAGTTTTTTGTTATGATGGCAGCAGCCACAATGATTCTTTCAGGATGCGGCGCTTCTACGCAGGTTGCATCTACTAAAAAAAGTGTAAATCCCGATGGACAGCTTTTAGAAAATAATCCTTGCATCGAATACGCAATGATGAAGCCTAAGACAAGAGCATATGGTGACGGCACGCATTTCAAGGAATCAACCGCAACTAATATTGCTGAAGCGCAGGCAAGAGGAAAATTCGCCAGAAGAATTGAGGCTGCTGTATTAAGTGCAACAGAAGAAATCGGCATCAGTCTTGAAAAATACTCAGGTGATGCAATGGGTGGATCAAGCGCTACCGATCAGTCCGCTGAAGCAAATGATATGGTAAGCAGTATTGCTGCACAGTGTATCAAAAACACTTATATCGTAAAAATATCTCGATATTACACCGAAAATCAGCAATATAAAATTTATGTATGCCTCGAATTCGGCGGTAGCGAAGACGAAATGGCGGACCAGATCGTGCAATCGGTTGTTGATAAAATTTCTGAAGCCGATCGAGCAAAAATCGAAGCTCGCCACGATGATTTCCGCAACAGAGTATACAACAACCTTAAGGACTAATCCGGATGAAGAAACTTGCTCTACTATTGATCTTGTGTGCAACGACTGGCATGCAATCCTATGGAAAAGGGGAGCTTAAACCTAAATGGTGCGGAAATGTTCCTGCCGCAAACAGCAAGTTTTATTTTGTGGAAGTAACAACGGATGCCGCATCTTCGTTGAGCGGTGCCCGCACTTATGTCTTGAAGGACTTGGCCTCTAATGTAGAGAGAACCGACAACGTAAATGTAACGGAGTGCTATGAGGATAATTCCAGCCAACAATATAAAGGTGGGCAAGTTGACTTTAGCGGGAGCGACTCATATCAACTCAAATTGAATGTCGAGGGTTCCGCTCAACCCATATTGTCAAGAAGAATTGATGAGTATTGGGTAGGAACGCAACGAGGTAATATAGATGTGTTGGAATATTCTGCCCTTTATGCTGTTGCAAGAAAGGGAGCAAAACCGGACTTTTCTTCTATACGCATCACCTCTTCGTATGGTGTTCACGGTCTGTGGCGTTCAATGATAGTACCCGGCTGGGGACAGATGCACAAAGGATCATATGCCAAAGGTGGTGTCATCCTCGGTGGAACCATTGCTCTTGCCGGCGGAATAATATTCACAGAAAGCATGAGGCAGACTTGCCTGGCTCAAATCAGTCAGACACATAGCTCGACTGTAATCAAACAACTTTATGCCAATATGAGTAATTGGGCCATTGGCAGAAATGTCTGCATTGGAGCTGCAGCAGCACTCTATGCCTATAATATAGTAGATGCCATTGTCGCACCCGGTGCCAGACGAGTGGTGGTGACACCAGGATATATGGCTGTCCGCTTTTAATATTTACCTCATGCCCTTTGATCGGGGTATGAGGTACAACTATAAAATTTATACACTATGAAAAAATCCTTTATCTGCCTACTATTAACAATATTTTATATTGCATCCTGTACTCAACCGGTGGTGGAAGTATTCGGAAGTATTTCCGGATATGTAGTAGATGAAGACTCAGGAGCCGCTATTGGCGGAGCTCGAGTGACATTGACTCCGACCGGATCATCTCAGGTAACATCCACCGATGGCGAGTTTCTTTTTGACAATCTGGACGCACAAGAATATACTTTATCGATCAAGAAAGACGGATATAAAGATCTGTCGCAGAAAGTTTCCGTTAAGGCTGGCGTAACCTCAAGCGTACAAGTGGCGATGTCACCGATACAGCCTGTGCTTAAAGTGGAGCCTGAAGTACTTGATTTCGGAGGTGAGGCAACATCACTCGCTTTAGATATTACCAACTCCGGAAAAGGAACGCTTGAGTGGACAATTGACGAAGAGATCAAGTGGATCACATGCAGTGCTGCCAGCGGAGAAACAACCGACAAAGTCGCCTCTGTCGTCGTGAAGGCATCAAGAGAAGGCATGGAGAAGGGTTCATATACCGAAACCATCGTGATTTCTTCTAATGGTGGTAGCGCCATAGTAAAAGTAAAGATGTCGGTGGGAAGTGCCATCAAACTTTCTGTAAATCCTGACGAACTGGATTTCGGAACTGCTGAGTCACAGATTCAAGTGACAATCATCAATAACGGTGAAAAGGCCGTGCAATATACGGCATCGACAGCAAATAACTGGCTTACACTCGACAAAGCCTCGTCATCAGTCCATACCACTGATTATATCAATGCTATCGTATCACGTGAAGGACTTGATGCGGGACCATATACCTCATCAATAACACTTTCGACAGACGGCGGTGATATCATCATTCCCGTGAAGATGACCGTGGCTCATAAGTGTGCCCCTACTGTTACAGCAGAAAGTGTGGAGGATATCACATATAACTCTGCATTTGTAAACGGAACAATTGTGGATATCGGAAGCTCCAAAATTACCAGACACGGATTCTGCTATAGTTCATCCAACAAGCAGCCTTCAGTGGATGATAATGTCGCAAATCTCGGTGATTGCTCTGCGCCAAAGGCATTCAAGGGCGTTATTACTAACCTTGGTAACATGACGACCTACTATGTCCGCGCATTTGCTGAAAATCAGGAAGGAATAAGCTACAGCAGCACTCTGTCGTTCACAACAAGCGACCTGCCTAAATTGGCAGAGGTCGAGACCGGAGAAGTGACAGAAATTACGGCAAAGACTGCAGTGGCAACAGGTGTTATTAAGCATCTCGGCAACATGAGCACACTGACGGCACATGGTCATGTATGGAACACCACAGGCAATCCATCTCTCTCAACAGGAAATAGTACTGATCTGGGAGAATGTTCTGAAGCAACCGTATTCACCAGTGAACTGACCGGACTTAAAGGTGGTACAACTTATTATGTCCGCGCATATGCGACCAATGAGAAAGGTACCGCTTACGGTGAAGAGGTTACGTTCACCACAAGCGACCTGCGTAAATTGGCAGAGGTCGAGACCGGAGAAGTGACAGAAATTACGGCACAGACTGCAGTGACAACAGGTGTAATTAAGCATCTCGGCAATGTGAGCACACTGACAGCACATGGTCATGTATGGAACACCGCAGGCAATCCATCTCTCTCATCAGGAAATAGTACTGATCTGGGAGAATGTTCTGAAGCAACCGTATTCACCAGTGAGCTGACCGGACTTGAAGGTGGTACAACTTATTATGTTCGCGCATATGCGACCAATGAGAAAGGTACCGCTTACGGTGAAGAGGTTACGTTCACCACTGAAAAGGCACCAGTAGAGCTTGGAGACATCATTATTTCCGACGTAACACGCAGTTCTGCCACTGTAACGGCAGAACTTCTGTCTGAAGCAGGACACACAATTGTGGAAAAAGGCTTCTGCTATTATAAAGACGGAACCGAGGATTATATGTTTGCGGAAGCGGACAAGAACTTTACTGCCACATTGACCGGCCTGGAAAGCAAGACCAAATATTGGGTATCGGCTTATGTAGTAAACTCTGAAGACAAATCTTTCTGGACAGAATATATCTATTCCTTCACAACACTTGAAGGTCCTAAAAATCCAACAAACGGACTGTATGCTTACTATACTTTTGAAAACAACACGACAAACACCGTATCGGGTGCTCCGAATGCCTCGGGCATCAATACTTCGTATGTTGATGGAGTACAGGGTGGTATAGCGTTGCAGTTCAGCTCGTCAAAAAGCAGATTGAATATTTCCGAAGCCATTATAGATAACGGAACATTCTCAACAGCATTCTGGATCAAGGACTGCAGCGATGGACACATATTCAGTGTAAGGACTTCAGACAGCGATTATGAATATGCTTTTGTATTCAGTATTCGAGACGGAATGTTCACCTTTGTTCCTGGAACCTTCTATTACCATAAATACTATTTCAGTGATTATGGACTGACGCCTTCATTTGAGCATTCAGACCTGAACGCATCAAAATGGTATCATTTGGCATTGACTTCACAATATAATTCTGTAAGCGGAAAACTCTCTGTTAAATTCTATGTAGATGGAGAGCCTGTTGATGCCATCACATGCAGCACATATGGTGGACGTGATATCAATAAGGGAGTGAAACTCTTGTTTGGAGGAACTCTTACAACACAGAATTACATGTTTGACATGTCATTAAACTGGATGAACATGTCACTTGACAACGTGAGAATATACAAAAACAAGGTTCTTTCTGATGATGAAGTTCAGCAGATCTACGAATACGAGAAACAATGATGCACATTTAGTTCCAATAAACATTAAGGGTACACGGAGTTATTTCCATGTACCCTTAATATTATCCAGTGCTTTTGAATTACTCCTTGCGCTCTGCAGTAGAGTTGAGGAAGAGCTCGTCCATCTGCTCCTGGTCGATGTATGAAGGAGAGTCGATCATCACGTCGCGACCCTGGTTGTTCTTAGGGAATGCGATGTAGTCACGGATTGTCTCCTGGCCACCGAAGAGTGAACATACGCGGTCGAAACCGAATGCAAGACCACCGTGAGGAGGTGCACCGAACTTGAAGGCATTGATGATGAAGCCGAACTTGTACTCTGCATCTTCCTTGCTGATGCCGAGAACCTCGAACATACGCTCCTGCATTGTTGCCTCGTGGATACGGATCGATCCACCACCGAGCTCTGTACCATTGAGAACGAAGTCATATGCGTTGGCGCAAACCTTCTCGAGGTCTTCCTTCTTGTCGCTGTAGAAGAGTTCAAGGTGCTCTGGCTTAGGAGCTGTGAACGGATGGTGCATTGCATAGAAACGCTGGGTCTCGTCATCCCACTCCACGAGAGGGAAATCAACCACCCAGAGAGGTGCGAAGTTGAACGGATCACGGAGACCGAGGCGGTTACCCATCTCGATACGGAGTACTCCGAGCATATTCTGAGTCTTTCTCTTTGCGCCGCAGAGTACGAGGAGCATATCACCCTTCTTAGCACCAAGACGGTCTGCAACTGCCTGAAGCTGCTCAGGAGTGTAGAACTTGTCGATTGAAGACTTGATGCTGCCGTCCTCATTGATCTTGATGTATACAAGACCCTTTGCGCCGACCTGAGGTCTCTTCACCCACTCAGCGAGCTCGTCGATCTGCTTACGGGTGTAGTTTGCAGTGCCCTCAACGTTGATTGCACCGATATAGTCTACGCTATCGAATACTGAGAATCCGCAGCCCTTCACGAGGTCTGTGATCTCATGAATCTTCATGTCGAAACGGATATCCGGCTTGTCGCTGCCGTAGAAATCCATTGCGTCGTACCAGCTCATGCGCGGGATACGCTCTGCAATCTCCACATTGAGTACGTTCTTGAAGAGGGTTCTCATCATTCCCTCGAATGTGCCCAGAACGTCCTCCTGCTCCACGAATGACATCTCGCAGTCGATCTGAGTGAACTCAGGCTGACGGTCAGCACGGAGGTCCTCGTCACGGAAGCAGCGTACGATCTGGAAGTAGCGGTCGTAACCAGCCACCATGAGAAGCTGCTTGAATGTCTGAGGAGACTGTGGAAGAGCATAGAACTGACCTGGGTTCATGCGTGATGGAACCACGAAGTCACGTGCTCCCTCAGGAGTTGACTTGATGAGGTATGGTGTCTCGATCTCAAGGAAGTTCTGAGCGTCGAGATAGTTGCGTACCTCGTGTGCGATCTGGTGACGGATCTTGAGTGCTCTCTGGAGCGGACCTCTTCTGAGGTCAAGATAACGATACTTGGCTCTGAGCTCCTCACCGCCGTCGCTATCCTCCTCGATTGTGAATGGAGGTGTGTTTGCCTTGTTAAGCACCTTGATCTCGCTGAGGCTGATCTCAACGTCTCCAGTAGGCATCTTAGGGTTCTTGCTCTGGCGCTCGATGACCTCACCGGTCACCTGAATCACCCACTCACGACCAAGTGATGCTGCTGTCTCCACGAGCTCTGCTGCTGCGTGAGCATCCACCACGAGCTGAGTGATGCCATAGCGGTCTCTGAGGTCAACGAAAGTCATACCGCCGAGCTTTCTTGACTTCTGTACCCATCCGGCCAAGGTCACTGTCTGACCTACATTTTCAATGCGGAGTTCTCCGCAGGTGTGTGTTCTGTACATGTATGTATTATTTTATTTTCTTCGTAAAAACTTACAAAAGTACGAAATAAATGATAATTGCGCTACATTTGCAGCCCTAAAATGACATTTAACCATGTGGCTTGCGTTAGCATTTGTTTCAGCGATATTCCTCGGACTATACGACACATCAAAAAAGGCATCCTTGAAGGACAACGCCGTACTCCCGGTCCTGTTGCTGAACACTATATTTTCGACTATCATCTTTTTGCCGTTTCTGATTGACTATGTCGGTGGATTCGGCTGGTTTGCAGGTACATTTCTAGACACTGCCCCGGGTACTGACTTCTCCGGCCTCACCCGTCCTGCACTGAGGGCACACCTTCTCGTGGTGCTGAAGGCGTTCATCGTGCTGTCGTCATGGATCTGCGGATATTTCGGACTGAAGCATCTGCCGCTGACCATCGTGGGTCCGATCAATGCCACACGCCCGGTGCTCGTGCTGGTGGGAGCCATGCTGATTTTCGGTGAGAGACTCAACGCTTATCAGTGGGTCGGAGTCGTGCTGGCCATCGCATCAATCTTTTTGATGAGCCGCGCCGGCAAGAAGGAAAACATTGATTTCAAGCGCAACAAGTGGATCTGTTGCGTAGGCTTGGCCACCCTGATGGGTGTGATCAGCGGACTATACGACAAGCACATCATGAGGTCACTGAACCCGATGTTCGTACAGAGCTGGTTCAACTTCTACCAGATGATCATCATGACCTTCATCTGCGCCTTCCTGTGGTACCCGAAGCGCCACACGACCACCCCATTCACATGGCGTTGGACCATCCTGCTGATCTCACTTTTCATCTGCATGGGTGACTTCGCATACTACACTTCACTAAGCGATCCGGACTCACTCATTTCTGTCGTATCATTGGTTCGCCGCAGCTCGGTAATCATTTCATTTGCATGCGCGGTGATATTCTTCAAGGAGCGCAACCTCAAGGCCAAGATCCTCGACCTGGCCATCCTGCTGGTCGGAATGGCCTTCATCTGGATGGGTACCAGATAACAATATTGGGAGTTTACCGGAAAGAGGTTATATTTGTAGGAATTTATACGAGAATATATGGAAGTAAGAGCGAAGAAGGCACTTGGCCAGCACTTTTTGACTGATCTGTCGATTGCACAGCGAATTGCAGACGCACTGATCGTACCTTGTCCAGGAACCGACATCCAGAACGACGCCAGCAATCCTATGCCGGCACTTGAGGTCGGCCCGGGAATGGGAGTCCTCACACAGTACGTACTCCAGAGACCTGAGGTGGATCTGCGCATGGTGGAAATCGACACAGAATCTGTGGAATATCTCCTCATCCATTTCCCGCAGGTAAACGGCAAACTCATTGAAGCTGACTTCCTTAAGCTAAAGCTTGAAAACTTCTTCTCCGACAAGTTCTGCGTGATCGGAAACTTCCCATATAATATCTCATCACAGATCTTCTTCAAGATTCTCGACTACAAGGAGCAGGTGCCTCAGGTGGTCTGCATGATTCAGAAAGAGGTTGCCGAGCGTATCGCCGAGAAGCCAGGAACCAAGACATATGGCATCCTTTCAGTGCTCCTTCAGGCCTGGTACGACATCGAATATCTCTTCACCGTGGGCGAAGGCGCATTCAACCCGCCACCAAAAGTAAAGTCGGCTGTCATCAGACTCGTCCGCAACAAGCGAACAGACCTCGGTTGCGATGAGGCTCTCTTCAAGACTGTCGTTAAGACCGGATTCAACCAGCGCCGCAAGACCCTCCGAAACTCCCTCAAACCGCTCATCCGTGCCAAGGCTGACCGCTGCGGATGGAACGAGGAACAGCTTGCAGAATTCGTTGCCGACCCGGTATTCGAGCTCCGTCCAGAGCGCCTCAGCGTGGAGGATTTCATCGCACTTACGCTTAAACTGGCATAGATAATGCTCCTGTCATGGGCATGAAACACTCATATATATTCAATATCGCAGTTGCTGTTTTCATGCTCTGCATGCCTCTTTACGCCAGTGCCGGACAAGAGGAAGAAAGCCGTGTATTGGAAGTGCTTGATTCTTATAAGGAAGCCAAGAAACTTGATGGTGCCAAACTGAAGATTGCACGCCCATTTCTGAAAAGGACTCCGATGGGTGTCATCGTGGATGAGATAAACATGCTGGTGATCTGTCCGATGGATACAACCGGAGTAAAGAAGGACCAGATATCAGCAGACAAGGCCCTCAAGACACTCAAGGAATATAATCTGGTCAGGGAGATCGATGATGAAATGTCCACCATGACCATATATATAGATACGCCTCAGGATAACAGATTTTCCGAAATTGTGCTATATAACACAAGACCGGAGACATCTGTAATGCTATTCATGGGAGATTTCACAGTGGAATCCCTGATAAAGGTAGGAGAGGCGTCGGAACAGGAAAGAAAACACCTGAAGAAAAACAAATAAACTGTAATATATGAAAGTACTATTGGTAAACGGTAGCCCTCACAAGGAGGGTTGTACATACACTGCCTTGAAAGAGGTGGAGAAGGAACTTAACGCAGCTGGAGTCGAGACTGAGATCTTCTGGCTTGGTGTAAAGCCGATTTCAGGTTGCCTTGGCTGCGCAAAATGTATCAAGAGAGGCCCGAATGGTGAGCCTGCATCGCTTCGCTGCTGCATCGATGACGTGGTCAACGAGTTCCTCGACAAGGCTGAGCAGATGGACGGCTTCGTATTCGGAAGCCCTGTTCACTATGCAGCCCTCTCCGGAGCCCTCACTTCATTCATGGACCGCGCATTCTATGGTAAGGGCAAGGTCTATCGTTACAAACCAGCAGCAGGTATCGTGAGCGCACGTCGCGGAGGTACAACAGCAGCATTCGACCAGATCAACAAGTATTTCACAATTTCGTCAATGCCAGTTGTATCGTCAAAGTACTGGAATATGGTTCACGGCAACACGCCTGAGCAGGTCCTCCAGGACGAGGAAGGCATGCAGGTGATGCGCGAACTCGGCCGCAACATGGCATGGCTCCTCAAATGCATCGAGGCAGGCCGTGCAGCCGGTATCCCTGATCCTGTGAAGGAGAAGCCGGTGATGACCAACTTCATCCGATAATCCGATTCTTATCCGGAACAGATAACAAAGAGGCGACCCGTTTGGGCCGCCTCTGTTCGTATTGTAATCCCCGGACGAACCGGGGTGGATGGTTGACAGATTAGTCTTCTTTCTCCTCCTCGAGGTAAGCCTTGAGAAGCTTCTCCTGAACATCCGCAGGAACTGGCTGGTAGTCAGCGAAGTCCATTGTGAATGTTGCGCTACCTGATGAGAGGGAGCTGAGAGTTGTCGAGTAGCGGTAGAGCTCTGCAAGTGGAACGCGCGCCTTGATTGTGTCGAATCCCTTGTCTGTACCCATACCCTCGATGATTGCACGACGGTTCTGGAGATCTGACAAACATGCACCCATGTACTCGGTTGGAGTCATCACCTCAACAGTGTAGATAGGCTCCATGATCTTAGGACCAGCTACGCGGAATGCCTCCTTGAATGCGTTACGAGCTGCAAGAACGAATGAGATTTCATTTGAATCTACTGGATGCATCTTACCATCGTAAACGTAAACGCGGATATCACGTGCGAGTGAACCTGTAAGAGGACCTTCGCTCATCTTCTCGTTGATACCCTTGAGGATAGCTGGCATGAAGCGTGCGTCGATAGCACCACCTACGATACAGTTGTAGTACTCGAGCTTACCACCCCATGGAAGGTCGAACTCTTCCTTACCCTTGATGTTGAGAACGAGCTCCTTACCATCAACCTTGAAACGGTTGCCTGGATCCTCACCCTCATGATAAGGTGCGATAAGGAGGTGAACCTCACCGAACTGACCAGCACCACCTGACTGCTTTTTGTGACGATAGTCTGCAGTAGCAACCTTAGTGATTGTCTCACGGTATGAAATCTTAGGAGCTGAGAACTCGATCTCAAGCTTGTTCTCGTTCTGGAGTCTCCACTTGAGAGTGTTAACATGCTGCTCACCCATACCCTTGAGGATAGTCTGCTTCTGCTCCTTATGGTACTCGATAACGTATGTTGCATCCTCAGCAGCGATCTTAGCCATTGCCTCGCTCACCTTCTCCTCATCCTTAGCATCCTTAGCCTTCACAGCGCAACGATACTTGTAGTGAGGGAATACGATATCCTTATAGCAGATTTCAGAACCTGGAGCGCAAAGAGTTACGTTAGTCTTTGCTGCACGGAGCTTAACTGTACATCCGATATCACCGGCGATAAGGTCAGTCACCTTCTCCTTCTTCTTACCGGCAACTGCATAGATTGCAGAAATTCTTTCCTTGTCGCCAGTCTCAGGATTCTCAAGGTCCATACCCTCTGTAAGCTCACCTGACATCACCTTGAAGTAAGCAACCTCACCAAGGTGTGGCTCAACAGCGGTCTTATATATGAAGAGTGATACAGGAGCCTCCTGCTTGCACTCAATTGTCTTCTCGTCCTTAGTTACACCGATGCGCTCTGCTGGAGAAGCTGCTGTACGGATTGTGAACTCCATAAGACGCTTAACTCCGATATCCTTCTTAGCAGAGAGACAGAAGATAGGCATAACCTTTCCTTCACGGATACCTACGCCAAGACCCTTTCTGATCTCATCCTCAGAGAGTGAACCCTGCTCGAAGAATGTCTCCATCAATGTATCGTCATACTCAGCAGCACGCTCGATGAGTGCATTTCTGAGCTCTTCAGCCTCCTCAAGACGGTCTGCAGGGATCTCGAGATCCTCACGCTTTCCGTTTTCGTCAAGGAAGTGATAATATTTCATCTTGAGAACGTCGATGAAACCGTCGAAGCCAGGACCTACATTTACAGGATACTGAACAACAACCGGCTTGCTACCGAATGTCTCCTTCATAGACTCGAGAGTAGTCTCCCACGAAGCCTTCTCGCCGTCGAGCTGGTTGACAGCCACGATGAGAGGAATCTTATATTCTCTTGCATAGCGAGAGAAGATCTGAGTACCAACCTCAACTCCCTGCTGTGCGTTTACAACAAGCACTCCTGTGTCGCATACCTTGAATGCAGATACTGCACCGCCAACGAAGTCGTCAGCACCCGGAGTGTCAATGATATTGAACTTTGTATCCATGAACTCTGCGTAAAGCGGAGTAGCATAGATCGATCTCTGGTTAATCTGCTCAATCTCAGCATTGTCAGAAACAGTGTTCTTTGCTTCTACTGTACCTCTTCTGTCAATTACCTTACCTTCGTAAAGCATCGCTTCAGACAATGTGGTCTTACCTGACTTGGTGCTACCAAGCAGAACCACATTACGGATGTTTTGGGTTGAATAAGCTTTCATTAGTTTGTGTGTTATTGTGTTTGTATTATGTGCTTTCAGCGTCTGAAAAGACGCATCCTTGCAAATCTAATAAAACAAACTCAGATTATCAATAAGTTGAGCTATGTTTTTGATTGCAAGCCTCTCTCTTCTGCGCCCTGAGTTGAGATAGGACCTCACTCGCGGACATCCCGAAATGAGCATAAAACTCATTGTCCAGAGAGGCATCTGCACTCCATCCGAAAGACGGAGCATCCATCATCATCTGACACAATACACTGAACTTGTCGCCGGCACTGACCTTGCCCTTCTTTCCGAAATCAAAATTCAAAAGTTTCATATTTAATCGTCGTTTTCTACAGGCAAAGCTGACACATACCATCAGAATATCCAAGTCCACAAGCAAAAAACCACCGGAAATTTCGTCACATTTTTCTCTTTTTTATGATTATTGCTTTTTCTTAGTCAGTTTTTCTTGCTTTTCGTCGGTTTTTCTTGTTTAACCTGCGCCGGAGCATCGGATAATTTTGCGCCAGGATCACAAAAACAAGGGTTATGGACAATCTTACCATCAAACAGAACATCCGAAAAGCACGAAAGAAACGCAATATCACCCAGGAGGAAATGGCGGACCGACTCGGCATCTCCCTGACAGCCTATCGCGACCTTGAAAAAGGAGGAACTTCTGTGGTGCACGGCAAGGTCATAAAGATGGCAGAACTGCTTGAAACCTCCACAGAGGAAATAGTACTCGGATATCGTCCGTCGCAGCTGGAAAGCGGAACCCTTGAAGACGTCCGCGCGCAGTACGGAAATCAGATATGTACACTCGAGCAGAGGGTCGGTGACCTGGAAAAGCTCGTATGCTCACTCGAAGGCCAGGTGGCCAGCAAGGACGAAATCATTAAAATGCTTAAGAAAAGACTTGATGAGGTAGAATAGATTGTGTATTTTTGCATGATATGCGCAATGAAACACATCTATTGAACTTTCTCAACGCAGACCTCATTGAGGCAGGATGCGACGAAGCCGGAAGAGGCCCATTGGCCGGCCCCGTTTTCGCCGCTGCCGTCATCATGCCCAAGGACTTCCATCATCCGCTGCTTAACGACTCCAAGAAGATGACGGAAAAGGCGCGCGAACTCCTTCGTCCGATCATCGAGAAGGAGGCAATCGCATGGGCTGTCGAAGAGGTGAGCGCAGAGGAGATTGATACCATTAATATATTGAATGCGTCAATCAGCGGGATGCAGAGGGCTGTGAGAAAGCTGAGTGTGAAGCCGGAATATCTGCTCATCGACGGCAACCGCTTCAAGCCGTTCGACGGATATGCATATCAGTGCGTCGTGAAGGGAGATGCCAAGTTCACATCAATCGCCGCCGCATCAGTGCTCGCAAAGACATATAGGGACGAATATATGAGAAAGCTTGCACTGGAATATCCTCAGTACGGATGGGACAGAAATATGGGATATCCGACCAAGGAACACGTTGCTGCCATCATCGAGCATGGATATACCCCGCATCATCGCAAGAGTTTTCATCTGAAGCAACTGGAACCGACATTATTTTAACAGCACTATACTATGAAAAGATTTTTTGCAATACTGACCGTTCTGACCGTATTCACCGGCAGAGTGATGGCAGACGAGGGAATGTGGCTGCTGCCGCTGATCGAGAAGATGAACGGCAAGGCAATGCAGGAGGTGGGCTGCGAACTCACTCCTAAGCAGATCTATGACATCAACAACACATCGCTCAAGGATGCGATCGTGCAGTTCGGCGGCGGTTGTACTGGAGAGATCATCTCGGCAAACGGACTTCTCGTGACCAACCACCACTGCGGATATGGCAACATCCAGAAGCTCAGCACCGTGGAGCACGACTATCTCAAGGACGGATATTGGGCAATGAAGAACAGCGAGGAACTCCCTTGCGAGGGACTCACCGTTAAGTTCCTCGAGTCCATGAGCGACGTGACCAACGTGATCAAAAAGGCACAGAAAGGCGGAGAGGAAGCTGTCCAGGAAGCGATTGCAAAGCTCGAGAGAGATGCTGAAAAGGCTAATCCTCACTGCAAGGCAACTGTGACATCGTTCTACGACACCAACGTATATTACCTTATTGTATATAAGATCTACCGCGACGTGAGATTCGTGGGTGCACCACCTTCATCAATCGGAAAGTTCGGTGCTGACACAGACAACTGGATGTGGCCACGTCACACCGGTGACTTCTCAATGTTCCGTGTATATAGCGCTCCGGATGGAACACCTGCTGATTATTCACCAGAGAACGTTCCGTTGAAGGCGAAGAACCACCTCAAGATCTCACTCAAGGGCGTACAGGAGGGAGACTACACCATGATCATGGGATACCCTGGACGCACAACCCGTTTCCAGACATCTCCTGAACTCAAGTTCCAGATCGAGCAGAATGACGTTCGTATCGCAGCACGTACACTCAGACAGAGCGTTCTCCTCGAGGATATGCTTGCAGACCCTAAGGTGAAGATCCAGTATGCCAGCAAATATTCAAGCTCATCCAACGGATGGAAGAAGTGGCAGGGAATGAAGCTCGCCTTCGACAAGCTCGGTATCATCGCACGTGCGGAGCAGGAGGAAGCCGATTTCCAGGAATGGGTGAATGCAAACAAGAAGCGTCAGGCAAAATATGGAACTGCTGTTGCAGACCTCAAGGCTGCTGTAGAGGCTGGCAGAGAGGCCAGTCTTGCTGCTACAGTTGCAATCGAGTCAATCTACAAGATCGAGCTCCCTGTAATTGCAGCAACCATGAGAAATGCATTCAGAGCCAACCTCAAATCCACAACAGACACAACCGCAGCTCTCAACGCAGCTTATGAGAAGATGCTTGGCGAGTATAAGGACTACTCTGTCTCAACCGACAGAAAGGTAGCCAAGGCGATGCTCAGATTCTACAAAGAGAACGCAGCACCGGAGAACTACCCTACAGGACTTGGTGAGGACTTTGCAACCATGGACATAGACGCTTATGTGGACAGACTCTTTGACAACAGCGTGTTCTGTTCTGCCGAGTCATTGAAGGCAGCTATGGACGAGGTGGGCGTGAAGATCTTTGAGGACCCTGCATACGTGGCAGCCAAGTCTCTTGTCAACAAGACATACGACCTTAATCAGCTTTCAGGCAAGTCAAACGGAAAGCTCGCAGCAGCACGTCAGAACTACACTGCAGGCCTGCTCGAGTGGAAGGAAGGCCAGCCATCATACCCTGATGCAAACTTCACAATGCGTCTGACCTATGGTACTGTCAAGGGGTATTCACCAAAGGATGCCGTGGTCTACAGACACTATACAACATTGGACGGCGTGATGGAGAAAGAGGATCCGGACAACTGGGAGTTTGTGGTTCCTGCCAAGCTTAGAGAGCTTTGGGAGAATGAGGATTTCGGTCAGTACGCAATGCCTGACGGCAAGATGCCTGTGGCCTTCCTCAGCAACAACGACATCACCGGAGGTAACTCAGGAAGCCCTATCATGAACTCACGTGGAGAACTCATCGGTCTTGCCTTCGACGGTAACTGGGAGTCTATGAGTAGCGATGTGATGTTTGAACCAGATCTTCAGAGATGTATTAATGTAGATATCAGATATGTCCTCTTCATCGTCGATAAGTTCGGTGGAGCGGAATGGCTGATCAATGAAATGGATATTGTCAGATAGCATTTTACGCAATGGAAAAAAATATTTTAAATTGGCTCCAGGAAGTGGAGCACCCTGCGAAGGGAGACAAGAATATAGTTGAGCTGGGAATGGTGGAGAATGTTGAGGTGGCAGAGGGCAGCGTGACTGTGACCCTGGCCTTCTCAAAGCACCGTGACCCACTTGCGGAGTACCTCATCGGAAGCGCGAAGGCAGCGCTTATCCGCAACACTCCAGCCGGTACAAAGGTGGAGGTGAAGACCATCATCAAGAATGAGGCGCCAAAGAAGAAACCTGGCCTTGATCTCGGTTTTGAAGAAATCGCCGGCGTGAAGCACATCATCGGTATCGCTTCCGGTAAAGGTGGAGTCGGTAAGTCAACCGTATCGGTAAATCTTGCAGTGGCACTTGCCCGCCTTGGATATAAGGTTGGTCTTGCAGACGCGGACGTGTACGGTCCATCTGTTCCTAAGATGACCGCTACTGAAGGTCTGATGCCGGATGCAATCATGGAGGGAGAGAAAGAGGTGATTATGCCTATGGAAAAGTATGGCGTGAAGTGGATGTCCATCGGCTATTTCGCACGCCCTGAGCAGGCACTCATCTGGCGTGGTCCTATGGCCTGCAACGCACTCAAGCAGATGATTCTCCAGGTTCGCTGGGGTGAGCTCGACTTCCTTCTCATCGACATGCCTCCGGGAACAGGAGATATCCATATCAGCCTTGTGCACGACATTCCACTCGAAGGAGCAGTGATCGTGAGCACACCTCAGGATGTGGCCCTCGCTGACGTGGAGAAGGGCGTGAACATGTTCCGCAACAAGGATGTGAACAAGCCTATCTTCGGTCTTGTGGAAAATATGGCATGGTTTACTCCAGCAGAACATCCTGACGAAAAATATTATATCTTTGGACGCGACGGAGGTCTGCGCATGGCAGAGAAGTACCAGATTCCTCTCCTTGGACAGATTCCTATCGTGCAGAGCATCCGTGAAGGAGGAGACGCAGGTGAGCCTGCTGCACTTTCTACACGCCCGGACGGCCTTGCATTCGTTGCCCTTGCTGAGAAACTGGCAGCAGCATTGAAATAAGCTGGTAACGTAACTTTGTGAGATAACCTGGTGAAGTGATATTAGTAAAAGTGCTGGTGACACCCATTTTCAAGGGCATTACCAGCACTTTTCTATTGTTCGTATACAATGAAGCCTAAGACTTCACTGTAGGATTAGAGTCTCTCAAGCTTAACTGTGAAGTGACGCATGAGCTCAGTCTCCCAAACGATCTTCACACCGCG
Organism: Candidatus Cryptobacteroides sp.; assembly: GCA_045612265.1. Lineage (GTDB taxonomy): Bacteria > Bacteroidota > Bacteroidia > Bacteroidales > UBA932 > Cryptobacteroides. The sequence goes on from JAZKYT010000018.1 coordinate 59,310, forward strand.
AGTGATCTCGTGACGACGGTCGTATACGTTCTTGAGAGCAGCTGCGATCACGTCCATGTGGTTGTTTGTATAAACACGACGAGCGATGCAGAGACGGAGAAGGTCAAGACCACCGAAACGGTTCTCACGAGTTACAGGATCACGGTCAGCAAGGATGTAACCGATCTCGCAACCACGTACACCAGCCTCGATATAGAGCTCGATAGCAAGTGTCTGAGCTGGGAACTCCTCCTTAGGGATCTGGTCGAGAACGCGGTCAGCGTCTACGAAGATTGCGTGACCACCTACAGGACGCTGGTAAGGGATACCGTACTCATCGAGCTTAGCAGCGAGGTACTGTACCTGCTTGATACGAGTCTCGATTGTAGGAAGCTCTGTATTCTCGTCGAGACCTACTGCAAGAGCAGCCATGTCACGACCGTTCATACCACCATAAGTAAGGAAGCCCTCGAATGGGATACAGAATCTCTTTGCACCCTCGTACCAGTCCTCATGACGAGTAGCGATGAAACCACCCATGTTAACGAGACCGTCCTTCTTTGAAGACATTGTCATACCGTCAGCGTAAGAGAACATCTCCTTGCAGATCTCCTTGATAGTCTTGTCAGCATAACCTTCCTCACGAGTGCGGATGAAGTATGCGTTCTCAACAAAACGAGCTGAGTCGAAGATCACGCGCTTGCCATACTTATCAGCAACTGCGCGAACCTCGCGGAGGTTCTGCATTGATACAGGCTGTCCTCCTGCTGTGTTGTTAGTTACAGTAACGATTACGAAAGGAACGAGGTCGGCGTTCTCTGCAAGAACCTTCTCAAGCTTCTTAGGATCAACGTTACCCTTGAAAGGAACCTCGAGCTGAGTGTTCTTAGCCTCATCAACTGTGCAGTCGATTGCGAATGCCTTGCGGCTCTCGATATGACCCTTTGTTGTGTCGAAGTGTGAGTTACCTGGAACGATAGCGCCAGCCTTTACGAGGTGGCTGAAGAGAACGTTCTCAGCAGCACGACCCTGGTGAGTAGGGATAACATACTCGAAGCCTGTGATCTTTGTGATTGTCTCCTTGAGCATGAAGAAAGATGATGAACCAGCGTAGCTCTCATCACCCATCATCATAGCTGCCCACTGACGGTCGCTCATTGCGCCTGTACCTGAGTCTGTGAGACAGTCAATGTAAACCTGGTCTGACTTGAGCTGGAAGAGGTTGTAATCAGCTTCCTTGATCCACTGCTCACGCTCCTCACGAGTACTCATGCGAAGAGGCTCAACCATCTTGATCTTGTACGATTCTGCAAAAGGTAATTCCATGATTATAAATATTTTAAAAGTTATTAATTATATTCTTGAACTTTTCAACCGATAAAGGTAATGATTTTTAATTGAAAACAAGTCTTTTTATTTTAGAAAGACAGTTCAACCACAGGATGCACGTCCTTTCCGCAGAACATGTTCAATACTGAGAACTTGCGCATTCCGTCGAGTCTGATGGTTGTGAACGGATCAAGGTGCATCTGATTCGCTCCATCTGCCTTGATCACATAAGGCACACAGGTGTTGTTTGTGAGCATATATGCGGTGCCAGAAAGTTTCTGAACAGTTACGGATGCCTTGAAGAACTCCACAAGCAGAGCCTCGCTGCCGCATAGTGTATTGAAGCCGAATGCAATAGTCCTGTCTGCTTCCAGGGCCTCACGAATACCCTTCTCTGTTCTTTCTGTTGCAAGGATCAAGGTCATCGGGCGCATATATCCATTCGCATTGAAGTGCTCGGCTGAGCTTGCGTGGATATCCGTATTCGCCGAGATGAAAAGACCAAGTTCACGAACACGGTCAACGATACCTGGGTAGAACTCTGTGTCGTTCATCACCTCAACACCGTCGATCAGGCCCTCGCCGTAGGCTGCCTTCTCGGTTTCAGTGAAGTTGATGCTTGTTCTCCACCAACCTGGGTGATTATGCATGACCAAAGCACCCTGAGCCTTGGCATTCCTGATTGCCTGCACCGGATCCGGATCATAGACCTTGTTGTTGTCAACTGTAAAAAGGGCATTGAAATGTCCGACATCAGTACCATCGCGGGTGATCTCAGTACCAGGAATCAGGAAGAGATCCCAATATTCCGCCTCCTTCTGAGCAAGTCTCACAGGAGTGTTAAGGTCTGTCTCCACCTTTCCTTCAACATTCAGATAGGCGGCGAATTCCTCCTCTGCAGGTCTCCACTCGATATGGTCAGTGATTGCGATGATGTCCAGACCCTCAAGCCAGGCTTCCTTCATACGGAACTCCGGAGTAACACTTCCGTCCGAATATATCGTATGGGTATGAAGGTCTGACTTATAGACATTGAAGCCCGCCACCTGTTCCGGCATAATGAGTTCCTTTCGTGCTGAGCCATGAAAGTCGGCAAATCGCAGTATCTCGGGATTCTCTGCATCCACATAATAGTTCTGAGCAATGGCTGTCGATGCGCAAAGGGAAGAAAGCATCACAACCAGGATGGTCATCAGTCTATTCATGTTCCTATGTTATTTTTTAATGATTTCTGCCACAAATCCGCCTCCTGGAGCCATCTGAGCGGAAAGGGAACCGTCTGAAAGAATGGTGGAATTCGAATATATCCTTCCATCCGCCACCTTAAACCCAAGAATCATCTTGCGATAATCCCTGCCAGCCCTATGGGCATTGGCTCCATCCAAATATATCTCCATCTCATAATCCCCGTCTGCAAGGAAATCCAGAGGGATATTCAAGGTTCTGGCCGACCAGTCTGTCATACCTCCGACATACCAGATATCCCCGCTTCTGCGTGCAATGGTAATATATTCTCCAACCTTGCCATCCAGACCACGGGTCTCGTCCCAGACCGTCGGTACAGAGGATATGAAATCAAGACATTCCTGCTCAGCCATATAGTTTGAAGGGGAGTCGCAAAGCATATTCAGAGGGGAGTCAAAGACCACATACTCGGCAAGCTGACGACAGCGTGTTCCCTGGCTCATCGGCTCGTCATTCACCGGACGGTAGCTTCCACGGGCGGCATTGCGCATGGCACCCTGGGTGTAATCCATCGGACCGGCCATCATACGGATGAACGGAACTGTCACATCGTAGGTGACCTGATCGACCTCCGGAGCACTCCACTTCATCTGCTCAAGGCCGTGCACACCCTCATAATTTATGACATTAGGATAGGTTCTGTGAAGACCGACAGGCTTATATGTGCCATGGAAATCCACGAGCATCCTATATTTTGCAGCAGTCTGGGCAGCACGGGTGTGGAAGGATGTCATGTACTGATCGTCGCGATCCATGAAGTCTATCTTGAAACCCTTGATTCCCATCTGGGAATAATGCCTGCAGACCTCCTCCATATCACGGTCAAAGGCCCAATAACCAGCCCACAGAATCAGGCCCACATTACGTTCTGATGCATATTTTACAAGCATCTCAAGGTCGATTTCTGGAACGACCTTGAACAGGTCTGCCTCACCGTTCACAGACCAGCCTTCGTCAAGGATAACGTATTCGATTCCGTTGGCAGAAGCAAAATCTATATAGTATTTATATGTCTGGTTATTGATTCCAGACTCGAAGTCCACACCATAGATATTCCATGCATTCCACCAGTCCCAGGCAACCTTTCCAGGCTTCACCCAGCTCCAGTCCGTCTGAGAATCAGCCGGATCGGCAAGACGGTAAACCATGTCGTTGTCTGCCATCTGGACATCATTTTCCGACACAGCTATGATTCGCCATGGGAATTCCTGAGGTCCTTCAAATTGTGCTATAAAGCTTTCTGTTGACTGCACCTCCATCTGAAGATTGTTATGACCTCCCTGCTTCACATCTTTGGGATACGGAGCAAAACGTGCATTCAACCTGGTCTCGGAACGTCCGTTGTAGAGATACATTCCAGGATAGTCGGTCACATCGGATTCCGCAATCACGATCTTCTTTCCGTGCGGAGCATCGACCATCAAAGGAAGAAAAGCCAGACGACCCTTGTTCCACTGTGAGATCGGATGGTATGCATAAGTGTTTTCAAAGGAATTATAGAACTGAGAGTTCAGCGTTTCGGTATGCTGGCACACATAAGCAGACCAGACATTCCAGTCTTCCGGAAAGCCGAAGTCAGCCATCTCCTGCTCAATCTGGTACTGACCCTTGAGATAAGAAACGAACCTATAGGCCATACCGTCATCATACGCCCTGAATACCACTGAAAAGTTCTTGAATTTGAGAGTCAGCTCATTGAACGTATTCTCAACTTGTGCTTTCTTATATACGACTGTCGGAATTGTCTCACTGACACTTCTGCGTGTTGCCTTCACAACTGGCTGTACGCCTCCGAAGACCACACCATCTGTAGTAAACATTCCGATATTGGAATTCGTCAGCAGCAGATCGCCGTCATGCTCAAGAGAATATTTCACCCCCTCTCCTGCCTCAATACTTACCTTCATGCGTCCGTCAGGGGATTTCAAATCATACGATTTAGGGGCTGCAGACGCACAGAATACGGTGAGCATCACAGCCAGGGTGGTTATCAGTCTTCGCATAATATGATGGTTTTAAATGGTTATATTCCGAGTTGTTCCTTCATGCTGCGCAACAGGTCAAAGGCCTGAAGAGGGGTCATGTTGTTAAGGTCGGCCTTATCAAGTTCCTCCTTAAGGGATGACAGAAGCGGATCCTCAAGCTGGAAGAACGAAAGCTGGATCGAACCGTCGCTCTCCACTCGGCCTTCCTTGACGTTGTGTGGTTTGATTGTATGCTTTTTCTTTGAAGATCTCTTGGCAATTGCACTCTCTACTGCTCCTGAATGACCTGCAATCTCTCCGCTTTCCAGTGCTGCAAGTGTCTTCTCCGCAGACTCAAGCACCTGGCGCGGCATTCCGGCCATGCGGGCAACGTGAAGACCGAAGCTGTGGGCGACACCACCCTCAACCAGCTTGCGGAGGAATATGACATTCTTGCCGACCTCCTTCACTGCAATATGGAAGTTCTTCACACGTGAATACAGGTCTTCAAGATCGTTGAGTTCATGATAGTGGGTAGCGAAAAGGGTCTTGGCTCCGTCGCCATATTCATGTACATATTCCACGATTGCGCGGGCTATTGACATACCGTCATATGTCGAGGTTCCTCGTCCGATCTCGTCAAGAAGAACAAGGGAGCGGGACGAAAGGTTGTGAAGAATCATCGAAGTCTCGAGCATCTCCACCATGAAGGTAGACTCTCCGCGGGAAATATTATCAGAAGCACCCACGCGGGTGAAAATCTTATCGCAATAGCCAAGCTTTGCCTCTGTTGCAGGCACAAAACAGCCAACCTGCGCCATAAGGACGATAAGCGCAGTCTGTCTCAAGAGTGCTGACTTACCGGCCATGTTAGGACCAGTGAGGATGATGACCTGCTGGCTGTCGTTATCCATGAATATATCGTTCGGAACGAACTCTTCTCCAGCCTGCATCATGGTCTCGATCACCGGATGACGACCCTGCTTGATGTCAAGCACCTTGCTTTCGTTCATCTGAGGACGGCAGTAGCGATTGCTCACAGAGAGCTCCGCAAAGCCAGAAAGCACATCAAGGCGTGCAATGATGCGGCAGTTCTTCTGGATCAGCGCGATATTCGACTGAATCCTTGCAACAAGCTCTGCATATATCTGTGCCTCAAGTGCATATATTCTTTCCTCTGCTCCAAGGATCTTCTGCTCATATTCCTTGAGCTCCTCTGTGATATAGCGCTCTGCGTTCACGAGGGTCTGCTTTCTGATCCACTCGGCCGGCACGCTGTCCTTATGGGCATTACGTACTTCGAGATAGTATCCGAAGACATTGTTGAAACCGATCTTGAGTGAGGATATTCCAGTGCGCTCCACCTCGCGCTGCTGCACTTCGAGAAGGTAGTCCTTTCCATGGCGGGCAATCTTTCTCAACTCATCAAGCTCCTCGTTGACACCGGCTGCGATGACATCACCCTTGCCCAAAGCTGCAGCTGTCTCAGGGTGCATGGTCTTGCCGAGATAGTCGAGAAGTTCTGCGCAGTCACCCATCCTGCCGATGAGTTCATCGAGAGCCTGGACTCCCTTGCCCTGGCAGAGGTTCATGATAGGAGCAGTCTGGCCGAGTCCTCTCTTGAGCTGCATCACCTCGCGCGGCATGATCTTGCCTGCTGCTGCACGGGAAATGATTCTTTCGAGGTCACCGATGTCTCCGATCATTGCCTGAAGACGCCTCAAGTCATCCTGATTGTCCACAAAATGCTGAACAACGGAATATCTTGTCTCCAGTTCCTGCAGATCCATCACCGGCATTGCCAGCCATACCCTGAGCATACGCGCTCCCATAGGCGAAGAACATCTGTCCATCACATCAACAAGGGAAGTTCCCTCTTTTCCCGCAGTCGAGGCAAAGATTTCCAGGTTGCGGAAAGTGAAGCGGTCCATCCACACGAATGCACCCTCGTCAATTCGTGAAATAGAACATATATTCTTGAGGTCTGTGTGCTGAGTCTGCTCCAGATAGATGAGCAAAGCACCGGCAGAAGTGATTCCAAGCGGGAAATTATCAATGGCAAAGCCCTTGAGCGAGTCCACTCTGAGCTGCCTTTTGAGTCTCTCCACCGAGCTCTCATAAACGAAGGCCCATTCCTCGAGAGTGGAAATATAATACTGGTCTCCGTATCTCTCCTTGGTTCCTTTTTCAAAGCCACGGGCCACGAGTAGCTCCTTGGGAGCAAAAGATGCGAGAAGAGTACCGATATAGTCAAGCGAGCCCTCTGCCACCTGGAAAGTACCTGTGGAAACATCAAGGAAGGCTGCACCGCACTTGTCCTTGTGATATGTGAGTCCGGCGATATAGTTATGCTCCTTCTGCTCAAGAAGCTGGTCGCTGAATGCCACACCCGGTGTCACAAGCTCAGTGATTCCGCGCTTGACGATCTTCTTCGTGAGCTTCGGATCCTCAAGCTGGTCGCACACCGCCACCTTATAGCCTGCGCGGACAAGTCTCGGAAGATAGGTTTCAAGGGAATGATGAGGGAAACCGGCCATCGGAATTGCTCCCGGAGTGGCGCTGGAACGCTTTGTGAGCACGATTCCAAGAACCTTGCTCGCTGTCAGCGCATCTTCGCCGTAAGTTTCATAAAAGTCTCCACACCTAAACAGAAGCACAGCCTCAGGATGCTCCGCCTTCATGGCGAAATACTGCTTCATCATAGGGGTTTCGGTCGGTTTCTTCTCTGCCATATCTTATCTTGCTTAAATCTCACAAATTTACTGATTTTTTTCGAGTTGGCAACCAAGATGTATAATAGAGAATATTACTATATTTGTAAGTTTTATAACAGCTGAAGAAATGATTCTGATTGTAGAAAGCGGAGCGACCAAGAGTGACTGGAGAGCAATTTCCAGGGACGGAAAGGAGATGAAGAAAGTCATTTCCGAGGGGGTGAATGTGTCCACCATGAAGGCTGGCACGATCAGGGAAATCATTTTGACGACAATCAAGAAGATTATTTCAGAAACTGATGCTCAATTTGCTCACGAGGGGGTCTCAAGAATATATTTCTACTGCGCCGGCGTGGTTACAGAGGATGTCGGCGCCGTGATCCGAGAGGCATTCGCTGAAGCTGTTCCGGGAGCATCGTGCGAAATTGGGAGCGACCTGATTGCTGCGGCCCGTGCAGCCTGCGGGCACTCGGAGGGCATCGCAGCCATCGTTGGAACAGGCTCAAACTCTTGCCTTTACGACGGTACTCAGATTATAGGACGCGTGTACTCCGGAGGTTTTATACTTGGGGACGAGGGCAGCGCGGCGACACTGGGCAAGCTTTTCATTGCAGACTTTCTGAAGGGGCTTGTGCCAGCTGAGATTGCTGCGGACTTTGCAGCCCGATACGACAGCGACTATGCCACCATCGTGCAGAATGTCTACCGCAGTGAGACATCCCCATCCGGCTACCTTGGCAGCCTTGCGCCGTTCATCATGGAGCACTATGACAATGATTATATCCGAGAGCTTGTCGAAGGTAATTTCAGGTCGTTCATCAGGAGGTCACTGAAGCAATATGACACCGAGCATTACCCGGTGGGTGTTGTGGGCGGATTCGGATATGCACTGAAAGAGATATTTACCAAAGTGGCAAATGAAGAAGGCGTAAGAATATCAAGATTCATCAAGGAGCCGATTGACGGATTGATTGCCTACCACCTTGAAGAAAGTGACAGATAATCAGCAGGCCTGACTGATTGAAAGAAAAAAGATTGTGTATGAAAAGGGTTCTGATCATAACATATTATTGGCCGCCGACAGGAGGTTCCGGAGTGCAGAGATGGGTGAAGTTCGCCAAATATCTGCCTGCGGAGGGTTGGCAGCCTGTCATATATACCCCTGAAAATCCGGAGCAGCTGGCTGTGGACACATCTCTTGAGGCGGAGATCCCGTCTGCGGTGGAGGTTCTGAAGACCCATATCGTGGAGCCTTACGAGCTTTACAAGAAGTTCCTCCGTAGGTCAGGCCACAGCAAGGAGGCCGTGGAGGTGAACCCTGTGAATGCCCAGAACAAGTCGTTTGCACAGAAGGCTGCCATGTGGGTGCGCGGAAACCTCTTCCGTCCGGATCCTCGTTGCCTCTGGATCAGACCATCGGTGAAGTTCCTGAAGAAATATCTGGAGGAGCACCCTGTGGACCTCATCGTGAGCACAGGCCCGCCTCAGTCCATGCATCTTATCGGTCGCAAGCTGGCCCGCGAGACCGGCCTGCCTTGGATTGCAGACTTCCGGGATCCTTGGACCAAGATATTCTATTTCAAGCACCTGTCCATGACTCGTCTGACAGAGAGGTGGCATAAGAGGATGGAGAAGAAGGTGCTGGATGACGCATCTGTGGTGGTGGCCGTGTCACCACTTGTGCAGCAGGAGTTCCAGGCCATGACCCAGACACCGGTAGAGCTCATTACTAATGGATTTGATGAATGTGATTACGAGACGACTAACACACCATGCCCGAAAACTCATTCGCAGGAAGAACGTGAGCTGACAAAAGCTGATTCCCAAACAGAGAAAATGTGTCTTGCAGCCGGAGGTCCTGACAGGGATTTTGTGATCACACATACCGGTCTGTTCGCTGCCGACGGCAATCCGACCATGCTCTGGAAAGTTCTGGCAGAGAAATGCTCTCGTGATGAGGCTTTTGCCAAGGCGCTGAAGATCAGATTCGTCGGCAAGACAGACGAAGCCATCCTGGAGGCCTTGCGCTCCGAAGGACTGAATGGACACCTCACAGACCTTGGGTACCAGCCACACGCTGTGGCAGTGGACGAGCAAAGAAAGGCTTCGCTCCTCATCCTGCCACTGAGAAAGGAGCCGGAATACAAGGCAGTTCTTCCCGGAAAGTTGTTTGAATATCTGGCATCGTGGAGGCCGGTGCTCGGAATCGGCCAGCCGGACGGCGCGATGTCCATGATCCTCAACACCACCAAGACAGGAGTTGTGCTTGACTGGGAGGACAAGGTGTCGCTTGACAGGTTCATCGAGCTCTGCTGGCAGAACCATCTCAAGGGAGCGCTGACCGTGGAGGATGCGGACATATCTCAGTTCACACGCCGCAATCTCACCCGCCGCATGGCACAACTTTTTGAGAGCCTGACCCGCTCATAAATACATTTGTCCTTAAAAGAGCCAAATTTGAGGACAAAATCAATTAAGACAATAGGTTTGTCCTTAAAAAGGGCTATTTTGAGGACAAACAGAAAACATATTATATGAATAAAGAAACATTGAAGAAGATATTGATATATGCGGGTATCGTCCTGCTGTTTGTGGTGCTGGCATACGCATTCGTGCCGCAGGTACTTGAGGGCAAGATCGTGAACCAGAGCGATATTGCATCGTGGAAGGGAATGGCCAACGAAGCCATGACACACAACGCAGCCCACCCGGACGACCCGACTGCGTGGACAAACTCCATGTTCGGAGGAATGCCGACCACGGCCACCATCGATGACTTTGAGGGTGACTGGACACAGAAAATCTATAAGTTCCTCCTGACCGGCCGCAGACCTGCAACATATCTTTTCCTTGCACTCCTTGGCGGCTTCCTGCTGATGCTTTCCATGGGCATAAACGGCATTCTGGCCGTGGCTGGAGCCATTGCAATTGCATTCTGCTCATATAACATGCAGATCATCCAGGTGGGCCACAACACGAAGATGCAGGCCATTGCTTACTTCCCTTGGGTTCTGGCGGCAGTTCTCTTCACATATAAGGCGGCCTTGAGATTGCCACGCTTCGCTCGCAATGACGCGGGGAAGGTTGCTCGCAATGAGGAAAAGGAGGGAGCTCGTAATGCTGGAGATGGTGCATTATGGAAGGAATGGCTGCCGAAGACCATCCTGGGAGCGACCCTGTTCGGCCTTGCCCTCAGCATGCAGATCAAGGCCAACCACGTGCAGATCACATATTACCTTGCAATTGTGATATTCACTTATGCGATTGCCCTGCTTGTGGACCTCTGCATCAATAAGGAAAAGCGAGCAAAACTTGGACGTTTCTTCGCTGCTTCCGGCCTGCTTCTCGTGCTCGGACTCGTTGGAATGGCAACCAACGCAAACAAACTCCTTCCGACATACGAATACACACCATATACAATGCGCGGCGGCTCGGAATTAAGCTCTGATAGCGACACGCATAACGCAAAAGGCTTGGATCTGGAATATGCAACCGCATGGTCGTATGGCATCAACGAAATGCCGAATCTCCTGATTCCAAACTTCAATGGCGGTTCGTCGTCAGGCGCCCTTGACCTTGACTCGGAGACAGGAAAGCTTCTCAAAAGAGCAGGCCAGCCACGCCTCAGGGAGACCCTGAAGCACATGCCGCTCTACTGGGGACCTCAGCCATTCACTGCCGGTCCGATGTATATGGGAGCCATTTCGATCTTCCTTTTTGTCCTCGGAATCTGCCTTGTGAAAGGCCGCGAGAAGTGGTGGATCATCATATCCACTCTGATCGCAGTCATGCTTGCCTGGGGAAATCACTTCATGTGGTTCACCAGACTATGGTTTGACTACGCGCCGTTCTACAACAAGTTCAGAACTGTCTCAATGGCACTTACAGTGTTGCAGGTGACCGTTCCACTGCTTGGATTCCTCGTGCTTGACAGGATTGCCAAGGAGCAGTATGAAAAGAAGGAATTCATGAAGGCAGGCTATATCGCGTATGGAATCACTGCAGGATTCTGCCTTCTTTGTGTGCTGATTCCAGACATTGCCGGAACATATACCGGTGCTGTCGACATGGGACAGCCAGACATCCTCGTTGACGCTCTTATGGCTGATAGACAATCACTTATGACAAGTGATGCTATCAGATCACTTATATTCATCACACTCGCATTCGCTCTGATCATCTGGGCGTTCCGCCTTCCAAAGATGGACGCAGTCGGCAAGAACGGCTCATTCGCAAGGAAAGGCAGGATGTCCATCATGGCGGTGGCAATGATTCTGCTCGTATGGATAGACATGTCAAGTGTCGGCAAGCGCTTCCTCAACAAGGACCACTTTGTGACTAAAAAGGATTTCAGTGCACAATACGAACCACGACTTGTGGACGAAATCATCCTTGAGGACACATCGCTCGACTACAGGGTGCTTGACCTTAGCGTGAACACCTTCAACAGCTCGATTCCGAGCTATCACCATAAGACAATCGGTGGTTACAGCCCTGTTAAACTGCAACGCTATCAAGATCTTATCGAGAAATATATCACTTCGGAAATCCGACAGGTGCATAAGGTCATCGAAAGTGCAGAGACTGTTTCAGAGGTCAACCAGAATCTTCCATATCTGCCGATAACTTCTATGTTAAATGGCAAGTATATCATACTCGGAGATGATTTTTCTCCTGCAGTCAATGCCTACGCATTCGGCAACTGCTGGTTTGTGGACCAGGTGGCACCGGCGACTACTCCTGATGAAGAAATTGCTCTGATCGGCCTTGTGAACCTCCATGACACAGCTGTCATCGGAGATGACTTCCAGTGGGCTGCCGAGTTCATTGCAAACAACAACCAGAACATCCTGACTGCGGACTCATCAACCACAGACCAATCTACAATTGAATTGACACACTACGCACCAAACGAACTCCGCTACGCATTCAGCACGGATCGTGAACGCGCAGCGGTATTCAGTGAAATATATTACCCTAAGGGTTGGAAAGCATGGATTGAACCTGCCGGAATGTACGGAGAAGTGCGCGACGGCCAGTATAAGCCGACATCACAGGCTCAGGAAATTAACCTCTTCCGTGCTAACTGGATGCTCCGCGGAGCAATTCTTCCAGCAGGTGAAGGCCAGCTTATAATGAGATTCGAGCCGGATTCATACAGAATCGGAGCGAACATCTCCACAGCAAGCTCAATCACCCTCATCCTTCTGCTTCTTGCCTCTATCCTCGGCATGGCTGCTACCACTTGCCGATGCTGCCAGCGCAAGAACTAGTCATTGATAAAGAGATACGGAACATTCTTGAAGACACCATCGGTGATTTCCACCTCTTCGCTGGAAGCAGGGTCATCAGAGACTGCAGTGAAAGCGAAGCGGCCGGAGATGGTGCCGTCGTCCTTGTTGATTTTAGTAATCTTGAACCAGCCCTCCCTGGCATTGAACCAGAATGTGTTTTTGCGGCTGACTGACGAGGCCTCTGTGGATTCCAGAATTTCAGTCTCGGTATAGCGGAAGATAGGATAAGTATCGAGGTTGTCATCCAACGTAAAGACATATTCCTGATCCTCCTTGAGTGAACCGCTGAAAAAGCCGCAGTTCAAGCCGATCAACGCATTCTCGATATCGCTGTCCACATCCCATAATGAGCCACGATAGGCAATGGCAAAACCATTTCCATCAGCCTCTATGATGCGGAAAGTACCCAGATTTTCATCAGTAGCCTTCAGCAGTTCCCCATTCGCCTTGAATGAGAATTTCTCAGGAGATATGGATCCCACCGCTGCGCCGATAAGCATTGCTGTACATCCGTTAAGGCAGCAGGACATAGCAAGCAATAAGAGCAACTTTTTCATAGGCTATTGGATTTGAACTGGTGGTGTATTTGACGTGTCGTTGAATGAGAACGGAATATTCTTGAACGTTCCATTCTTGACTTCAATCTCTGTCTTATGACTGCAGGCTTCATCGTCAACGAGCACTGCCTTGAATTCGAATTTTCCGGAAAGGGTCTCGGAAGAAGGATTGATTGCGGTAAACTCGATCCAACCCTCTGTAGCAACATATTTATCAAGGTCTGAAGCAGAACTTGTCTTGATAGGATTCATCAAGATATATGGAACAGAAGACAACTGATAATATGTTTCCGGAATCTCTGAGACTGTAAAGCTTATCCTCTCACCTTCCTTGAACTGTCCGATGACACCTTTAAGGTTAAGGCTCAGCTCCTCTATTCCATAGTTGATAAAATCTGTACTACGATAGTAGTGGATATCGAGAGTGTCACCATATTGATCGATATCCATCAATACAGGATTTTCGTAAGATCCGAGTATGGTCGTCTCAACCTGTGTATCCTTGACAGAATAGTAAGTCTTTCCATCTATCTCAAACGACACAGGGCGCACAGGAAAGTTCTCGTACTTTTCACAGGCGCAAAATCCGGCCAGGACAAACAGAATAAGAAATATCTTCTTCATATGCTATCTTCTGTTAATTATTCGACAATCTTAAAGATGCACAGCAAGCCTTATTCGTTGCTCAAGGCAACTAAAAAATGCCCAGCAGGAAGATGGTTGCGACTGCCACCGGGCAGATATATCGGATCAGGAACCAGAGTACACCGAAGATCTTCACATTGGTGCGGAGGGTTCCGCCGTTTGTGAACTCATCGTATATATCTGTCTTCTTGAGTCGCCAACCAACAAAGAGCACAGTGAAGAGACTGCCAAGGGTCATCAGGATGTTAGATGAGAAGTTGTCAAGGAAATTGAAGATGGTCTCTCCGAATATATGTACATCCGAAAGCGGACCGAATGACAGCGAGCAGAGTGCACCCACCAACCAGCAGGCTCCGAAAAGAAGGACGCAGGCTGCCGGGCGGGAGAAATTCTTCTCCTCCGTGAGGTATGCAACCGCAACTTCAAGCATGGAAATGGACGATGTCAGAGCCGCAACAAGCAAGGCCACAAAGAAGAGGATTGCAATGACACCACCTGCAGGCATCTTTCCAAAGACGAACGGCAAGGTCTCGAACACGAGGCCAGGGCCGGACTGAGGGTTCAGACCGAAAGCGAACACAGCCGGCATGATTGCAAGACCGGCAATGAGGGCAAACATCAGGTCAGATGCTGCTGTAGCAGTACTCTGGAACATGATATTCTCCTTCTTGTCCACATACGAAGCATATGTGAGGATTGTGCCGAAACCAAGGGAAAGAGAGAAGAAGGCCTGGCCAAGAGCAGCAGCACAAACCTTTGCATCAATCTTTGAGAAATCAGGTTTGAAGAGATATTCCACACCCTTGCCAGCTCCCGGGAGGGTAAGGGAGTAGATTGCAATCGCTATGACTATAAAGAACAGCATAGGCATCATCACCTTGCTGAACTTCTCGATTCCGTCCTTGATTCCGATCACCACAATGAGTGCTGTAACCAAGAGGAAGGCAGAGTGTCCCACAAGCGGCATCCAAGGATTTGACACAAAGTCAGTGAACATCGTGCTGATGGTGGTCTGGGACTCGCCCGATGTGAACGAGAACGTCAGGGATTTCAGAAGATATTCAATCGACCATCCGCCGATCACACTGTAATACGACAGAACGATCAGAGGAACAATGACAGTGAACAGGCCTATCCATTTCCAGTTACTTCCGCCGGACAGGTCGCGGAACGCTGCAAAGGCATTCTTCTGACTTCTGCGGCCTACCACAAACTCCGACACGAAGATCGGAAGGCAGATCAGGAAGCTCAACGCGATATATACTATGATGAATGCGGCGCCACCGTTTTCTCCGACGAGAAATGGGAAGCGCCAAAGGTTTCCGAGACCGACAGCAGAGCCGGCCATTGCTACGAGGGCACCGAAACGGCTGCCGAAATTATCTCTTGACATATTCTACAAATTCAAAGGTGTAGCCGGTTTCTGGGTCGCTCTGGAGTTCTGAACGGTAGGCTACAGACCAGACAGAAGGATCGATGGACGGGAAGAAGGTGTCTGCGTCTTCGATGACTGTGTGGACGTGAGTCACGATGAGACGGTCGGCCTGCGACATCGCCTGAGCGTAAATCTGTCCGCCGCCGATTACAAACGCTCTCTCAACATCGCCAGGAACAGAAGCAAACGCCTCTTCCAGTGAAGCCACCACAACCACACCTTCCGGTGCAGCATAACCCGAACGCGACACCACTACATTTGTGCGTTTCGGAAGCGGTCGGCCGATGGACTCGAATGTCTTGCGGCCCATGATCACCGGACAGCCCATCGTGGTACGCTTGAAGAATTTCAGATCTTCGGATATATGCCACAGCAGGGCGTTATCCTTGCCGATAGCATTATTATCCGCTATCGCAACTATAATACATTTTTCCATTATCTGATACTTTTATGAGATTGCCACATCTGAACTAGACCGCCACGACTCCGGCGATATGCGGATGTGGATCATATTCAACCAGTTCAAAATCCTCGTACTTGAAGTCGAAGATGCTCTTCACCTCAGGATTGATCTTCATCTTCGGGAGCTTGCGCGGCTCACGGGAGAGCTGAAGCTCCACCTGCTCAAAATGATTGGTATATATATGAGTATCACCTGTTGTGTGGACAAACTCGCCTGGCTGGAGACCGCAGACCTGAGCGACCATCATGGTCAGAAGTGCGTAGGATGCAATATTGAACGGCACTCCGAGGAATACGTCTGCACTGCGCTGGTAAAGCTGACAAGAGAGCTTTCCGTCTGCAACATAGAACTGGAATAGCGAATGGCAAGGCGGGAGCGCCATCTTGTCCACCTCTGCAACATTCCATGCAGACACGATCATGCGGCGTGAATCCGGTGTATTCTTGATCTGGTTGATGACATTGGAAAGCTGGTCGATGGTGCCGCCGTCCGGAGTCGGCCAGCTGCGCCACTGATGACCGTAAACAGGACCGAGGTCACCGTTTTCGTCAGCCCATTCGTTCCAGATTCTAACTCCGTGATCCTGGAGATACTTCACGTTTGTATCACCCGCGATGAACCAGAGCAGTTCATAGATGATAGACTTGAGGTGAAGCTTCTTGGTGGTGAGGAGGGGAAATCCCTCGCTTAAATCATATCGGGTCTGGTAGCCGAACACACTTTGGGTGCCGGTACCGGTTCTGTCGCTTTTCATAGTTCCGTTTTCACGGATATGGCGTAATAGGTCTAAATACTGTTTCATAGCAAATCAAATTCCTATCAAAAATACGAGTTATTATCAACAATGATTACTTGACGCCAAAAGCAAAGATTATGGCCTGCTCGTAGACTTCACCCGGGCGAAGTACTGCAGTCGGGAACTCCGGCTTGTTTGGCGCATCAGGATAATTCTGACACTCGATGGCCACGCAGTCATAGTCCTTATAATCGTAGCCACCTTTACCCATAGGACTGCCTGTGAGCCAGTTGCCTGTGTAGATCTGAACACCCGGCTGGGTTGTATACATCTCCATGACACGACCGCTTTCCGGAGCATAGAGCTCGCAGCAGAACTGCAACTGTCCAGGCTCAGCACCGTCGATCACCCAGCAGTGATCATAGCCCTTGCCTATCTTCAATGCCTCGAAATCTGCATTGATATCCTGACCGATCGGCTTGCCGTTCACAAAGTCCATTGGCGTGCCTGCAACCGGCTCGCTCTCACCAAGCGGAATCTGAGTCTGGTCTGTAGGCAACCACTCCGAACAGTTCATACGGAGAATATGACCAAGGGCCGAACCGCTGTTGTGGCCATTGAGGTTGAAATATGCGTGATTTGTGAGATTGAGGACAGTCGGTGCATCTGTCTCGGCAGTGATGGTCAGGCGAAGTTCGCAGTCCTCTGTCCACTCATATCGCGCAACAGTCTTGAGGGCACCAGGATAACCCTGCTCACCATCTTCGGAATAATAAAGAAACTCGACACCGCCCTCGTGCTCACGACTCTCCCAAAGCTTGTTCTGGAAACCCTCGGGACCTCCGTGGAGATGGTTCGGGCCATTGTTGATCGGAAGGGTGTATTCCTTTCCGTCAAGTTCGAACTTGCCGAGTGCAATACGGTTTGCAAATCGTCCAGGAATCTTTCCGGCACACGGACCGTCACCAAAATAATTCATCGGGTCGTCATATCCCAATACAACATCTGCAAGCACTCCATCCTTGTCCGGAACAACTACAGACACGATTCCTGCACCTATATTCGAAAGCTGCACATAAGCGCCTTTTTCATTCTTAAGAGTATATCTGAATATCTCTTTTCCACAAGGGGTCTTGCCCCAAAGCTCCTTTGCGATTTCCATAGACCTATTTTGTTTCAAAATTACAGTTATTTCTCTAAATATGCACGACATTTCAATGAATTAATCTGACTGTCCAGTTCTTCAAATCCGGGAACCGGATCGTCTGAATATATGGCCTTTATAAGACCTCCTTTTTCGCAGATGTATACTCTCGGCACACCTGTCCGGGCAAAAAGGCTGTATATTTCACGGCTTGTCTGTGCAGAATATGGCATGGACAACTCCGTCTCCTTCCAATAGGGCGCAACTTCCGCTTCCCCGTCTTCCCTGCTTATCAAGGCAAAGGCAACCCCGTCATGAGCATATTTGTCATATAGTTCCTGAATCACCGGCAAGACCTTCCGGCAATCAGGACAGGATGTGTGAAAAAACACAATGCAGGATGGGCCCTGTCGTAATTCATGGCCTGCAACCACAGACCCATCGTTCATCGTCACCTCGAAATCAGGAATGATATCCCCCACACCAAGATCTGCTCCGGTCGGTCTCTCCTTTATGCAGGAGCAGATGACAAGGGCAGCACCTAACAGATATGCACAGGCATTTCTCATTGTAATTTCACAAGGTAGTCGAACACTTTGTTTTCTGGTGCGTCCTTAAGCAGGACTTTCTTTTCGGCATCCAGCAGATACAACGAAGGTATTGCACGGACATTATACAGTTCCTGATTGCGGATAATGAAGTCCGGATCGAAGCCATTGTACCACTCATCAGGATAAATCGGCATATACGAACGCCAAGCCTCAAGGTCCTCATCAATGTAGATATTGAGGACGGCTAACTGTCCGGAAGCAATCATCTGGGAAATACGCGGTTCGCCCTTAAGGACATTGATGATGTTCATGCAGGCCTCACAACCAGGATTGCTGAAGAAAAGAAGAGTATATGGTGCCTTGATTCCATACAAAGTGCGCATCCTTCCACGGCGGTCCGCAAATCTGAAGTCAGCAGCCTTGGTGCCGACTCTGTTCAGGGTACATAGACGTGCATGGCGGTCATATTTCCCTTTCATCTCCGGAGCAAGACCTGGATAGGTTGCCAGGCGCTCAATATAAAATCCATAATAATCCTCATTACGGTATGGGGAATTCGGATCAAAGAAATATTTATCCACAAGCTCCGTAAAAGTCTCGAAGATATTGGAAGATGCATTTACTTTTTCACAAGCCAGGGCTGCATCATATAATTTATTGATGGCCTTATGCGCGGATTTCTGATCAGCCATATCCAGAATCTGACACCAGGTTGCAAACTTCTGCTCAACATCTCCTTTTCTCACACCACTGACAAGAGTACTGTCAGAAGGAAACTCGCGGCTGGGATCTGTGAGTTTGTTCCAGGTATTGAGAGCCATGAATTCGACCCTGTCCTGAGGATCCTCCATCATTGCAGGAGGAAGTACATCAGGAAAAGGCAGAGCTTGGAACTGCTCTGCCTTCTTCTGTCCGCAACCTGTGATAAGAACCACAGCTGCAGCTATATTCAGCAAATTATGCTTCATATTCGTATTTTCCGACAACTGCCTGAGAGATGTTGATAAGGAAGTCACCGATCTTCTCAAGTTCAGAAAGAACGTCCATGTAGTAAACACCTGTGAGGTAGTTGTAGCTGTCGCTCTCGATGTTCACGATATGCTCCTCTCTGAGATGGTTGCGGCACTCGTTGATATTATACTCGCTGTTGTGAGCTGCGGAGATATCTCTGCGCTCAGTATTCTTGAGATTCTCGATCATAACATCGTAGCCCCTCTGGACAAGGTCACACATTCTGTTGAGACGGTCAAGGATAGTCTTGTCAAATACCTTTCCATGAGCGTTTCTGCGCTTGAGGATACGGCCGATAGCCTCTCCTGAGTCACCGAGGGACTCCATCTCACCGATAATCTTGTAAAGTGACTTGATTCTTGCCTTTGACTCGTCACTAAGATGTCCCTTGGATACCTCATTAAGATATGAAGCGATCTCGTACTCGATTCTGTCAGTAATCTCCTCGTACTTGATCAGCTTTTCATTCAGCTTCTCAAAGTTCTCGGCATCCTGCTCATTGATGGCTGCACGGATATAACCGAAACCGTTGCGGCAGATCTCTGCGAAATGAATGATCTCCTGCTCAGCCTCGCTGATTGAAAGTTCAGCTGTTGAAAGAGGACCACCGGAGATATATTTGAGTCTGAATACCTCAGTCTCACCCTTAGGCTCCTTCACAAGCCATACGACCGCCTTCTCGATGAGTGGTGTGAACCAGATGAGAACGAGAGTGTTGGTCACGTTGAAGAGGGTGTGAAGCATTGCGATACCGTAGAGCAATGAGTTCTTATACATCTCCACTGTCTCTGCTGTAGCCTCAAAGTTACCTGTTGCAATGGCTGCAAGCTGTGAGCTGGCCTCCATAGGGTTGCAGAAATTGAGGGACTCCATGATTACGCAGATGAGCTTCACAATCGGTCCGAATACCGCAAGTACCCAGATAACTCCGATGATATTGAAGATTGTATGCGCACGAGCAGCTCTCTTGGCAGAAGTGTTAGCCACAGCAGCTGCAATGTTTGCAGTGATTGTTGTTCCGATGTTCTCTCCGAGCACCATTGCAACAGCAAGCTTGAAGTCGATGAGACCAGAAGCAGCAAGGAGCATGGTAATTGCCATTGTGGCACTTGAAGCCTGAAGAACGATTGTAAGAACTGCACCGGCAATAAGGAAAAGAAGGATTGAACCAAAGCCGAAGCCGTTGATGCTGCCGAAGAAGCTCATCATTCCTGTCTGATACTGTCCGAGAATGGCATTTGAGCAGTCTTTCATGAAAGTAAGACCCACATACATCACGGCGAATCCCATAAGGAACTGTCCCACATTCCTCATCGAATCCTTCTTAGAACAGTGCATCAGGTAGCCGAATGCCATCATTGGCACAGCGAAGAGGGCAATGTTCACTGAGAATCCAAGGGATGTGATCCATGCGGTGAGTGTGGTACCGATGTTGGCTCCCATGATCACTCCAATTGCATTTCCGAGTGTGAGAAGACCAGCATTTACGAAACTTACAACCATGATGGTCGTTGCAGATGACGACTGAACGAGGCAAGTCACCAAGGTTCCGGTGAATACTCGCTTGAAAGCGTTAGACGTCATCTTAGCCATGAAGGCTCTAAGGCGGTCACCAGCAGATTTCTGGAGACCCTCACTCATAAGTGCCATACCATAGAGGAACATTGCAAGTCCTCCAAGCACAGAGAGTACGTTGAGAATAGTTGTCATATAGTTTTTAAATGTATTTCGTACCTAAAGAATTCAGGCGAATTAGGGACAAAAATATAAAAAAATATTAGATTTGCGACCGCGTTTTATACAAATCTAGCGTCAGTTAATGAAATTTAGCAAGTTAGTCTTAACCATAATATACATACTCGCTTCGTTCTCCGCGTCCGCCCAGTTCTATGTCAACGGCGATGACCCCGGAAAGCTGAGGTGGAACTATATCGACACTGACAGCTATCGTATAATATACCCTTCTGAGAGCGATTCCCTCGCTCATGTATATGCCAGAAAGCTTGAAACCTTCAAGGTGCCTGTTTCACGCACGACAGGTTATAAAGTAGGAGATGGGGACGGTAAACTGATGCCGGTGGTACTGCACACACACAAGGGTTCCAACGGTTCCGTTGCCTGGGCTCCCCGCCGCATGGACTTCTACACTCTCCCTTCTGCATACGATGTGGACCCGCTGCCATGGTCGACCATGCTGTCCGTCCACGAATCACGCCACGTCACTCAGATGCAGTTCGGAATGACCAACAACCAGAGAATCTTCGGATACGCATTCGGAGAGATGTGGAACATCCTCGTATCCATCCTGTATCCAAAGATGTATTTCATTGAAGGTGACGCAGTTGTAACCGAAACAGCACTCACACCTTCGGGACGAGGCCGAACAGCCGACTTCCTGAACTATTACCGCATAGCCTTCGATAACGGAGACTTCAGAGGATGGGCCCAGTGGCTGTATGGATCTCAGCGTAATTATTATCCCAATCATTACGCAATGGGATATATGACATTGGCCAATATCCGTACTGCATACGACTTCCCGACCCTGGCAAAGGATGGTTACGCACAGGCGTCCAAGAAGATATTTGATATCTCGCCAATGGTTCACCTGGCCTCTGAGAGAACAGGAATGAAATTCAAGAAAGACCTTTTCAGAGATATATGCCTTTCTATGAACGAGCAGTGGCAGAAGGAGGACAGCCTGCGCGCTCCGTTCATGCAGGCTGAGAAAGTGTGCGCAGAGCCAAGACTTTACACCAACTACACCAATAATCTTGTCGTCGGAAACGATATATATTCCGTAAAAAGCGGATATCTCGACACTCCTGTCATTGTCCGCATTGACTCCACAGGCAAGGAACATTTCGTGTCACATTTTTCATATAACTCGAGCCGCCCGCAATGGTCCGACTACTTCAAGAGGCTGTATTGGAGCGAGGAAATACCTGATGCCCGCTGGTCAATGAAGACAGATGCCCGTATCAGATATATGGAGGATGGAAGCCTTAGGAAGCACACTCTTAAAAGCAGTAAAAATCTACACAGCCCTACCCTCAAGCCGTCTGATTCTTATTTTTCCGCTTCCGTCTATGATGTTGACGGCAAGACTCAGGTTTCAGTCATCAACGGTCATAACGGCAAGGTATTGAAGACCTTGCACACTCCTGACAGCCTGCAGATCGTGGAAACTGCCTGGATTGAGGATGTGCTGTATGCTTCAGCTGTTGCAGAGGGTGGATTTGGTGTATATTCAACTCACGTGGACCTTTCCTCAGAGGGCTGTGCGCCGTGGATGGAGGTCCTTGCACCTCAACCTGTAAAGATAAAGGATTTCCAGAGCAGAGGGGATGAGCTCATGTTCACCTGCGACAGAAGTGGTGTCAATGAGCTTTATCATCTTTCTCCTTCGGATGGCCGTCTTGTCCAGAAGACAAACACCCGTTATGGCGCTTCTGATTTTGCATACAGCGAAGACGGTGAATATCTCTATTTTTCAGAAGAGACGCTTAAAGGTCTGCAGTTGAGCAGGGTAAAGACAGATTCTCTTGTCAATCGCGAGGTCAACCGTGACTCGATATACCGTTATCAGCTTGCCGACAGACTGGCTGAACAGGAGCGCGAGATTGCCATGCAGAACGGCGCCACAGAGGCAGTTCCAAAACTTGACAGCATCAATATTTCACAGCCGCGCAGATACAGAAAAGCCGCGCACATGTTCAACATACACTCCTGGGCTCCGCTATATGTGAGCGTGGACAACATCATGAACATGTCCTTCGACAAGATCTACCAGGCAGCATCGCTTGGTCTGAGCGGCATCATGCAGAACAGGCTTGCAACCGGAGTCGGAGAGATAGGATATTCAGCACACAAAGACCCATACGACCAGACCAGATGGAGACATTCCGGTCATGCGAAATACACATATTCAGGACTCTACCCTGTCATTGAATTCTCCGTGGATTTCAATGACAGAGATGCGCGTCAGTACTATTTCAAGGTGTATCAGAAAGGAGAGAACACAAGTTTGAGCATTGAAAACAGGGCTCTCGACAAGCCTTATGTCCAGGGTGTTGTCAGAACTTACATTCCTTTCAATCTCTCAAGCGGAGGATGGTACCGAGGAGTCATCCCTCAATTGACCTACAGGATCAGCAATGACATGTTCAATACCGGAGCCTCTGTTCTCAGCTATGATTCCGACAAGGGAAGCTTCGGAGGAAGACCTGTATTCATCGGCCATGTGGAGGGCAAGAACAGCTTCAGACACAGCCTGACGGGATCGATAAGAGGATACACCATGCTCGGCACACCTAATTCAGCAGTCTATCCTAAGTGGGGTATCGGTCTCGAAATGGGCGCTTCAGGAAACCTGGAAAGCTCAAGAATCCTATCTACGATGGGATATGCATATCTCTACGGATATGTTCCCGGTATCATTCCAGGACAGGGTCTCAAGCTCTCAGCCATGCATCAGCAGACGCTGGATTCGAAAGCGTATTTCTATCAGCCTGTAGTGAATGTCATGCCACGCGGACTCAGCGACAACGGCACCATCAATCTCTGGCTGTCACTCAGGAACAAGTCCATGACTCGAATCAGTGCAGACTACGGAATTCCTGTCTATATCGGTGACTGGGGAATCTTCGGCGGTTTCTTCTACTTCAAGAGACTCGTCCTCACCCCTCATTTCGACTATATGTTCGCTGGCCCTGACCAGTTATATTCGGCTGGCTGTGACCTTACATTCGACCTCAACAGCCTCTTATGGCTCGGCTGGCCGTGCTCGGTCGGAGTCACCTATTCATATAACGGAGGCCCTTCATTCAACAGCCTGAGCGAAACCTCCGGAATATACCTTGGACGCCATTATATCGGACCAACTTTTAACGTTTCATTCTAAAAACATCATCCCCACAAGATAAGGATCCTAAATAATACCAACTATATGTCATTAATCAACGAAGCTCTCGCACCTTGCAGCAAATGCGGCCAGCAGCACAAAGTACTCGTGTACCGCAGCATCAACATATCCGAAAACCCAGAACTGAAAGCTAAGGTAAAGGACGGCTCACTCTTTTTGTGGGAATGTCCTCATTGCGGCCAGGTGAACCTCGCAAAGTATGAGACCCTCTATCACGACCCGGCAGCCAAGCTCATGGTCTGGCTCATTCCATCTGGTGAGATTTCAGAGACTCAGATGAAGGCCATAACAATGCACACCAAGGCAATGGGCGGATACACACTCCGCCGCGTGAACGACATGGGTTCACTCATGGAGAAGGTGCTCATCAATGAGGCTGGGCTGGATGATGTGGTCCTCGAGATGTGCAAGTACGTGACCAAGCTGGAGATGGTGCAGAAAAGCGTTTCAGCAGAGCAGAAGGAGGAGTTCCTTGCAAGCAATTTCCACTTCTACCGCAGCGAAGGAGAGGGCGAAGAACGCCTCTTGACCTTCATGTATGCCCTCGACGGCCAGATGCTTGGAGTAAACGTCGGCTGGAATGTCTACCAGGACTGCTCCGGCATCCTCGAGCGCAATCCGCAGGTCAAGCCGGAAGACGGCTTCGCCCGCGTGGATGCAGAATGGCTTTCTTCTGTCCTGGCGTAAGAAGAATTATCTGAAATTCCAGCAGAAACCTAATCCAAAGGTTCTCATGCTGACAAGACCGAGGTTCATCGTAGCAAATACGGTGAACCTTTTTATATCAACTCCGACTGCCGGATTCAGAATCATACGGCATTCGTCAAAGTTTGTCATCGCACCCACTCTGGCAGAGAGAAAAGGAGATGCCAGGCGGTCTGCCAAAAAGGAATACTTCACTTCGGAATATAAAGGAAGAAATAGATCATAAGGAGACGGAAAAGACAATCCTGTTCCACCTCCAACCCAAAGACCGTTGCCGAAACTATAGCCGTGCGAGGTGAACAGATCCGCTCCTATTCCAAGACCTCCGAAAACAGATACACCGACATTAGCGACATATCCTTTCTCAGCCAAAACATTACCAGAACCCTTCGAGGCACCGGAAGCCAGGGTCATTCCAGAAAATATAGCGCAGACAAGAACAGTTAAAATTCTCTTCATCATTTGTTCTGTACATGGAAAAACACAGCACAAACTTAATAAATTTTACTTCGCAAGATACTGCTTTCTGGCATATTTAATCAATATTATTCCGATTACATCTTTAGCAGTGCCGGATTCCGTGAGTATCGTCAGAGTGACCTCCGTTCTTAGAGTGATTTTCCCGGGACCTGTATGGCAGAATTCAGCTCCATCGTCCGGAAGATCGAATTCAAGATGAGATTCATTACATTCTATCACAACTCTTATATTGAATTCGTAGTCTATATGTGTTTGACATAAGTTCGGATAATACCACGGAGAATCTCTATACAAACTTGCTGAAAAGTTATCTACTTTTGGCGCACTTTGACTTTAAACACCACGTATGGAGAGTCTGTTCCTGCATAATTATCGCCCTTTGTGCCTCTTTGCTCTGCACTATCTGAATGACACGAATGCTGCAGAGGATGTGGTGCAGGAGTGTTTTGCGACGTTGTGGGAG
The DNA here is from genome assembly GCA_045612265.1 of Candidatus Cryptobacteroides sp. Classification (GTDB taxonomy): domain Bacteria; phylum Bacteroidota; class Bacteroidia; order Bacteroidales; family UBA932; genus Cryptobacteroides. The sequence goes on from JAZKYT010000018.1 coordinate 84,949, forward strand.
AAAATCAATTCCGGTAAGGTGATCTTACCCCAGTACTTGAGACAAAGTCTGACAATAATGCCATTGCTTGGCAGCGCGGAACCTTCATCTTTGACAATACCCCACTCAAAGACGTCCTCAATACTCTTTCTAAGCACTACAAGGTCTCATTCGTCTGCAACGACCTCTCAAAGAACCTCAGCGGCGAATTCTCAACCGAAGACCTCGACACCATCATCACCCTGATCGAAGAAGCCCTCGGAGTCAATATCCTGAAAATCGATTAAACCTCCAAGTCTATATAGGAATTCCCGTCCGGAAAATCGCATGAATCTCCGGATGGGAATCGAACTACATGATTATCAGTTAGTTATGTTGCTTACAAGCGGATTTACAAGCAGTAAAAAGCGTTTTTAATATTTTTATGCTTCGCCCAAAGGTATAATGATAAAGCACAATTGTGCCATGCCAGGAACTTTTCCAAGATCCATTATTGAATCTCTGAAACGCCACACCCTTCCGCCCCAGGAGTCTTCCATTAATTGGGTTGAGTCCTTTTCACTATACATATAAGCTTCATCGCCGAATTCTTGGAACGACAATGCTATTCTATTAACTATTATTTTAATCTCTTCTAATAACAAAGATTGATTCAAACCATTTCTCTTACATAGAACAATACTCATCTTGCCGTCAGCACATCTTTCTATCAGTTGATCAAAGTATCCGAAGTACCGATGATTTGCTTTTAACTGAATGAAGCAATCGTTCTCCTGGTGATCATGGCGTATGATTTCACCTTTGGAATGGTCTTCAATAATTTCGTCAAGATATGTTCTTGCAGTCTTTTTGTTGTTTTCTATTGCTTTGTCAAATAGTTCAATGAATTCGTCAATATCACAAATATGGGTATCCATATTGAATTCATTATATAGATACCCGCTTTTGACTCTAACACCTTCGTCATTACTTACAAAACAATCGCAATAAGAAGCAAAATAACTATGGATGCCATCTACGTGCATGTTTCTGAATTCTATCTTACCTCGTTTCTCCGGACTTAATCCGATCATATCCAATAGAATATATGCTACTGTATAAACGATCATATTTTCAGGATTCTTGAATCCCATCTGTTTCATTACAGAGCCTATGATATCCTTAAAAGGGGATTTAAACCTTGTCAGTAGCATCGCATCATCTACTCGTTTCTTATCATCTAGCCTTATCTGTTTTGGGTTATATAGTGAAATGGTATTATCACGTACTTGTTTATATACGTCCTTATTCTGATAAAGTATGTCTAGTACTAGCCTGTTTGCAGATATTATCTGTTCTTTTGATATCTCGTCGAAGCGATTTTCAAGAGGTTTTCTTTCTGTAATCCAATCAGCGGACAGGTTACCCATATGCTCGTTAGAAACAATATCAGCGATGTTGCATAATACTTCTTTCTGATCTTTCATAAGATTGTCCCAATCCAGATCTTCTATCCATTTTGTATCAAAGAAGTCAGGTCTGTCTTCAAACGCCTTTGCAGGTTCTATAGTTGCTACTTGAATATAGGGGCTATGATATATAAGGCAATGATTCCCCACTATACTCTTAATAAACTCCAGTTCCTTAAATTTTATATCTGTAGTGTCGTTCTGCAGGTCTAGTATGTGTCCTTCAGAATACAAGAAAATGAATTCATCGCGATGTTTGTAAATCTTCTCTCTCAGCTGGCGATACTTCTCTTCGCTTCCCTTAAACAAATGACTGAAAACTTGCTTCTCAAGATAGATTGTAACCATAGAAGTTATGTTTAGAACAGTATATTTACAACACAAATTGTACCATGATCGATGTGCATATATAGTGAACGCTAAGGATATTTAATTTATTTGAAATTTAAACGCAGTTTAAATGTGATTTAAATGATTTTGTTTCTTAATGTGTTGATTTTAAGTGTGTTACTGGTTGATAAATTTAAACGCGTCACTTACAAATTATGGCTAGTATTAATCAATGCTTTCCTAAACTGGATTTTTACTATTCGAATGTAAGTTGTAATAATATTCTTATCTTTACGAAATATTAGATATTGGATTATGACAGAGTTCGAACTTAAAGAGTATTTGGTAAAGCATTATCCTCAAGAGACTGAGGATTGTGAGTGGAAGGAGTATTCTAATCTTAAGCATGTTGTCAAGGGACATGAGGGAGACGATATTGTTTCATATGTTTCTGCCATCTCTAATATGAACGGCGGGTGTTTGGTAATAGGTGTAAAGGATGGAACGTTAGATATTACTGGTATTCAGAATTTTCATTCGTACACTAGTATTAGTATCAAGTCTAAGTTATTGCAGCATTGTACTAATTTGCCTTCAGAGGGTCTTGAAATTGAGGAATATGTCACTGACGATACAGGTAAGACAGTATGGGTTATTAAGATTCCAAAACATTCATTGAGACTTCCTGTGTACGTGCATGGTAAGGCATGGCAGAGATATGGAGATAGTTTGGATGAGATGGATGCGACTAGAAAGGATGCAATTCTTGATGAAATTAGTATAATCCCTGATTGGAGCGCGGAAATTATTGCTGATGCTAGCCTAGATGACTTAGATCCAGAGGCTATATTAAAAGCAAGAAAAGAATATGTAAAACGAAATCCAACACGTGCGGAAGATGAAAAGGATTGGGATACTATAACCTTTTTGAACAAGGCAAAATTAACTCGTGCTGGGAAAATTACTCGAACAGCATTGATTCTGTTGGGAAAGGAAGAGAGTGAGCATCTATTATCACCATATGTGATTAAGATAAGATGGAGTTTAAAGAATCTTCAAAATGAGAACAAGGATTATGACATTTTATCAATGCCTTTAATTCTGTCTGTAGATACGCTGTTCAATAAAGTCAGGAACGTTAAGTATCGGTTTGTTAGAGAAGGTACGATGTTCCCTGATGAAATGCTTCGCTACGATGTTTTTAATATCAGAGAGCCGTTGCATAATTGTATAGCTCATCAGGATTATTCTCAATGTGCCAGGATAGAGGTGATCGAATATGAAGACGATCATTTGGTTTTTCAAAATTCAGGAACATTTTTACCCGAATCGGTTGAAACTGTAATTGCCAAAGATTGTCCGGAATCTGTATACAGAAACCGATTTTTAGTAGAGGCAATGCGTAATCTCAATATGATTGAAACTGAAGGTGGCGGAATAAAGAAGATGTTCAAGAATCAAAAAGCACGTTTGTTCCCAATGCCAGAATATGATTTGTCCGGCGGAAAGGTTAAAGTCACAATTACAGGAAGGGTTATTGATGAAGAGTTTGCTAATATATTGTTGAGAAATCCGGAACTGACATTATATCAGGTAATGCTTCTTGACAAGGTGCAAAAGAAAAAATCTCTTACTGACAGTGAAATAGCCTTGTTAAAGAAATTGAAATTTATAGAGGGACGTAAACCGAATTTCTTCTTATCTGATAAAGTTGTAAAATTGACAGAAGACGAAAAGCTGAAAGCAGATTATATAAAGAACAGGAGCTTTGGCGATGAACATTACAGGGATTTGATTCTTAAATACATCAGAAAATACCACAAAGCTACCAAAGATGATATTAGTACGCTAATTCTTGATCTTCTGCCTCCTATTTTGAATTCTAAGCAAAAGGCAAGCAAGGTAACAAACTTGTTGAGTTCGTTAAGAATAAGAGGAGATATAGAGTTTAAAGGAGGATTTTGGGTAATAAAAAAATAAACGCTTTAAATGCTTATTTAAAAGACAAATAGCTCTAAGTTGCTAAAGTTAAGCACTTTGAGCTATTTTTAATTTAAATGATACTAAGACAGTAAAGGATAATAAGCCGTGTAGCATACTTTCGGCCTTTGTGCCCGTGCCCAAAATCCGTTAACTATAAAGGCAACCTTATATTTGGGAAGCACGCGATTCGGCTTTCCCAGCAGCGTCTTGTTCAGGAATCCGGATTGTAAGGGGGTGGACAATTTGTCCCCACCCTTTGGATAACTCCTCATCCCTTCTTCTCATTTTGGAAATATAGTCTTTGACATTAGTCGTTTCTGTCAATATTGTTACAACATCCTTGACAGAAAAGTACCACTCCTCGTCTTCCTCCACCCAAACAGTTCTGATCTTCTGGTTATCAAACAATCTTACTTTTTCAATATCCGACATAATAAATGCGTTTTAGACTTTCCACAAAGATATGGATTTATTATTCAAGATAGCGAAGTGTGAATGGAAAAGAATATGGGCTATTTCTCATCAAGTTTTATCTTATCTGAAAAGTTATAGGAAAATTATAAGTTACAGGAACCGCTTTTCCGCCTTGTTTGCCTGGTTTCCATTTAGGCGATTGAGATACAACCCGTATAGCTTCTTTGTCAAGCGACGGATCTACTCCACGAACAACCATAATGTCAGTCAGGGAACCATCTGTGTTGATTGTAGCTCGAACAGTTACACGTCCCTGTATACCATTCTCTTTTGCTATTTCAGGATATATCTTATTTTCTCTTACCCATTTTAAGAACTGGTTTATATCTCCACCTTGGAAAGACGGTTTCTCTTCAACTAACTGGAACGGGATCGGCTCTCCGTTTGAGCTATCAACTGCTACCTGGGCAGGAGCTACATTTTCTATAATTTTTTTCTCACTATCGACAATTGAATCAGTGTGCTTATACGAATCTCTTAATTCGAATGATCTGATATTAGCAAGATCGTCTTCACTGAAAGTAATTCGAATAGATAGTGGTTTGGCTGTATCATTATGGTTTACTTCAAAACCCTCTGTCAAATATTGATATCCTGCACCTTTAGCAACTTTTAATATATTTATAGTTTGTATAAATGATGGCTCATTAATAATTATTTCTCGCTCACTTGATAATGCTATCAAGGAGTTTAATGCATATGGATTTGGAAATTTCACTGAGATATTATTAATATCCGTAGCAATACTATATCTCTTCATTCCGTCATAAGCAGGTGTATCAATTCGGAATCTGATGTGCTCGTCAATCCCAATTACATATATGTCCCACATTGCTAGTATTGCCTTAAGATATGATTGATGAATCTCTGTAACTATTTTTCTTGTTATGTCTGTTCTGAAAAAGAATGTTTTGTACCCATCTCTCATATCAGTTAGGTTAGTGCTAATTCGAAAGATATCTTTATTAAAACATATAAGCGGGTAGATATCTTCGCCACTTTCAGAATATTGTCTCACCTCATCCAGACTTAAGGAGAGGGAACTTAATGTAGCAATGATCAAGTCATGAAATGATGTATAAGTAGGCGTTGTTTCGTATTTTAATTCAAGATCAACATAATATGGTTGAGATGTATATTTTTCTCTTAAGTGGAGGTATTCGGGTTTTTCCAGATCTATTTTTATAGGTTCCCCCTTCACTCCTATTTCTATGCGAAACATGTCCCTTGCAAGGATGTCCAACTGTTCAAGCAAATGATTAATCGCCTTCTTCTCATTTTCAGCATTAAGTTTGCGCATCTTCATATTCATTGCAAACACAGCACCAGCGAACTCAGCAGATGAGCCTTTGCTTTTCGCGTATGAAATGAGGTTGCCGATGGATACGGTTGCAGAAAGAGATACTGATTTGCTG
>JAZKYT010000019.1:0-10606 GCA_045612265.1 Candidatus Cryptobacteroides sp.
CATATGCTTCCATACTCCGAATTCCATTTCAGAAAGAAGTTTGGAATTTGAGTAGGTTCCATTCTTCATGAGGCCATTATATGCATTTTCAATAATCTTTCTGGTCTTTTCTAGTCTTCGATCATTATACCATGCTCCACCAGGGAGAATTAGGTCTCTGAGCCAGTCGTTGCCAAGATGTGCTGTCATCACGACATCGATTCTATTTCTTAGAGCCACCTCAAAGCAACTTACTACGACAAACATTTCTTGCGATAGGCGGAGATTATGACGATATAATGTCATTGCCTTCGCCTTATTCCCTCCACACGCGACATTGTATTTCCTCATTCGCTCCGGAGATATGATACTTTCAAACTCTGTGTATTTCATATCCTATCTTTGTTTTTATTGATTACAAATATAATCGAATCAACATAAAACAACAAAGGCCAGTCTTCAGACTGGCCTTTTGTGCTCCCCCAGGGGCTCGAACCCTGGACCCCAACATTAAGAGTGTCGTGCTCTACCAACTGAGCTAGGGAAGCTTTGTTTGAATTGCTTCAATATGTCTGCGTTACCGCTTTGTGCTCCCCCAGGGGCTCGAACCCTGGACCCCAACATTAAGAGTGTCGTGCTCTACCAACTGAGCTAGGGAAGCAGTAATTTTAAGAACTTTTGTGATTCGCTTGGGGCTCGAACCCAAGACCCCAACATTAAAAGTGTTGTGCTCTACCTACTGAGCTAGCGAATCAATCCTTGGTCCAAATCCGTGCCTCAAAACGAGTTTTTTCGAATTGGACTGCAAAGGTACACTTTTTTTCTTAACCTGCAAATTTTTCTGCATAAAAACACAAAAAAGATTGCCGGACGTGCCGGCAACCCACTTTTATGTATGTTACAATTAGAAAGCTACACCGAGTTTGAAGCCAAGGTTGTTGATACCTGTGATTTCAAAAGTCTTGTTCTGATTGGTTGCATAGCTGTAGTATGCTGCAATCTGGAAACCGAGATCAGTGGTCTCAAACGGGAAGAATGTCAGGCCCACCTCAGGAGAAACGTAAAATCCCCAGTTGTCCTTCTGGCATACAAAGGTGGACATATAGATATTCTGAACTGAATACTCAGTACCTATCTTAGCCTCGATATATGGCTGGAACATTCCGCGAAGGAATCTCACTCTCATGGTACTGCCGAACGGAACCTGATAGATGGACTTGTCAAGGTCTGTTGTAAGGGCCGACTTGTCCGAGAAAGTATAGGTCTGCTTCGGATAGTACTGGTTATTTGTGTTGAAGCTTGCAAATCCACCGATTGCAAACATCGGAGTCACATAGTATCCGCCCTCGATATATGCACCATAACCCTGTGCACTCTCGGCGAATGTGTTGCCCGGTGTTCCGTTGAACTGCCAGCCTCCGTTCACATAGCTCTTCTTGCCCATCTGGGCATTGGCATCAACTGCGAAAAAGATCATCGCCGCGGCCATTATATATATGATTCGTCTCATAGTCTGATATTTTTATAATTATTTCTGAGTTGTGTTTCTTGTCAGGTATGGAGACTGAGCAAATGCCTGGTCCACAGAGTTCTTCATCCTGTTCACATCATCCTGGGTCGAATATCCTGCTGGACCGCCGATATAGCATGACCAGATGATCTTCAATGCCTTGCCTTCCTCTGTTGTCAAGTCCACCATCTCTGCCACAAAAGCATTGGTTGTGTAGGTATAAGACACCGGATATGGGTAGTACCATCCGTACCAGTTTCCCCAATAGCCAGATGGCCAGTATCCTGGATAATCAAGCCACCAGTATGGGTCGTTGTCATAGTACTGATAGAATCTTTCAGTCTTGATAATATAGGTGAGCTGGATTCCAAGGTCTGCATCCGGATTGGATGGAGTGTAGATATATCCGGCCTTCTCCATATTTGTCCTATATGCCTGGATCAAAGCAAGAGCATTGTTGGACTGAGAGTACTGAGGTTTTTCAGACTGTCCGATCACGAGCAGACTGTCTGCGATATCAAATGTCTGATAGCTGGCAAAGTTCACATCCTTTGCAGGTTCGGTATATACGAGATATTCAGCATCTCCGTCCTGTGGATACGGCTCCTTGTGGCAAGCTACGGCCAGAAGAGCCAATGTTGAGAAAAATAAAATTCGTTTCATATTATTTGAATTTAAGTCCGTTTCTATAATGTTGCACCTTCAATCACATTCGAGTTCTCGTAAGGGACAAGATTTCCCTGGAGCCAGATTGTGTTAGAGTTGAAGTTCGGGTAAATTGTAGCTGTGGCCATATTGGTTCCCGGTGTCATGTAGACCTCGACCTGTGCATTGACACCTATTCCTGTCACATTGAAGGAGAATGTAGTTCGTCCATGCTTGTCAGTCTTATACTCAGGACCGGAGATGTAACCCTGGACAGTTACACCACCCACACCGTTAGGGCCGGACGCGAAGTTGCTTGGGGAGATCTGCACCACTGCCCTATTGCCTTTTACGGAGATGAAATTGGTACTGCTGTTGACAAAGGTTGTCATACCGCTTTTGAAGGTCACCTGATTGGCCTCAAGCACGAAGTCCTGGTTGCGGACTGCAGCTGCCGCCTGAATGCCCGCGATGGAATCTGTAAGCTGGCGCATTTCCTGGTTATGCTGTTCACGCGCTCTGAACTCAGCCATATCCTTATGCCACTGCTCCATTCTTTCCTGTCTTGTGGAGGCACGTGTTTTGGCCTGCGCTTTAATATCGGGGGCGTTCACTGAAAGCCCGGCGACGATGACCATGAAGGTCAGTAAGATTCGTTTCATATGATGATAATTTAAAATTATTCAAAGCCACTTTTGGCAAAGTATGAGCCAAAACAGCATTATAGTCCAGAAAAGATTTTGTATCTTTGAAGGTTGAGTAACTTAAATCGGACAGATATGGAGCGGATTGAAAAACTTTTCCCAAGATTCGACGCCAGAGGTCATGAAATGATCAAGAAGGCGTATGATATTGCAGAAGAAACACTTAAAGACCTCACACGCAGCAACGGACATCCTTTCATCGAGCATCCGATTGCTGTAGCAAGAATTGCAGACGAGGAGATCGGTCTTTCAGCAGAGTGTATTGCAGCCGTATTCCTTCATGAGGCAACGAGATTTCATCCAGAAACAGACATCAAGGGTTTTGGCCAGGATGTATACACCATCGTGGATGGTCTCAACAAGATTTCCACCATCAATCCGAGAGATACAAGACTCGAGGCCGAGAACTACAAGAGACTTATCGTTTCATATTCACGCGACCCACGAGTGACTGTCCTTAAGATCGCCGACCGTCTCGAGGTGATGCGATCACTCGAGATATTCCCTAAGGCATCACGCGAGCGCAAGGTCCTTGAGACCATGATGCTGTATATCCCTCTCGCCCACCAGCTCGGACTTTACAACATCAAGAGCGAGCTTGAGGATATATATTTCCGCTATGCCGACCCTGAGCAGTACCGCTCAATCACAAACAAGCTCAAGAGCACCGAGAGGGACAGGCAGAAGCTGATGACCCAGTTCATCGAGCCGCTCAAGCAGAAGCTCATCGACGAGGGTATCAACTATAAGCTTAAGGTCCGCACAAAGACCGCCCTTTCCATATATAAGAAGATGCAGAAGCAGAAGGTGTCATTTGAGGGCGTCTTCGACGTGTTTGCAATCCGTTTCATCATTGACTGCGAAGAGGACAAGGCGGTTGAGCACGCACTCTGCTGGAAGGTATTCTCTTATGTGACAGAGGAATACGAATCCGACACCAAACGTCTGCGCGACTGGATTTCCAATCCTAAGCCAAACGGTTACGAGTCGCTTCACATCACAGTAAAGAACCGCGAAGGCAGCTACCTCGAGGTCCAGATCCGCACAAAGCGAATGGATGATATGGCCGAAAGTGGTCTTGCATCACATTGGTCATACAAGGGAATCCGCCACGAGGCAACGCTTGACAAATGGCTGACTGCCGTGCGCAAGGCCTTGGAAAGCCCTATCGGTTCGGACAAGGACCCGATGGCTGCATACTATGAGGATGAGGTTCACGAAATCCCAACAAAGGAAGTATTCGTATTCACTCCAGCAGGCGAGCTCAGAAAGCTTCAGGCCGGAGCCACAGTCCTTGACTTCGCATTCGACATCCACACCAACCTTGGCGTGAAGTGCACAGGTGGTAAGATCAACGGCAAAGCGGTACGAATCAACGAGAAGCTGAAGACCGGCGACGTGGTGGAGATTATGTCCGGCAAAAACCAGAAGCCTTCATCAGACTGGCTGAACATCGTCGTGACCACCAAGGCACGCAACAAGATCCGCCAGAAGCTCAGCGAGGTGGAATTCCAGAAGGCCTCTGACGGCAAGGAGATACTTGGACGACGTCTCAAGAACTGGAAGATGGAGCTGTCTGATGACGTTATGGCAGAAATCCTGAAGAGACTTAAATACAAGACCATCAATGCTTTCTATGCCGCTATCGGAGAGGAGCAGGTGGATGTTGCCGATATCAAGAATCTGATTCAGGATATAACTTCTGCTGACCAGCAGACCATGCTCACAGAGGCAGAGAAAAAGAGTTCGAAACCAGGTGTCAGCGAGAGCAAAGGCACTGACGACATCCTCATCATCGACGCCAAGAACGTGCGCGGAATCGACTACAGGATGGCCAAATGCTGTAACCCGGTATTTGGTGATGACGTATTCGGTTTCGTCACCAGGACAGAGGGTATCAAGGTACACAGAATGTCCTGCCCGAATGCAGCCAGACTCATGGACATGTATCCGTACAGAATTCAGAAGGTGAAGTGGAGCGAGACACCGAGCAGCGGTAATTTCCAGACCGGACTGAAGGTCATCGCCGCCCTTGAGCCGTCGGTCATCAACGAGATAATGGATATCGTGAACTCGTTCAGAGCATCACTCAGAATGTTCAATGTGTCTGAGAATGACAGACAGGGCACATATGATATCACAATGAAGATTGCAGTCCCAAGCAACCTGGAGCTTGACAAGGTTACTTCACAGATCCGCAATCTGAAGAATGTCATCAAGATAAACCGTATTTAGCATATTGTAATTCTCAGTTCATCAATCAAACAAGGCATGATAAATTTAGAAGAAAGAGTCGCGAAGGCCAAGAGGCTTTTCAAGGAAGAAGGTTATAATTGTTGCCAGGCTGTCGTGATGGCATATAATGACGTATTCGGAATTGATGACGACACAGCGGCAGCACTTTCATCCGGATTCGGAGGAGGTATGGGACGCATGCGCGAAGTCTGCGGAAGCGTGAGCGGAATGGTCATGCTGGCTGGTCTGATGGCCCCGGCCGCAGATCCGTCTGTAAAGGTGGACAGAACGCGCAACTATGCCCTCGTGCAGGAAATGGCAGATGAATTCAGAGCCATGAATGGTTCCATTGTCTGCAAGGAACTCCTCGGCCTCGTACCGATGGGCTCAGGCGCTGCTACAGGCAAGGAATCTCCTGAGCCATCTGACAGGACACCAGAATACTACAAGAAACGTCCATGCGAAGAGCTGGTGGGCATAGCAGCCAGAATCTTTGGCAAACATCTTCTTGAATCTTCGCAGAAGTAATCTGAGACAATCTCAACAGCAAGATATCAGGAAAAGTCATCCTATAGTGAGAAAAAATTATTAGCTTTGTTGGATAAAACGCATGAAAATGGATTACCATAAGACACATAAAGCACATCCTTGGCACGGAGTAAGCCTTGGAGACAACGTTCCAGAAGAAGTAAGAGCATTCATCGAGATCGTGCCGACTGACACCGTAAAGTACGAGGTGGACAAGGAAACCGGTTATCTCACAATTGACCGACCTCAGAAATTTTCCAACATCGTACCTTCCCTCTATGGCTTCCTTCCAAGAACATATTGCGGACCTAAGATGGCGGAGCTCACAAACAAGGCTCTTGTGAGAACTGACGTTCAAGGTGACGGCGATCCTCTGGATATCTGTATCCTCACAGAAAAGGATGTGACCCATGGTGATATCATTGCAAAGGCCCGTCCTATCGGTGGTCTGAGACTCCTTGACCACAATCAGGCAGACGACAAGATCATCGCTGTGCTCATGAGTGACGCCGTATACGGCATGATGACCGACATCGAGCAGGTCCCTCCTGCTATCATCCGTCGTCTCATCCACTACTTCAGCACCTACAAGGACATCCCTGGAGAGCACACAGAGCGAATGAAGTTCATAAGCATCTATGGACCTGAAGTGGCAAAGGATGTCATCCTCCGCTCTATGGAAGACTACAACGACTACATCGCTGATAAATAAGCGCACTATTCGCACATTACAAGCTCAAATCCTTATTTATACTGTTTTTTAAGGATTTAAATGACACCAAATGAAAGAAGTCGGCTGCATGCAGCCGACTTCTTATCATTTTATTGTCTATCGCAAATTATGCGCGACCGTTAGAACCGAGTACGTTCACGATCTTGTGGATGTACTGCTTCTTCATGTTGTCACGTGCAGGACCGAGGTACTTACGTGGGTCGAACTCAGCTGGCTTAGTTGCGAATACCTCGCGGATAGCAGCTGTCATAGCGAGACGTGAGTCAGAGTCGATGTTGATCTTGCAAACTGCAGACTCAGCAGCCTTACGAAGCCAAGGCTCTGGAATACCGATAGCAGCCTTAAGAGCACCGCCGTACTTGTTGATAGTCTCAACCTCCTCCTGTGGAACTGATGAAGAACCGTGGAGAACGATAGGGAAACCAGGAAGCTCTCTCTCAACACCCTCGAGAACGTCGAATGCGAGCATAGGTGGAACGAGGAGACCAGTCTCAGGGTCTACTGTGCACTGCTCTGGAGTGAACTTGTAAGCACCGTGTGAAGTACCGATTGAGATAGCGAGTGAGTCGCAACCTGTACGAGTTACGAAGTCAACTACCTCCTCAGGCTTAGTGTATGTGTGGTGGTCTGAGCTAACCTCATCCTCAACACCTGCGAGAACGCCGAGCTCACCCTCAACTGTTACGTCGAACTGGTGTGCGTACTCAACAACCTTCTTAGTAAGAGCAACGTTGTCCTCATAGTCAAGGTGTGAACCGACGATCATAACTGCAGAGAAGCCCATGTCGATACAGCTCTTGCAAGTCTCGAAAGAGTCACCGTGATCGAGGTGAAGAACGATCTGTGGGTTCTCCCAACCGAGCTCCTTAGCAAACTCTACAGCACCCTCAGCCATGTAGCGGAGAAGAGTCTGGTTTGCATACTGACGAGCACCCTTAGAAACCTGGAGGATAACTGGAGACTTAGTCTCAGCTGCAGCCTGGATGATAGCCTGGAGCTGCTCCATGTTGTTGAAGTTGAATGCAGGGATGGCGTAGCCACCTTCGATAGCCTTAGCGAACATTTCCTTAGTGTTCACGAGGCCGAGTTCTTTGTAAGAAATCATAATCGTATAATTTGTTTAAAAATCGTTTGCTTTAGTCTAAAACCTCGCAAAATTAAAAATTTTTAATGAATATAGGAAATAAAACACTTAACTTTTCCCTATCTTTGCGACACATCGAATGCACATTTGGGCTACTAAAGAATTTATGGACAACAAGGTAATTATTTTTTCAGCTCCATCAGGAGCCGGCAAGAGCACAATCGTCAATCATATTCTCGGTCTCCATCCAGAGATAGAGTTTTCTATATCAGCAACTTCCAGAGCTCCTCGCGGACAGGAGCAGCACGGTGTGGAATACTATTTCTTCACTGCTGACGAGTTCCGTAAGATGATTGCAGAAGACAAGTTCGTGGAGCATGAAGAGGTATATCCGGGCTCGTTCTACGGAACCCTCAGATCAGAAGTTGAGCGCATCTGGGCAAAGGGACACGTCATCGTATTCGACATCGACGTCCAGGGCGGCGTGAACCTCAAAAGAATCTTCGGCGAGCAGGCATTCTCGGTATTTATCCAGGCCCCTTCGGTAGAGGTTCTTCGCGAAAGACTCATCGGACGCGCGACAGACACTGCTGAGGCCATCGAGAAGCGAGTTGCAAAGGCAGCATCTGAGATGGAGTTTGCAGCCGGCAAGTTCGACCACGTACTCGTCAACGACGATCTTCAGACAGCATTTGCAGAGGCTGAGCGCATCATTGACGAATTCCTCAGCAAATAACGGGCATTCCCCAACCAATGATAACTGTCAATGAATATCGCAGTATATAGCGGATCATTCAATCCATTACATATCGGCCACCTCGCCATCATCAAGCACATGATCGAGGAGGCCGGTTTTGATATGGTATATCTCATTGTCTCTCCTAAGAACCCCCTCAAGGATGGCATCAGCGCCACCACCGGCCTCGACCGCTATAACGCTGCCGTAGAGGCAGTCAACCGTCACTTTGCATTCGGAGAGGTCTCAGAGGCAGAATGCGGAGATGACATGCCACCCCCGGCTAGGGGGTGCCTGACAGTAGGGAAGGCGGGGGTCATCGGAGCATCTGCCTCTGAGACCAGACCAATAGGGAAAGTTATGGTGGATGACATCGAACTGAATATGCCGGCACCACACTACACCGTAAGAACGCTGAAGGCACTTGCGGAGCGCGAGCCAGAAAACACATTCACATTTGTGATGGGCGCAGACAATCTTGCAGACATCCGTCGCTGGCGTGAATATGCCACCATCCTCAAGGACTTCGGCGTGGCTGTATTTCCCCGCACCGGTCACGACCTGACACAAATAAAGCAGGATCTCCTTAACGAAGACCCTGCCTATAGAATTCAAATCCTGGACGCAGAAATGGTTGATATTTCTTCAACCGAGATCCGCAAAGCAATCGCAAACGGAGAAGATCCCTCCAAATTCCTCATGTAGGACCTCAAGCGACAAAAGATTACTCCTCAGCTGCCAATTCCTTAGCCTTGGCAAGAGCAGGTACGATGTGCTGGAAGATATTGTCTGCACCGATTTCCTTATCAACACCGAACTTCACAAGCGTAGCCTGTACCTTCTCGGTAACACCTGAGAGGATCACAGTCACACCTCTCTTGCGTGTACGCTCGCAAAGGCTGCGGAGGTTGTTGACACCAGTAGAGTCGATGAACGGAACCTTACGCATACGGATGATACGCACCTTTGTCGAACCAGTCTTCTTCATCTGCTCAAGTTCCTCGAAACGGCTTGCAAGTCCAAAGAAGAAAGGACCGTCGATCTCATAAACCTCAACTCCCTCTGGAATATCAAGGCGGTCAGTATTCTCCATTGAAGCAGCCTCATCATCCTCTGTAGCAGCAAGCTTCTGGCCGTCAAGAACAGAAATATGAGATGTCTGCATCACACGACGAACGAAAAGCACGATTGCAAGCACAACACCCACCTCGATCGCAACTGTAAGATCAACGATCACAGTGAGGAAGAATGTAAGGAGAAGCACAGCAACATCTGAACGATCTCCACGGAGAAGATATTTGAAAGTCTTCCACTCACTCATGTTATATGCCACCTGTACAAGGATTGCAGCAAGGCATGAAAGCGGAATATAAACCGCATATGGCATGAGGAAAAGGTAGATCAGAAGAAGAACTACAGCATGGATGATACCTGTAACAGGGCTCTTTCCGCCGTTGTTGATGCTGGCCATTGTTCTTGCAAGAGCACCAGTTGCAGGGATACCACCGAAGAGCGGAGTCACGATATTTGCGATACCCTGACCGATGAGCTCGGTGTTGGCATGGTGACGCTTACCTGTCGCACCGTCAGCGACCATCGCAGCGAGAAGCGACTCGATCGCACAAAGGATTGCGATTGTGAACGCAGGGGAAACAAGACCCTTTATTGTCTCATAATCAAACTGAGGAGCAACCGGCTTTGGCATTGGGAGACCATCTGCGAGTTCAGGGAACTTCGATCCGATTGTTGCAAGCTCAATACCTCCGAACTTGCTCAAAAGCACAGAAATCAATGTTCCGATGATAAGCGCAATGAGTGATCCTGGAACCTTCTTTGTCACCTTGCCCCAGCTGAAGCAGATGATAAGGCAGATGATACTCATCACAAGTTCAATCCAGTTGATCTGGCTGATGTTCTGGAAATAGCAGATCCACTGTGGGATGAATCCTGCCGGAACCTGGAGGTCAAGAGGAAGACCGAAGAAGTCCTTCATCTGTGTCGAGAAGATCGTCAGCGCGATACCGCTGGTGAAACCCACAACGATAGGATATGGAATGAACTTGAAGATCACACCCATCTTGCAGACACCCATGACGATGAGGAATACACCTGCCATGATTGTGGCGATGATGAGTCCCTGCATACCATACTGGGCAACGATTCCTGCAACAATGACGATGAACGCACCTGTAGGACCACCGATGAGGAAGTTGGAACCACCAAAGAATGAAATAAGGAAACCTGCAACGATTGCAGTGATAAGACCCTGCTGAGGGGTCACACCGCTGGCGATACCGAAGGCGATTGCCAACGGAAGGGCGATGATACCCACGATGATACCAGCGATAAGGTCAGAAGTAAAGGTCTTGCCGTCATACTGGCCTTTACCGAACAGCTCAAAAAGTTTTGGCTGGAATACTTCTTTAAGGTTAAATTTCATAACTACTATATA
>JAZKYT010000020.1:0-3824 GCA_045612265.1 Candidatus Cryptobacteroides sp.
CTTCAGAGCGCCTTCGTCAGAGAGAGCCTCCTCAAACTTAGCCATTGACTCGATAGCGTAGTTCGCAGATGAAACCATATCGTAGAAATGAATCCACATGGCATCGATGTGACCGTTTGTCGGACCGAATGTGAACTCATCGAGCTCCTTAGTCTCAATACCGTCGGTAACAGTAGAACCCTTGTCATCATCATCAGAAGGGACGCCCATAACACTGACATAGCAGAAGGCTCTGCCCTCGCCAAGTCTCATTGAAGCGTATGCGGCGCTCACAGGCTGAAAGATGTTTTCAACCTTAGTATAATCCATACCCGAAGTAGGCATAGAAGCCTCTGTACGGATATTGAGGAAATCCGCACAAGATGTCACAAGCAGGGTACTGATTGCAATTATTGCTATTAAAAACTTTTTCATTTCTCTTAGAAGTTAAGATTGAGACCTACTGTATAAATAGACTGCATAGGATATACTGAAGATCCGTCAACACCTGATGAGATAGGTGAACCACCGATTTCAGTAGTAAATCCGTTGTATCCGAAGATCGAGAGAGGGCGCTGAGCTGTAGCATAAACCCTGATGCTGCCCTTTCCGAATACCTCTCTGAAGGTATATCCTACCTGGATGTTCTGGATACGGAACATTGATGCATCCTCCACGAAGAAGTCGTTACAGCAGAGTGTAGAAGTCTTCTGCATTGCTGCTGGTGAAGGATATCTTGTATCTGTTCTGTCAGGAGTCCAGCAGTTCTCGTAGAAATCAAGGTCATAGTTACCGTCTGCGAAGACAGTCTTGTTCATTCTCTTAGAGTTGAGGATCTTGTTTCCTACATTGGCGTTCATCACCATCGAGAAGTCAAGGTTCTTCCACTCGAAACCGAATGTGAGACCCATCATGAGCCAAGGGTTTGGAGATCCGAGATAAGTCTTGTCATCCTCGTTGATCACCTTGTCACCGTTGATGTCCTTATACTTGAGGTAACCTGCCTTCTTGTCTGACTGAGCCACTTCGCTGAGGATAGCCTCTCGCTCTGATGCGAAAACGCCCTCAGTCTTGTATCCCCAGAATGCACCGATAGGCATACCCACCTGTGTTCTTGTTGCGTAACCTCCTGTCACACTTGCTCCAGAAATATAGTCCACATCCTTAAGTTCAAGAACCTGGTTCTTGTTGAGTGTTGCGTTGAAGCCGATATTGTAACGGAAGTCCTCGCCTACTGTGTCAGCCCACTTGAGTGAGAACTCGACGCCGGCATTGAGTACCTTACCGTTGTTGGCAAGGAGTGTTGCGACACCACCTCCGGTTGCTACCGGTGCGTAGAACACTACATTGTTGGTAATACGGCTATAGAGGTCGATCTCTCCTGAGAGTCTGTTTGAAAGGAATGCGAAGTCAGCACCTACGTTCGCCTCGTTCACAACCTCCCACACAAGAGAGTTCTGATATACAGTCTGAGCACCCATACCGTCAAGCACTGTTCCACCGAACACACCTGAAGCACCGATTCCTGAAGAACCTACGATTGAAGTCGAGTTTGCAGGTACGTTATCGTTACCAAGCATACCCCAGCTTGCACGGATCTTAAGGAAGTCAAACACGTTCTGATCCTGCATGAAGTCCTCGTCTGACATGTTCCAAGCGAGACCTACAGATGGGAAGAAGCCCCACTTCTGCTGATACTTCGAGCTGCCGTCAGCACGGAGAGTCACGGTTGCGAGATACTTGTCCTTATAATTGTAAGTACCACGGGCGAAGAATGACAGACCGTTGTATCTTGAAGCAGCGTCTGAAGTAGTCTGGTTCTTGTATGAACCGTTCACGAGATACTTCGACTGCTCGTCGAAACCTGGAACGCTGTTGGCTCTACCTGAAAGTGAAGCATTATACTGCATTCTTGTAGACTGTCCCAACATCGCAGAGAACGAGTGCGCACCCTTTGTATCCGAGTAAGTGAGGGTGTTGTCGATGATATGGTATGTTCCATATCCATATGTCTTGGAAAGTGCTGAAGTAGCATTACCCTGTGAACCACCTACGTAGTTTTCCGGTGAGTAGTTCCTTGAATCATAGAAATAGAAGTCAAGGTTGTAAGAGGTCTTGAACTTGAGTTTCTCAGGAACGATGGTTGCCTCAGCATATGCAGAGAAGACTGTCTTGAAGCCCTTCTCTCTGCTGTCATGATAATATGCAGCTGCTGCAGGGTTACCGTATGAGTTACCATATCCGTAGTTCTGAGGAGAATCGAAAGGCTCAGGATAAGCGGCAGTGTTGTTCTCGTTGTACACGCCATAGATAGGCGGGTTGACGAATGCCTGATAGTAGACACCTGAGTTTGCGTTCTTCTTGTTGTTCATTGACACGACTGTGTTGAAACCGACCTTGAGCCAGTCAGCCATCTTCTGGTCGAGTCTTGCACGGAAGTTAAGACGGTCATAATCGTTCTCACAGTAGTTCATGATACCATCCTGATAGTAGTAGCTGAGACCGATAGAATAGTTCGAAGACTCTGTACCACCTGAGAGGTCAACTGAGTGAGAATGTGTAAGAGCTGGTTTCACAAGCTCCGCATACCAGTCTGTATCAGCCTTGTAATCGGATGGATTGAGCGGCTTGAAGCCTGTTGTTCCGTCAAATGCCATATTGTAAAGCTCGCAGTACTGCTCAGTGTTTGTAAGCTTCATGATGTTTGTAGGCACCTGTACACCGGCATAGCCGTCATATGTCACTCTCATGTGTCCTGCCTGACCCTTCTTTGTTGTGACGATGATGACACCATTAGCTGCACGCACACCATAGATGGCTGCTGCAGAAGCATCCTTAAGGACTGTGAGGGACTCGATATCGCTGCTGGCGAGGAAGTCGATGTTATCCATGAAGGCACCATCAACAACATAAAGAGGATTTGCATAGTCTCCGATAGAGCCGACACCACGGATCTTCACGGAAGGGCCGGCACCAGGTGCACCGCTCTGGGTGATCTGTACACCGCTGACCATACCTGAGAGAGCCGACATAGGGTTTGCTGTAGCCTGCTTTGAGAGCACATCACCCTTTACGTTGACGATAGGGGCTGTGAGGTCCTTGGACTTCTGTGTACCATAACCTACGACAACCACCTCTTCCATCATGAGGGCATCTGGCTGAAGTGTCACATTGAGTACAGCCTGTGCCGGATGTGTCTGGGTGAGATATCCCATGAATGTGAACTCCATGGTCGCACCTTTGTTGGCTTTGATAGTATAGTTACCATCAAGATCTGTGAGAGTACCGTTTGATGTACCCTGCTCGAGCACATAGGCTCCTGTCAGCGGCCAACCATTCTCATCGAGGACGGTACCGCTGACCACAACTGTTTCCTGTGCCAATGCAGAGATTGACATGATAACAGCCACGAAAGCAAATAGCAATCTTTTCATTATGAGTTATTATTTAGTGAATCCTAATTTACTGAGTCCATCCTGGATTTCCGGAGCAGTCATGAAGATGTTCCAGAGAAGACCGGAACGATAGTTCTCGATCATGCCGACCTGAGGGCCCTGGTCGATGGCAAGGAAAGTCCTTACCGTCTGCTGTCCGTCAACCATAGAAGGATTGTAGGCATCATAGAAGCCGTATTTTCCGAACACCTTAGGACCAAGGTCATAATAAAGATGTCTGATCACTCCGAGAGATTCCTCTGGAGTATAGACGATTGAACTTACTGCAGCTGTCGGAGAAACCGTTCCGTTCTCCGCATCCGTATTCGGATGATGTGATGTATAACCTACGAGAGGGTCATCGGAAGATGTGAATCCCCAGAGGTCGGCACCGAGTCCTTCATGACCCTT
>JAZKYT010000021.1:0-5356 GCA_045612265.1 Candidatus Cryptobacteroides sp.
ACAGCTGCGATCTGAATGATCTGCATCTTTTGGGCATCGTCAAGGCTCTGGAGCTTGGTAATAAACTCACTGACCCGTTCTACTGCCTGCCTTATGTATGGCATCAGGAGCTCACCAAAGGAAATCGCAAGCCCTTCAATCTGTGACTTCAACAGTGTGATGTCTCCGCCCAAGTTGTCGAGCCTTACCGCAGCCATGGCCTCAGCTGCTCCTGTGTACTGTTCGATTATTTCCTGTCCGCTTTCAAGTGCCTCATTCAAAGGCACCACGGATCCATCTGCAAGTTTTGCAAAACTCTCTGACGAGTTATCAATGGCAACTGTCAGCTTCGCATAATCTTCTTCTGTGGCGTTTGCTATTGCCAATAGGCCTGACATTGCTCTTGTCCCGCCAAGCATTGCAGCCGCTCTTGCCTTTTCAGCTCCCTCGGCTCCAAATGCCTGCTTGTTCAGCTCTTCAAGTGCTGCATTGTACTTTGTCTGCGTCAGAGTTCCGTTCTCAAGCTCAGCGTCCAGGGAATCGAGCATTGTATTATACTCTTCAGCGCTCATGTTAATCTCTGAGAATGATACCCTCAGCTGGTCCATGATATCCCTGAATGAGAGCATATTGCCCTCGCTGTCCTGAAGGGAAAGCCCCAGCCTGTCCATTGCCGCTTGGGATTCCTTTGTTGGCTTTGCCATCCTCTGGAGCATGTTCCTGAGCGACGTGCCCGCCATGTCTGCCTTAATTCCACTGTTAGCCATAAGACCGAGAGCTATCGAAACGTCTTCGACCGAATAGCCCAAAGACCCGGCAACCGGTGCGACATACTTAAAGGACTCGCCCATCATCGAAACGTTTGTGTTTGCATTCGTGGCTGCTGCCGCAAGGACATCTGCAAAGTGTCCTGCGTCCTGAGCTTCCATGCCAAACGCCGTCAGGGCATCTGTCACGATATCTGAGGTCGTGGCAAGTTCTTCACCTGAGGCTGCTGCCAAATGCATGATCCCCTCAATGCCGCCCAGCATGTCCTCTGTCTTCCATCCTGCCATGGCCATATAGTTAAGGGCCTCTGCTGACTCAGTTGCAGAGAACTGAGTAGTCTCGCCCATCTCTTTCGCCTTGTCACGGAGAACTCCCATCTCTGTGGCTGTTGCTCCGGATGTTGCCTGGACTGTGCTCATTGCAGTATCAAAATCCATGGTGGACTTTACGGCTGCACCAAATCCAGTGACAATCGGTGTCGTGATATAGGTGGTCATGTTCTGCCCGATCCTTGCAATCCCGTCACCTATCTGTGTGATTTTCGCCCCGACTTCCTGTATCTTCTGACCTGCTGCCTGCATCTGTATTCCGATTATGGATGATGCCTGCTTGGCTTCCTCGCCGAGCTGTTTGAGTGCAGCTGTGTCCAGGTCAATCTGTAATTTCAGATCCTCGGCAGCCTTGGCGTTTTTCTGGAACTCCTCAGCGTGGTCAAGGTCAAAAGGCTGGTCGAGCTTCTCATTAAGCTGTTCAAGTGCCTTCTTTTCTTCCTCGATCCTCTTTTCGGTTGCCTCGATCTGCTTGCCGAGCTCCTGCTGCTTATCCTTCAGGAGCGTGGTGTTTGTCGGGTCAAATTTGAGTGCCTTGTTTATATCACGCAGATTTGCCTGCGTCCTTGATATGGCATTGTCAACGCTTGCAAGAGCCTTGACGAGTTTAGAGGTATCGCCTCCGATTTCAATTGTTATGCCCTTTATGCGTCCTGCTGCCATCTTGTTTCCTCACTAAAATCTGTCAAAGTCTTCCTGAGTGGCAACCTCTCTGTATTTGTACTCATCGTTGCCGCTCTCGGTGATCATATCCATTACGAATCCATATTCCAGATCATCCAGCTCGGTAATCCTCAGCCCGAGCTGGAGACATCTCAATACATATATGGGAGTGGTTATTTCTCTTTCGGTTCTTCTGTGTTTTTTTTAGCTTCTGCCTCAGTCAAGGCATTGCCGAAGTAAAGGCTCACAATATCATCTGCCGCCATGGGAATGTCCATGGGATCGAACTGTTCAAGCCAGTCGATATAATCTGTCTGTTTGAGCGTGTTGAGGTCCACTTTGCCCTCTTTTGCTTTCGCCTGACACGCCATAATAAAAGACAGTTCAGGGAGCGAGTCTGTGACCTTTACACTGTCACTCTGCGCTCCCTGCATCTCTTTCAAAATATCCTTGTGAAAATACTGTTTATACCGAAGTGGTGTTGCTGCGTTAGCCAGCATTGGAACCTTGATGCCTCCGATTGTGATCTCTCTGAACATAGCTTATCCCCCTTTTACTCATGCGCTGATAGTTGCAGGCTGATAAACAGCATCGAACCATGTAGAGTATGGTGCGTCACCGTCTTTGCAGCGTGCCTTGATTACGTCCTTATCAATTGCAGCGTTGTGGATTGCAACAGCTGTAAGTGTAAGAGTCTCAGTCTGAGGCTCAATGCTCTCCTCTGTTGTCTTTCCACTTACTGATGGACGTGTCGCTGTGCAGTTATAGAGGACGTGTCTTGTTGCGTTTACGTCACCCTCGAACTGGAAGATCAGAGCAAACTCCTGTGTAAGAGCGCCGGCATCCTCTACAAGAACGCCATTCTCGTCCACGATATCGCCAAGGATATCTGTTCTGAAGCTCTCAGGAATGAGTGCAGACTCAAAGTCTCCCTGATATCCGTTGTTGGACTGGCCTACCCAGTAGTCGATATTGTCAGCACGGAACTTGTTAGCTTCGCCCTGAGCATCAAATGATACTGATACAGCGCCCGGCCATCTTACCGGAGTGTCGTAGGTTGCAGTCTGATCCTGATTGTTGATGTGTGCTTTTGCGTAGTACACATTTTTCAGGCCGTATTTAACCTTATTGTTTTCCATTGATTACTACCTCCATTTCGTAAGCTATTTGCCACATCTTTTCGGTGTCGATATAATTCGGCTCCCTGTAATATGAAAAGCCGTTATCTTTCAAAAACTCTTCGATAACGGCTTCCAGTGTTAAATCTCTTGTGCTTGTATAAAGTTCAATGTTCAGCTTTCTGATGTCCTGATAATTGATATTGTCAGCGTATACGTCACCGCTGCCGCTGTAAAAGAAGCAGATAAAAGGACACGACTGATCTGTTCCTTCCGGGAACTGATAATAGGCATAAGGCAGGCCGAACGATTCGATCATCTGATTAACTTGTTGGAATGTCATAATTTGCTCGCCACCTCGTTTTCATACTCCACGACCAGCTTCTGCTCCACAGGTGAAATGTGGGCTTTCCCTGGCACCCGTCCACCGTTTACTTTTGCGTGCCCATTCTCCAACAGGTGCGGGAGTCCGGGCTGATTGCTATGGATGATGACCCTTGTATAGAGCCGTCCTTTTTCCGTTGTTGATGTCCAGTACTGTCCGTATCTCTTTTTATGCTTCCCGGATGACGGGAAGGTATCAAGAGACTCGTTCTTTAGTGCCTGGACTCCTTTCTGGCCGACTCTCTTGGTGATGGTGTCAAGATCACTGTACACGTCATCACCGTATTCACTTAGAATCTTCTTGACCTCGCTCGCAAGGGTGTCAAGTGTCACTTTCTTGGCCATGTCTCACCTCATGCGGAAATAATTGAATTATTGAGTCCGCCTTTCCTCTCCACGTAAAGCTCCATATAATCGGAGCCATCTTCCTGGAATGTCCTGTAAATTGCGTATTTATTTCCGCGGTACTCGCATACGCTTTCGCCTTCGTAATCTGCCGCGAACACATCAAACTTCATCACCGGATTGAGTCCGTTTCTTCCGCCCAGAAAGAACTCTGAGCGGGTTGCCGAGTACTTTTTACAAAACACGGTCCTCTCTGTCATTACGGGCTTATCTATGCCAAATTCGTCTTTTTCAAATCTCTGTCCTATGAGTTTTAATTCATCATCCATAATTGTCTCTGACCTTTTCGCTGAACACTCTGTTATTCAGGGCATAGCGGAGCATCCTTGGCATTCCTTCGCCGCTGTCTCTCTTTCTCCAGGTCCATGCTGCATACATGACCACAAGCTGACAGTCTTTGACGTTTTCGAGGTTAAGCGTGATACCTTCCTCTGCAATACTGCCCTTGGCTGATTCGATATACTGCTCCAGCCTCTCATCGTATATAGTTGTCTGCATGATCCCCAGATCTGTCTTGAGCATCGAAAGTAAATTATCCATGTCTACTCCTTAAAAGACCCCGGGGATATTCCCCAGGGCCTTGATTATTCTCAGGCGCTTACCTGATTTGCTGTGTCGGGTGCGAAGCTCATCTCAGCTGTCGGTGTTGTGTTGGCAATACCGATTGCCACGAAGCCCTCTGCGATTACAGGGAGACCATCGTATCTTGCTGTTGCTTTGAAGACGGTCTGATCCTGAACAAATCTGTAGTGCTCGGACCTGTTGAGCTGGATTGCCCTTCTCTCAGCAAGGAGATACAGGTCTATGTATCCGCCGATGATCACATTGTCAGGGATGAACTCCAGAACGATGATGTCACCGCCTACTACAGGCATTGTGCCGTTCACTCCAGCTACTACAGCGCCGGCTGCGTTGATGGAGATAGACTCAGCAATGACCTTGGTCCTTGTGGTCTCGTTCATGCACCATACCTTATCGCCACGGCTATAATTGCCTTTGGTTACGCCTGCATCAAGGACAAGCTGCTTGAAGAATGCAGCGCCTGTTGCAGAGTTGGCGATTGTAAGGATGTGTGTAGAATGAAGATCTACCCATGTCCTTGCTGTTGTAGGATAATCAGCAGGCTCAGAGGTCTGTGCCAGTCTTGTAACGATTCCAAGAGGCATCTTAACGCCTGTGCCGTAAAGAATAGCCTTGTCGAGTGCGAGCCCGATTGCCTGTCCGAGTGCATCGAGAATCTCTGATGCGAGATCGATGTCGGAATCCTCAAGGGTTGCATTGCATACAGAGATATAAGCGCCGACCTTGTTGCAGAGAACTTCAACATCGTTGAAGCTCAGCTCCATCTCGTTAAGGTTTGCACAGCACTCTGTCCATACTGCCTCAGGGATGGTTCCCATGATGATCTCTCTGCCGTTTCCGCCTACGTTGCGAACGTTAACTCTCCTGTAGAGCTTTGAATAATTGATGATGTTCTCTCTGATGAGTCCGAGCATCTCGTTCGGGATCAGGAGCCCTGCGTTTGTGAGACCTCTCTTTTCCTTGATGCAGGTCCTTACTTCTGCAAGGAATTTCTTTACATTCTCATTTGCGAAGAATGCGTCTCTCTCCTGAATGCTCATGCCATAAAACTTAGTTCTAACCGTGAAAACTGCCATCTCGTGTCTTTCCTCCTTCTTTTCTACAGGCTCTGTAGCCTGTGCCTCTTCT
>JAZKYT010000022.1:0-8611 GCA_045612265.1 Candidatus Cryptobacteroides sp.
CCAAAGGACTGCTGAAGATTACCTCCTGCTTCAAGGGTTGCCTTCATAGCCTCAGCGATTCCGGCTGCTGCTATCGCGCCCTTGATCGCTCCTGCAATATTAAGTCCGGCTGCCTTGCCTGCGCTTGTGGCTTCACCACCAAGCTCTGATGTAATCGCGTTTCCGATACCTCTAGCGGATGGGATTATCTGGACGTATGCTTTTCCGAGTTCAGTTGCCATTTATCCTTCTCCATTCCTCCAGGAAGCTCTCACCGGACTCAAACTGCCTTGCATGTGTATCGTCAAGCTCTGGGAATAAGATCTTGACGAACGATTTCGGCTGATTTCGTCCTGTCTGAGCATCCTTTGTCTGTAACCACCAATTGATTGCAGTGTTGTCGGCTATGTGGGCTATGAGCAGCGTGTTAAGATCAACGCTCAGCCCTGCTGCCTTTAGTTTTATCCGTGAATCATGCTTAAGACCTGTCGCAAGTGTCGCAACATACTCGCATGGAAGCTGTTCCATGTCATAAATGCGGTAAGTCTCAGCCAGATCACATATAAGAGCATCCTCGTCAAGCGCAATCATTCCTGCGAGGATTGTGATTTTTTTAGTTCGGCGCTTGCGAGCTGAAGGATCTCTTTGAACTCAGCAAGAAGCTTTGATGAGTCAACTATTCCATCCTTATCAGTCACATGCTTCATGAGAGCTTCTTCACTCTCTTTTCCAAACATAAAAGAAACAGCTCTGGTCGTTCCCACAAGCTGTTCCGATTCGTCTTCACTATCCATCTGAGCAAGGAACTTGACAAATCTCCAGTCCTTGCATTTTTGCTCGTTTAATTCACATGCAAAACCGCTCTTGGTCTTAACTTTCATATCCCACTCTCCTTATGCTGATATTACTGACTTTCTGATGTACTCATAATGAGTATTTCCTGCTTCGTCAGGTGTGCAGTTGACTGTTGTCTCATAGCCGACTGCTGCTGAATCTGAGTAAACGATGTCAGCGATCTCTGAGATCTTGCATGTAGGGATTACTACACGCTTCGCAGTGTTGTCACGCATGATCATGTCGATGACGACAGCCTTTTCCTCAACGTCTGAGTTGTTGGCCTGCAATACGATACCTGTCTCAAGGTCTCCTGATACGTTTGCGGAACCATATACAAACTTAAGAACATCGACATTGAGAACCTCGATGAGCTTGAATTTGTACTTATCTTCCTTTGATTTCTGGATAGTCAGAACTGTGTCTCCACCCCAGGCCTTGATTGTCTCACTTTCCAAATTCGTGGAATTGGTGAGGCCATCGTCAGAACAGTAACCCAGGCAGTCAAATCCAGTAAGCTCGGAATCGGTATCTGTTGGAAGCGGTGTTCCAAGTGGAGCAGTCCAGATCGCGCCTGTGACCTTTGGCTTTCCAGCAGATACATTGAGTGCTTTATTTGCCATTTTCATTTCCTCCTTCAATAGTGAGTGATATCGAATACCGCCTGATACCGATATCCCTTGCTTTGAACATCTGTGTAGTCATAATTTCCATTTAGCTCTACCCTTGTTATGTCCGGCTCGTTTATAAGTCCGTAGACCATAAGCTTGACTATCTGCTCAGATGCTTTTGCAGCTTCATATTTCGATGCAGCGTAGCTCTGGACAACAATGGTATCGTGGAAAATATGTTCCGTAAGCGCGCCTCCTGTTTTTTCAACAATGAAGTATTCAGAGGGCGGATTTTTGGGTTTTTCCATCCACACAGGGGCGCTCACTCCATGATTTTCTAAATAAATTTTCACGGTTTCTTCAATCATCCGACTTAACCTCTAATCGCTTTCAGGATGGTGTTGTTCTCGCTGTTATCCTTACGAGCCTTGTATGTGACAGCAGCAACCTCAGCATTTACACGCTTTGCTCCAGTATGGGTTGATACTTCGTATCCTGATCCAAGGGACGATGCTGCATTATCTGCGTATTCCTTGCAGATTGCCATCATTTCTGGAGAAGTAAGGAGCTGTCTTACACCTTCCGGATTAAGCTGAAACTTCACTTTGTTCGCCATAACGTTCCACCATGACATTCTGTCCCCACCTTAGTGGGATGTTCTCCTGGATGCCTGTCATTGGAAATCCAAAGGTCTGATATTTCTGCCCCCAGATATACACGATGGCATTTATCCAGTTATGCTTATCACCCTTCGGAATACCGAGGGTATATATTATCTTTTTGCCGTACATCTCCGTGGCATTCGTGATATCAGTAGTAGAAGGCTGTCCGACAAGCACGTCTTCCACGTCTTCAATAATTTCTTCAACGATGGGAGCTCCGAATGGGTCATAGTCCACGATATTATCAACAACTAATTGGATCGTCGTGCCCTTTATCATGACATCTACCTCCTGCAAGCTCTTCAACTGGAGAATATGAACCGATCCTGTCTGATCCGCCAAGAAGTGCTTTGTCGGATTTCGACAGATACAGCTCACCGACAGAGCCATTTGTCACAGTCCATGACTGAGAATATCCCAGTCCACTCATAGAACCCTGAGTCGCTCCGACAGGAACTCCAAATGACTCACCATCGCCAAGCGCTCTGATGACCATTCGACAGGAAACTACCTTCTTGTTGGCTTCTTCTGCGTTCTTATTGAACGTATCAATCATCACAGCAGCATCATCCAAAAGATTTGTAGCGACTGCCTGCTCGTTTTCGGTCAATTCTCTTGTCATTCGTGCCTGGACATCTTCAACTGTTGCGTATGCCATTTCGATACCTCATTTCTTCTTGCTTGGAGCCTTCTTGGTTGCCTTTTTGGGCGTTACCTTTTTAGGCTCTTGCTCATCAGCAACCTCGATGGGCTTTGCACAAGTAAGGGCCAGCCTGTGGCCAGCCCTTAAATATTCATCCTTGCGCTCATCCGCAACCCACATTATCGTGCCTGTGAGCCTGTTTACGAATTTGATCAAGCGCTTGTTGTTGTAGCTGTAAGAGCGTTGAATACATCAAGGTCAGCGCGGAAGCCAATCTCAATCTCAGCTCTTACTGCGAACATGTTCCTCTGGAAGAGGTTGATCACTGAGCTGTCTGCAAGTGTAAGAGTTGCATCAGATGAGAAGCTGATGTCAACACCCTCAACTACACCATACATAGCCTTGGACCAGTCACCTGCGAAACCAACGATGTCAGGAGTGCCCTGAATGTAAGCGCCTCTTGATATATATGTTGGGCTTCCAAGGATCTGAGGGATAGCGCCTTCTGCTACGGAATTGATGAACAGAGGTCTTCCGTTATCATCTGTAGCTGAGAGAAGGATTCCTCTTGCCTTTGGTGAAAGTGCGAATCCGTTAAGATCGCCACCATTTTCTGCAACGTCTGTTACTGCTGCAACGAGTGCGTTGTAAGGATTCTGTGAGATATCCTGCGCTGTTACAGATGCAAAAGTATCGAAGTCAGAGCCAGGAGCTGCTGTTCCACCGAAAACGGTGTTGTCGAACTTAGCTGCAAGGATTCTTGGAAGTCTTGCGATAAGTGCATCGTAAAGAGCTGGCATATCTCTTCTGAACTGATTTGAGAATGGCTCGATGACTGCGAGCTTGTAGCCACGCATAACCTTGGTGCCAAGACCAGGATTTGATACTGGCTTTTCGTCTGTCTCATCAACCCATGCTGCTGTTGGGTCTGATGTGATAACAGGGATTGTCACTCCATTGCCAGGGAGTGGGATCTGTCTTGCGAGTCTCATTACAGCAGACTCTTCCTGAGCCTTCTGGATGATCTCAGCTGAGACCGCGGTTGGTAGAGTTATATCTGTTCTATTTGTGCTAATTCCTGCCATTTTATTTTCCTCCTTTAAAGCTGCGTATTAGCCCACGCTCCAAAGAGCTCTCGAGCTGACGCTTTTCCTACGTTGTGGATCTCTCCACCGTCCGGAACCTGTGGATATGCTCCAGGGTTCAACATGGACATGATTGTTTTTGCCTGTTCCTTGCAGATATCCTCTGTCTCTCCAGTTATGAGTGACATGGAAGCAACAGGAACTCCGGCTTCCTGAGCAACTTTTTCGCGCATTTCCTTAAGGCTTTGCGTCTTTTTGATGGAATCAAGCTCGGACTGAAGCTTCTCGGCTCTCTCCGTTGCTTTCTGAAGCTCTGATTTGCTTGCCTCCTGAAGTTCATCGAACTTTGCAGCCTTGGCTTTGATATCTTCAAAACCTTCATACTTTGACCGCTCGCGCTTTAGCCTCTCGGCCACGATCTGATCCAGTTCCTTCTGAGTAAATGTTTTTGCTCCTTCAGGAGCTGTGTTCTCAGCTGGAACATTGTTCTCAACAGTTGCTACATCCTGATTCACAGTTTCTGGCATAAAAAATTCCTCCTCTGAGTGCGTTTTTCCTCGTTTTAAAGGGACGAGTTCCCATATTTTGGGTATAAAAAAAGAATCCAGAGGATCCTTTAATTAACATTTATCTCTTCCGCCTCGGAGCTGTTGAGCTCTTTGTGCGTTTCATATGCATTTCTCTTCTGTGCTCTTATCTTGGCGCTGTTCTTGTCATAAGCGATACGTCTTATCGAGTTGAGTTTCTCTTCCTTGGTATTTCCCTCAGCCTCATCCATGATCTTTTGATATTCTGAAGGGTCATAAGATGAATACTTGGTCTCTGTATCATGTTTTATTGAGTAGGCGCAGTTGCAATTTCCATGAATATGGTCTGCATGTCCTCCTGCAAGAGCTTTTGCAGTTGCTTTTTTCCATCCTTCAGCTGCTATCGCAAGACAAAAGGCACATGTATCTCCAGAAGGGATCCATGCATAATATGCTCCGTCTCTTATTGCATTTTTGAGCGTTGTGTCCTGACCTGTCCGTTTTACAAGTCTTCCAATGGCTGCGGATGTGACCTCAAGGGCCATCACATACTTGAGCGTTCCATTGACAGTCTTTGCGACCTCATCAACTGAAGGAGGCTCAGAAGGTTCCGCAGGATCCACGTCAGCCCCTTCAAGTTCAGACACCGCATCATAAAACTGACAGGCAAATTCTGCAGCAGCTTCTCCATATTTGAGTGCGAGACCATAACAGAACGCTATAAAAGCATCTCGCGCGCCATCTTCTTCAAGATCGTGCGTCTCCATGTATCTCATGACCTGTTGCTTTACATGGGAATCGACTTTATCGAGCCCATCTATGTAGTTTTTCCAGACTTCCTTCGATATTGTCATTCAATTCCTAACTCTGTGAGCGTCTGATATCCTCTCGACCTCTGTTCCTGACTTTTTATCCTTCTAATATCAGCCTTATCGAAGCCAATCATCTCAAGGAAGGTGTCCGTCTGGGCAAAACCTTCTCTTGCGGATGCGATCTTGATGGCTGCGTCAGTTGTGGCAGCGACAGATGGCATTGCAGGATTCTTGAAATGAGCTACGACAGCTTTTTCCTCATCTGAGAGCTCATCAATTGACCTCTGTGTGCTTATGGCGATTGCCATGAGTGCGAGCGTTCTAAGAGCATCTCCATTTGACGTGTTCAGCTGCTCGGCCATAGCAATTAGCGTCTGGGACTGTGCCAAAATCGCATCTGATGATGTCGGATTTGCATCATTTACGACTCCAGTATCTGTCACGCTCAATCCTGTCGCAGCTGAGAACTGTGTTGCGAGGATCCTTATCATCTCAACGTGAGGAGTGATGGTTCCCTGCTGAAGCTGACCAAATGTCGGCTTCTCTCCTGTCTCCGGATTCGTTGTTCCTGCTACGATCGAGCCGATGTACTGTTTGAATTTCTGATTTATCAGAGCGTCATATTGTGCATCTGTTACTCCAAGCAGATATTTTTGTGGAGCTGTAGCAAATTCCAGTCCGATCGTTGCGTTTGCAATAGTCCTGACATATCCATCTATGAGTCTTCTGACAGGTTCTTTTATCCTGGAGCGACCAAAAGGTTTATTGCTCGTTGCGTTCCAGATAAACGGAATCATCAGAGGCATTCCCATCCTGTGGCGATACTGTCTCGCATACCATAGATTATTGTTAAGGGTAAAGAGCCACACGCTATCGTCCGTGTAGTATGCGATCATGGTAGGCTTCCATACCTGGTTAAAGTTATCCTGAGCCGTGTTGAGGATTGCAAGACCGCAATCGATACGACCTTTTTCTCCGTTCCATCTTGCTGCTGCTGTCTGTGGTGAATGGAATCTTGCCCTGCATCCGACCTTAGCGTCATAGGATAAAGTTGCAAATGTACATCCAAATTTGAGCTCGTCACGGCTTGCCTTGTTGTATTCTTTGATAAAATCGTTGGATATGACGAACTTGTCGAGAGCTTCGACCTCATTTCCGTTAAGGCCGACAAAACCATCAAACATTGAACGAGCTGCAAGGACATCAACTGTCTTAGCTCCCCAGGCACATCCGATCTCAAGCTTTTGCATCCCTTCAGGAAGCGCTATTCCGAGATTGACATCGTTCAGGCTGATATTGCCCTCATAATATTTGTTCTTGAGCCAGTTCTTTGACTGGTGATAGTTAAAGATATCGACCAGCTCATTGACTCTTGCAAATTCATCCTGATTTAGTCCGATTATGCTGCTTGCACTAAGATTAAGTGTTATCATTTCAATTTCCTCATCCAAATTTCATCTCACGACTAGGATCTCTCTTCGTATTTTTAGCTCCCCAAAGAGCAAGGGCACACGCTTCTATCGGTGTGGAATCTTCTCCGCCAAATCCCCAACCACCCTGACTTCCAATCTTCCTTTTTGTGGAAGTTATGGCGCTGCTTTTTAGGTCCTCCTGCGGTGCATACCATGTGAGCGTCTGTTCATTTATGCCATCCATGAGACAGCTGACAGCAGCTATCGCATCTTTGGCTGTAGGACGCACGATAGCGCCCTTATATCTCCACGTTCCAGAGATCTTATCTACCAGAACGTCAACTCCGTTCCTTCCGTCAATGACTACACATGCAGCCACTTTGTATCTGGCGTTCAGCCAGTCAGCAAGCCACTGTGTTCCGAGGCCTGTGGGCTTACGCTCGATAAGAGTTATTCTTGCCTTGCCTTCTCTGGGAACGACTGCTCCACAAAGAACAACCTCAGAGCCATCTGCGCTGAACTTGATACCATATGCAGTGCGTCCTTCAGGCTTTGGGTCAAAGCTCGCACATGCGTCCCAGTCATCTTCAGATATGACTGTCGGGATCTCTTCCTTGACCTGCTCAGGTGCCCACCATCCAAGACGCTCTCTTGCAAATGTGTCAGGATCCATCTGCTCACATTCACCCTCGATAGTTGATAAAAGGATCCTTCGACCAAGAGCAGGATTTGTTGCAGCCCATCTCTTTTTGTCAGTTACATCTCCGATCTCATCGACAGAGAACTCAACCCATGAGGCTGTTGTGGTCTGACCCTTGATAGCTCTTAACCTTAACTTTCTGAACACATCCCCTGGAGTGTTCGGATCCGGTGGTGTACCTGCATAAATTGTCTGAGGATTGGTGCTCGCAGATATTGCAGGAAGGAATGAAGCCTGCTGATCTGCGTCAAGCTCCTGCGCCTCATCAAACATCAGGACATCTCCATGCTGACCTCTTCCACCATTTCTTGTTCGCGCAAGGAACTTGATCCTTGCACCGTTTTTCAAAATAATCTGCTCTCGACCAAGTGCGGTCTTGATATCCTTGACATACTTAACGAGTTTTCTGGAATCAAAAAAGACAGCCATTTCCTCGAATGTCTCGGTTGCCGTCTTCTGTAAGTGCGCTGTATATACGATTTTTTCTCGGCGCTTGATCATGCCAGCCTCGGCTCTGCCTTGAAGCTCTCCTGACTTTCCATTCTGTCTTGGAATGGAAATGCCACAAGTCTTACAAACATACAGTCCGCTGGGACTAAGCGCCATCCAGTCATTAAGTAGATCATCCTGCCAGGGATCAAGAATCGTCCCTCCGATGCTTAGAAGTTTTGTCGCTGTCGGTCCATCCGATAGTTCATATTCAGGACAAATCCTCCGAGTCGGAGTCTGACTTCCCATTATCACCTGCGAGGAGCTGTTCGATTTCATCGAAGTCATCTTCTGCTCCTTCCAGTTCTTCTATTTCTCTTAATGTCTCTCTGTACTGTCTGGCCAACGTTGCAAACGTTCTGCTGTTGGCTTTTTTCATAAGTCCCCTGAGCTCTCTCTCAAGGTCCCTCAGCTTCTCCAATCTGTTCATACTCACTCCAATCAAGTCCGTATCTCTCGATTATCGTTCGGAAGTCCTCAATATCATGCTGATTGATATAATAGACTTCCTCGTTTCCGTCCATCTCGATCCCAACATGCATCAGCTCATGAAGTATGACAATCTCAAGCTGCTTATCTGAAAGTCTCTCGACATTCGGCTCAAATATCGTAATCGTGAAATCATATCGGACTGCCCACTTATACTTGTCTGGGACCTTCTCACAAAGACCCATGACTATCTTTCTACCCTTTTTCATCTCGTGATCAGAACTCAGATAACATATCCTGACATCTGAATCGCGTATATGAGAAAGCGACTCATCATTTTTGATGAGTCGCTTTCCGATTCTTTGATACTTCTTACACCTGAACCTAAAATCCATGGAAAAAAAATCCTTTGTGTGTAAATTGGCGCT
>JAZKYT010000023.1:0-13082 GCA_045612265.1 Candidatus Cryptobacteroides sp.
GTCATGAGACCCTTAACGATACCGAACTTGTCGTTGAGAACCTTAGCGATAGGTGCAAGACAGTTAGTAGTACATGAAGCGTTAGAGATGATGTCCTGACCAGCGTAAGTCTCGTGGTTAACACCGTATACGAACATTGGAGTAGCGTCCTTTGAAGGTGCAGACATGATAACCTTCTTTGCACCAGCCTGGATGTGCTTGCGAGCCTTCTCATCCTCGAGGAAGAGACCAGTTGACTCAACAACTACATCAGCACCAACCTCGTCCCACTTGAGGTTTGCAGGATCCATCTCTGCAGTGAGGCGGATCTTGTTACCGTTTACGATAAGAGCGCCGTCAGCAACAGCAACCTCACCCTTGAACTGACCGTGAACAGAGTCATACTTAAGCATGTATGCGAGATACTCTGGCTCGAGAAGGTCATTGATACCTACGATCTGAATGTCGTTTGAGAAATTCTCAACAGCAGCACGGAAAACCATGCGACCGATACGGCCGAAACCGTTAATACCTACTTTAATCATTGTCTTAATAAATTATGTAAATGTTATACTTTAAGTCAATTTTGACGTTGGAGCACACGACTCCACAAAATCACGGCAAATTTAGGAAAAATATTTATACGAAGTTATGTTTTATTGTAAAATTTCTGTTACAATATTTATTGAAAATAATTCGTATATTTGTTTGATATATATACGTAACTATGAGAATTCTAATAACCAACGACGACGGCTATAAGGCAAAGGGCATCAAGGTGCTTGCAGAGATAATGAAGAAGTTTGGCGAGGTCACAGTGATCGCGCCAAAATCCCATCAGTCAGGCATGTCAATGGCCGTTTCACTCGGCTTCAAGCAGATTTCACACAAAAATTTCGGATACGAGGATCCTAATCCATACAAACCGGAAAAAGAAGTGGAAGGCCAGCCCGTTGAATGGCATTACGTAGACGCAACCCCTGCAAGCTGCGTAAAGTTCGGTCTGAACACCATGTTCCTGGACAACTACCCTGACGTTGTGATATCCGGCATCAATCATGGTTCAAATGCTGCCACAGCCTCATGCTATTCCGGCACATTGGGAGCAGCAGCAGAGGCAGCCTTGAACGGCATCCCTGCTATCGGAGTTTCCCTCGACACACTGCACCCGGATGCAGATTTCTCACCAGTAGAGGAATATTTCGGCGATATATTCGAAAAGATCATGGCCAACCTTTCCGGCAAGCACGGCGTGTATTATAACGTAAACTTCCCGGACATTCCGACAGACCAGATCAAGGGAGTGAAAGTGGGCCACCAGGGCCGCGGCCGTTGGGTGAAGGAATTCAGGGAATGGGACCTCAGCTACTATGCGAAATACGGCATCACAGCAGAGTCTCTCGGACAGAATCCGAACCCGGTACTTGAGGAAGGAGAAGACCTCTACATGATGGTCGGCGAGTTCGAGGAGGATCCTTGCAACACATTTGGAGCTGACCACCAGCTAGTTGCAGACGGCTACATCAGCGTGGTTGCACACAACATCGACTGCACCGACTACTGCGAAACTGACAGACTTAATACCATATTTAAATAATTCTGAACATCTGCCACGGTTTTCCCACAATTTCGTGGCAGATACCCACTTTGAAGGCTGGACCTGCCACGGTTTCACAGCAAAAGAGTGGCAGATGGTTACCACAAAAGCAGGCGTTCGCTACAAAAACTAAGCAATAGGGATGAAATATTACATCATTGCCGGCGAAGCATCCGGCGACCTCCATGGCTCCAACCTGATGAAGGGCATATATGCCCAGGACCCTGATGCGGATATCCGTTTCTGGGGTGGCGACGCGATGGCCAGCATAGCCGGATCCGCACCCGTAAGGCACTACAAGGAAGGCGCAGTGATGGGCTTTGTGGAAGTGCTGGCAAAGGCTGGCAGGCTGCTGAAGAACGTTGATTTCTGCAAGAAGGACATCCAGGCATGGCAGCCTGACGTAGTGATCCTCATCGACTACCCTGGCTTCAACTTCAAGATAGCCGAATTCGCCCACAAGGCAGGCTTCAAGGTATTCTACTACATCGCGCCGAAGGTCTGGGCATCACGCGAGGGCCGAATCCGCAAACTCAAGAAATATGTAGACAGACTATATATCGTATTCCCGTTCGAGAAACCATATTTCGAGGCCAAGGGAATCGACTATATATACAAAGGTAATCCGCTCGTGGACGCCGTGGACAATTCGCAGGCCATGAACGAATCACGCGAGGACTTCCTGAAACGCGCCGGACTTGAAGACAGACCGGTGATTGCCATGCTGGCAGGTTCGCGCAAGGCAGAGATCAGCACGATGATGCCGGTCCTCACAGAATTCGCAGCCAGGATGCACGCACTGCCGCAGTACGCCTGCCACCAGTTCCTGATTGCAGGAGCACCCGCACGCAGCATGGACGACTATTCCGGATGGCTGAACGATGAGAACTCACAGTACATCAAGGTTCTCTTCGGGGAGACCCAGTCGATTATCCGCCACGCAGAGGCAGGAGTCATCAACTCCGGAACAGCATCTCTTGAGACCGCCTTGTTCGGAACCCCTCAGGTAGTGGGATATATCATCAATCCACTCACCTACTGGCTGGCCAAGAAAATCATCAAGGTCAAATACATAAGCCTCGGAAACCTGATTGTGGACCGACTGGCATTCAAGGAGTTCATCCAGCACGACTGCAATGCGGACGCATTGGTGACAGAGGTCCGCGAACTGATAGAAAACAATGACAGACGCACTGCAATGCTGAATGAATATGCACAAATCCGCAGCCTCCTCGGTGGCAAAGGAGCATCTGCAGCCGTTGCAAAATCAATGATCGAAGAGCTGAACAGATAATACTATAAAATTCAACAATATGACAGTTAAGGAACTTCTTAAGAAATGCCAGGCAGACAAGACAGCTGTCCTTGCAACAAACTTCTACAACTTTGAGACTCTTACTTGCGTAATGAAGGCAGCTCAGAAGATGCAGGCTCCTGTACTTCTCCAGCTCACACGCAGTTCAATCGACTATATGGGCCTTGAGCAGGCAGTGAAGATGGGCCGTCAGGCAATCGCTGACTATGGTGTTCAGGGTTGGATCCACCTCGACCACGGCGGATCGGTTGAGCTCGTAAAGAGATGCCTTGAGGCAGGTTTCGACTCAGTTATGATCGACGCCAGCGAGAAGCCATTCGAGGAAAACGTCGAGACTACCCGCCTCGTTGTCGAGATGGCTAAACCATACGGCGCAAACGTGGAGGCAGAGCTCGGATACGTAGCTAAGCTCGGTCAGGAACAGGGCGGCGGCTTCACTACCCCTGAGGAAGCAAAGCTCTTCGTAGAGCAGACAGGTGTAGATGCACTCGCAGTGTCAATCGGTTCTGCGCACGGCTTCTACAAGCAGGCTCCTAAGCTCGACATCGAGAGACTCGCACAGATTCAGGCTGTAACCGACGCAGGACTCGTTCTCCACGGAAGCTCAGGAATCCCTCACGAGATGGTTCAGGAAGCTATTGCAAACGGTATCGTGAAGGTTAACCTCGCAACAGAAATCAAGGATAACTTCATGCGCGCACTCAAGGGCGTCCTCACTTCAAGCGACGAGATCGACCTCCGCAAGGTCTTCCCTAAGGCAATCGACCCAGTTGTTGACCTCCTCTGCGAGAAATACCGCATGGTCGGCAGCGCTGCCAACAAATAGTCCAGGAATCGGACGCAGCACCGTGCTACACAACACACTGACAATCAATTACATACGCAAACCTCCTGCAGCCAAAACGACGCAGGAGGTTCATTTATATTATTGTATATCAATAAATTACACAGCACATTCCTCAGATTGAGTCTTTCGATCAAGCACAACAACCACATCTTCAGCGGCATATTCGCCACAATCCCAATTACCATCACCTGGATCAGTCTGAGTCAAAGGTACCTGAACCTCCTCAGTCTCAAAGTCACCACCATTCTCTTCACCATCAACATCGGTGAAAGTAAGAGTTACATCAGTCATTTCAAAACCCACATCCTCATTCTTGTAGTGGAAAGTACCATCCTCAGCAGTCACTGTCTTGCCATACATATTTCCCCGAGAAACCTCAATATTCGGAATAGGATTGGAATCGGCATCCACTACACGACCCTTCACAGAGAACTCAACTATAGGAGTTCCGTATTCCGCAGGCATATCCTCATACATCTTGACCACCACATCTTCTGCAATATAGAAGCCCTCATCCCATGCACCAGATCCCTCTGAGGCCTTCTTCAGTGCAACCATGAACTCTTTTGACATATACGCTCCATCCTCGTCAAAGTCGACATCAGTAAACTTCATCTTGATTATTTCTTTCGGAAATCCTGTAGACTCATACACGAATTCACCATTATCTGATGTAACCACCAGCGGATCCTCCCAATCATCATCAGTAGATACGACTATTCCCTTGACAGGTTCACCGGTATCATAATTAGTAACCTTACCTTTCACGCGAAATTCCATAGTAGGAGTTCCATATTCCACAGGAGGACAACCATACATATCTGGTCCGATAATCACATTATCACATGATATCACTGCACTGATTCCAAAGAACGGAAGCAGCCATCTACAGAAACTAAGGAAAATATCTTTCATACTATTGATATTAGTAGTAAACTTTTAAAACTTCAAATTGATATCTAATCTAGGACGTCTTCTTCTAATCGTTGACGACTTATTCTGATCGTTGAGAACTTACTCCAATCGTTGAGAACTTACTCAAATCGTTTAAGATGACAGAGGATCAAGTCACCATTTTCATCTCGCAGATGCATACCGTTTCCTTCACAATAACGGAAATATTTACAGTCTGCACACTCCCCTGTCTTCATCCATGAACGGTCACGATATGGCTGATATCTGTTTTCCCAAACATCGATGAAATCATCCTTATATATATTTCCCTGCGCCAGGTCACTACGTATACTTGCACAAGCAGAAATTGAACCATCAATCATCACAGAACTGATGCTGCGGCCTGCCTGGCAAGCAAAGAGATGATTGCGCACAAAGCCCTCATATTCGCCCAGAAAGCCTTCGCAACCATAGCTCGCCGTGATACGACCTTCCTTGCGGGTCTCCTTAATGAAATCCATCAGACCGCGGAAACGCTCATTGCTAAGTTGGAGATCAGGATCCTGAGCTGCACGACCGACAGGAAAGACAGTAAAAAGTCGCCATGCCTTCAGGCCAAGTGAAATAAGGAAATCCTTCAACTGCGGCAACTGCTCATAATTCTTATTATTCACACATGTCACCACATCAAACTTGATGGTCGGCTCATTTGCAAGAATTCTGATTGCCTCAGTAGCATTCTTGAAACTGCCCTGCACACCACGCATCCACTCGTGCTCAGCCTCAAAACCATCAAGACTAATGGTGGCAGCATGAAGTCCGGCATCCAGAAGTTCATTTATCTTCTTAGGAGTCATCAGCAGACCATTAGACACGATTCCCCACGGGAATTCCATATCATAGATTGCACGTCCACACTGAACTATATCTTTTCTCATCAACGGCTCACCACCAGTGACCACGATCATAACCTTGTGAGAATCATACTTTTCCTTGATACGCTTCAAGACCTTCTGAAAATCCTCAAAAGGCATGTCAGGCTGCATGGAGGACACCTTGCAGTCGCTTCCGCAGTGTCGACACCTCATATTGCATCTAAGTGTACTCTCCCAGAACAACTGACGGAGCGGATGCTTTTCACTCTGATCCTTGATCAGCTGCCTCTGCAATTCAAAGGCAATTCTCTGCTTGATTGATAATCCTGACATAGAAAAAAGTCTAAAACTCTGCTAATATAACGAAAATAGTTGCAGAATACTTCCGCAACTAAATATAAATATCAAAAAGCTAATTAAACAAATCAGTATTTTCTTTCGCCAAAAATCATCGAACCAACTCGAATCATCGTCGATCCGTACTCAATGGCCAATGGATAATCGTCCGACATTCCGATGGAGAGTTCTGTAAAATCAGCGGCCAGATGCGGGAATCGCGACCGGCAGGTATCGAAGATCGAACGCAACGCCGCAAAGTCGGAAGCGATCACGGACTGGTCATCAGTAAAGGTTGCCATACCCATGATTCCGCGGAAACGGATGTTCGGATACGCACCAGACTGACCATCGGAAACCTCAGAACTTCGCGAAAGGATATCATATATCTCCTCCGCCTCGAAACCCTGCTTGCTTTCCTCTGCAGCCACATGCGGCTCCAGCAACACGGCTATCACCCGTGAGTTTGCTGCACCCCATGCCTGGATGGCGTCAAGAAGGCGGACAGAATCCACAGACTGCACAAGAGAAACATAAGGCAGAACCATCTTAAGCTTATTTGTCTGAAGGTGACCGATGAAATGCCACTCCACATCCGACATATATTCATGTTTTGTGGCGCGCAGTTCATCCAGGTGATGGACCTTAGCAAGAAGCTCCTGCGGACGACTCTCGGCAAAGATCCTCTGCCCGGCGGCATAAGCCTCCTCAATGGCCTCGAAGGGGTGAAATTTAGAAACTGCCACCAACCTTACAGTTGCTGGCAGTTCATTATACAATCTATTTATAACTTCTTTTACCATTCACCTTTTCCTTTACAACTAGGACATGTAGTATGATAGTGACTTAATGGAACCTGTTTTCCACATTCGCTACAATATTTGGTATCGGATAAACCAAAGGTAACTCCGTCATTCTCGACTACTCTGCCTGTGCCACTACACAAAGAGCACTTTCTTGGAGTTCTTGTATATGAAGAAGAGGATGTCGAAGTACTTGATGACGATGATGTAGTAGAATAAGAGCTTCCACTGCTACTTGTTGAAGTAGCTGGATAAGAAGAATAACCACT
Source organism: Candidatus Cryptobacteroides sp. (assembly GCA_045612265.1). Classification (GTDB taxonomy): domain Bacteria; phylum Bacteroidota; class Bacteroidia; order Bacteroidales; family UBA932; genus Cryptobacteroides. The sequence goes on from JAZKYT010000023.1 coordinate 6,916, forward strand.
ACCATAATAAGACGGAGTCTGTTGTGTTGACATAGCCGATTCTAAACCAGCAAGTACCCCATACCAAAACCAAGGGCTACAGGAGGTCGATAATAATGATGCAGCAAAAAGGATAAGAAGTTTTTTCATAGGTTAAATTTTAGGTACAATTGGATTAGCTCAAAGATCTATTTATCTTCTATTTTGCTGCTGCATCTGCTGCTGCATGCGCTGAGCCTCCTCAAGACGCATCTGCCACTTAGACTTCTGCTTAGGCTTGTGCGCATTTACCATCATTTCAGCGCGAACCTTATCCTCAGTCACCACATATTTACGGATATACCAGGTCATACCCATAGTGATGATGTTTGAAAGGAGATAATAGTAGCTGAGCGCTGCTGAGAGGTTGTTACAGATGAAGAACATCATGATCGGCATCATGTAAAGACTCATGAACTTCATACCTGCCATATTCGGATCATCGGACATCTGGCTTGAAGTCATCTTCGAGTAGAAGAACATTGTTGCAGCCATCAGAAGGGCGAACAATGAAAGATGATCCCCAAGAAGCGGAACATTCACACCGAAATCGATGATTGAATCATATGCACTAAGGTCGTCTGCCCAGAGGAACTTCTGCTGACGAAGCTCAATTGAAGCTGGGAAGAAACGGAACATAGCAAAGAGGATTGGCATCTGCAGAAGCATTGGAAGACAACCACCTGCAGGGCTCACACCAGCCTTCTGATAGAGTTCCATCATAGCCTGCTGCTTCTTCATCGCATCCTTTTCATTTGGATACTTCGCATTAAGCTTGTCAATCTCCGGCTTAAGAACCTGCATCTTCGCAGAAGACTTATATGACTTCATTGTGAGCGGAGAAATGAGAAGCTTGATGAGAATGGTCATCAAAAGAATAACAAGACCGTAATTCTTGATGAACTTACCAAGAAGGTCGAAGCAAGGGATGATCACAAGACGGCTGAACCATGCAACCATCCAACCACCGAGCGGAATGATCTTCTCATACTTCATATCAAAGGCCTTGAGACCACGATAGTCATTAGGTCCGAAGTAGAACTCATAAGGTAGTGAAATCACAGATGAGCCACCCTGGAAGTCAGAACGAAGCTTAGCCGAGCAAGTCATGAGATTACCCTGTGACTTATACTCATCCTCAGAGAAATACTTCACTGCCAGATCAGCAGAAGCGAACTCGCTGCCTGAAGTCATGATTGCAGAGAAGAACTGCTGCTGGAAAGCGAACCACTTCATCTTCGTATTGATACGCTCATTGCCATCACGACCGCGGCCGAATTCCTCAGACTTCTTGTCACCGGTGAAATAATAGTTGAGCTTAGAATACTGCTTCTCGTTCTTATAGCCTTTCTCAAGACGTGGGATAATGACATTCCAGTCAATATCAAGCATTGAGACATTACGAGGGATAAGGTTCTCCATACCCACGAATGAAAGCTCATTCTGAACCATATAGCTGCCCTCAGAAAGAGCATATACCTGCTGGATATATCCGCCCTGAGCAAAAGGAAGCTGCATCACGATGAGGCTGTCATTATGCTCAACGACATTGAATACAAAGTCCTTGGTATTGATATTCTCACCTGCATATACGCTTACGCCATACTGGCTCTGCTCAGGCTTGATAAGATAAAGAGCAGTGCTGTCGTATGTCATATAATCGTTGATCTTCACAGAATATGGCTGCGCACCACGGGTTGTGAATTCAACCTCAATCTTGTCATTTGACAACTTATATACCTGAGCTTCAGCAAGTCTAGCCTCAGTCAAAAGACTATCCTTATATGCCGGCATAGTCTTTACCGCCACATTCTCAGTATCCTTGATGGATTCCTTGGCCATCTCAGCCATCTGCTCCACAAATGCGATGGAGTCGAGCTGAGCCTGTGCCTCCATCTGCTTGTTGTACTGTCTTGACTGATACCATGTGAATCCGAACATGATCACACCTATCAGTACAAATCCGATTAAGTTATTCTTATTCATTTCCTGTTAGTTATTCTCTGATTCGTTAAGAGCCTTAATCTGCTGAGCAAGTGCATTGAGTTCAGCCTTAGCTGCATCGATTCTCTCCTGCATCTGCTTGATGAGAGGCTCAGCGTTCTTCGACATCGCGAAGAAACCGATATTATTCTCGTAAGTTACGATATCCTGCTCGAGAGCGTGATATTTCTGGATCATGCGGTCCTTCTCTGAAAGCTGTGGACGAGCTGGGCGAGCGTTCTTGCGTGGAGCGTTGTTCTTGCGTGGGAACTTCTCTGCAACAGCAGCCTTATATGCCTGAGCCACATTGTCCTTCTCCTTGAAAGGAACGAATCCAATCTCATTCCATCTTGCCTGGAAAGCCTTGAGCGCCTCTGCATCCGAAGCGTCACCCTTGAGCTCATATGCCTTGATCTCCTCTACGAGAGCAAGCTTAGCCTTGAGGTTGCCGTAGAAATCGTTCTCTGGCTTTGCGTTCTTGTCGCGCTCGGCAAAGAACTCGTCGCATGCTGCACGGAATCTCTTCCAGAGAAGATCAGACTTCTTGCGTGGAACTGCACCGATTTCCTTCCACTGCTTCTGGAGCTCGATGAGCTGCTCAGCAGTCTTCTTCCAGTCTGTGCTGGTCTTGAGAGCCTCTGCCTGCTCGCAGATAGCCACCTTCTTGTCGAGGTTGGCGTTGATACTGTCCTTATATTCTGTATAGAACTCACGCTTGCGGCCGAAGAACTTGTCGCATGCTGCGCGGAAACGGTCATATACCTTCTGATTCTCCTTCTTTGAAGCGAAGCCGATTGTCTTCCACTCCTTCTGGATTTCCTCAATCTCCTTTGAGTAAGCGTTCCACTGATTTGAATCAGTCACCTCTCTTTCAGCGATTTCCTCCACCTTCTCACAAAGAACTGTCTTCTTTGCAAGGTTGTCGGCGTGCTGCTCCTTGAGACCCTCGAAATGCGCCTGATATCTCTTGTTTACAGTTGCAGTAGCAGCCTTAAAACGATCCCAGATCTGCTCACGGAACTCCTTGGCAACAGGACCGAACTCCTTCCACTGCTCATGGAGCTTCTGAAGCTCACGGAATGCCTCGATCACATTCTCGCTCTCAGCAAGCTTCTCAGCGAGCTGGCAGAACTCCTCCTTAGCCTCAAGATTCTTCTTGAAGTCGAGGTCGCGGAGCTCACGATTGATCTTCACCATATCGTAGAACTGCTCAACATAAAGCTGATATGTCTCATTGAGATTTCTATAGCTCTGAGCCGGAACCGGACCCACAGCTCTCCAGCGGTTCTGGATTTCGCGGAACTCAGGGAATGTAGCGTTCACATCCTCCTGCTTCTCGAGAAGCGCCTTGAGGTCAGCCACGATAGCTTCCTTCTGAGCAAGATTGTCCTCACGCTCCTTCTCAAGCTGCCTGTTATACTCGGCACGTTCCTTCTTATAGTTAATATACAACTGCTTGAATCCTCTTTCGATCTCTACAAACGGATTGGTGCTCTCTTCAGCTGGAGTCTCTGCCTCTTGCTCCTCAGCCACTGCCTCAGCCGCTGTCTCAGCATCCGGCTCCACAACCTGGTCAACAACAAGTCCAGCCTCAGCCTTCTCCTTCTGAAGTCTTTTGTAGAAAGATGACTTGATTGCCTCTACATCCTTAGAAAGCTTCATTCTATCCTCATTCTGAACGAGTTCCTCGAAAAGCTTGATAAGTTCTGCAAGAGTCTTTTCTGAATAATTTACAGCCGGTTCTGCCATTTCAGCAGCTTCAGCCACTACTACATCTGATGTAAGTTCAACATCAGGGATAATCTGTTCACTCATAATAACGGAGTTATTGGTTTATAAATTTACAATCGGCAAATATACCAAAAATTTACTAAACATTCTTCCTTTTAGAGAAAAAGTTAGCATCATGCACTTAAAGAACTATCAATCAAAAAGTTAACCTCTTATGCCTTCCGTCAAAACACAGCAGGCATAAGAGGTTAATATATTGTAAATCACACGATTAAGTGTGCAGCAAATCCTAGTACTGATCCTTGGCAAGGACAATGCGGTAGAGGTTGCAGCCGATAAGGTTGCCGAGGACGATGCAGCCGTAGACACCAAGAATCTCCCAGAAATGGAGCTTCCAGAATGAAAGCGGCACACAGCAGTAGTAGAAGGCATCCGCAACGCAGTGAGTGAAGCCACAGACGATGAAGAGCGGAACTGCGAAAAGGAGCGGAAGGAAGTTCTTCTCACGTGCAAAGCGGACTGCAGTCGTCATCATGACACCGCAACCGATTCCGAGAAGGCCGCAACGGAGGGTTCCCACACGCAGACGGAGTTCGAGGATATTCTGAGCAGCGCCCTGGATGTCCATTGGTGTTACACGTGCAAGCAGTGATGTACAGAAGCATCCGATGATGTTTCCAAGAAGGATCATCGCCAGCATGCCCACCTCACCCTTCACGATGAAGCCTGCCGTACCTGTGTAGAGCTTGAGCTTGTATCCCACCACGGTCAGGAGACCGAAGCAGAAGAGGATGGAACCGAAAAGCGGACCGTAAGCCTCGCTCTGAATTCCAGAGGCGAGAAAACCGAATCCGGCAAGACCGATTGCGATTCCTGAAAATATTGATGAACGTAATAGTTTGATCATAGTCATTTACGAATATTATTTTTCTTTAGGCAGATAGCGGTTCAGAAGCGCACATCCAAGCACAGCTGAAAGTACTGAGCCGCAGAGGACGCCGAGCTTAGCCTCGTTCAGAAGGGCTGCTCCAGTCTCACCAAGACCTGAATACGAGAGGTCCGCAATGAACATGGACACAGTGAAGCCGATACCGCAGATCACGCATACACTTGCAAATGCCTTCCAGTCAGTTCCGGCAGGAAGGCTCACAACCTTCAGGCGCACAGCAATCCACGAGAATGAAAGGACACCGAGGAACTTACCGACAACAAGACCAATGATCACTGAGAGGCTCACACCAGAGAAGATTGCACCTAAGCTCATACCAGAAAGATCGATACCAGCGTTGGCAAAAGCGAAAAGCGGAATCACGATGTAGTTGATCATGAAGTGCAAGCTGTCCTCAAGGTCCTGAAGCGGGCTGATCATCTTGTCGGCAGCCGACTCGATACTCTTGAGTGTATGAATCTGCTCGTTGGTCAGAACCACGGCATTGTGCTGCTCGTCAATCTCGATTACAGGGAACTTGCTGATATGCGTTCTGATACGCTCAAGATAGTGTCCGGTACCCTTTACAAGTGTTGCAGGAACACAGAATGCCACGATGACACCCGCGATTGTCGCGTGGATGCCGGAATTGAGCATCATATACCAAAGTACAAGACCCACAGTCACATAGAATGCCTTGCGGCGAACCTTCAGCACATTTGCAAGAACCAAAGCACCAACGCATATAGCGGACAGTGCAAGGTAAAGGAAATTGATATCTGAAGAATAGAAAAGCGCAATCACAATGATACCGCCAAGGTCATCGGCAACAGCAAGGGCTGCAAGGAAAACCTTCAGACCGATAGGAACTCTCTTGCTGAATACAGAAAGTACACCGAGCGAGAATGCAATATCAGTTGCCATAGGAATAGCAAGACCGCGCTGCATTGCAGCATCTCCAGGGCAGAACAACCAGAAAAGCAGAACCGGGATCGCCATACCGCCGCATGCTCCGATGATCGGAAGCAGGGCTTTCTCACGCGAAGAAAGCTCTCCGACGCGGATCTCACGTTTGATCTCAAGACCGACCGAGAGAAAGAAGATGGCCATGAGGAAGTCGTTGATCACCTCCATCAGACTCATCGCATGTCCTCCGTGACTGAACAGATTGAAGTTACCTATAGATACGGAAACATTATGTTGCCAAAGAGAGAAATACCAGTCTTTGACAACAGGAACATTGGCGCAGAACAGTGCGAGCACTGTGCACACAATCAGCACCATACTCGACGATACATGGAGCTTATGCTTACTCAGAAAACTGAAATTTGTTGTCATTGTCTTATAATCTTAAACTAATCCTCAAAAGAGGCCATTTCAAGGACAAAACCACATTAAATCATTACATTGTCCTCAAAAGAGGCCATTTCAAGGACAAAACCACATTAAATCATTACATTGTCCTCAAAAGAGGCCATTTCAAGGACAAAACGGGTGCAAAAGTAGA
>JAZKYT010000024.1:0-25489 GCA_045612265.1 Candidatus Cryptobacteroides sp.
CACCACGCTCCTTGAGGTAGTTAGTGTACTTTGCGACCGCTTCCTTCATCTGAGCATCAGACAAAACGGGAGTTGCAATGAAAACGGTTTCGTACTGTTTAAGCATTTTTGTTTGTAATTAATTGTTTAATAATAATTTGCATCCACTTGCCGGGATAAAATCCCACAAATGGGCTGCAAATATAGCAATTTTATTTCAATCTGCAAACACTCTTTCGCACTTTCCTGCCTTCCTCACCAGAAACCCCAGTCGCATTAGCAATTATCACCACCCAGCATCCCTACACCACGAAAAAAGCCGCCCCGAAGGACGGCTGATTTGTGATATATTTCAATTCCGTTAGGAATTAGAATGCGAAGATTGGACGAGCAACACGCCAATAACTAGAATATATTGAATCAGTGAGGTAATAATACTTCTCATATGTGTAGCTTGGTTTATTAGCAGATATATACACATATGCTGGGCCTGTAGTACTATAGAAGTAAGGAAGCCATATACCATTAGAGGCAGCAGTTAGGTCGATAGCTTCTCCGACACCATCAAGTAGCTTATTGATAGACTCCCTATTTTCTATGATATAATTCCACTCATTTGCAGCGCCAAGATACCAACCACTTGTACCAATTGGCGCAGTACCATTAGCGAATACGGTGTAATTATTTGAACCAAAAGCCTGCGTTGCAGTATATCCTCCCAACCCAAAGCTAGCAAGTGCTGTTGTCATTCCTGTAACCTTAACACTTGCAGGAACAGAAGACAACTTCGAAGAATTCCAAACACACTTTCTTGAAGAAACGCTGATTGCCAAACCATTGCAGTACTGATCAGGAAGCTGAGAATCGTTGAACTGAGTCTTAGGATTACCATGGAAGATAACAACACCTACGATATCATTTCTTACATCATTTCCCATTGAACCGTCAGCATAAATATAGTCATATTCCTTTGGTCCAGGAGCCTCAAAGCTCAAAGCAGATGAGAAAGTATAAGGCTTAACATGTGATGCTTTAAGCGTTACTGTACCTGTTGGCTTAGTAGCAACTGTACCATCAGCAGCATTGAATGAAATTGTAAGACCCTCATGAGCACCTGGCCATACTACAGCAAAATAAGTAGCACCAGCCTCAAGTGCTGATCCATCAGCCTTTGCAAGAGTAACAGTGTGTGAAGTCTCAGTCACCTCAGGAGTTACGTGGAAAGGAGAAAGGATCTCATCCTTATAGTAGTTCATGTCTACATTTCCCTTACCTGTAAGAGCGACCTCATTATTAGAAGAGATAGTTACAGATGTCACATCCTTCTCAAATGAAGCTGGCATTGTGAGACTGATAAGCGCACATGCATTCTTAAATGTAAGGCCCATAGCACTATTGCTCTCAATTGCCGACTTGAAACCATCACGACCCACCATTGCATATGAGAAGTTCAGACCTGACTCAATATTACCATTGATTGCCTTCTGCGCATCTGGAAGAGTGAAAGACAATTCTGTATTATTTGCTGAGCCCGAGCCGCTTGCGGTTTTGTTTGACGTTGCCTCGGCTGTTGAAGGGTAAACCGCAATACCATTTTCCATGAGACGGTTTGAAACTACATCTGAGCCAAATCCCCAAGACCAAGACGTAGTTCTAAAATTTGCTTTCTCCGAGGTCTCTGTCTCAAATTCAGAATTAAACTCGCCGGCAGGTCCATTAAAAGTGTTCGAATTCTCATGGTCAGGGAAAAGCAAAACCTTAATAGCATCACCCTTAGACCAATGTACATACTTGTTGTTATCGCCATCAACGAGCGTAGTCTTGGTGTCCGCACCAGGAGCTGATGCAGTGAGGGTTACTGAATAGGTATCGTCTGCAGGATTGTAGTTATCTACAGGATTTTCTTTTGAACAAGAAAAAAGTGCTGCGAGAGCAGCGAAGAAAAGAATTGATTTTTTCATATTTCAGCCCTCCTAAATTAAAGATCTTCAACATCGTCGAATGTAAAACTTTGATGCTCGAGATTAAATACACTCACGCACAAAAGGCCCTCGGACTGAAAAACAACTGTCTTTATCTCAGGAGAGTTGTACTCGCCCCCGAGTTTATGGCAAGACAGAGCCATTTTTGACACTTTACCGCTCTTCATAATTCTTTAGTTTTTAACCACTTAGTTAAGAATCAACGTGTTTTTTAAAATCAAACGAAGTCGCAAAGGTACAATTAATTTAATAAAGGCGCAAAATTATTACGATAATGTACAATAAAATCAGGAGACCTCCAGATTCGAACCTGGAGGTCTCCTGATTATTAGGATATTGTATCTCTACTTAGTAGGAATATTCTCAAGAACAGCCTTAAGGAAATCCCAGCACTTGGCAACAGAAGGGATGTTTGCACGCTCATCTGGAGAGTGAGGGCTCATGAGAGTAGGACCGCATGAAACCATATCCCAATGAGGATAAGCACCGCTGAGGATACCGCACTCAAGACCGGCATGGATAGCCATGACTGCAGGCTCAACACCATACTTATCATTATATACCTTCTTCATGGTAGCAAGGATAGCAGACTCTGGATTAGGAGCCCAGCCAGAATAACCACCGGCAAATGAAGTCTCGATGCCAGCAAGAGCAAAGATAGACTCGAACTTAGCAGCAAGAGCATTCTTTGCAGTGTCAACCGAGCTTCTCATAAGAGTCTTCACTGAGAGCTCGCCGCCCTCGATCTTAACCATGGCAAGGTTGTTCGAAGTCTCCACAAGACCAGCCATCTCGCTGCTCATGCGCTCAACACCATCCGGACAAGCAAGGATAGCGCGAACAAAACGGAGAGCATCAGCCTCAGGAACATACTTGCACTCATCACCACCGCAGCAGCACTCACCTTCTGTGCACTCGTAAGGCTTGAAGATGAACTCTGAATCAGGATCAGTACCAGCGTACTCAGCCTTGATCTCAGCAGCAACGCGGGCGAATACAGCCTGAGCTGCCTCCTCCTTGCCTGCAGGAACATATACTGTAGCGAAAGCCTCGCGTGGGATTGCATTGCGGAGAGTACCGCCCTCGAGGTCAAGAAGCTTTACATCAGCCTCAGTCATGAGAGCATAAAGAACACGTGCAGCAAGCTTGTTGGCGTTACCTCTGTAAAGAATGATGTCCATACCTGAGTGACCACCCTTGAAGCCCTTCACAGCAAGTGACCAGCAAGACCAGTCAGCCTGTGGCTCTGCAGGAGTGTAAGTTGCAGAAGCAGAAGCGTCAAGACCACCAGCGCAACCAACATAAAGTTCACCCTCAGTCTCTGAGTCGAGGTTGATGAGGATCTCACCCTGGAGAATACCTGGCTTGAGTGCCATGGCACCTGTCATACCTGTCTCCTCGTCGATAGTACAGAGAAGCTCAACAGGACCATGCTTAAGGTCTGAAGACTCGAGGACAGCCATAGCCATTGCGAGACCGAGACCGTTGTCGGCACCAAGAGTAGTACCCTTAGCCTTCACCCACTCGCCATCGATCCATGTCTGGATAGGGTCCTTCTCGAAATCATGAACAGTGTCAGCATTCTTCTGAGGCACCATGTCGATGTGGCCCTGAAGGATAACACCCTTCATATTCTCGCAACCAGGAGTAGCAGGCTTGCGGATAATGATGTTTCCAACCTCGTCCTTGATAGTCTCAAGACCATGGGAAACACCCCAATTATACATATATTCAACTGCAAGTTCCTCGTGCTTTGACGGACGTGGAATCTGAGTAAGAGCATGGAAGTTCTTCCATACCACCTGTGGATCTAAATTCTGAATCATAATTATAAATGGTATTAGTTTATTTCAAAATCACGTTGACAGGGAGTGAAGACTCGCGACCGAGCTGATAGATCGGCATCCTGGTCTGCATGAGTACATTTCCTGAGTCAATAAGCTTCACTGTGCAGATTGAAGGAATTCTGTAATATGCCTCCACTGGCTGAAGCTTCTTTTCCTCAACAGCAGCAGTGATCTCCGGCTCCGCAAACTCCTGCGGAACAATCTCCATGAGGACAGGGCGTCCTGACATGTTGTCCGGATTCACGAGACCAGCACCGTCAGAAAGACGGAAAGCTATATACATCTGGCTTTCACGCTGAGCATCAGGAACGATTTCAAACTTCATCACCTGGGTCTGATATTCCGAATATCCGACGAAAAGAGTCATATACTCCTGCTCAAGACGGGTCAGTTCCGCGATTGCGGCACCCATTGCCTCTCCGCTATATGTGGCGTCAGTATCTCCTGTCACGATCTGGAGGCGCTGCTGACGGATCTTGAGGATCATGTCCGCAGTCTCGGCAGCTCTCTTTTCCGGAGTCTTCTCCACAACCATGTTCTGCTGGACAGACACCTTGTCATACACGGACTCCTTCTTCTGATTGCGGTAAAGAGTTGTGGACTCGGTGCTGAGGTTGGATGTCACGCCCTTTGAAGAGAAGTCACCTTCTGTCCTTGTGGTGAAACGCCAGATCGACTCTGAGCCGAAATTCGCATCTGCAAATGAGATGAATCCTCCTGCTGCTAGCTTGAGGAAAGTGTTCTCAATCTTTCCGGCAGGAACATTCACTGAATATCTTCTGCTTTGGTCAGCCTCAACATAAGGAGTCATCTTCACCTGAGTGAGCTGAAAGAGAGTCTCATCCTCCTGACGAGGCTTGATTCCGAGATATTTCTCGGCATATTTTGCATAAGGACCTGCATAGAACTTCTCCTGAACCGCCTCAACCTCAAGGGTGATGGTGGTCATCGGAAGAGAATATGTGAGATAGCTCTGCGGATCTTCACCCTTCTTCTGGGCAAAGGATGCCGATGATATCAGCAGGGCTGCTGCAATGAAAATTTTCTTAATCATAACTATTTCCAACGTTTATGAGACCACAGCCAGTTGGCAGGAGTCTCGTTTAATTCCTGTTCAAGAAGATCGTAATATTTCCTGAGGATTGCCTCAGGAGTAGTCTGTGAGGCATCCTCGCAGATAGGAGTGAAAGTCACTTCGTATCGTCCGCGCTCCAGCCTCTTCATACCCATATATACCACTGCGTGAGACAGCTTGCAGGCAAGTCCCATGCTGCCGATCATGGCATTGGTAGGCTGATGCATGAATTCCCCGATCTGATGTTTGCCGGCACCTTTGTACGGAGCCTGGTCAGCGGGATATATATACAGGCATTTCCTGTCCTTGTTTGCAATCGAGAATCGGAGGATATTCTTTGACTCCACCTCGCATTCCGTGCCGACAATTTCCAGTGGGGCAATCCTGTTCAGGGCAAACACCCTGTCGGACACTTCACTGGACAACTTCTTGTATACCACATAGATATCTCTTTCCGAGAAGGCAAGAGGGACTCCATCATATGAATCATATCCAGGAAGACCGCCCATAAGTTCCCAGTTTCCGCAATGAGTGCTGAGGAGAGTGACGCTCGGAGCCTTGTCACGCATGTCGGCAAGCACCTGTGAATTGGTGATCTTCACGATTCCCTGCTTGCGAAGTTTCTTGAATGTACTTCCTCCGAACCAGATAAATTCTGCGATAAGTTCACCGAGATGACGATAGAAGTCCTTGTATATAGTCTTGAGTTCCTTGTATTTCTTATCAGGGAAAGAGCGGGAGATGTTGATCCAGACCACGTCAGACCTGTAGTGAAGGACTTTACCGGCAAGCCATGCGAAAAAATCTCCGACACGATACAGGAAGCTCAAAGGCAGCTTTGACAGCAGCACAATCAAGCCTCTGAATATCTTCACAAAAATACGCGTCATAACCGAATCAACTTTCAAGCAAGCAAATATAAGAATTTTTCTTATCTTTGCCAGTCACGAAATTACAAACAACTAAATAAACCAATTTCAATTATGTTCAAAGGTCAACCAAAAGGACTATTTGCCCTTGCCCTCGCCAACACCGGTGAGCGCTTCGGTTATTACACAATGCTGGCCATCTTCCTCCTCTTCATCCAGGCGAAGTTCGGATTCAGCGCGGCAGCTGCCACACAGATCTATTCAATCTTCCTTGCAGGAGTTTACTTCATGCCATTCTTCGGTGGTATCCTCGCCGACAAGATCGGATATGGCAAGTGTGTGACACTCGGTATCGGAGTAATGTTCGCAGGATACCTCTGCCTTTCTATCCCTACCGCTCCGGATATGGCCGGAAAGATCCTCATGTTCGGTGCCCTCACTCTCATCGCGATCGGTACAGGTCTCTTCAAGGGTAACCTCCAGGTAATGGTGGGCAACCTCTACGATGATCCTAAGTATGCATCAAAGAGAGACGCAGCGTTCAGCCTTTTCTACATGGCGATCAACCTCGGTTCGATGTTCGCTCCTTCAATGGCGAAAGCTATGACCAACATGTCACTCAGCAAGTTCAACCTCGTTTACAACGCTAACGTTCCTGCACTTGCACACCAGGTAATGAACGGAACCATCACTCCGGAGAACCTTGCAAACCTCGAGAGCATTGCAGCAACAATGCCAGGTGCAGCAGGTATGGATATGGCAACATTCGCTCCTTACTACATCGAGAGACTTTCAACAGCTTACAACGGCGGTTTCGCTGTAGCTTGCGTTTCACTCGTACTTTCAGTACTCATCTACTTCAGCTGCAAGTCATGGTTCAAGCATGCTGACGTGAATGCTAAGCAGGCTCAGGCTTCGAACGCAGCTGCTGAGGTTGAGCTCACTCCAGAGCAGACCAAGAGCCGCATCGGTGCGCTTATCTTCGTATTCGCAGTGGTTATCTTCTTCTGGATGGCATTCCACCAGAACGGTGCAACAATGACATTCTTCGCTCGTGACTACACAGCAAGCTCTGCTTCAGGCATCATGAGAATCGGATTCAACATCTGGTGCCTCGCCCTCATCGCAGCTTCTGTATATACTCTCTTCAGCGTATTCCAGTCAGAGACAAAGAAGGCTAAGATCACTTCAGCTCTTGCAACCCTCGGTCTTTGGGGCGCAGCAGCAGTCCTCTACCTCAGAATGCCTGAGACAGTGGGCGTACAGCCATCTGACTTCCAGCAGTTCAACCCATTCTATGTAGTTGCTCTCACACCGATTTCACTCGCAATCTTCGGTGCACTTGCAAACAAGGGCAAAGAGCCTTCAGCACCACGTAAGATCGGTCTCGGTATGTTCGTGGCTGGCGCAGGCTTCCTTATCCTCGCTCTTGGTTCACTCGGCCTTGCTTCACCTAAGGCACTCGGTGGAACTGTAAGCCCTGAGCTCGTATCTCCATACTGGTTGATCTCTACATACCTCGTACTCACATTCGCTGAGCTTCTCCTTTCACCAATGGGTATCTCATTCGTATCAAAGGTGGCTCCTCCTAAGTACAAGGGTATGATGATGGGTGGCTGGTTCGCAGCAACAGCGATCGGTAACTACCTCGTGTCAGTTCCTGGTCTCCTCTGGATGCGTATTCCACTTTGGTCACTCTGGCTCGTACTCATCGTTATCTGCGTTGTTGCAGGTGTATTCATGTTCGCTAACATGAAGCGTATCGAGTCTGCTACAAAGTAATTTTTCAGACATAAAATATTTATGGCCGGTTGCGGATGCGCAATCGGCCATTTTTGTTATATTTGTTGATTACTATGGATAACGCTCTCAAAGACACGCTCATCGGGTGGGCAGAGGAATACAATGACCCGAAATATTTCCAGGAAGACCCGATAATCTTCCCCACAAGGTTTGCAGGCCTGCTTCGTGAGGGCAAGGCGACGCTGGCCGATGTGGAGATATCGGCACTGCTGTCAGCGCATCTTGCATGGGGCCGCAGGGCAATGATCGTGAGAGACTGCGACAGAATGTTCGAGGAGATGAGCTGGAGACCGTATGACTATGTGATGAACGGAGAATACCGCGACGAGAATGTCAGTCTGCACAGAACCATAAAATGGAGTGAATTCGCAGGAATATGCAGAAGGCTCCGCGGAATATATGAAGGCCGTGACAGCCTCGAAGGCCTTTCCGACACTGATTTCCGCTGCAGTATATTCGGACAGAAGGAGGACAGGAAAGCTCCGAACAAGAAGATCAGCATGATGCGCAGATGGATGGTCAGGGACGACGGCAAGGTGGATCTTGGACTTTGGAAGAATTCCGACAAGACGAAACTGATCCTGCCGCTTGACGTGCATGTCTATACCCAGGCCGCTGAATTAGGAATCACATGCAGAAAGCAGAAGGACATAGTAACAGCTCATGAAATCACTGACGCATTCCGCGAAATCTGGCCGGAGGACCCTTGCAAGGGAGATTTTGCACTATTTGGATACGGAGTAACACGATAATTTATGCCAAGACTATATATAATATCAGGATGCAACGGTGCGGGAAAGACAACCGCATCCTATACCATGTTGCCGGAGATGCTCAACTGCAGCGAATTCGTGAACTCAGACGAGTTTGCAAAAGGTCTCTCGCCGTTCCAGCCGGAAAAGGCGTCCATAGCTGCCGGAAGATATATGATCGCCAAGACCAGGTATCTGCTTAAGAAAAGGCTCGACTTCGGAATCGAGACCACTCTTGCCACCCGTACGATCCTCAAGACAGTTCAGATGGCACAAGAGGCAGGTTACACTGTGACGCTGCTGTATTTCTGGCTCAATTCGCCGGAACTTGCAATCGAAAGAGTGAAGGCAAGAGTGGAAGCAGGCGGACACAACATTCCGGAAGAGACGATCAGAAGACGATATGTGGTGGGCATAGATTATTTCTTCCACGATTACGCACCGATATGTGAAAGGTGGATTCTGGCGGACAACTCACAGATTCCGTTCAGAGTGATTGCAGAAGGTTCAAAACTTGATGTCATCAACATCAAGGACCGCGAGACCTACACAAAGATCCGAAAGATCGCGCAGGAAGCACACAGATATGACGAAGAGAAAGGAAATATCCTTTCATTATAAGATACAGATGAACACGAAACAATACTATCTCGATATATTCAAAGTATCCGAAGGTCAGCTCAAGACCTTGACAGACACGGCTCTATCAAAGGGAGGAGACTTCGCTGACCTATATTTCGAATACACCACATATTTCAACCTTCTCCTCAAGGACGGCGTTGTTTCATCCGGAGGTTTCCACACTGATTTCGGAGTTGGAATCAGAGTGCTCAAGGGAGAGAAGACCGGTTACGCATATTCCGAAAACACTGAGATGCATGATATGCTGGAGGCTGCAAAAGCTGCCTCTGCAATTGCTGTGGGCACATGTGCATGCAGGGAATATATGCCTGTTGTGGACAAGACTTACAACCTCTACCCTGTCAAGCAGAACTGGCGCGAACGCAGCGCGGAAAACTTTCTTCCATTCCTGAAGGAACTGGAAAAGGAGGTCTTTGCCAAAGACAGCAGAATCATCAAGGTGATTGCCAGAATGTCAGATTCGGTCAGCGACGTGATGATGTACAATTCACTCGGAGAACTGACCTGCGACTCAAGACCTATGGGCAGCGTGACTGTCACAGCCGTGTTCGAGCAGAACGGAAAGACTGAGAACAAGACAGCCTCACGCAGTTTCCGCATGGGAGCCGAACTGATCGGTCCTGCGCTTGTGAAGGAACTGGCAGAGGATGTGGTCAAGGGCATTGACGAGAGGTTCTCGGCCACAAGACCAAAGGGCGGACAGATGCCGGTGGTGATGGGATCAGGTGCATCGGGCATCCTTCTTCACGAGGCCATGGGCCATGCATTCGAGGCGGACTTCAACCGCAAGGGACAGTCAATCTTCTCCGGAAAACTCGGCCAGCAGGTATGTCCGAAGGGCGTGAATGTGGTGGACGACGGAACTGTTGCATTCAACCGAGGATCCGGCAACTACGATGACGAAGGTGTTCCTGCACAGAAGACATATATGGTCAGGGACGGTATCCTTGAATCATACCTCCACGACCGCATCAGCGCAAGCTGGTATGGAGTTGCACCGACAGGAAACGGCAGACGCGAGAACTTCCGATACAACCCGATTCCTCGAATGAGAGCAACATATATGGAAAGCGGCAGCGCAGATCCACAGTCAATCATAGCTGATGTAAGACAGGGAATATATGTGGATGAGTTCTCAAATGGACAGGTGAAGATCGGAGAGGGAGATTTCACCTTCTTTGTCAAGAGCGGATATCTCATCGAAAACGGCCGTCTGACAACCCCTGTCAAGGACATCAACATCATCGGAAACGGACCACAGGCTCTTTCTGACATCGTTGCAGTGGGCAATGACCTGAAGATAGACAACGGAACATGGACCTGTGGAAAGGAGCAGAGTGTGCCTGTGTCGTGCGGTATGCCGACCGTGCTGGTTAGTAATCTGGTTGTGGGAGGAGAATAGGATGATCAATCAAAACGAAATAAATATTGCAAAGTTCTGCATTGAGGCAGCTTTGAGACAGGGTGCATCGGCAGCAAGGGCATCGCTGAGCAAAACCATCATCGACAGCTATATGATGCTGAACGGTGAGCTCGACAAGGTGACCCATTCAGCTGACAGGTCGATATACCTTTACATATATGCGGACGGACGATACGGAAACTTTTCCACCAACCGTCTTGAGGCCAGCGAGCTTGAGGATTTCATCGGCAAGGCCATATCAATGGTGAGAATGTTGGGTGAGGACACCTGCAGGACACTGCCGGATGCTTCGCGAACAGCGACTGATGCAAAGACCGGACGTGAGCTCGACCTCTATGACGAGTGCATTGAGCAGAGCAGTTCAGACCTCAGACTTGAGAGAGCCGGTGAATTGACTCAGTTCCGCACATTGAAGGAGTCCGCAGACTTCCATCTTATCTCTGAGGAATGTGAATACACTGAATCATTTGAGGACAACTATGTCTGCGATTCACAAGGATTCGAAGGAAGACACACCGAGACTTCGTTCAGCACCTTCTGCGAAATGACAATCGAGGATGCAGAGGGCAGCAAATACAGCGGATTCTGGTGGGAGGCAACTCCTAAGTTCAGCGAGCTGGATCTTAAAGAGTGCAGCAGAAAGGCACTGGAGAAGGCAGTAAGGCAGATTGGACCGAAGGCCCGCCGAGGCGGAAGATATAAGATGGTGGTCGACTGCAATGCGGCCTCACGCCTGGTATCTCCTCTTTTCACAGCACTCAATGCATCATCAATCCAGCAGAAGATGTCCTTCCTCGACGATTCGATCGGCAAGAAGATATTCCCTGAAGGACTCACCATCATGGACCTGGCACGCACGGCAGGAAAGGCCGGATCACGACTTTTTGACACAGAGGGCGTGGCTACCACCGACTCCCCTATAATTGAAAACGGAGTGGTGAAGAAATACTTTGTGAACACATATATGGCAAACAAGATGGGTATTGCTCCTACGGTCGAGGACATCTCCCGTCCTTGTGTGCTGCCTTATATGAAGGCTGAGGCATTGTCCGATGCAGAAAAAAGCATATCTTTGAAAGATATTTTGCAGCACTGCGGCAATGGTATCCTTGTGACTGGCTTCAACGGAGGCAACTGCAACCCGGCAACGGGCGACTTCTCGTTCGGAGTGGAAGGCTTCGCATTCAGCAAGGGCAAGGTCACACATCCGGTGCGCGAAATGCTGATCACAGGCAACCTGATCGAGCTTTGGAACAACCTGATTGCAGCAGGAACAGATGCACGCAGCAGTGCACGCTGGCAGATTCCATCGCTGGCATTTGAGAATGTGTCATTCTCAGCATAAAGAAAAATTTAAAAGAACAAGAAATATGAAGATTGGACAGAACACAGTAGTGGAATTCTGCTACGAACTTGAAGTGGACGGCCAGGTGGTTGACCACACAACTAAGGAAAGACCATTGGACTATATACATGGAACTGGAAGCCTTCTTCCTAAACTCGAGGAACATATCGAGGGCATGGAGCCAGGCGCGTCATTCGATGTGACTCTTTCTCCTGAGGACGGATACGGCGAGGTGGACCCAAGCCGCATTCTGGACCTCCCTAAGGCTGCCTTCGAAGTCAACGGCGAGATCCGCGAGGATCTTCTCGTGCCAGGCAACACAATTCCTATGCTCAACAGCATGGGTGCAGTGATCCCAGGTGTTGTACTTGAGGTGAATGAGGACAGCGTGAAGATGGACCTCAACCATCAGATGGCAGGCAAGACTCTCCGCTTCACAGGTGAGATCCTCACAGTCCGCGAGGCAACAGAGAAGGAACTCACAGAAGGACTCCATGGTGAGTATGTACACACATGCGGCGGATGCCATGGACACGGCGGTTGCGGTGGCGGATGCCACGGTGGTGACGGAGACTGCGGATGCGGTGATCACGAAGGTGGTTGCGGATGTCATTAATATGATATGAAGACTGCGGTTGTCATACTGAACTGGAACACGGAAGGATTCCTGAGAGATTTCCTTCCGGGACTCATCAGCTCTGTCGAGAAGGTCGATGGGGCTGAAGTCATTGTTGCGGATAATGCATCGACCGACAACTCACTCAAGGTCATGCAGGAGGAGTTCCCGGCAGTCAAGACAATCGCATTTGACAAGAATTACGGCTTCACAGGCGGATACAACAAAGCTTTTGAAGCATTATACGGAACTGCGGAAAGTCCAAAGGAAGATGCTCCGGAGTATTTCCTTCTGATCAATTCAGATATTGAAGTCAGCGACGGATGGCTCCAGCCATTGGTAAACTGGATGGATGGACACCCTCAATGCGGAGCCTGTGCACCAAAGCTGCACAGCTGGCAGGATAGAGAGATGTTCGAGTATGCAGGAGCAGCAGGAGGCTATCTCGACTGCTTCGGTTACCCCTTCTGCCGCGGCCGTATCCTCAGCCGTCTGGAGAAGGACGAAGGACAATACGACACCCCCGCTGACGTACTCTGGGCAACAGGAGCATGCCTGCTTGTAAGAAGCAGCGTATATGCCCATCTTGGAGGACTGGACGAGAGATTCTTCGCCCACATGGAGGAAATAGACCTTTGCTGGAGAATGCAGCTGGAAGGATGGAAGGTGACAGTCGTTCCGGAATCCATTGTGTATCATGTCGGTGGAGGAACCTTGCCGGCAAGCTCCCCTTTCAAGACATTCCTTAACTTCAGGAACAATCTCCTCATGCTGGAGAACAATCTGGCCAGGACATACGCCCTCATGTACTTCAAACAGGGCAAGTCATTGGAATCGGCTGCAAGAAAAGGACTCAGAAAGGCAAACAGAAGGATATCCACCCGAAGGATATTGGACGGTCTGGCATGCATGGCATATATGTTCACCGGCAAAGGCAAACTTGCGGAAGCCGTGGAACAGGCAGGTGCTGAATACCTTAAGCTCAGACAGCCGGTAAGTTCTGAAAACATTGTCGAATATCTGAAGACATTCGGCACAACAGCCTCGGTAAGAGGCATATATGGCAAAAGCATGGTTCTGGAATCACTCATGAGGAAGGACAAGGTGTTCAAAGCCATCAAGGAAAAGGATTTCTATAAAATAGGATAACTATGAAGATCGTCATCGCAGGAGCAGGAGAGGTTGGATCTCACCTTGCAAAGATGCTCAGCAACGAATCGAATGACATCACCGTCATCGATATGGATGAGAAAAGACTTGACGCACTCAGCGCCATTGCAGACATCGTGACAGTGGAGGGAAACCCGTCCACAATCCACACCCTGCAGGAGGCAAGGGTCGCCGATGCTGATCTGTTCATTGCCGTGAACCCATCGGATTCTCAGGATGTGAACATTGTCAGCGCCATGCTTGCCAAGAAACTCGGCAGCAAGAAGGTGACCGCTCGCATCAACAATGAGGAATATCTCACCTACGAAAACAAGAACCTGTTCACAGAAATGGGTATCGACCTCATGTTCTATCCGGAGAAGATTGCAGCCGGAGAGATTGCTGACCTCCTGAAGAGGACTGCATCAACTGACTCGATGGATTTTGCCCGCGGTAAGCTTCAGATGGCCGTGTTCAAACTGGAGGAGGAATCATCCCTTCTTGGTATGAATATGGTGGAGTTCAGCCAGCTCGCGGCCGAAGAGGGAATGAAATACAGAGTTGTTGCCATTTCGCGAAACAACCAGACCATCATCCCTAAGTTCGATACGAAATTCAAATATCACGACCTAGTATTCATCATCTCCAAACGAGAAGGAATGGATATGCTGATGAAATATATCGGCAAGAAGAACATCGAGGTGAACAGTCTGATGATTCTCGGTGGCAGTCCGATCGGCGAGATGGTGGCCAAGCAGATGGCCAAGGAACTCGATGCTGTCAAACTCATTGAGCTCAACAAGGAGAAATGTCTTGACCTTTCAGAAAAGCTTCCTGGTAATGTTATCGTGGTAAACGGAGACGGAAGAAATTCAGACATGCTCATAGAAGAATCCATCAAGGATTTCGACGCATTCGTGGCTGTGACCAACAGTTCCGAGACAAATATCCTTGCCTGCGTGGCAGCGAAGAGTCTTGGAGTTGCCCGCACAATTGCAGAGGTTGAGAACATCGAATATATCCGTCTTGCAGAGAGCATGGGAGTTGACGCCGTGATCAACAAGAAGCTTATCACCGCAGGCCGAATCTTCAAGTTCACACTCAGCAACAAGGTTCGATTCATCAAATATATGAGCGGAACCAATGCTGAAATCCTTGAATATATCGTTGCACCTGATACCAAGATCACCAAGGTGCCGCTCAAGGATATGGGCTTCCCTCACAACGCCATCATCGGAGGTATCATCCGAGGCAATGAAAGCTTCATCGCTGTCGGAGACACTCAGATTCAGGCCTACGACCGAGTGGCTGTCTTTGCACTCCCTGAAGCAGTGAAGGAAGTCGACAAATTCTTCAGATAAAAAAGAGGGCTAGCCGTCGGCTAGTCCTCTTCTGTTTCAGGAACCATATTTTCAGCATATTTGCGCCATTTGTCGATCAGAGCCTGCATATCTGCAGGGAGTGGCGAATCGAAGCGCACCATCTGCTTTGTTGTCGGATGCACGAATCCGAGAGTCTTGGCGTGAAGGGCCTGACGTGGCAGAAGGGTGAAGCAGTTCTGAATGAACTGACGATATTTAGCATAGATTGTTCCCTTACGAATCTCTGAACCGTCATAACGCGAGTCGTTAAAGAGCGGATGGCCAATCCAGTTGAAGTGGACACGGATCTGATGGGTTCGGCCTGTCTCGAGACGGCACTCAACCACTGTCACATATCCGAAACGCTCAAGAACCTTGTAGTGGGTCACAGCGTGCTTTCCATTATCGCCATCAGGGAAGACCTTGAAGCGCATGCGGTCATTAGGGTCACGGCCGATGTTGCCGATGATGGTTCCCTCGTCCTCCTTGAGGTTACCCCATACGATTGCCACATAACGACGCTCGATAGAGTGTACGAAGAACTGCTTTGCAAGGTTGAGCTGAGCCTCATCATTCTTTGCCACAACCAGAAGTCCTGAAGTGTCCTTGTCGATACGATGAACAAGCACACCCATTCTCTCATCCTGGGCATCAGGGCCCTGTGAGATTCCGAGATGGTGAGCAAGAGCATTGACCAATGTGCCGCTGAAATGTCCGTGACCAGGATGGACAACCATACCAGCCTCCTTGTTCAGCACAAGCACATCATCATCCTCGTGTACAATATTCAATGGAATAGCCTCTGGAAGAATCTCCAGACCACGTCTCTGGTAAGGCATGACAAACGTCACGACATCTCCCGGACGTACAATATAGTTAGCCTTTACGATCTTATCATTGACACGGATATACTCTGCCTTGATCGCCAGCTGGATTCTATGACGTGAAGTATATTCCATGTGTGTGGAAAGATACTTATCCACACGCATAGGCACCTGACCAGCGGAAATATCGAAGCGATAATGCTCGAACATCTCCTGCTGCTCGTCCTCATAAGCCACCTCATCTCCCGCCTGGGCTGAATCAAAATCCTCAATCGGATCTTCGTCAAATCTGAATGGATTCTCTGTCATCTCTACTCTTCAGTTATCTCTTTAGGTTCTTCTACTACTTCCTCGATCACAGGAATCTTTGAATGGTCCAGTGTCAGATACAGGCTCACTTCATCACCCATATTGACAGGAATGCTGTCACAGGCCTCAGGAAGCTGCTTGAATACCACGGCATTGAGACTGTCCTCATAATCCTTCACGGTCTCATCAAACCTGAGCTTTCCTACATTGAGGGAATGATCATGGATTGCCTCAACAGCACTGAGGTTTCTAAGACCTGCAAGATATGGAACAAAAGTCATGTTATCACGCGAATTGAGTCCGACAACAAGATCGATCACTGCCTCGCTCTCAATCATTGTTCCCGGCTCGATTTCCTTTCCTTCATACATCTGTCGGAGGACGTTGTTTGTGGCCATATCCTGCTCGTAAATCAATCTTCCGAGCACAAGACCACGGGAAAGGATCTCAGCCTTTGCCTGACGTGTCGAATATCCGATAAGGTCCGGCATGGTGATCTGTCTTGGATTCACGGCGTTGATTGTCAGCGAAATACGTCTTCCATGCTTTACCTTGCTTCCCGGTACTGGATTCTGTCTGTATACAGCACCTCTCTTCATCCTTTTCACAAAGGCAGAGTCAGTAACCTCCACACGCATGCCTGCAGCATCAGCCACAGCCTGAGCCTCCTCAACAGTCATATTCGCAAGATCCGGAACAGAAAGTTCCTGGTTATGCTTGGTGGCAACATTCAGGAAAATCATTGAGCCTACAATGAGGAACACAACCACTGCCAAGGCAATGAGAAGGTTCTTCACGATCCAGTTGCTCAGGATTTCACGCAAAAGAGGTTTCTTTTCTGTTTTCTTAGTCATCTATTCTATAGTTTAACAAGTTCATATTCACGGCAGCCGAGTCCGATCTTCTCACCATACTCCACACCAGCTTCCCAGTTGGTATCAGGGTGAACAAGACGGAACTTGTCGTCTCCCTTGTGATGGTGATGATGTCCGCATCCACATCCTTCTCCATGAGCATGATCCTTATCGGAAATCGCATTGCCCATAAGGCTTGGCGCCGCCTTCACGAGGTCTGCACAAGCGCAGTCAAGGGCTACAGGGTCGAATGAAGCTGCAATACCAAGATCTGGAACAATGGCTGCATCATTATGTCCCCAGCAGTCGCAGTTCGGAGACACATTCATGATGAAGTTGATATGGAAGTGAGGCTTGCCGTTCACCACAGCATAAGCATATTCTGCAATCTTGCTGTTGAGCACCTCTGAAGTATCATAATCCTTGATCACAGCTGCAGACTTCTGGCAGACAGCCACACACTGACCACAACCTACACATTTGTCGTAATCGATCACTGCCTTGCGGTCCACAACCTTCACGGCATCATGACGGCAGTACTTCTCACAGATTCTGCAACCGATGCAGTTGGCCTCGTCGATGCAAGGCTGTGATGAAGAATGAAGTTCAAGCTTGCCGCCCACACTGGCACAACCCATTCCAAGATTCTTCAGCGCGCCACCGAAACCAGCCTGCTCGTGACCCTTGAAGTGGTTCATTGAAATGATGATGTCTGCGTCAGCAACAGCCGCACCGATCTTTGGTGCCGGACAATACTTGCCACCAGACGGAACCTCTTTGTAATCAGTTCCTTTCAGACCGTCAGCAATGATGACATCAGCATGAACTGCAATTCTGTTGAAACCGTTTTCCATGGCTGTATCGAGATGATCTACAGCATTTGAACGGCCACCGGTATACAAGGTATTGCTGTCAGTAAGGAAAGGCTTGCCTCCAAGTGAACGGATCACATCCACTACGCGTGCAGCATAGTTAGGACGTATATAGGCAAGATTTCCCGGCTCACCGAAATGAATCTTGATTGCAGTGAACTTACCATCGAAATCAATATCACCGATTCCGGCACGCTTGATCAGCTTCTCAAGCTTTACCAAAAGATTGTTTCCTGGAACTGTTCTCAGATCCGTAAAGAACACCTTAGATTTTTCCATAATTATAATATAGGTTTACCGTAAAACACCACATTGAATAAGCCCTGACCAAAGAGTGCGATTCCGATTATCGCAATCAGACCTCCCATAATTCTGCTGATCCAGACAATCGTACGCATCTTGAACACATTCTGGAACTTGCTGATCAGCCAGGACATGAAGAACCAATAGGTTATAGATCCTGCGCTCACAGAAAGGATCAGCGGCACAATCCTCCATGTATGAGGTTCGTCCTTAGCAAGGCCAAAGAAGGCAAACAGTGCGAACATGACGAAAATGGCTCCTGGGTTAGTGAAGGCCATCGCGACAGCCTGACCGAAATCCTTAGGCGAAGCCGACCTCGCCTCCCTTCTACGTTTCTTCTTATATGGATTGGTCAAAGCCATTGATGCACCCACGAGGACAAGGATGATTCCTCCTGAAAGAAGGATGAAGCTCTGATGTTCATCGATGAATCGCTGTGCGAAGGCAAGGGCGAAGATGGCGATGAACGCATAAAAGGTGTCCGATACGGTCGCTCCAAGACCGGACACAAAACCTGACATATGTCCCTTGCTCAATGATTTCTGTATAACAAGAATAGCTATCGGTCCGAGAGGGGCCGATGCACAGATTCCCACGAGGAATCCCTTGAGCATGTCCAGCAATACTTCCATAAGTTCAAAATCAAGCAAAGATAGCAAATTTATTTTTACCTTTGCAGAAGAAATACCATGCATATAATGAAAAGAGAAAACATATTGCTTTGGGGCCTGGTCCTGCTTTCTGCAGTACTGATGTCTGTACCATTCCTTGTTCCACACACAGGATTTCTTGCACTTTTCGGACTGGTTCCATTGCTTTGCATGGAACGCATAGCCGACCTCTCAGGCAAGAAGCATATATGGAGATATCATTACACCGCCTTTGTCCTCTGGAATGCATTCACCACGTTCTGGGTATGTAACGCCACAGTAGGCGGAGGATTGTTCGCAATCTTTGCAAACGCCTTCCAGATGTCACTGGTTTTCGGACTTTTCAGAATCAGCAAGAAGAAATTCAAAGGAGCTCTTCCATATATCTTCCTGGCAGCCACATGGATAGCATGGGAAAGATTCTACTTCGATGCTGAAATTTCATGGCCATGGCTCGTCCTTGGAAACAGTTTCGCAAGAACCACAGGAGCTATCCAGTGGTATGAATTCACTGGCGCGCTCGGAGGCTCGCTCTGGATCTGGGCGTGTAATCTCGGAATATTCGGAATGCTCGTTACCCTGTCAGACGGCAGCTGGTGGCATTTCAACTCTAAGGCTAAGGCTGCTTCCGTAATCGGTCTGGCACTCCTGTTCATCGCTCCGCCGATCTGTTCATCTGTCATCGGCAGGAATTACAAGGATGCCATGACAGCCGACGAAAACCTTGAAGTCCTGATCGTGCAGCCGAACATCGACCCTTACAACAAGTTCCAGGCAATGACTCAGGACCAGCAGAATGCAATCCTTGAAGGAATCATGACAAAGAAACTCAAGGGCAGAAAAAACGACACCTGCTCTTCTGCACTTCTGGTGGTCGCACCTGAAACATTCACTGGCGACATCGTATGCGGAGACTATCCACGAAGCCGCACTTGGAGAAGATTCACTTCCCTCCTCAAGCAATACCCTGGAGTCAGCATGCTGTTCGGCGCATCATCATACGACTACATCAATTCCGACAAGGCTCCATCACACACCGCAAGATTCATAAGGGAAGGTCTTTGGGTGGAATCACACAATTCCGCATTGATGATTGACGGCACTGCAGAGACAGAGATTTTCCACAAAAGCAAGCTTGTAGTGGCTGTCGAAAAAACACCATATCCTGCAATCTTCTGCAAGATCGATGACATGCTTGGAGGTGTCATGGGACGTTGTGTGGGACAGGATGAGATCAGCCTACTGCATGTGAGAGGATGTAACGGAGAGAATATTCCTATTGGTTGCGCAGTGTGCTATGAGTCGGTTTATGGAGAATATTACACTGACTATGTGAGAAAGGGCGCACGAGCAATGACCATCATCACCAACGATGCATGGTGGGGCAATACACCAGGCTACCGCCAGCATCTCAGCTACGCTTCCCTCAGAGCGATCGAGACCCGTAGAGCTATCGCACGTTGCGCCAACACCGGCATTTCAGCGATCATCAGCCCTTCAGGTAAAATATTGAAGCCCACTCCTTGGTGGGAGCAGGCTTCTATAAAGTCATCGATTCCACTTCGTGACGATCTTACATTCTTTGTCACTCATGGTGATATCACCGGTCGTATCTGCAGTTTTGTGTTCGTCTTACTACTTTCTGCGCTTGCAGTCAGGTTCGTCACTAAGAAGTGATTATCTACGCATCGGTCCTCCCATAGGGCCACCATGCATGCCACCACGCTGACCACCGAAGTTACCGAATCTATATGTCATTGACAAGATGATGTAACGTCCAAGTGTGTTGTTTCTGACCTCCTGGTGGTAGTTTGCAGAATCCGATACTGAAAGATTCTTGGACTGTCCGAGAATATCATATGCCTTCAGTGCAATTGTGCATTTCTTCTTGAACACCTGCTGAGTGATCTCTGCATTGAGGATGAACTCATCAGGCTGAGGTGTCGTATATCCTTCATACCAGTTGTAATCAAGGTCGGCAATGATATTCATGCCAAATGGAAGAGTCCAGTTAGCAGAGAGGTCAACCTTGTTGTTCCATGTCGCACTGAGCTGGCTGTTCTCAATCGTATACCACGACTTGTTCATTCTTGTACGTCCGCCCAAGGTAACCTCAATTACATCATTTCTATATGTAAGACGCAATCTCTGGGTGAAGCTCATGGTCTGGGTGTTGTTTGTAATGAACATGTCACTCTTGTTCAGATCAGGAAAATCCTTGTTGAAAAGATCATAGTTGAAGCTTGCCTGCTCTGCATCATAATATTTTGATGATTCAAGAGCTCCAGTTCCGATATATGATGTGGAACGGTTGTAGCGGCTATAAGTCATCGAGAAAATCGAGAATCCTGACTTTCCGAACAGCGAGTTGAACATTATACGGCCATCCACGTTACCTGTCGCAGGGCCATTCACCGGAATCGAATACTGAACTCCGGCCGGATCGTACCACTGGGCAGATGTGATTGCATCCTCAACCAATCCACCACCGAAACGGGCATTGACAGAGGTAAATGTCTTCTTGTTGGTGTAGCTGAAGTGTCCTCTGATATTGTGATTGAAATAAGGATCCAGATTAGGATTACCCAATGAAATATTGAGAGGGTCAGAGTTATCCGGTACAGGAAGGAGCTGGGATGTCGAAGGCTGGTTTGACCATCCGAAATAGAAGAATCTGAGGTTGGAATTCTCAGTAAACTCATAATTGAATGATGCCTGCGGCGACCAGTTTATCACCTGGTTATGATATGGTTCATGACCTGTTGTCTCATTATATGTGTCTGTCGGGTTCATAGAAGCACCCAGCTGAGCACGCATCTTGTCCTTCTGATAGCTGAAGTTCACTCCTGCTCGCTGATTGATGGATCTGTTCAGGATATTATTAGAATAGCGTGGATCCTCCATTGCACCAGCACCATCGTATATGAGAAGACCGTTTTCAATCAGATTGCTGCCACTGTTGAAAGTCTTCTTGAAAGACTTGTTCAGATTCCAGCCGTACTGGTAATTAGCCTCGACGAAGAAATACTTGGTGATAGGCTCGGTATAAACCACTCTACCTCTGAGTGATGCACTCTGAGAATTCTGATCATATCTCTGGTTCACCGGATCTGGGGTCCACTTGCCATCCGCACCTTTGACCTCTGTCAAAGACTGGTTGAATCCGAAAAGCTCATTGTTATTGAAGCTATATCTGATATTGGCAGAAAGGGTTCGGCCTGGCTTTCCAAGTCTTTGTCTGAAAAGGAGAAAACCGCTCGTGCTCCAGTTCTTATTGTCTCCGCTATTGCTGTTATATCCTCTGTTTGTTGAGTCTCTCTGATCACCGACCTCGGTATAGGTCTGGAAATCAGACATTTCACTGAATCTACCCATACCAAAATTGAACTGAGGCTCGAAAAGGATGGAAGTATTCTCCGAGAATTCATGTTCAAGACGGACACCGAATCTATGTCCCTGCGAGAATGTATTGTTAGTACCTTTCTGATCATTCAGGAGACGGCTGCCATTCTCCAGATATGTGATTTTTGAGCTTTCTTCCTCCACAAATCTGTCGGAACCGTTATAAAGATAGTTTCCTGAAAGATCCATATCTCCGTCGCAAAGGGTGAATGCTCCATTGACACCACCCATCCAGGTGTTGGAGATGCCGTTGCCTCCCCATCCGCCCATTCCGCGGCCCATTCCACGGGCACCTCTCATGTTCTGCATCATGGAACCTGCAACATCATTGAAGCCACGGTTGTTTGTGTTGTTGGCATTGAAGATTAAGCTGACCTGACTTTTCTCAGTGAATTTTCCCACCATCGCAGCTCCCTGATATCTCCAGTCGTTCATGTCTGAATTGACTCCAGGCACATCATGTCCTGCACCACCCATCATGTTACCGAACCATCCCTGAAGCATACCTGGCTTTAGTGAGAGGTCGATCACCATCTCCTCCTCACCGTCGTCGATTCCTGTAAACTTAGCCTGATCCGACTTCTTCTCCACCACCTTGACCTTCTCGATCATCTTCGCAGGAATGTTCTTGGAAGCAAGCTGAGGGTCATCAAGGAAGAAAGTCTTGCCGTCGATAGTGATCTTCTTGATAGCTTCACCATTTGCAGTGATGGAACCATCTGCCTCCACCTCCACGCCCGGCAGTTTCTTCAAGAGAGCCTCAAGCATGTCATTATCGGAAGTCTTGAAGGAAGATGCTGTATATTCGATTGTATCCTTCTTCACAAGGATAGGATTACCGACAGCTGTAACGGCCGCTGCATCAAGGACTTCAGCATCTTCCTTCATGCGGATTTCACCAAGATCAAGGTTCTTTTCCAAAGTCACCACCTTGGTGAAAGACTCATAACCCATCAGATCAGCCTTCACAGTATAGGTTCCCTTGGCCAGCTTGACAAGGCTTCCCGCACCTTCTGCGTCAGTCAACACATATTTGACAGGCTCCTTCTCCCCCTGAGCAGTTGCAGATAAGGTCGCAAATGCCACAGGTTCTGAAGTCTTATCATCTACAAGTTTAAGTTTAATGGAATATATTGCCTGAGCTGACGCATTGAACGAAAACAGGATCAAGGCAAAAACTGAAAAAGTCCTGAAAAAGAAGTTGGAGAGTCTCCCGTTCATATAGTGTAATTCGTTTATATCATACAACAAGGCCGACCAAAACAGGGTCAGCCTGAAACCGATCCTATAGACAATCTATAGAGTCAAAAGTTTAAAATATTTTCTACTTTTTTATTCTTTCCGGATTATCTTCCAGAAATTTCTTCCAATCCGCCTTTCCTCCGATTCCCGCCAATGGATTGGACATCTGATAATGGTGGCAAAGTGCTATTGCCAGAGCATCCGTCGCATCGAGATATTTAGGGTCCAGTTCCACCTTCAAGGTCTTCTGAATCATCATTGCAACCTGCTCTTTTGAAGCGGCTCCGTTGCCGCAAATCGCAATCTTGGCCTTCCTTGGGGCATATTCAGCAACTGGTATCCCCTTCATCACCGCAGCGGTCAAGGCGGCACCCTGTGCACGGCCAAGTTTCAGAATCACCTGAGCATTCTTTCCGTAGAACGGTGACTCTACGGCCAGCTCATCCGGATTGTGGATCTCAAGCAATTCAGTGACACCGGCGAAAATGTTCGCCAGCTTTTCGAACGGGTCCTTGATCTTTCTGAGATCAAACACACCCATATCCACATAATGTGGACCCTTGTTATCTACGCATACAACCCCGTAACCAAGAATATTGGTTCCGGGGTCTATGCCTAGTATTTTCTTTGTCTTAGTCAATATAGTCGAATCCTGTGTATGGACGAAGGATCTCAGGAATCTCGATACGGTCACCCTTCTGGTTGTTCTCCAGGAGAGCTGCTACCACGCGTGGAAGAGCGAGTGAGCTACCGTTGAGAGTGTGTGCGAGCTGAGTCTTGCCATCAGCATCCTTGTAGCGGAGCTTGAGACGGTTTGCCTGATATGACTCAAAGTTAGATACTGAAGAAATCTCAAGCCAACGGCCCTGAGCTGCTGAATACACCTCGAAATCGTAGGTAATGGCAGATGTGAAGCTCATATCACCACCGCAGAGACGGAGGATACGATATGGAAGACCGAGAGACTTGACGATGTTCTCAACGTGTGCAACCATCTGATCAAGAGCAGCATATGAATCCTCTGGCTTCTCGATGCGTACGATCTCGACCTTGTCGAACTGGTGGAGACGGTTAAGACCACGTACATCCTTACCATAAGAACCAGCCTCACGACGGAAGCAAGGAGTGTAAGCTGTCAACATCTGTGGGAACTCGTTGTTACCGAGAATCACATCACGGTAGATGTTGGTTACAGGAACCTCTGCAGTTGGAACGAGGTAGAAGTTATCAGCAGTTGCGTGATACATCTGACCCTCCTTGTCAGGAAGCTGACCTGTACCGAAACCGGAAGCCTCATTCACCATCACAGGTGGCTCAACCTCCTGATAACCGGCAGCAGTATTGATGTCGAGGAAGAAGTTGATGAGGGCTCTCTGGAGTCTTGCACCCTTACCCTTGTAAACAGGGAAGCCAGCACCAGTAAGCTTTACACCAAGGTCAAAGTCGATGATATCATACTTCTTAGCGAGCTCCCAGTGTGGAAGATTGTTCTCACCAAGCTCAGGAATCTCGTTTCCAGTCTTGACTACGACATTGTCCTCTGCTCCCTTTCCCTCCGGTACCATATCGCAAGGAAGGTTAGGAAGAAGAACCACGAGAGAATCAAGCTCCGCATTGTTCTCCTGAGACTTTGCTTCAATCTCAGCCGAACGGGTCTTGAGAGCTGCAACCTCAGCCTTAACAGCCTCAGCCTCATCCTTCTTACCCTCTTTCATGAGACCACCGATCTGGGCAGCCTTCTTCTTCTGCTCTGAAAGGCAGTTGTCAAGCTCGAGCTGAAGCGCTCTTCTGTTCTGATCAAGGACATTGATCTTTTCCACTATTTCCTTTGCGTCAAAATTCTTGACTTTGAGTTTCTCAATCACGAACTCCGGATTCTCACGGAGCAGTTTTAATGTCAACATATTGATTCAGTTTTGTTTTAATTAGAAAGAGGACCGCAACCCACTCGGGTACAGTCCTCTAAATTCTTGTCTAAATCCCGAGTTTTAGTTCTCAAATGGAAGAACCGAAACGTAAGATTTGTTGTCAGCTTTCTTGCGGAAGCTAACACGACCGTCGATCAAAGCGTAAAGAGTATGGTCCTTACCGATACCCACGTTCAGACCTGGGTTGTGAACAGTACCTCTCTGACGAACGAGGATGTTACCAGCCTTTACTGCCTGATCACCATATTTCTTGACTCCGAGT
>JAZKYT010000025.1:0-60637 GCA_045612265.1 Candidatus Cryptobacteroides sp.
ACCTTTGCACTCCCATTCGTCAAAAATGGTCAGTTTGGTCGGTTCGTCTATCGGTTAGGACTCAAGATTTTCATTCTTGCAAGAGGGGTTCGATTCCCCTACCGACTACAAAAAAATATAAAAAAGAATAACAATGGCAAATCACGCTTCAGCAGACAAGCGCTATCGCCAGAGCGAAAGGCGCAGATTGCATAACAAGTATTATGCAAAGACAACAAGAAACGCAATTCGTGCGATTCGTAACACAACCGACAAAGCAACAGCAGAGGCTAATGCTCCTAAGGTTTACGCAATGATTGACAAGCTTGCAAAGATCGGTGTAATTCACGCTAACAAGGCTGCAAACCTCAAGAGCGGTATCGCAGTTTACATCAACAAGCTTTCATAAAGAAATCTTCCCTTAAGGGTTTTCTTATAGCTAAAAAGAGAGGCAATCCAATCGGATTGCCTCTCTTTTTATGCTTCAACGTAAAATTGCAGTTGTTGGCTATTTTAGAACTGAGGGAAGAGCATTGGCTGTGAGCCGGCCTCGATCGATTTGTGGCTGAGTTCTATGACACAGCTCCATATTGCAGCATCATACACACTCATGTCCAACGGCAGACCGTTTCTGAGACAATGAATCAGACGGTAGTCCATGGCATAGTCCATATACCTGCGCTCCTCCACTCCATCCGGCATGATCGCTCGGACTGCAGAAGCATATTCAGGTTCATATTTCTTTATAAGATCAGCTACCTCCTCAGTAGAAAGATAACTATCAGAAGAAAGGCTGATGCATGGAGAAGGATACTTTGAAGCATGACCCTTATCACCATTGAACTGATACATTCGGCTGTAAGGACGTGCTGCATGAATATTATGCTGAAGTACGATGCTCTTGCCTTTGGTTGTGCGGATCAAAGACACCGTATGATTTCCTGCCAAAGTCGGATATGCTGTGGAAACTATGCTATAAAGGCTGTCGTCTCGATTGATACCAAGCAGGCGGCAGATAGGGCCAAGACCGTGGGTCGGGTAATTGTCTCCCTTGCGCACCTGGTTGAAGGCCTGACGCCATTCAGGCTGAAAACGAAGATTGTGGATATAGCCACCTTCTGCGTGGTATATATCTCCAAAGAGGCCATCCTTGACCATATTATATGTTGCATCCTCGAACACGTCGTAGATGCAGTTCTCAAGCATCAGGCAATGCCTTCTTGTTCTCTCTGCTGTCTTTACGAGCTTTATTGCCTCATCCATAGATGTAACTGCAGGAACCTCCACTGCCACATGTCTGCCACATTCCATGGCATAGCAAGCAATTTCCGCATGACTTACCCAGTCTGTACATATATATATAAGATCCAGAGACGGATTCTCACACATTCTCTTCCAGGCATCTTCTCCGCTATATTCGCTTATACCTTTGGAATAATCCAGGCTTGCTGACACCCTTGAAACAGCCTCCTGACTGAAGTCGCACAGAGCCGCGATTCTCGCACCCTCAATATGGGTATATCTCTCCAAAGCAGCAAGACCACGGCTTCCAAGACCGATAAAGCCTATCCTGACAACCTCGAGCGGGCTGACTGCAAAATCTATGAGAGGATATGAGTTCACGTGTTATATAGCTTGGTATATCTTCGCAAAGTTAAACAATATTTTGAATAATCATTATATGAGAAACGGCCAGGTCCTTCACAGGAGCCAGCCGTATTCAATATTTATGTAATAACCAGAAGGTCCGAAAATGCCTTCTAGAACGAATATCCAACCGCGAGAGAAAGCGTATTGGACATCGGTGATTTCGCTACAGGCAGCACATACGCAAGATCGAGGCTCACACCATAGAAACTGCCACCCAAGCCAAGTGATGCGTAAGATGGAATAACCGAATTACCACCATATCTATATCCTGCACAGAACGAAATCATGTTATTAAATGTGTAATCTGCACCGACAGATGCTGCAACCTGTCCTTCAAAATAATAGTCCAGATCCAGTGCAACATCAACTTTATGAACATCTGCGAAAGTCTTGTCATAGCCAAGCCCCAATGTAAGTGCTGAAGGAAGAGAGAACTTGACATCAGAGGCCGAAACAACGGCAGAGCCAAGATCTGTCAACCCCAAAGCCACCTTATAATCTGCAAACTTTGACATCAGGAACACATCGGCACTGAACGCTCCATAAGAAACACCTTCTGCAAGAGAGCTGGATGCATATCCCAGATTCACACCGGCAGAAAGGAACGGAAGAAAACGGTATGAAGCTCCGGCCTTGACCTGAACATCAGAAGGAGTGAAGGTTCCTTTATGAGAACCATTATCATTGAAGATGTCATACTCAGGGAGCATTCCATAAGTCATTCCAAGTGATAAACCCAACTTGTTGTCAAGATTGTATGATCCTCCCACCAGAATAACATTCGAGCTCACTGATGAAGGCTGCCACAAGGTATATCCCAAGGCAAAGTCAGCCGATTTGTCAGAATATGGCACTGCAGCGATATTTTCAAACGAAGCAAAAGCTGTCGAAGACGTCTCGGTCGCATTCGCTCCAGCCTTGGCCATTGCTCCTGCAGAATAATCAGCAGCAACAAAAGGCAAAGCCTGAGCTGATACCGCAACCGGCATCAGCAATGCGAATATATATATAAGTATATTTTTCATTTCCTTGAAGAGAGCTCTGTTTCCCAAATCTAAAGTTTAACAATTGTCTTTTCGTAATCAGTTCCGGAGAATGATACATAAAGATTGTATACTCCCGGCGCGCAAGAGGTCATGTCAATCCTTGCCGGCTCTACAGCACCCACGTCCTGAGTCTGGTCATAGACCGACTTTCCTGTGGACGAAACAATCCTGATATGTGTTGAAGTGACCTCAAGAGTGCTTATGTTCAGCCAGTCCACCACCGGATTAGGATAAACCTCAAGTGGTTTCTTAGGATCCTTTACAACAACCTGGAAGGTCAAGGTACAAGTCAAACCTCGCGAGTCTGTAGCAATGATAGTAACATCTGTCTTTCCATACATCAATGTGGTAGCATGAAGAACATTATCGACAGGATTGATATGCAGTATAGCCTTATTGCTCATAGTGATTTCAAAACTGAGCTGCTCACCATCCGGATCATCAAGATATTCAGACATATCAAGGGAGAACTTTAATCCAGCCATGCCGAAGAACTTATCCTCAATATCCTTGACAATCACAGGTGCATTATTCTCAAGAATTTCAAACTGCACCTCATGAACAGTCTCCATACCATAAGCATCTGCAACCTTGATCTTGGAAGTATATTTGTCAGGTTCGTCTGCATTTCCCTTTATGGTAAGAACATATGTGCCGTCCTGATTCTGCTCGAATACATCAGCCTTGGAACCACTGACATATTCAACAGCAACCTGATGGCCATCTGGATCTTCCACGTTATACTTTACTGTCAGCGTCTCATGTGACTTGACCTTGAATTCTCCATCATAGGAAGTTGTCACGACAGGAGGGTTGTTACCCTTGGTCTTGACCTCATAAACAGTGGAAAAAGCAGAGTAATTGCGTCTGAAATCGAAAGATGAGATGGCCACATAATATGTCTGGTCAAAGTCAAGACCAGCAACTGTTCCGGTCATTGTTTCACCAATCTTAAGAGACTCTGTGAGCACATCGACATAAACGGCACCTTCCGGAAGCGATCCCGGTTTCAATGTGGCGAAATCAGCCTTAGACTTAGATACGACGATACGATATCCCCATGCCTTGGTATCATCAGGATCCGCAGTCACGTCCCATGTCAAGGTGATATTGTTGGATATTGTCTCCACTTCTGCTGACTTCACGACAGAAGGCGGGGTTGTTCCGCCATAAGTCATGGCACCCAAGGCATCCACAAGCGGACCTATCTTGGCATTCTTTGACATGACAGATGAATTCGCACCCTTGATAAGTTTCTCTCTCAACTTTGCAGAGGTGAAACCCGGACCGCCATGATAAGAAACCACCAATGCAGCAACTCCCGACACATGAGGACATGCCATGGATGTTCCCTGCATATATCCGTAATCACCAGCGACAGTACTCAGAATCTGACCCTGAGCATAATCATATGAGCCACCTGGGGCAGCAATATCAACCCAATCACCATAATTCGAATAATATGCTCTTGTATAATCAGGAGAAATTGCACCAACAGAAAGCACCGGCTCATATTCACCAATCGGATCATGCTGGAAAGAACTGTTACCTGAAGCAAAGATAACTATACCACCTGCCATAGGTCCCACCTGTTTTCCATTGGCATCCTTACCGGCATTCTCAATAAAATAGTCAATCGCCTTAGCCAAAGCCGTGCCCTTGATACCTTGCTTGGCAGCCGCTGCCGCATCCTCAGCCGACGCATAGGTATAGCCCCAGCTATTCTGTGAAATGACAGCCCCATTATCAGCAGCCCAGACAATTGCATCTTCACCGCTTCCCCACACTTCCGAGTAAGGATCTTCAGGATCTGGAGCCATGATCTGACACGAGAGGATCTTCACACCAGGCTGCTTGTTTGCAGCATCGCCACCAGCTATGCCGGCGACACCAACACCATTGTTATTGACAGCGGCAATCGTTCCCGCTACATGAGTTCCATGGTCGTGCGGAACGACCTTGTCAACTTTTCGGATAAAACTCCTGCCACCAATATAGTTATCCTTAAGGTCCTCATGGGTAGCATCCACACCACCATCCACTACGGCTACAATCACATCGGGATTACCTGTAGTATAATTCTCCCACACTGGAGCAACATTCACGTCAGCACCCTTCTTATGTGAAGAATCCAGAGTTCCATCATTGATATAGTGCCACTGGAATTTCAGACGGGGGTCGTTAAAAGTGGATGTGTTTTTTTTAACACGAATTGGCTCCACAGACACAATACCACCTATTTTTGCCAGATCTGATGTCGCCTTGGTCACAGGTATATCATTGGAGAATTCTACTCTATACCATTTATGAAGTCCGGCTGCCCTTCGCCTTGCCTCAAATTCACCACCATGGGAGAAAACCCTTGTCATCGACTCGATTCCCAATGCATCCTTGATGTCATTGAGATCAGAGGATCTGGTCACCACATTCCCTGCCTCAAGGTCAGCCTCTATGAGTTCGATCATATCATCGTCAAACTGTATGATGGCCTGACCCGGAACAATTGTCTGGACGGTTTCCTGAGCAGTATCCTCACCCTGGACATCAGTGGCAAGACGATCACAGCCCATCATCAGAAAGGCTGCTATGGCAGTATATATATGAATATGCTTCATCATCTCGCTAAGTTCTCACAAACAAAATCAAGAACCTTGAGGACCGAATTCTCATCCTTCCACTTAATCTTGTTCTCTTTGATAAACGTATTCAACTCATCTTTGTCGATACCCACAAGCTTGGACACATCTGTCTTTGTCGCATATACGACATAACCGGGGAACACAAGATACCTCTTTACGATGACAGGCAGAGGGCTACCTTCATCCTTTGCATTCTTGAGTTCCATGTGATTCATATTTGTGCGGGTACCACCTATGCCCTCAAGAGAACTGAGAGCCTGTGTTGCTATGGAATTTGAAGATGAACCGTATGCTCCGCCTGTAGTGTTGAGTCTGGCTACATCAACAAGAACCTCTTCTGCAACAAAGCCTTTATCTGACTTTGCCAGAACCTTCATCATCTTACCGGAAACTGTTGCAAAATAGTCATCTCCCACCCTGACTGAAAGAACTTCAGAAGGCTTCATTTCACGAATCATTCCATCTTCGATGAAATGTAAACGACTTTCAAGAACATGAATATTGAATGCCCCTTGAATTGGAGCACCCGAGAGCGGTTTCAGCTCTCCTGATTTGAAATCCGAGTATATGTACGGCCATGTGGTCGTAGGCTCACTGTCCTGGGCTGACAAGCCACTGAGAGACAGCATAAACGCCAATACTGTCAAAATATAGCGTCTCATGGCTTCTGGTTATTAGTGTGGAAAGGGAAGGGCGTTTCACCGCCCTACCCTTTAAATATATCAGATATTATCTGACGTTCAAAGTGAGTGTCTTCTCGAACTTCTTTACTGAGAGCGACTGCACTGCAGCCGGAGCTGGAGTTGCTTCTGTCTTTTCAGCAGAGAAATCAAGGAAGAGGTATCCCCATGAAGCCAACTTGCCATCGTAAGCCACAGCTACACCAAAGTAGTCATCTGGCATTGCGAGAACACCAGCCTCAGTCATTGTAAGGTGGAGATATTCATTCTCGTATGTATAGAATACATATGTCACCTGTGTTCCGTCCTCAGCAACATAGCCGTAGAATGGCTGTGAGCCGTAAATCTCGAGAACACCTGATGCTGGAGTGAATGTCGCATAGATAGGACTCTGGCATGGAATGCCCGCAATTGAAGTGAACATTACATTTCCTGCCTCTGGGTCATCACTCTCAACAATCTCGAATGTTTCCTGAACGTAGCTCTGAGAAACATTGTCTGGTGCAACGAATACGTATGTACCCACAATATCCTCAAGAGTATAGTTGTATGCACAAAGAGTTGTATACTCTGCTGCTGCAGAAGGGTTACCCCACATATCCTGGAATGCATCCTCCTCGAATGAGAATACTACATTAGAACCAAATGCAGGAGCCTCTGGGCAAAGCATTACTGCCATACCCTGCATAACAGCGTAAGTGCTGCCATACACGAGGTCAATTGTAGTAACCTTACCAGGTGTAACGTACTGAACGTTTGCAGTACCCTCACCAGCAGCAACGAGTGTTGAGTCTGCTGCTACATAGAACATTGTCTTCTCCCAGTCATTGAACATCTGGAGTTCCTCAGGGAGAGCAGCATCAAGAGCTACTGGAGCAGTCTCTCTTCTTGAATATACACCTGCGAACTTACCTGCCTCAGCATTGTATCCGCTTGCAAAAGCCTTGATCTTATTGTTTGCGCTGTCAGTGAATGTTCCCTCTGTATAGCTTACAGCGAAGTATGCACCATGAGGAAGACCTGCAAATGATACAGTTGCAGTATTGCCCTCAACAACTACAGACTCAGCAGAAACAACTCCCATAGCAGCTACCGAAGGTACGCTTGCATAATATGTTGCAGTAACCTCACCCTCGCCAAGGAATACCTGCTCAGAGAATGAAAGAACTACAGTTGAGTCATTAGGAGCGCTGAAGCTTGTAATCGCGATTGTCACCTGGTCAGTAGTAACAACTTCCTTAACTACCACGCTGCCAGGGTTGCCCTGAGAGCTGCCAGCTACAGCATAGATGGTGTATGGAGTGTTAGGAGCAAGACCATCGAGTACAACTGTCTTTGAAGGCACATCAGCAGCCTTGCAAGTTCCCTTTGCAAGACCAGAATACTTACACTGATAAAGTGATACTGAGTCAACTGCCTGTGCAGGACCTTCAGCCACGAGATATGAGTAGTATGAAGTCTCGGCAGCAGTAGGAGTCACTGTGAAGGTGAAAGCCTCATCACCAAGAGTATCAATCTGGATCTCGACACTACCGGCCTGATCCGGAGCTGTCGGTGCCTCCACCGGGCCGTACATGCCTTCGCATGCAACGGCCATCAGTGCAGCCACAGATAAATATGTAAATAACTTTTTCATAACGTTTCAATTAGAGTTTTTTCAATGTCATTGAACCTGCATCCATGAGCATCTGAGTGTAAAGAGTATAAGACACCTTTGGCCATACTGCTGGAGCGTCTTCTGTTGTCCATGTACCATCAGCCTGCTGAGTGAATGTAACCACGCCTGAGTCGATGAGCTGAATACCTGGAGCCCAAGCACCAAAGAGGAATGTATCGCTCTCGTCATCACACCAAGCTGGTGTAGCTGAGTTTGGAGCACATGGCTGTCCGCAAGGAATAGTGATAGTCTTGAGATCCTCTGATACGTTACCATATACATGATATTCACCCCATGAAGCAGCA
Organism: Candidatus Cryptobacteroides sp.; assembly: GCA_045612265.1. Classification (GTDB taxonomy): domain Bacteria; phylum Bacteroidota; class Bacteroidia; order Bacteroidales; family UBA932; genus Cryptobacteroides. Next base: position 7,957 of record JAZKYT010000025.1, read on the forward strand.
GCAACTGCGAAGTATGAAGGAGTATCAATCCAAACAACTGTAGGGTCAGTCTCATCCTTCTCCATAGTCATAACCCAAGATGCAGCGTTACCGCCATAGAATGTACCAGTAACATCATAAGTACCGAGAATAGAAGCAAGAGGATGGTCAAGGTCCATGATCTTCACTGTACAAGTCTTGTTGAAGCCAAGCTCAAGGTCTCCTGCGCTTGCAAGAGTTACAGTAAATGTTAAGTCACCGGTATATCCGCTCTGCTCAGCTGTTGTTGCGAAATTGACAATGTTGATCTCAATATTCTGAGTGTATGTCTCACCGTCGAAAACAAGAACGGCTGCATCATCAACAAGTGAATAGTTTGTACCAAACTTTGCAGTACCGTCAGTAACTGTATATGCTACAGCAGCCTGCTTTGTAGTTGGAGAAGCCATTGTCACCGGAATAGAAAGTGTGCCGCAATCCTCATTTACGATATATGAGGTACTACCTAATGCAACAAATGACTTGCTATCCTCGAAAACAGGGGTCTCATTGAGCTTGCTGCATGAAAGGGCACCAGAAAGAGCCAATGCACAAGCCATATATTTATATATATTCTTCATAAATATTTCCTCCTATCGATTAATAACCTGGATTCTGAACGAGGTTAGGGTTTACACCTGTTTCACGAAGTGGAATAGGCATTGCCCATTTGTAGTTACCCCATGGAAGATCCTTAGCTGATGGATCACCTACAAAGTCATTTCTGGTCATATCTCTCTTTGTACGGCCAAGGTCAAACCAGTAGTGAGCCTCCCAAGCAAGTTCCTTCTGTCTTTCAAGGTATACGCCCTCCTTTGTTACCTTCTGTGCAGTTGCACCTCTGTTAGATGCAATAGCCTCAAGTGCCTGAACTGCATTATAACCCTGTGCACCGTTTACAACAGCCTCTGCAAGGTTGAGATACATCTCAGAAAGACGGATAACGATAGTGTTGGTAAGATCAGGATCAGCAAGACCCTTACCCATATACTTCGCTGTCCAAAGAACACCGTCCTCCTCCTGGAAGAGAGTTCCGCGAACGTCACCAACCTCGTAGATAGCCTTGAGGTCAGTAGATGCACCAGCATCGCCATAACCGTTAGGGCCACACATTGGAGAGAGACCATCATGGTAACCGTCATAAGAGTTAGTCTTTGCACCGTAAACCTGGAAGATAACCTCACCACCGTTAGGAACATCGACTGTGTAGCAAGCTGCATTAGTTACCTCCTCTGGAGTCCAGAGTGTATAGTCGTAATCATTGATCACCTTGCTTGCATAGTCAGCAGCACCCTGCCAGTTCTCGCTGTAGAGATATACGCGGCTAAGGAGAGCCTGGATTGCAGGAAGAGAAACAACTGCAGTTTTGTCAGCTACACCAGCTCTTGTATATGCAGGATCGATAAGCTGCTCCGCCTCAAGAAGGTCAGCAATAATCTGCTCATAAACCTCCTTTACAGTGTTTCTTGCTGGCTTAGCTGAAGCATCAGTATGGAGAACTACAGGAACACCTGGGTGGTTGCCATCAGCCTCAAAGCAATATGGCTGTGCATATGTTCTTACAAGGTCAAAGTGAGAAAGAGCACGAAGGAAGAGACATTCTGCCTTAAGGTTGTTGAGATCCTGAGCTGTTACAGTTGCTGTCTCCTTGCCCTCAAGGTTATCCATAGCGTTATTGACAGCTGAAATCACATAGTAAGCAGCTCCCCATAAAGCTGATGTCTGGTTAGGATTGAAGTTGATATTGTAAAGATCATTACAACGACCTGAATCCCAAGAAGAACCAATCCACTTCTTTCCGTTAGAAGTCTTGAGCTCGTTGATAAGTACGAAGTCTGCACCGTACCACGATGTAGAAGCCAATGGAGAGTAAGCACCCATCACTGCCTTATCAAGTCCCTCATAAGTTGAAAGTGTCAACTCGTTACTCTGCGCCATGACAGGAGCCTCTACGAGGAAGTCCTGACAGCTATTGAAAGCTGCGAGAGCGACTAATGGAATTAATATAAATTTTTTCATACTCGATTTCTTTTAGAATGATAATTCAACTCCACCAACAAATGATTTTGTCAAAGGATAAACTCCGGCACCTGTTCCGCTTACACCCATTTCTGGATCCCAGAAGTTAACATCGTTGAAGCAGTAGAGGTTAAGACCGCTGACAAAGAGTCTGAGACCCTTAACGTGGATCTTATCAAGTGCCACCTTTGGAAGAGAATAAGAAAGGGTTACATCCTTGATACGGAGGTAGTCACCTCTCTCAAGCCATCTGTCGCTAAGTGCAGTAGCTGAGTTTGTAGCATTACCTGCGATTGGCTTAGGATTACATCCTGTATCACCTGGCTGCTTCCAGTAGTTGAGTGATGAAGCCATCTGATTCATGTTCATCTGACCACCGTCTGAGTTAAGGTAGCTGTGCTCATTGAGGATACATACATAGTTACCGATCTTGTACTCGAAGAATGCGCTGAGTGAAAGACCCTTCCATGCGAGTGTTGTATTGAAACCACCGAGGAGCTTAGGCTCTGGAGAACCAGCATAGTACTTTCTTGCGTCTGCGTAGTTGTTTGAAAGGCTGCCATCCTCAGTTACCCAGAGAGCCTCACCGTTTGCAGGGTTTACTCCGTAGTAGTCAGGAAGGTAGAAGCTGTACATCGAGCGGCCTACTACATAGTGCATGAAGCTACCTGATTCAATCTTCTCAAGACCATTCTCATCTGGATCTACAGCGAGGTCAAGGATTTCAGTCTTGTTGTGAGCGATGTTGAATCCGAGTGTCCAGACGAAGTCCTGAGTTGAAATGAGATCACCATCGAGCTGGAGCTCAACTCCTGAGTTCTTCATAGAACCGGCATTCATGAAGTTTGAGCTGAAACCTGTTGTCTGAGGAACCTTGACACTGAGGAGCATATCATCAGTAAGACGGTCGTAAACATCTACATTACCTCTAAGTCTGTTTCCAAAGAAACCGAAGTCGAGACCTACGTTCCAAGTCTTGTTCTTCTCCCATGAAAGGTAGTCGTTAGCTGGCTGAGCAGGAAGCATACCTACTGTACCGTTGTACTGAGTTGTTGAGTAAACACCGTATGCCTGATATGGGCTGATACCATTGTTACCGTTAACACCGTAGCTTGCACGAATCTTGAGAAGGTCAAGCCATGAACCTGTACCAGACATCCATTTCTCGTTTGTAAGGTTCCAAGAAGCAGAAGCGGACCAGAAAAGACCCCACTTGTTCTTTGCACCGAAGAGTGAAGAACCGTCCTCACGAACTGTAGCCTGAACGAAGTACTTGTTATCGTAGTTGTAGTCAGCGATACCGAAGAACGAAAGCATGCTATCGTTGCTGAATCCCATCTCAGCCTCTACCTGATCCTGAGGTGCTGTATTAGGATATGGCATCTGCTCATCAACCTTAGGAGCATAGATGTATGAATACTGGTATTTGTAAGCAGTTGCCTCCTGACCGAGGAGTACTCTCATTGAGTGATAACCGCCAAATACATTTGCATAATTGATTGTGTTAGAAGTAGTCAGGTTAGTATACTGGCTATTGATAACCTGAAGTGTAGGATCAGAAGCACTACCGCGTGAAAGCGGGCTCCAGTATCTTCTGTCATTTGTGAAAGCTGCCTCAGCTGAGTTTCTTGTCTCAACAACGAGGTTCTTTACTGGTTCCCATCTGAGGAACATTGTTCCGTTGAACTTGTATGACTTAGACCACTGCTGATCGTACTCTGCAGTAGCACGTGGGTTCTGATAAGAGTTTGTAGAAATATCAACATTGTGATTTCCATTCTCGTCATACTTAGGAATCCAAGGAAGGAGAGTCATACCTGCGAAAACAGGGTTTGAATAGTAAAGCGACTGCATTGGCACGTCATTCTGCTCTGTATATGCAACGTTAACGCGAACACCTGACTCGAGGTTCTTAAGGAGTTTATAGTCTGCGTTTACACGCGCCTGGAAACGAGAGTAATCAATACCGTAGAATACACCATCATTCTTGTGGTAAGATAGTGAAGAGTAATACTTACCCTTTGCGTTACCACCTCTTGCGCTGATTTCATATTCCTGAAGCTCACCTGGGCGAGTGAAGTGCTCAAGCCAGCTTGAAGTATCACCATTGAGGAGGCTCATTGGACGATAATATTTTCCTGTAGGATCGTCTGGATCAAGACCTGCGTTGATGATTGCATCACGCTGGTAGCCAAGGAGCTCTGAACCAGTCATCATACGGAAACCGCTGTCGCTCTGAAGCCATGACACACCATACTTAGCGCGTGCATCGAACTGAGCCTTACCTTCCTTACCGCTCTTAGTAGTCACGAGGATGACACCATTTGCAGCACGTGAACCGTAAACGGCAGCTGCAGCAGCATCCTTAAGGACAGTGATAGACTCGATATCGTTAGGGTTGATAGTTGCGATACCGCTTGAAGTGTTTGTCATTTCACCTGTACCGCCTGAAACTACCGGAATACCATCAACCACCCAAAGAGGTGCATTTGAGGCATTGATAGATGAGTTACCACGGATACGGATCTGTGACTGAGCACCTGGCTGGCCTGAAGCAGCAGTAACCTGCACACCGGCAAGCTTACCAGAGAGGGCCTTGTCCACAGAAGTTACAGGAGTTGAAGCAAGACCGTCACCCTTCACTGAGGTCACTGATCCTGTAACAGCCTCACGCTTAGCCGAACCGTAGGCAACGACTACAACGTCATCGAGGTAATTTAAATCCTCCTGCATAACTACAGTTACAGGAGCTGCCTGTACAGGCGCAGAAGCTGTAGTCATACCAAGGAATGTTACGATGATTTCCTTAGCGCTTGCCGGAACCTCTCTGATTCCGAATTCACCGAACTCATTAGTAATGGTACCAAGAGTGGTTCCATTCACCAATACGTAGGCTCCTGCTATAGGATTACCATCTTTTTCGGCGACAACTGTTCCAGTCACTGTGAGCGTCTGGGCCATCGCCAGACCAAGACTCATGAAGAGCATGGTCATCATCAACAATAAACGCTTTTTCATAGTGTTGATAATTTAGTTAAACATAAATATTGAACAGTGTTTACACTACACTTTCAGAGAAATAAAAAAGGCCCCTACAGACTTTATAGGACCATTTGCATACAAATTTAAAAACCATAATTTACATTTCCAATACCCTACAAACAATTAGCAATAGTGTAAAATCTGCCTTATATAAAGCTCTATCATCATTTTTCACTTTATTCTTTCGCAATATCCTAGCTTTTTACTTACGATTTATAACCCATTTTCAAATTTTCCACAAAAAACATAACTTCACAAAAAAGTTACAAAATTTTAACAAAATTGTAATATTCGGCACAAAACGTGTCTTGCGGCCCGATACGAACTTAATAAAACACGAAAAATGCTGACAATTCATCGAATGATCTGCATCTCGATTGCAGTATTGATGTCTTCTGTGGCATTTGCACAGAACATCTCCGTATCGGGCAATGTCACCGATTCTTCTAATGGAGAGCCAATCCCCTTTGCCTCCGTTCATCTTGACGGCACCACAATCGGAGTGAGCACCGATTCAGAAGGCCATTACTCTCTTTCCGTCCCACACGATGGGATGCTTGTATTCTCTTCCATCGGCTATCAGACCAAGGAAATACTGGTTTCATCAAGCGGAACACATAACGTGTCGCTTGATCCTGACAGCGAATATCTCGACGAAACCATCGTGGTAGCTTATGGAACCGCGACCAAAAGTTCTTTCACCGGCTCAGCTTCCATGGTGAAGGCTGAGACCATAGAGGCACGTGTCACTACCAATGTAACCAGCGCCCTGGCCGGAACCACTCCCGGAGTTCAGGTAATTTCCTCATCAGGAGACCCTGCAGCCGGAGGAGCCACCATCCGCATCAGAGGAATCGGCTCCATGAGCGCCAGCAATGCACCTTTATATATAGTGGACGGCATGCCGTATGATGGTAACATTGCCGACATCAACCCAAGCGATGTTGAATCCATGTCAGTTCTCAAGGATGCAGCAGCTTCCGCCATCTATGGCGCACGTGGAGCCAATGGTGTCGTTCTGATCACGACCAAAAGAGCCGGAAGTTCGGACGCCGTTGTGAGAGTGGACGCCAAATGGGGATCCAACTCACGACTCATCCAGCAGTATGATGTAATCTCCGATCCGGCACTCTACTACGAGACACACTACAGAATGATGTACAACTCTCAGATCTATGCTGACAAAACCCCAGCCGAAGCATATCAGTATGCAGACACATATGTTTTCGACGCCAACAACGGCGGTCTGGGATATCAGGTATATACCGTACCTGCCGGAGAGAAGTTCATCGGCGAGGATTTCAAGTTAAATCCACAAGCGACTCTCGGATATTCAGATGGCACATATTATTATCTTCCTGACAACTGGTACAAGGAGGCATTTCATGATTCCTTCCGTCAGGAGTACAACCTCTCCGTCAGCGGCGGAACCGGAAAGCTCAAATATTATGGCAGTGCAGGTTTCCTCAACGATGGCGGTATCGTAAACAATTCGGGATTCGAGAGATATACCACCCGCATCAATGCAGAATATCAGGCCAAGCCTTGGGCGAAGATAGTATCCAACATGAGCTACGCGCACACTGACTCGCAGACAGCATCATATTCCGACTCCTATGGTTCTTCAGGAAACATTTTCTACGTCACAAACATGATGGCGCCGATATATCCACTTTATGTACGCGACGCTTCCGGACAGATCATGACAGAAGATGGACGCACAGTCTATGATGCAAACCAGACCGGATTCATCAGACCTGCGTTTGTGGGCAATGCCGTCAGAGACAACGAGGTCAACCAGAAGCAGACCTACGCAGACGTCATCACAGGCAAATGGGGAGCAATCCTCACTCCGGTTGCAGGATTGACACTCACAGCCAACGTCGGACTGACCAACGAGAACTCGCGATACAATGCCCTTTACAGCCAGTTCGGCTCTCAGAGCGCCACCGACGGACTTGCATACGTAAGCAGCAGCAGATATTTTGCAGTGAACACACAATATCTTGCAGAATACAAGACCGACTTCGGCGGAAGCAGGCATAATTTCGGTATTCTTGCCGGATATGAACTATATAAGATGAAGGAGCAGTTCCTTGAGGGAGAGAATGACCATCTCTATAATCCTTATGTCGGAGAACTCGGGAATGCAGACGGAACAAAGTCGAAAAAGACTTCATCATATACAGCCGACTACATAACCCAGGGCTTCCTCGGTAGAATTCAATACGATTATGACGGCCGATATTTCCTCAGCGGCTCATATCGTCGTGACGGATCTTCACGTTTTGCCCCAGGACATCGTTGGGGAGACTTCGGCAGCGTGGGAGCAGCATGGCTGATCAGCAAGGAGGACTTCATGAGCGGAGCATATTGGGTGGATATGCTCAAGATCAAGGCAAGCTATGGCGTGCAGGGTAATGACAACCTCTACCCTTCTTCCGGATATGCCCGCAGATACTATCCATATTCTGACAATTACACCCACACCTACAATGAATCCACTGGTGAATATTCACTTGAACTGGCATACAAGGGTAACGAGGAACTTACCTGGGAGTCTTCGCACTCGATCAATGCAGGATTTGACTTCGAACTTTTCGGAGGATACCTCAACGGTGGATTTGAGTTCTTCTCACGCAAGACTGTAGATCTTCTCTACAGCAAGGATGTTCCTCTTTCATCAGGAAATCCTACAGGTTTTTATCCTGTGAATGTAGGTTCAATACTCAACGAAGGCTTTGAGGTTGCCTTAGGAGGTTTCTTTATCAGTACCCGTGACGTACAATGGACCTGGAACGTGAACATGAGTCACTACAGGAATGAAATCCTTTCTCTCGACAGCAGCGTCTCAGATGAAGGCATCAAGGGAAGCAACTATATATATAAGGTAGGAGGTTCGCTTTATGAGGCCTATATGCACAGATTCGCAGGAGTGAATCCTGAAACAGGAAAGGCACAGTGGTATAAGAAGGTATATGACGAAAGCGGCAACTGGAGTGGAGAAGACGAAGTCACTGAAGTATTCACCGAATCCGACCAGTACGAAATCGGATCTGTGCTTCCTCGTCTGTATGGCGGATTTGGAACAACATTGAATCTTTATGGACTGGACATCTCTGCTCAGTTCTCATTCCAGCTCGGCGGCAAGTATTATGACGGCACATATCAGGCACTCATGCACACATCCTCAGGTGTCGGTACAGCATGGCATTCCGACGTACTGAAATCATGGACTCCTGAGAATCCGAACACCGACATACCTCGCCTTGATGGAGACACAAGTGTAGGACAGACTGCCGTGGATAATTATCTCATCAGCTCGAACTACCTGAGTGTAAACAACGTAACCATCGGATATTCTCTTCCAGCCACACTTTTGTCGAAGGCCAAGATTGCCGGAGTGAGAATCTATGTTGCAGGAGACAATCTCGCTGTGCTTTCTGCCCGCAAGGGAGTTGATCCACGCTACTCGATGGGACTAGGCTCACTCACTTCCGGTTCCGGCCTCAACAGCGGTTCATACTCTGCGATGCGTACCGTTGCCGGAGGTATCACACTGACGTTCTGACATAACCCTGAAATCCGAACTACTTTGTCAAATCATTAAAAGACTATAAAATGAAAAAGTATATATATATCGTAGCTGCGGCTCTTCTGGCAGCATCCTGCTCGCAGATGGACGAGCTCGCTCCTCAGGGAGGATCCGCCCTCACTTCACAGGTTCTTCAGACCAACCAGGCAGTACCGTCACGAGTCAATGCCGCCTTCAACGGAATGTACACAAAACTCGGAGCACCTGAAAGTGTTTTCGGACGAGGACGTCCGGACGACTGGGGATTCCTTATGATCTGCTTCTCAAGTGATATCGAGGCAGCAGACATGGTATTGGCCAACAGCGGATACAACTGGTTTTCTGTCTGCGGAGCCCTGACATCCCGCAATGCAGACTATGCAAACCCATATGTCAGATATGCTGCTCCATACAATGAAATCGCCGCAGCAAATGAAGTCATAACTTCATACCCGGCAGACACTGACGACCAGGAGGCCATTTATAAGATTGCTCAGGCACGTGCAATCAGAGCGTTCTCCTATCTGAATCTTGCACCATATTTCCAATTCGGATATGCTGCAGGCGGCGCAGGACTTCCTTGTGTACCGATCGTGACAGAAACCACCGAAAATTTCACCAACAATCCCCGCGCTACAGTTGCACAGGTGTATGACCTTATTGTCTCTGACCTCACTTATGCGATTGAGAACCTTGAGGGATATGTAAGACCTGACAAGTCCAGAATTGACCAGCAGGTGGCTTATGGCCTACGCGCGCGTGCGTATCTTAATATGGAGCAATGGGCTCAGGCTGCCGCAGATGCAGCCAAGGCTGTAGAGGGATATACTCCAGCTTCATTGTCCGAGGTTTCTGTTCCGTTCTTGTATAACATCAAGGAGCATAATTGGATCTGGGGATATGACATGCAGTCCGATGTGGCTCTCCAGAACCCGTATGCAACTTCCAGCGCATGGCTCAGATCGTTTTCGGGAGACGGATACTCGCCAGCTTGTCAGGTATATGCCTGCTGCAACAGTCTGCTTTATGATGCTATTCCTTCAACGGATATCCGCAAGGGCTGGTGGGTAAACTCTTCGCTTGAGTCACCGCTTTTAAGTTCTGTTACATGGGATGGAGTGAGTGGCAATGCAGTGGCTGGACTGGAAATTGACAACATCAAGCTGCCGTTCCTCCCATATACCAATGTCAAGTTCGGCATGTTCACGACCGGAGGCACCAACAACGATGAGGACTGGCCTTTCATGAGGGCGGAGGAGATGATTCTGATTCAGGCAGAGGGCCTTGTCAAGAGCGGACAGACTGCTGCCGGAAAACAGTTGCTAGAGAATTTCGTTCAAAACTATCGCGACCCGAGCTATTCTGTTGCAGCCGGAGGAAGGACTCTTGAAGATGAAATCTGGTTCCAGCGCCGAGTAGAGCTTTGGGGAGAGGGTTTCTCCAACACAGACACCCGCCGCTTGAACAAGCCTCTTGTCCGATTCCATGGCGGAGTTGAGAGCAACGTTCCTGCTGCCTTCCGCTTCAACATGACTGCAAACGACCCATGGTGGCTGATGCGCTTCACATCCAGCGAACTCAACACCAACCTGGGCATCGTGGACAATTCCGGAGGTCTCCTTCCGGTCCAGGACCAGAATCCTGACCTCCTTGATGGGGTTACAGATTAGCCACCCCAAAAAACACCTCCGGTCAAAATCTCACAAAATTGACCGGAGGTACTATATTTTGATGGGTACTGCGATTACATCATGCCACCCATACCGCCTGCAGGCATTGCAGGAGCAGCTGCCGGCTCTGGGATATCAGCGATTGCGCATTCTGTTGTGAGGAACATACCAGCTACTGAAGCAGCGTTCTCGAGAGCAACGCGTGATACCTTGGTAGGGTCGATGACACCAGCCTCAAACATGTTAACATATTCATCTGTACGTGCATTGTAACCGAAGTCGCCTGCACCCTCACGGATCTTGTTGATGATCACGCTACCCTCAACACCAGCGTTTGCAGCGATCTGACGGAGAGGCTCCTCGATTGCGCGTGCAACGATATTGATACCTGTAGTTTCGTCATCGTTCACACCCTTGAGGCCAGCGAGTGCCTGAGCTGCGCGGATATATGCAACTCCACCACCTGGAACGATACCTTCCTCAACTGCAGCACGAGTTGCGCTGAGCGCATCCTCCACGCGGTCCTTCTTCTCCTTCATCTCAACCTCAGTCGCAGCACCGACATAAAGAACTGCAACACCACCTGCGAGCTTGCCAAGACGCTCCTGAAGCTTCTCGCGGTCATAGTCTGAAGTTGTTGTCTCTATCTGCTTACGGATAAGGTCTGCACGCTCCTGAATTGCAGCAGCGTCACCGGCACCATTCACAACTGTTGTGTTGTCCTTTGTTACAACCACCTTCTCAGCTTTTCCGAGCATATCGAGAGTTGCGTTCTCAAGAGTAAAGCCTCTTTCCTCAGAGATAACCATACCACCTGTGAGGATTGCGATATCCTGAAGCATCTCCTTACGACGGTCACCGAAACCAGGAGCCTTCACAGCAGCAATCTTGAGTGTACCGCGGAGCTTGTTCACAACAAGTGTAGTGAGCGCCTCACCATCCACATCCTCAGCGATGATCAGAAGTGACTTGCCCTCGCGTGCGATAGACTCAAGGATTGGAAGAAGATCCTTCATAGTAGAAACCTTCTTATCAGTAAGAAGGACATATGGAGCCTCAAGTACTGCCTCCATCTTGTCGCCGTTTGTCATGAAGTATGGAGATATATATCCTCTGTCGAACTGCATACCCTCAACAACCTTCACCTCAGTCTCTGTACCCTTTGCCTCCTCAACAGTGATAACACCATCCTTCTTTACCTTTGACATAGCGTCAGCGATGAGCTTTCCGATGTAGTTGTCATTGTTTGCAGAGATTGTTCCGACCTGCTCAATCTTAGCATAATCCTCACCGACTTCCTGGCTCTGCTCACGAAGGTTCTCGACAACTGCAGCAACAGCCTTGTCAATACCTCTCTTGAGGTCCATTGGGTTTGCACCTGCCGTAACGTTCTTCAAGCCCACATTGATGATTGCCTGAGCAAGAACAGTTGCAGTGGTTGTACCATCACCGGCCTGGTCATTGGTCTTGGAAGCAACCTCCTTTACCATCTGAGCACCCATATCTGCAAACTGGTCCTCAAGCTGAATCTCCTTAGCCACAGTCACACCGTCCTTAGTCACATGAGGAGCGCCGAACTTCTTGGCGATCACCACATTACGACCCTTAGGACCGAGTGTCACCTTCACTGCATCTGCAAGTGCGTCTGCGCCTTCCTTCATTCTGGCGCGCGCATCCATATTGAATTTGATATCTTTTGCCATAAAATTCCATTTTATATCCCAACCAAGGGATGTATTAAATTATTAGAGGATAGCGAGAATATCAGACTGCTTCATGATGAGGTAGTCCTTTCCCTCGACAGACACATCAGTGCCAGCATATTTTCCATAGATGACAAGGTCACCGACCTTAACCTCCATCGGCTCATCCTTCTTGCCCGGGCCTACCGCCACGATAATACCCTGCTGTGGTTTCTCCTTTGCTGTGTCAGGAATATAAAGTCCTGATGCTGTCTGGGTCTCGGCCGCCTTCGGCTCAATGACAACCCTGTCTGCTAGTGGTCTGATCATAATATTTTCGTTTTATAAATTTATCACTGTAACACCCGTCACCACATCCGCGATGACGTAATCATTTACAATATTAGTAAAAACAAACAGAATGCCAGTCAAAACGCACTGACATTTTGTCACTATCTGATCACCTTAAAGCGATATACGCAGGTGTGCGAATAGTTCTCTCCCGGCTTCAAAAGTGTTGATGGAAAATGTGGATGATTCGGCGAATCCGGATATTTCTGAGTCTCAAGAGCAAATGACTCGCGGTAGTCAAGCGTCCTGCCATATTTTCCTGTCGTCGTGCCATCAAAGAAATTACCCCCATAAAATTGAATGGCCGGCTGATCTGTCCACACTTCCATATATCTTCCAGAGTTCTTTTCATAGACTGATGCCGCTATCTCCAGTTGATTCAAAGTCTTTCTATCCAAAATCCAGTTATGGTCATATCCTGCACCATTGACAAGCTGCTCATCCTCAACATAAAGATCCGCCTCAACAGCCTTAGGCTCACGAAAATCGAACGGAGTACCCTCCACATCTGCAATTTCACCCGACGGTATAAGCACCTGATTCACAGGTGTAGTCTTGGATGCATTAATATACAATATATGGTCATTGATTGTTCCATTTCCCTCTCCCTTCAGGTTGAAGAACGAATGGTGCGAAAGATTCACATGTGTCGGCTTGTCTGTCTGCGCCAGATATTCCACCTTGAATTCATTCTCAGATGTCAAACTATAAGTCATCAGGATACCCAGATTTCCAGGCATTCCCTCCTGACCATCTGCATGTGTACACGAAAACACTATAGTGCTGTCATTAACCTCCAGAACATCCCAGACAATCATATCAAGTCCTTTCAGTCCCCCATGCAACGTCTGGCCATTATTATTCTGGGGAAAGTTATATACCTGCTCGCCAATCGAGTATGTTCCCCCAGCAATACGATTGGCATAAGGACCTACCACAGCCCCAAGAAAGCGCTCTCCAGGATTATCAATATACCTATCTATATTATTATAACCCAGCACAATATCCTCCATATTTCCTTTCCTGTCAGGAGTCCAGAGAGACACGACACGGGCACCAAAATCAGTCACCTGCATTGTCAGGTCAGCATTCTTGAGTGTATATAGGGACACTTTCTTACCATCGACCACGGTGTCAAAATCTGAAGTAGGGAAAAGCGTCACCTGAGCTTTCTGAGAGCAAGATAATAAGGCAAATGCTGCTGCCAGAGTGCAAATAATTCGTTTCATATCAAATGAATTTAGACATATATACCATTAATTCTATAAAGCAAGACGGAAATGCCAAAGAATAACGCCGACTGACACAGAAACATTCAACGAGTGCTTTGTTCCATATTGTGGAATCTCAAGTGAAAAATCAGATGCATCAACTACTTCCTGAGAGACACCAGAGACTTCGTTACCAAACACTATAGCATACTTGCGACCTTTTTCCGGAACAAATCTGTCCAACATCACCGACTGCGCTGTCTGCTCGGCACTCACAATGGTGTATCCGTCTGCCTTTAGCCTGCTGACAGCATCCATTGTATCCTTGACATGCTCCCACTCCACGCTATCCTCTGCTCCTAAAGCAGACTTATGAATCTCGGCAGACGGCGGCACGGCGCAGATTCCACAGAGCCAGACCTTGTCGATCTTGAAAGAATCAGCTGTTCGAAACGCTGAGCCGACATTGTGAGCGCTTCGGATATTGTCCAACACCACGACAAGTCCTGTCTCAGGAAGTTCCTTATATTCAGCCGCAGACACGCGGCCAAGTTCGATATTCAAAAGTTTTCTATTCTGCATGTCACCTGCTTTTCTTTGAAAATGTGGTCACAAAGGTAATATAAAAACAAAAAATGTTTAAATTTGTAATTGCTTAAAAATAAAACTATCTATGAAACAGGATCTTCAGATTTTCAATCTGATCAAAAAGGAAGAGGACAGACAGACATCGGGCATCGAGCTCATCGCCTCAGAAAACTATGTCAGCGAACAGGTGCTTCAGGCACTTGGATCAATCTGCACAAACAAATATGCCGAGGGATATCCAGGAGCAAGATACTACGGTGGATGCGAAGTAGTGGACCAGATCGAGCAGCTTGCAATAGACCGCCTTTGCGAACTCTTTGAGGCTGAGTATGCCAACGTGCAGCCACACTCAGGAGCGCAGGCTAACATGGCAGTGATGATGTCATGCATCAAGCCAGGCGAGACATTCATGGGTCTCGACCTTGCACACGGAGGTCACCTCACACATGGTTCACCTGTAAACATGTCAGGTATCCTCTATAATGCTGTCGCTTACGGTCTCAAGGAATCGACCGGAATGATCGACTATGATCAGATGGAGAAGACCGCACTGGAGCACAAGCCAAAGCTCATCATCGGCGGAGCATCAGCATACTCACGCGAGTGGGATTATGCACGCATGCGCGAGATCGCGGACAAGGTTGGCGCTATCCTCTGGATCGACATGGCTCACACTGCAGGTCTCATCGCAGCAGGTCTCCTCAGCAATCCTGTGAAATATGCACATATCGTGACTTCGACAACCCACAAGACCCTCCGTGGTCCACGTGGCGGTATCATATTGATGGGCAAGGACTTCGACAACCCATGGGGTCTCACAACACCAAAGGGCGTGGTGAAGAAGATGTCACAGATCCTCAACTCAAGCGTATTCCCTGGCGTTCAGGGCGGTCCGCTCGAGCATTGCATTGCAGCAAAGGCTGTCTCATTCTATGAGGCACTCCAGCCAGAGTACAAGGACTACCAGAAGCAGGTTATCTCCAACGCACAGGCAATGGCAGAAGCCTTCGTAAACAGAGGATATAAGCTGGTTTCAGGCGGAACTGACAACCACCTCATGCTCATCGACCTCCGCACCAAGTTCCCTGAACTCACAGGTAAGGTGGCAGAGAAGGAACTCGGAAAGGCTGACATCACAGTGAACAAGAACATGGTTCCTTTCGACTCACGCTCACCATTCCAGACATCAGGTGTCCGCGTGGGTACACCGGCAATCACTTCACGTGGTTTTGTCGAGAAAGATATGGAGTTCATCGTGAACCTCATCGACACTGTACTCACAGCAGCATCCCAGAACCTTGACCTTATCGCAGGCAAGACAGAGGAAGGCCGCGAGGCATATGAGGAGGTTCTTGCAAACGTCAGAAAGCAGGTTCGCATGAAGACCAACGGCATGCCGCTTAACAGATATTAACCATCATTCACATAAACGAAACAAGGGCACCCGCAAAGGTGCCCTTGTTCTGTAATATATATCTTTTAGTTACCGACAGGTCGGATGACGAAGTTGAAAGTCATCGGCTGAGCATCAATAAGATACTGCTCAAGCGGCCATGCGCCCCATGAATTGATACAGCCAAGACCCTGCTGAGCAAGATCAAAATGAATATGAGTCTTGCCAAGCGAGCGCTGAGACTCATGAGCAAGAGGCTTGAGTTCCAATGAGTGAGCCTGATTGTTGTTCTGATAGCGGACATCCATTTCTTCTGTGCTGAAAGGAAGTGCAGAGGCTGAGAACTTAACATCAGATGTGATTTCAAAACCGGCGCCGTTGTCATCAAGCACCTTCATCCACCTCAACTGGGTCTTGGTTCCTGACTCCTGAGGACGCACATATCCATAATGATACTGATCCTCAACCCTCTGAGTGTAATGGCCGACAAGGGCTGAAGTCGCTCTGTCGATATAGTTCTCATGAGGTCCAAGACCAAAGAACTCGAATGTAGAGTATTCACCACCCATGGCCATCTGCATTCCGAATCTTGGAAGGAACGGAATATTTTCAGGATTCAGCTTGCCGGCATCCACAAGCGACTCGACACCTGCAACAGTTCCGTCTGCGTAAATCTTATATTCTATATTGACCGATGCCACATCCTGAACAGGAGCATATGACACTGTCAGCTTATAGCAATCCTCAGCGGCCTCCACAGCAAAATCTGCAACCTTGAACTCAGGGAAATGCCACATGGCGAATATTCGTTTATCAAATCCGGCACCGAGATCATTCTCCGTGCATGCACGAGTAACAGACGGCATCAAAGGAGCCTTGAGCATCTCCTTTCCACCCATGGTATAGCTTACCATCGCACCTGTTTCTGCATCGAATTCTGCAGACCAAGGAGCGACTCGGTCCGCTCTTGTTCCCTCAAAAGACATAAGGCCGGAGAAGACATGTCTGTTGCCCTCTGCAACATATTCAGGAGCACCAGACCTGTTCCTGAACACAGGAAGGTCGGCCTCATTGAGACAAATCTGGTCGTAAGCGACCACAGAACCTGCCGGAAGAAGGCTGTCAGCACGCTTGAGGACATATCTTACATTAAGATAGACATCACTTCCCAGAAGATCAGCCATACCGACTGCAGATGCTATGTCGTCATGAGTGAATCCAAGTTCTACAGACTCAATCTGTTGAGGGGCAACTGAAGGACAGTTCTGAACTCCAGAAAGAGCCTTGCGGCCATTCACCTCGACATCCCACTCCAAGATATAGCGGGAAAGATCGATGAAGAAGTTCTCATTATAGACATTCACCTTGCTCCATGCTTCAGCAGGAGAAGTGTGAATATTACGATACTGATATGCTACCTCGTATGCATGAGGATGAAGAGTTCTGTCTGCGGCAATCACACCGTTGCAGCAGAACGAGTTATCTGACGGATCATAGTCATTGAAGTCACCACCGTACACAAAGACATGGTCAGTTCCATATTTTTCAGGATCCACCTGCCAGTAAAGAGCCTGATCCACAAAATCCCAGATATATGCGCCTTGGAACTTAGGATACTTTCTGATAAGATCCCAATATTCCTTGAGTCCACCCAACGAGTTACCCATAGCGTGGGCATATTCACAAAGAATCAAAGGTCTCTCGTGCTCAGAAAGTGAATATCTCTCACACCATGCAGGGTCGCTGTACATGATTGAGATCACGTCGGTATGCGGAGCACCCTCAGCACGCTCATAATGAACCGGACGGAGCGGATCGATGGCCTTGACAGCCTCATAAGACTTCACGAAATTAGGTCCGTAACCAGCCTCGTTTCCAAGACTCCACATGATCACAGAAGGATGATTATAGTCGCGCTGAACCATTCTCGTAGCTCTCTCGATGTGAGCAAGTTCGAAAGTAGGATCATTTGCGAGGGACTCCTTGCCATATCCCATTCCATGAGACTCCACGTTGGCCTCATCCATGACATAAAGACCATAGCGGTCACAGAGCGAATACCAGAGCGGATCGTTAGGATAATGGCAGGTTCTGACCGAATTGATATTTAGCTGCTTCATGATCTGGATATCACGGATCATATCCTCCTCCGAAACCACATATCCCTTATACGGATTCATCTCATGTCTGTTCACGCCCTTGATAAGCACAGGCTTGCCATTGACCTTGAGGTTAGAGCCCTCGATACACACATCTCTGAAACCGATCTCAAGACTTGTCTTCTCAGTCTTTCCCTTCTTGTCGTAAGCAGTAAGTTCAAGATTGTATAACCAAGGCTCCTCTGCAGACCACTGCTTGACCTGAGGAACAGTAAAATTGTAAGTAAACAGAGTATTTCCACGCTCCGTACGTTCCAACTGAGGAGATGCAGACTCATTTTCCACAGCCACCTTCTGTCCGAACGGATCATACACCTCAAAAGCGACAGAAGTCACAGGTCTGCTTACCTCAACCCTGACAACAGCCTCACCTGAAGCTGATGCATTTACCTTGATATCCTCAATTCTGTTCTTTTCACGGGAATATACATATACATCCCTTGCAAGACCAGTCAGTCTCCAGAAATCCTGGTCCTCAAGGTAGGTTCCGTCACACCATCTGAAGATTTCAAGCGCAATCAGGTTCTCGCCAGGCTTTACAAACTTGGTGATTTCGAAGCGAGCCTCAAGCTTACTGTCCTCACTATATCCAACCTCCTTACCATTTACCCACACACGCACATTGGATGTCGCAGAACCTATATGAAGGAATATATCCTTGCCCTTCCAATTCTCATCAATAGTGAAAGTGCGACGATACTGACCTGCATAATTATGCCAATCCGCAGGGAACGGAGGGTTATTTGCATAATGACCACTCCAAGCCCAGCCTACATTCTTATATACAGGATGACCATAGCCATTAAGTTCCCACAGACCTGGAACAGGCATAGTATCCCATCCGGAAGCATCAAAGTCCAATGCATAGAAATCCCTTGCACGCGCATCAATGCTCTCGTACCAGCAGAAATCCCACGTGCCGTTCAGAGAGAGCTTGAGTCCATCTGTCTCGAAATATGAAGACATCGGAATACGGTTCCTCTGGATTACCTGAGGATTCTGCCAATCAGGAAGTTCGGTTGTCTTGGCTGCATCCGCTGATACGCATGCAGCGAACACAGCGAAAAATGTCAGTGTCAATCGTTTGATATTCATAGGTTATCAGTTTTATGTGTTTCTACTATATGATTTCTATATCCTTGGAAAGAATCCATCCCTGACGACCGTCCGCAAGTTCAATATTGTTCCAGTTTCCGACTGTATCCAATATCCTCACCTTGGTTCCTTCGTGAAGAATGAACAGATCGGTCGAAGCTTCTGCTGAAGGAGAACTCTTTACAGAAGTCACAGGGCGCATGACGATTGCATCATCAGCACTCATATAATCATTCTTCTGCCAGAGCGAGAAGCTGAGGCTGGCAATTGCCAGAAGCAAGGTCACGATTCCGGTAAAGAATCCTGTACGTCTTCCGGCAGCAGTTGCACCAAGAATGAAAAGCAGTGCAAGCGCCAGCGTCAAGGCAAGAAGTACCAGGAAGCATACAGCCCAGGCATCAGAATCCATTACATAGCATATATCCTTTGCCCATACCTTAAGGATGAAATCCGGCACAGGATCGATTCTGTCCTGGATGATATTGTTCAGCAGTTCGAGATTGTATCTAGCATCCTCGTAGGATGGGTCAAGCTTGAGGGCGCGCTCATAGTAAAGAATCGCCATCGGTATATTTCCATCCTTGAAGTAAGCGTCTCCGGTGTTGCAGTAAAGAGCAGCCGACTCAAGGCCCATACCAGAAATCATCTCATAGTCTGCCACAGCATCTGCCCAACGTCCCTCCATGTATGCCTGATTGGCAGTGGTCCAAAGAGAGTCCACATACACATCCGAAGCATCTGCTGCAAACGGAAGCAGAAGCAGGATGAGCATAGGAAGAACTGCTTTTGATGTATTCTTACGTGTCTTCATGTCCGAATCAATTGACGATATGACATCCAATGCTGAGGTGTAATGGGCGGTCATCGCCTCGTTGCCTGTAGCTGGAGAGTATCGTGCATATTCACATGCATCGAGCAGGCCGATGAATGTCTCCACCACCGACTGTGCTACTCCACCCTCGGTCAATGCTTCAGTAATCCTGTCACGAGAGAGTTCTGCAGACGGGATATTCAGCTTATCAGAGATGAAACCGAGCAGAGCCTTATGCAGTTCCTCATAGAATGCAGTATAAAGATTCTGCTTCAGGAATGTGTTCGCCAACTGAAGACGCTTCATCGCCATCTTTGTCGCCTTACGATTCTTCGTACCAACTACATCAGCCCTTCTGGCCGCAAGATGACGAAGTGCTGCCCAAAGTATCACAGCAAGCACCAGGAGCACAACTGTCAAAATCCAGAACAGCGCCGAGCCAACAAGGAATCTGCCCTGAGGCACGAGTTCAGAATCCTTTACATTGATGAAACGGATATCACTTGCCAGGTTCTTTACATCCTTTGGAAGAGCACCGGAAACGACCTTTCCGCCAGAAACATCAGCGTCCTCACCCCTGAGAACAGTCAACATGATCGGCTGAGTCTCGAGAGTCACATATTTCTGCTGATTCACATCGTAATATGAGTATTTGATCGGCTCTATTTCAAAATCACCGTAGCTTCGTGGAATGAACGGATATTCATAAGTTCTGCTGCCTGAGAGTCCTGACTTGTCGATCTTGTCAGATATCTTGGTGTCATACACCTCCATATCAAGAGGGAAAGTCACCTTCGGAGTCTCAAGAAGAGATATGTTTCCACGACCTGAAACAGTCAGAATCAGCGATGCTGCCTCATGAGTCTTGAGGGTATCCTTGCTGACCTTTGCAGAGATATTGAACTTGCCCACACCACCAGCAAAAGAAGCTGGAGCACCCGCAGGAAGCGGATTGACCGTTACTGTAAGTGGCTGGGAGGCAACCTTCTTCCTTACTGTACGATAGTCATCGAAGAAGCCGTCGAATATGCTGGTTCCGCCATTAGACACTCTGATATTCACCAGACATGTCAGCTCGGCAGGATTGATGGTCACCTTTCCCTGCTGCTGAGGAACAATGACAAACTTTCTCAGAAGAGCAGCATTGTAAATCTGTCCATCATGCACCTCACGAGCGAATTCGATATTGGTAGGTGCCTCTATCTCCTGACTCCAGAAACCGTTGAATGTCGGGAAGGACACATTCTCAAATCCGGCTATATTGACTCTCTGGTATAATTTGAGTGTCGCGATTATCGGCTCTCCTACAACCACACTGGTGCGGTCCAAAGTCAATGAAAGGAATATATCAGAATCCTGGACTGCAGCAGTCTGCTGTCGCGGATAAGACTGACCGCCAGAAGGCCTTGTTGCAGACTGATTGCCTGAAGATGTTCCAGCTGCCACAACCTCAACTGTTGCTGTTTCGGATGAAATGGTCTTACCCTTGACCTTTGCCGTAGCGACAGGAAGAGTAAAACGTCCAGCTTTGACTGGTCTGAGCACGTAAGTATACGTGTTCTGAACACTCTTGCTTCTTTGTCCGTTCACAATCTGGATGCTGGTGGACTTGCCCTGCTGAGGTCCCCACTGAATCTGGAAATCATCACTTGATGTCCATGCAAAGTCAGTCGGACTGTTCTCTCCCTCTATAATGAAAGTCACATTGAACTGCTCGTCGGTTGCCACGACATTAGGAGCCTCGACCTTGATTGAGGTCTGGGCAAACGCAACGAATGCTGTCAATGCTGATAATAATGTCAAAAATATCTTCTTCATCGTATATATAAATCCTACCAGTTCTTATCTTTCTGTCGTCCTTTCAAGGCCTCCGCCTTTTCCTTGTTCACCTTCTCCTGTGTTTCCTTCTCCTTTGCCTGAATAGCCTGGAGCATCTGCTGTGCAGCCTGCGGTGTTATCTTTGGTGGCTCGCCCTGCGACTGCTGCTTCTTCTGCTGATCCTGATTCTGATCATTCTGGTCCTGCTGATCATTCTGCTGGTCATTCTGCTTATCATCATCCTTCTTGTCATCCTTCTGCTCCTTCTTCTCTTCATTCTGATCATTCTTGTTCTGACCGTTCTGATTCTGATCATTCTGATCCTGATTCTGCTGCTGATTCTGCTGCTCCTGAAGTTTCTTCTTTGCATAGATATAATTCTCCTTTGCCTGAAGATCTCCCGGATTTCTCAAAAGGGATTGCTCAAGAGCATCCACTGCCCCTTGCCAGTCCTGCAGCCCTATCGAGACATCACCAAGATTGAAATAGTAATCAGCCGCTCCTTCTGTCGCTGGTGCTGATTCCTTGACCCTGTCCAACATTTTCTTAGCCTGCTCCATATCACCCTGGCGATACAATGTATTCGCAAGATTATAATTTGCCACCACAGATGTTGAATCCTTCACCAGAGCCTTCCTGTAATCAATATCCGCTTCGCGATAATCCTCCTTCTTGAAGTCTCTGTTTCCCTTGCGCACATCATGCTTGTCCACCTGCGCCTGCGCAACCTGCAGCGACAGACACATCAGGGATACCATTATGTATATATATCGTTTCATTTTCTGATCAATTGCCTCACTAACGATTAAACAGATGTCGTTTCGATCGGCGGTCACCCACCAGCATCTCCACCACAAAGAAGAAAAGCGCTATCGCAAGGAAGTACATGAACTGCTCGTCATATTCTTCAAAAACGATTGAGCTATACTTCTCATCCTCCATCTTCCTGATGTCTTCGATAATCGGGTTCAATCCGAACTCGCTGTTTCCAGCACGCACATAGACGCCATTACCTGCATAAGCAACCTGCTGAAGCACAGACTCATCCAGCCTTGTAACCACGATATTTCCCTCCTTGTCCTTCAACAGTTCGCCATCCATTGGAATCGGCTTACCCTCAGGAGATCCGACACCGATGGTGAAAACACGGACGCCAAGTTCAGCAGCCTGCTTTGCTGCAGCAACCGGATCATCCTCGTGATTCTCTCCATCTGTAATGACAATCACTGCCCTGCTCTTTTCGCTCTGGGCGCTGAAGCTTCTCATTGCAGTGTTGATGGCATCTCCGATCGCAGTTCCCTGCACAGGAACAGACTCTGTGGATATCGAATTAAGGAACATCTTCGCCGAAACGTAGTCTGTCGTGATCGGCAACTGAACGAAGGAATTTCCGGCAAAGACAATCAGTCCTATTCGGTCATCACGCAGTTTGTCCACCAATCTTGAAATTGCAAGTTTGGCTCTCTCCAGACGATTCGGAGAGTAGTCTTCAGCCAGCATTGAATTGGAGACATCCAACACAATCATGATTTCTGCACCCTTGGTCTCATGTTCCTTGAGCTTCGCACCTATCTGAGGTCGCGAAAGTCCGATGACAAAGAAGAAGAATGCTATAGAAAACAATGACAGTCTGACCCAGGCCTTGCCTTTGGCGTAAGACGGCATCAGCTGACGAACGAGATTCTCGTCTCCAAACTTTCTGATTCTCCTTCGTCTGAGCTTGAGGTTCACCGCAAAAATGACGAAGAACAATGGAATCAGAAGAAGAAGCAATAAAAACTGAGCTTGTGCAAAATGTATCATATCCTCCCCTCCTTCTTTATGGCAGACGCCTGATTACAAACCAGTTCAACATCAGTTCCATCAACAAGGCCAAGAGCGCAAGCAGAGCAAACTGTCCGAACAGCTCCTTGTATATTGGAAAGCTGTCCACAGTGGTACGAGCCTTCTCCATCTTGTTGATTTCACTATATATCTCTGCCAACTTTGTGTTGTCAGTAGCTCTGAAATAACGTCCGCCTGTGGACTCTGCGATCTCCGAAAGAAGCGCCTCATCGATCTCCACCTTCACCTGCTGGATTTCCACTCCCCATGGGGTCATGACAGGATAAGGAGCCATTCCTTCTTTTCCTACTCCGATGGTATAGACGCGGACGCCATAAGTCTTGGCAATCTCAGCTGCCATCTGAGGAGAAATCTCGCCTCTGTTGTTCACACCATCCGTCAAGAGAATGATCACACGGCTCTTCGCATCCGAATCCTTCATCCTGGCCACTGCGGTTGCAAGACCATTTCCGATGGCGGTACCATCCTCGATAAGATCCGTCTGAACCTCTTTCATAAGGTTGATGAGTGTCGCACGATCTGTTGTCAAAGGACACTGCGTGAAGCTTTCACCGGCAAACACAACAATTCCCATGCGGTCCGTAGGACGCTGGGAAATAAACTCTATCGCGATATCCTTCGATGCATTGATTCGGTCCGGGGTAAGATCCCTGGCCAACATCGAGGTGGACACGTCCATCGCAAGTATGATATCGATACCTTCCGTATCAACCCTTTCCATCTGCTCTGACGAACGAGGACGCGCAATCGCAATCACAATCATCGCCAAGGCAAACACTCTGCAGACAAAAGGCAGATGGCGAAGTATGGCCATGAACGAAGTGCCTCTAAGCATCCACGGAGTGACTGTGGAGACTCGCAAATGAGGATGCCTCTGGGCGAGTTCCAGCCATATATAATGCAGTACCAGCAGCGCCGGCACCACTAAAAGCCATAAAAGTTTAGGATATTCAAAATACATCACTCACCTCCTTTGTTTTCTTCTTCCTGAGCATTTTCGACATCTGCCTGATAAGTCGCTGTGACAAATCTCACAGCCAGAGGCAATGTCGAGGCATTATCCTCGTCAGAAGCCACAAACTTTGCAAACTTCACAAAGTCAGCCCTTTCAAAAAGTTCCTTCAGCTCATCCAGGAGCTCCTTCGGCGCATCTGTCGCCTTCATATCCTCGAAGATCTCGGCTGTGGTCATTTCCATCGCTCCGACACCATATCTCTCTGAAATATATTCTCTCAAAGCATCAGTAACTCCCGAATAGAAATCCTTCTGCTTCTCAGGAACCCACATCGCATTTCCGCGATACTTGTCAAGTTTTCTCAAGGCCACGATATGAGGTGGATCCTTGTGAATATATTCCGGATCGTTGCGACGACGATACTTCACAACAAGCCAGATGAGAAGCGCCACCAGACCAGCAAGCACAAGACCACCTGCCGCCCATGGAGCCACCTCTCTGAACGTCACGGGATATATCATCTGAGCCTTGATGTCGTGCGGCTTGAAAGTGGCAGTATCCACCGGCATGGTCTTTACCTCCAGTTTCTGAGGATCAAAGACCAACGTATCCACAACACCGTCCTTTGACAGTCTCTGTACTGCAAGCGGCGGAAGAATATATATACCTTCATCAAATGAAGTGATCGTGATGCCGGCTCTCAGGTCCAGAAGTCCGCTCTGTCCCTTCTTCTGCTTCCTGACCTTAAGAGTATCCACTCTCCAATTCTCCACAATCCTGATATTGGTCATCAAAGTGTCCTTGATCTGAGGGAAACCGAAACGCGTTCCTTCCTCGACCTGCTGGAGATCGAAGCCATAACGCACATGGTCTGCAATCAGCACCGAATCCCTTTCCTGCAACTGCTCCAGGAAGGATCCCGTCATCTGGACAACCTGTCCCTTCATCTGCGGACGATCCGCCTCCCCAGCCAGCGTAAAAGCCGGAAAAGAAAACAATAAAAGTATATATATCAACACTTTACGCATAAGTCTATCTGCTTTTAAACAAGGTCATCAAACCCTTGACATAATCATCATCCACAGCGATGCTGACCTTGTCCACGTTATATTTCATGAAAAGACGCGACGAAGTCTGCTCCACATTTCTGAACCAGTCCTCATAAGCACGTCTCATCTTCCTGTCCGAAGTGTTCACCCAGGCCGCCTTGCCTGTCTCCGCATCCTTGATATGAACAAGTCCGACATCAGGAATGTTCCTCTCTCGAGGGTCATATACCTCAATTACAGAAAGGTCATGCCTGTTGACTGCCACCTTGAGGGCCTCCTCATAACGAGGGCTTCCGTCCGAATTGACATCAATCATATCGGAAAGAAGGAAGGCAGTACATTTCTTCTTGATGGCGTTAGTAAGATAACGAAGCGCCTCAGAAATATCTGTACCATCCGTAGTCGGCTCAAATTCAATGATTTCACGGATTATATGAAGAAGATGGCTACGTCCCTTCTTCGGAGGGATGAACTTCTCCACCTTTTCGCTGAAGAACAACGCGCCCACCTTGTCATTATTAAGGATGGCCGAAAATGAAAGGATGGCCGCAATCTCTGCAAGCACATCTTTCCTGCTGCTTCCTGCTGTACCGAAAAGTCGCGAACGGCTAACGTCCACGAGCAGAACCACCGTCAGCTCTCTCTCCTCTTCAAAGACCTTGACATACGGCGAACGAAGACGTGCGGTCACATTCCAATCCATGTTACGCACATCGTCACCATACTGATACTCGCGCACTTCACTGAATGCCATACCACGTCCCTTGAAGGCCGAATGGTATTCACCGGCAAAGATCTGATGCGAAAGCGCACGGGTCTTGATCTCTATTTTCCTGACCTTCTTCAAAAGGTCGTTTGCTGATAAATTACTCATATCACGTCATTGCCGGCACCACCGGCAACCTATTAAGGAACTTCTACAGCGTTGATGATTTCAGAAATGATCTGGTCAGTGGTCATGTTTTCAGCCTCAGCCTCGTAAGTCAGACCGATACGATGACGAAGCACCTCATAGCATACCGCACGCACATCCTCTGGGATCACATATCCTCTTCTCTTTATGAAGGCATAAGCCTTCGAAGACATTGCAAGTGAAATACTTGCACGCGGAGATGCACCATAAGAAATCAGGCTGGCCATCTTTTCCAGACCATAATCTTCTGGTCTTCTGGTTGCGTAAACGATATCCACGATATAACGCTCGATCTTCTCATCCATATATACATCCCTGACAACCTCACGAGCTCTAACGATATCCTCAGGTTTGAGGACAGGCTGTGGCTGAGGGAATTCTCCCGTATTGTTCATGCGGATGATCTGACGCTCCTCCTCCCTCTTCGGATAAGTCACGACAACCTTGAGCATGAAACGGTCGAGCTGCGCCTCAGGAAGCGGATATGTTCCCTCCTGCTCGATCGGGTTCTGAGTCGCCATCACGAGGAACGGCTCCGGGAGCTTGAAGGTCTCGTCACCGATTGTAACCTGACGCTCCTGCATGGCCTCAAGAAGTGCAGACTGCACCTTAGCCGGAGAACGGTTGATCTCATCAGCGAGCACGAAATTCGCGAAAATCGGACCTTTCTTGATCTGGAACTGCTCAGTCTTCTGAGAATAGATCAGAGTTCCGAGCACGTCGGCAGGAAGAAGGTCCGGAGTGAACTGGATACGGCTGAACTTTGAATCAACAGCCTTTGACAATGTATTGATCGCCAATGTTTTGGCAAGACCTGGCACACCTTCAAGAAGGATGTGACCATTAGCGAGAAGACCAATCAGAAGGTTCTCCACAAGCTGTTTCTGACCAACGATGACTTTATTCATCTCCATCGTAAGGATATCAACAAATGAACTTTCCCTCTGAATGCGCTCATTCAATTCTTTGATGTTAATGCTATCCATTATGTATATTTTTATTTAATTTTGCATATTAATCCTGCAAATTTACTCAATATTTTCGGTATATGCGACACTCTATCAGACTTTCATACGACGGAAGCGCTTTCTGCGGCTGGCAGATTCAGAACAATGCCCGCACTGTTCAGGGTGAGCTCGAAAAATCGCTTTCCACATTGCTGGGAACAGACATTTCCGTTGTGGGAGCCGGACGTACAGATACCGAGGTCAACGCCATCAACTACATCGCACACTTTGATACTCCTGAAGGTGTGAGTGTAGATGCGGAGCATCTATCCTACAAATTAAATGCCATGTTGCCTCGAGAAATCACAATTCATGAGATTATCTGTGTTTCCGACGAGTTTCATGCAAGATTTGACGCCAAAAGTCGCGAATACCACTATTTCGTACATTTCTGCAAGGATCCATTCAACGAAAAGTTCTCATACAGAATGAGATACCCACTCGATATCGAGGCTATGAACGAGGCAGCCAGACTTCTCCTCGGAGAGCACGATTTCAGCTGCTTTGAGAAGGTCGGCGGGAACAACACGACATCAATCTGCACCATCACAGAGGCCGGCTGGAGCATATACAGACCGACTCATGTAGACATGATGGGATTCCCCTACAAGGAGGGCGACTACATAGTCTTCCGCATACGTGCAAACCGCTTCCTGCGCAATATGGTACGCGCAATCGTAGGATCGCTCATCGAGGTCGGCCGCGGCAAGAAGTCCCCATCCTGGATCACCGAACTCATAGCATCAGGCTCACGTTCAGCTGCCGGTCAATCGGTACCCGGCAATGCTCTTTTCTTCACCGGAGCGGAATACTAAAATTTCTCGCAGACTTTCCAGAAATTTTATCTATCTTTGCAGGCTTTTATGCGCATACGCGAACGCATATATACGCATAGGAAGCCGGGGCAGACTATGCTCCCGTCAGTAAAACGAAAGAAAAATAAAATATTATAGCTATGATTTTCAATTTATTACAGGTAGACACAACAGCGGTTGAAACTATTATGCCGCAGGAGGAGACCTTGTCGCTCATCAGCCTCGCATCAAAAGGTGGCTGGTTGATGATCGTACTTCTGCTCCTTTCAGTTCTTGCCATCTACATCTTCGGAAACAAATGGTGGCTCATCTATCGTGCCGGTCAGATCGACAAGAACTTCATGAATGAGATCCGCGACCTCATCCACGACGGAAAGATCAAGTCGGCAATCGACCTCTGCCAGAAGTATGACTCTCCTATCGCACGTCTTGTCGAGAAGGGCATCGAGAGAATCGGCCGTCCGCTTCAGGACATTCAGACTGCCGTAGAGAATATGGGCAACGTGGAGGTAGCAAGACTCGAGAAGAACCTTCCTATGCTTGCAACAATCGCAGGTGGTGCTCCTATGATCGGATTCCTCGGAACCGTTACAGGTATGATCCAGGCATTCTTCAAGATGTCAACTGCAGGAAACAACATCGACATCACTCTCCTCTCAGGAGGTATCTATGAGGCAATGGTCACAACAGTAGGTGGTCTTTTCGTAGGTATCATCGCATACTTCGGATACAACTTCCTCACATCACAGATCTCGAACCTCGTGTTCAAGATGGAGAACACAACCATCGAGTTCATCGACATGCTTCACGAGCCATCAGCAAAATAAGGAAAGACAATGGCAATCAAAAGAACAACAAAGGTGGATTCAGGATTCTCGATGTCATCAATGACCGACATCGTGTTCCTGCTGCTCATCTTCTTCCTCGTGACTTCGACCCTCATCAACCCTAACGCGCTGAAGCTTCTGCTCCCTAAGAGCACAGGCCAGGTGTCGGCGAAGGCAACCGTGAGCGTATCGATCAAGCACTGGCAGGATACTGACAACTTCTCGTTCCACATCAATGGAGACGAGACTCCTGTCAGATTTGACCAGATTGAGGACGAGCTCATAGAGCTGCTGCAGACCGAGGCTGATCCGACATTCTCGATCTATGCGGACGAGACTGTTCCGATCAAGGAGGTCGTGAAGGTCATGAACATTGCTAAGAAGAACCACTACAAGGTGATTATGGCGACTTCGCCAGAATAGGAACCAGCTAACAGGACATGGGTGATTTCAAATACATACAGGAACGTGAAAAGCGTGCGGTGCGATCGACTCTGACCGGCATCGCGCTCACTGTATCCCTCCATGTCGCATTGTTTGCTGTATTCTTCAACACCGGATTCACATATCTGGATCCTCCACCACCGGAAAAGGAACAGATTCTGATAGAGTTTGAGGAGCCGGTTCTTGAAGAGCCTAAGCAGATATGGAACGGAACTCAGCCAAAGGCTGTGGAGCCTAAGCCTTCTGAACCGATAAACCTGGTTCAAAAGTCTGAAGCACAGCATGAGGGAACCAAGACCAACGAAGCTCCGGAAGCGCAGGTGGATGATTTTGGAGACGTGGAAACACCGAATCCTGAGCCTGAGAAGCCGATTGACCGCAGAGCCTTGTTCCCTA
The DNA here is from genome assembly GCA_045612265.1 of Candidatus Cryptobacteroides sp. Lineage (GTDB taxonomy): Bacteria > Bacteroidota > Bacteroidia > Bacteroidales > UBA932 > Cryptobacteroides. The sequence continues at coordinate 37,639 of JAZKYT010000025.1, forward strand.
CCGCAAACAACAAGACCGACAAGGACACCCTGGCAATGCAGACTGCCGACAAGGCAAGCGATGAACTCAAGGCAGGACATGCGCTTGGAAACACAAACATCGGAGAGACACTTGGTGAACCTAATGCAAAACTGGCCGGAAGAAGTGTGAACGGAACTTTGCCGAGACCTTCATACGGAGTACAGGCGTCAGGCACAGTGGTTGTGGAAATCTGGGTTGACAACTATGGTAACGTACAGAAGGCCGTTGCCGGAGTAGAAGGAACCACAGTTTCAGACAAGACACTGTGGCAGGCGGCAAGAAAAGCAGCATTGGGCGCACACTTCAACATGAGTGCGGATGCACCGGCAATGCAGAAGGGAACAATAACGTATATATTCAAATTAAATTAAAATTGGCGTGAGCCAAACATATTAACAAATTTAAATGCCGAGAAGGCGCAAAAGTAATGGAAAACAACAGAAGAGGCGGCAATGGCCGCAGAACAGAAGGCCGTAGAGAGTACGGTAGAAGAGATTCTTCAGAGAGAAGAACATTTGGTGGTGACAGACCACGCAGATCTTTCGGTGAGGGTGGCGAGAGAAAGCCATTCGGCGAAAGAAAATCATTCGGTGAGAGATCTTTCGGTGAGAGATCAGAGAGAAGAAGCTTCGGCGAGGGTGGTGAAAGAAGACCACGCAGATCTTTCGGCGAGGGCAATGAAAGACGTTCATTCGGCGAAAGACCGGAGAGAAGATCATTCGGAGAAGGAACAGAAAGAAGATCATTCGGAGACAGAAAGCCATTCGGAGAGAGAAAGTCATTCGGAGAAAGATCTTTCGGTGAGAGATCTTTCGGTGAGAGATCGGAAAGAAGAAGCTTCGGCGAGGGTGGTGAAAGAAGACCATCAAGAAACTTCGGTGACAGAAAGCCAGGTGGATTCAGAATGAATTCAGGCCGCAAGAGCTTCAACAGAAAGGACCTCAACTTCTTCCGTGACGAGGAGCAGAGCGGAATCAACAAGATGATCAGCAGAAGACCTCAGCTTGACGTTGACACATATTCAGACAATGATATGGTAAGCGTACCAATGAAGGATGAGGTAAGACTCAACAAGTATATCGCAAACTCAGGAGTATGCTCACGCCGCGAAGCTGACAACTTCATCCTTGCAGGTGTTGTGACTGTAAACGGCGAGGTGGTTACCGAGCTCGGAACAAAGGTGAACATCAACACTGACGACATCCGTTTCAACGGTGAGAGACTCAAGGGAGAGAACAAGGTATATATCGTAATGAACAAGCCTAAGGGCTACGTTACTACTGCAAGCGACCCACACGCAGACAGAACTGTGATGGACCTCCTCAAGGGTTGCCCTACACGCGTATTCCCAGTCGGCCGTCTTGACAAGAACACAACAGGTGTCCTCATGTTCACTAACGACGGTGAGATTGCAGAGAAGCTCACACACCCTTCATACGACAAGAAGAAGATCTATCAGGTTTCACTTGACAGCAAGCTCAGAAGAGAGGACTTCGAGAAGATCCTCAGCGGAGTGGAGCTTTCTGATGGTGTAATTGCAGCTGACGAGCTCGAGTATATTGAGGAGGATGACCACCGCAAGCTCGGCATCGAGATCCACTCAGGAAAGAACCGCATCGTACGTAGAATCTTCGAATCTCTCGGATATGAGGTGAAGGCTCTTGACAGAGTGTATTTCGCCGGTCTCACAAAGAAGGGCCTCAAGAGAGGCGAATGGCGCTACCTTTCAGAGGGTGAGACCAACCTTCTCAAGATGGGTGCATACCTTTAATATATATAGTGTCTTTATTGGACAACAATATGGCTGAAACTAACAAAAAGCATCGCGCTGGATTTGTCAACATCATCGGTAATCCGAATGTGGGCAAATCCACGCTTATGAACGCCCTTGTAGGCGAGAAGCTGTCCATCGTGACTGCAAAGGCACAGACAACAAGGCACAGAATCATGGGAATCGTCAATGGTGACGACTATCAGATCGTATACTCTGATACCCCAGGTATCCTCAAGCCTAACTACCGCCTCCAGCAGAGCATGATGAACTTCGTGGAGACTGCAATCGGTGACGCCGACATCATCCTCTATGTTACTGACACAGTGGAGACCGGCGACAAGAACAACGAATACATTGCAAAACTCCAGAAAATCCAGTGTCCTGTCATCCTTGTCATCAACAAGATTGACATCAGTGATCAGGCCAAGGTTCTGGAACTGATGAAATGGTGGAAGGAGCAGCTTCCTAACGCCATCATCTTCCCTGCTTCGGCACAGGAGAAGTTCAACCTCGACAACATCTTTGATGCAATCGTGGAGAACCTCCCTACCGCACCTGCATGGTACGACAAGGACGTATTCACTGACAAGAACCTCCGTTTCTTTGCATCGGAAATCGTACGTGAGAAGATCTTCCTCAACTATCAGGAGGAGATTCCTTACAGCTGCGAGGTGGAGATTGAGGAATTCAAGGAGGGCGCGGAGAGATATGACATCAGCGCGGTGATATATGTTATGCGTGATACGCAAAAGGGTATCATCATCGGAAAGGGCGGCCAGTCGCTCAAGAAAGTGGGAACCCAGGCCCGTATCGAAATGGAAGATTTCTTCCAGAAAAAGGTTTTCCTTCGCCTTTTCGTAAAAGTGGATGCAGACTGGAGAGAGAGCAAGAAGGAACTTAGAAGATTCGGTTACGAATATTAACAGATTATAAAAACAGGTCAGGTAAGATGAGTTTTGAGGATATTGAACTCCCAGAGGAGGATATGAACCTTCAGGAAGGAGAGATCAACGAGGACAACGATACTGAAACTGCAGAAGATGCTGCCCCATCGGGCAAATTCGACAAACTGTTCGGAGAGAACAGCAGAAAGTACAAGCTTTCCAAGATGTTCAGAGAATGGTATATCGACTATTCGTCATATACCGTGCTCTACCGTGCCGTGCCGCACCTTATTGACGGTCTGAAGCCAGTTCAGAGACGAGTTCTTCACGCTATGTGGAGAATGGATGATGGCAGCTATACCAAGGTAGCGAACATCGTCGGACAGGCCATGCAGTTCCACCCGCACGGTGACCAGTCCATTCTCGGCGCCCTTGTATGGCTCGGCCAGAGAAACTATCTTGTGGACTGCCAGGGTAACTGGGGTAACATCCTGACCGGTGACTCAAACGCAGCACCCCGTTATATCGAGGCGCGCTTGAGCAAATTCGGAAAGGAGGTAGTCTTCAATCCGAAGACCACCAACTGGATGACATCGTACGACGGCCGCAACCAGGAGCCAGTGGAACTTCCAGTCAAGTTCCCTATCCTGCTTGCACAGGGTACAGAGGGTATCGGCGCCGGTTTCGCATCTAAGATCCTTCCTCATAACTTCAATGAGCTCATCGACGCTTCCATCTCTGTTCTTCAGGGCAAGGATTTTGAGATCTTCCCGGACTTCCTCACAGGAGGTTCTGCAGACTGCTCTAAGTACAGCAGCAAGCGCAAGGGCGGCAAGATCAAGATCCGCGCAAAGATCGAGAAGATTGACAAGAACACATTGGCAATCACAGAGGTTCCTTTCAGCAAGACAACCCCAGTGGTGATCGAGACCATTCTTAAGGCAAAGGAAACCGGCAAGATCAAGATCAAGAAGATCGACGATCTCACAACTGACAAGGTGAACATCATCATCACCCTGCCTAATGACGTGTCTCCGGACAAGACAATCGATGCACTTTACGCATTCACAGCCTGCGAGGTGTCGATCACTCCTAACACATGCGTGATCCTTGACAACAAGCCACAGGTGCTGAGCGTGAACGAGATGCTTCGATACAGCACAGAACACACACGCGAGCTCCTCGGAATGGAACTCTCGATCCGTCTGAATGAACTTGAAAACGAGTGGCATTACAACTCACTTGAGAAGATATTCTTTGAGAACAAGGTATATAAGATTCTCGAGGGTGACGCCAAGACATGGGAGGATCAGCTTCAGGAGGTATTCGAGAAGATGCTGACATATCAGAATCTCCTCAAGAGACCTATCCTCATGGAGGATATCCATCGTCTTGTCGAGAAGCCGGTAAGAAAGATTTCCAAGTTCGATGTGAAGGCTGTGGATGAGAAACTCCGCGGCATCGAGGATGAGATGGAAGAGGTTCAGAACCACCTTGAGCACCTCACAGAATTCACAATCAACTATTTCAAGAACCTCAAGAAGAAGTACGGCAAGGCATATCCACGTCTTACCGAACTCGTTGAGTTCGAGAATATCGAGACCACACGAGTTGTCAGCAACAACGCCAAGCTCTACGCCAACAAGGCAGAAGGCTTCGTGGGTATCGCTCTCAAGAAAGAGGATAATGCAGAATTCATCTGCGACTGCTCAGACCTTTCTGGGATCATCGTGATCCAGAAGGACGGTAAGTATGTCGTGACCAAGGTTTCTGAGAAGGCATTCTTCGGTAAGGATCTTCTTTATGTGGGTCTGTTCGACAGAAATGACCAGAGAACAATCTATAACGTGATCTATCGCGAAGGTAAGACATCTCTCAGCTACGCCAAGAGATTCGCTGTTACAAGCATCACCCGCGACAAGGAATATGACATAACCCAGGGAACTCCTGGATCAGCAATCCTTTGGTTCACTGTAAACCACAATGGTGAGGCTGAGACTGTCAAGATCAACTTCCGTCCACGTCCTAAGCTCAAGAAGAATACTGATGAGTATGACTTCTCGCAGCTTGCGATCAAGGGACGTGCAGCACGTGGTAACCTCGTATCAAAGAACCCTATCCAGAAGATCACCCTCAAATCCAAGGGTGTGTCTACAATCGGAGGAAAGGACATCTGGTTCGACGAAGACATCCAGAGACTCAATGAGGACGGACGCGGTCTCCACCTCGGCCAGTTCACAAGTGAGGATCATGTACTCGCAATCTTCAAGGATGGCACATACTACACCACCTCATGCGACCTCAGCAGCCGTTATCAGGGCGAGCTTCTCAAGATCGAGAAACTGGACACAAACAAGGTATATACAGTACTTTACTTTGACAAGGCTGTCGGTGCATTCTACGTGAAGAGATTCTCGTTTGACGTGAGCGATAATACTCCAGTAAGCTTTATTGCGGACTCGAAGGGTTCATATCTTGTTGCCATCAGCGATGACAGACACCCTCAGTTCGAAATCACATTCGGCGGAAAGAATGTGAACCGCGATCCTGAGAAGGTGGATGCAGAGGAGTTCATCGCCAAGAAGGGTCTTCAGGCAAAAGGTAAGAAGGTAAGTGCACTTGATGTGAAGTCTGTAGTATTCATCGAGCCTTTGCACAAGCCGGAGGACGACATCGTAGAGGATGCTTCCCAGTCTGAAAATCAGGCGGGAGAAATCGACAACACCGATGTGGAGGATCCGATCGACATCGATTTCCCTGATGAGGATATGCAGCTTAGCTTATTCTAATATGATCATATCATTAACAGGATTTATGGGATGCGGCAAGAGCAGTGTCGGGAGGAGACTCTCGGAGCTGCTCTGCTGTCCTTTTATGGACCTGGATTCCGTCATCGAGCAGAAGACCGGCCGCAGCATCCCTGAAATCTTTGCCACCGATGGCGAAGCTGTTTTCCGACAGATGGAATTTGATGCACTGCATTCTCTAATATCCACTGAGGGCATGGTAGAGATGGGAAAAGAGCCATGCTCCGCGACCTTGATTCTAGCATTGGGCGGTGGCACGGTAATGACACCGGAATGCGCTGCATTAGTTCAAGAGAATACAATGTGCATCTACCTCCGCACATCGGTAGATACCCTGGTTGCGCGCCTTGCCGATGAGGCCGCCGGCAGACCGTTGCTGTCAGCTGGCAATGTAATTCCGAACGGAGCCGAGGAGTCAACATCCCATGCCATGCATCTGCGCTCCCGCATCGAGTCCCTGATGTCAAGTCGCGCTTCAGTCTACGAGCGTACTGCCGATATCGTAATCGACACAGATAACAACACCATTGACTCCGTTGCTCAAACACTCGCAAAAGTCGTTTCTGCGAACCGATAAGTGATGAAAATATAACTTTAAATAGTACATTATCACAGTAAGTGCGTCTTATAAGTGGAATTATTTCTAACTTTGTGATGATCGTCAGTCATATGGTTATTGTATAAACTTTAAAACGTACATCAAATGAGAACATTTATCCTGACTTTTGCACTTGCATGCATGAGCATCGTTTCACTTAATGCAAGAGAAAACTCAATTGAATCCCTTCCTGAAATCGAAAGAACATATATGGAGGAAGTGCTCCAGCAGAACATCCTTGTAACTTCGTCTGTTCTGGACAAGGAATTCATGATGACGAACTTCCTGATTGAAAACCAGAAAAAATTCAAGACTGTCGACCTTATGGTCATCAAGGAGCAGCTTGACAAATTGTCCGACAAACAGCTCTTCATGCTCAACAGCATGGATTTCAAGGATCCGACAGTATCCGTGGTTCTTTCCGTTTTAGTCGGAGGTCTCGGAATCGACCGTTTCTATATTGGTGACACGGGGCTTGGCGTCCTTAAGCTGATCACAGGAGGTGGACTTGGCGTATGGTGGCTTGTTGACCTGTTCGTCATAAGCGGGAAAACCAAGAAGAACAACAACAAGGAGTTCCAGAATGTAATGGTGCTTAATGAAGCCCTGGCAAAATAGTTGTATCATAAATAATAAAAAATAACATTATGTATTGCTGGAATTGTGGTGCAGAAGTCAGTGACAATGCTGTTGTCTGCGTAAATTGCGGATGCGCTGTCGGTCAGCCTAAAAAACCGGTTAACGTCAATGGAAGCTGCAAGGATTGGCTTGTGACTTTGCTCCTTTGTCTCTTGTGCGGATGTCTTGGCATCCACAGATTCTATGTAGGTAAGGTCGGCACTGGTATCCTCATGCTCCTTACAGCCGGAGGTTGCGGAATCTGGGCTCTGATTGACCTCGTGACAATCTGTCTTGGAAACTTCACAGATGCTGAAGGCAAGTTCATCCGTAACTACAGATAATTGGAGCAATACGCACTTAAATGCATTCTAAAAACCCTGACCGGGTATGATTGTCCATTTTGTGGCTTTCAGCGCTCGGTCAGGGCTTTATTACATGGTGATATACTGGCTTCGTTCCAGCACAATCCATACCTGTATATAATCTCCCCTTATATCCTCCTGCTGGTTCTATGCATCGTGGGTGTGATCCCTCGCGAAAGCAAGCTCTGCAAAGCCTTGTACAGCAGATGGAGCATTGCTGCGGCTGCCGTCATGACAATCAGCTGGTGGGTCATCAGAAACATCATCTGACAGCCCGTTCTCAGCAAGATTTTATATATCTTTGTATGGATATAAGTAAAAGAAAATGGCAATCATAAAAGAACTTAATGGTGTCACCCCTGCTGTTGGCGAACGCTCTTTTCTCGCAGAGACGGCAACATTGATCGGATCAGTGAGTATGGGTGTGGACTGCAGCATCTGGTATGGTGCTGTCCTTCGCGCTGATGTGGGAGCAATACGTCTTGGAGACAGGGTCAATGTTCAGGACAATGCAGTCCTGCATGCCACCTTCAAGCAGTCCGAGTGCATCATCGGCAATGATGTCTCCATAGGACACGGTGCCAATGTGCATGGTGCTGTGATCGGCAACGACGTGATCATCGGCATGGGAGCCATCGTAATGGACCACACCATTGTTCCTGACGGAACCATCATCGCAGCAGGAGCTGTCGTACCAGCCAATCAAGTGCTTGAACCAGGAATCTATGCCGGCATCCCTGCAAAAAAGATCAAGGATGGATCTGAAGCCATACAAGCGAAGGCACATGCCAATGCACAGAACTACCTTCTTTACAAAACCTGGTACGAATAATCAGACATCATGAGAACTGAAACCATAACATCAGCACAGAACTCCAAAGTGAAACTGCTTCTTGAACTGCAGGAGAAGTCCAAAGCAAGAAAGAAGGAGGGACTTTTCGTGGTCGAAGGACGCAGGGAACTGCTTCACTGCATTGAGGCAGGTTATGTTCCCCACACTGTCTTCTTCTGCCCTGAGATCATAAGCGAAAATGACAAAGCGGAAATTGTGCAGGCTATCAAGAAACAGAACGCCGAAGGAAATGAGAAGATGCCAATGGCAATCGAGGTTCCCCAGCAGCTATACGACAAGGTCGCATATCGCGGAGGTACTGAAGGCGTGATTGCAGAAATGTATTGCAAGGATTTGAATCTGGAATCATTGAAGCTGAAGGAAAATCCTCTGATAGTGGTTCTCGAGAGCGTGGAGAAGCCAGGCAACCTTGGAGCTGTCTTAAGAAGTGCAGATGCTTCAGGAGTTGATGCCGTGATAGTATGCGATCCGCTCACAGACATGTATAATCCGAACCTTATCCGTTCAAGCATCGGCGCCATATTCACAGTACCAGTAGCTACAGCAAAGTCGGATGAAGCAATCGCATGGCTTAAGGATAAAGGAGCTAAAATATACACAGCTCAGCTGCAGAACTCGGAATGGTACTACGATACCGACATGAAGGGTGCAACTGCAATTGTTATGGGCACTGAAGCAACAGGACTGACTGATGCCTGGCGAAATGCCGCTGATGCTCATATCAAGATCCCTATGCTCGGCCGCCTCGACTCCCTCAACGTATCTGTTTCAGCAGCTATCCTGATGTACGAAGCTGTACGCCAGCGCAACTCTTAATATTATGAAATTCGGTCTCATAGGTCACCCAATCGCACATTCGCTTTCCCCTGCCCTGTTCAAGGCGGGCTATGATGGCAGATACCCATACGAACTGATTGAGACCTCGGACTTCAAGGAAGCATACCAGCGCTTTCTCGACGGGTATGACGGCATAAACGTGACTGCTCCCTTCAAGGAACTCGCATACGCCGAGGCAGACATAGTAAGCGAAGAATGCCGACTAATCGGCGCAACAAACCTTCTGGTAAAAACCTCAGAGGGTATAGCTGCATATAATTCCGACTTCCGCGGGCTTCTTCATTGGCTGAACAACATTCTACCTGCCTCTTCTGAGGAGAAAAGAGTTTCAGTTCTGGTCGTTGGATTAGGAGGAGCAGGAAAGGCGGCTGCAGTTGCCGCATGGAAAGCCGGTCAGGAAGTGATCCTGATGAACAGAGACATATCCAAGTCCGAAGACATGGCATCCCGCCTCGGCAGCAGAGTCTCTGTTAGACCGCTGAATGACTTCACAACATGCTTCGACAAAGCAGACATAATCATATATAATCTCCCTATCCGTCTTCATGAAATAGACAGTATATGTCATAACAACTCAGGCGGCAGAAAGATCCTGTTAGAGGCTAATTACAAGAATCCGTCGTTCGACCAACCGACACTCGAACATATGAGAGAGAACGGATTGGAGATTGAATATCACGGCGGCCGTACGTGGCTACTGCTTCAGGCCCTCACAGGCTATGAACTTTTCACAGGAGAAAAGCCCGATTTATCCCAAATGACCAAGCAGATATAAGAAATAATCACTATCTTGCAAAGTTTTTGGGCTGGAACCAGGCCAAACAGAGACAGAGAATATTTATAACACTATATATTATGTCATTAAACAAAGTTATGCTGATCGGTAACGTTGGTAGAGACCCTGAGGTACGTTACCTTGATGGAAATTCAGGACAGGCAAAAGTGGCGACATTCACATTGGCCACAACCGAGAGGTACAGGGACCGCAACGGTGAAACTCGTGAAAACACAGAATGGCACAACATCGTGGCTTGGAGAAGCACAGCAGACGTTGTAGAGAGATTCGTAAAGAAAGGTACTCAGGTGTATATCGAGGGCCGTCTCCGCACAAGATCATGGGATGACCAGACCGGTAACAAGAGATATACAACAGAGATTCTCGCTGACAACCTCCAGCTCCTTGGCAAGAAATCAGACAACCCGGGAGGACAGGGCGGCTATCAGCAGCCACAGCAGCCGGCATTCCAGCAGCCGGGCGTACAGCCACAGAGCTATGCTCCGGTTCAGCAGCCAGCACCTCAGCAGGCTCAGGTAGAGGACCTTCCAGAGGACGACCTCCCATTCTAACATATCCAGATCAAATAATAAGAATTCACTATACCCATCATGAAACTAGATGTAGTACTCGGCCTCCAGTGGGGCGATGAAGGAAAAGGAAAAATCGTTGACGTGCTTGCAGAAAGATATCCTGTAGTTGCACGTTTTCAGGGTGGTCCTAACGCAGGACACTCTCTCCATTTCGACGGTAAAAGCTTCGTGCTCAGATCTGTTCCGTCAGGAATCTTCAGAGATGACGCAATGAACATCGTCGGCAACGGTGTGGTTCTCGACCCGATCACATTCAGAGGAGAATGTGAGAACATCGCAGAGAAGACAGGAATTCCAGTGAACAAGAGAATCGTGATCGCCAAGAAGGCACACCTTATTCTCCCGACTCACAGACTTCTTGACGCAGCCAATGAGGCAGCAATGGGCAAGGGCAAGATCGGCTCAACCCTCAAAGGTATCGGACCGACATACACAGACAAGATCAGCCGTCACGGCCTCCGCGTAGGTGACATCCTTGCTCCGGATTTCGCTGACAGATATGCAAAACTTCAGAACCGTCACATCACTCTTCTCAACCAGATGGGTTATGAGTGTGACCCACACGCTGAAGATGCAGAATTCATGGCAGCCTGCGAGTACCTCAAGACATTTGAGTTCGTAAACTGCGAATACCATATCAACGAGCTTCTCAAGAACAACGAAATCCTCGCAGAAGGAGCACAGGGTTCAATGCTCGACGTGGACTATGGTTCATATCCATTCGTCACATCATCGACTACATCGTGCGCAGGAGCATGCGTCGGTCTCGGTGTAAACCCTCACCAGATCGGCAAGGTGTTCGGTATCTTCAAGGCATACTGCACACGAGTTGGTAGCGGTCCATTCCCTACAGAGCTTTTCGATGAGACAGGCGAGAAGATCCGTGCAATCGGACATGAGTTCGGTGCTGTGACAGGACGTCCACGCCGTTGCGGCTGGCTCGACCTCGTAGCCCTCAAATATGCAGTCATGATCAGCGGTGTAACCGACCTCATCATGATGAAGTCTGACTGTCTCGACACATTCGAGACCATCAAGGTCTGCACTTCGTACATCGTTGACGGTCAGCCATCAAACGAGTGGCCATTCGACACTTACGCAGACATCCAGCCAGTTTATACCGAGTTCAAGGGCTGGAACACAGACCTCACTCACTGCCGCGCAGAGGAGGAACTCCCTCAGGAATTCCGTGACTACATCGCATTCATGGAGAACTTCCTTGAGGTTCCGATCAAGATTATCTCAGTTGGTCCAGATAGAGAGGCGACTATCATGCGATAAATCGTGCTGTTTCTTACAGACACATAAAATCGGGTGCTACATGACAATCTATGTAGCACCCGATTCATTTATGCCCGGAACTATTCCCCTTTCACAAACTTGATTGTGTAGTTGAATACAATCTCATACTCCCCATATTCAATAACACACTTAAATTTGATCTGAGTTCCCCTATTGGCCGCATTGTACACACTTTGACTCCAATCATTGCCTTGATATCCCCACGGCACCCATGTCGTTATAGAATTAGAGTCGGCATTAAGATTAAATAAACCTATTGAAATTCCTGCTGCAGCTTTTTCACTCCAACCGTTCATAAGACAATTTCCAAACTCATCGAAACAAGTTGACGAGGCATCGATTCTCTCGGCATTCTGTAGTACAAAATAATATCGTATGTTATCATACTCAAGCACCAATTCAGCTGTTGTCATACCGAGGGTTTCCCTAATTATATCCCACGCATCATAGTTGCTCTTATATCCCTTCGAATCAAAGTATTGGCTATCTTTTCCAGCATCGCTGTCAGATATAACATATTCATCCACAACATCAAACTCATACCTACCTGGAGCAGCAGGAACATCATACAACCCAGCCTCTGGATCATCATATGCAACCCTTTCAAATTGTATAGTATGGTTGAATATCAATTCATAATCGCCATACTTGATTACATACTTATAATTTATCTCCTGATTTGCATCTGCTGCATCAACTACTCTTTCTGCCCATCGAATGTTATAACCCCATTCTATTGGCAAATTCATCGATATCGTGTTATTTGCTTTATTAGAAGAGAAGAAATTATATGTCACCCCAACAACTGCGTCACCCCAATCACTACAGATGCCTCCGTTAGAATTGAACATATAGTTCGCATCCTCATAAATAGAATTATCGAAAAGGAAATAAGTCTCAATTTCTTTTCTTTTCTTACTAAGCTCATATGAGGTCATACCCAATGTTTTCTTTACATTCTCATATGCCTGCCAATTAATTACATCATTGTATTCGAATGCTGGCACAATAATCTCTATCTTATCATTTATATCAAACTCATATGTTCCCGGTACCTCCGGGTCATCATAAAGCCCTGCTTCAGGATCATCAACCTCAACTTCAGCATATTTTACTTTAATATTAAACTGTAATTCATACCCATGGTACTCAAACACATATTTAAATTTCAGTTCAGTATTCTTAGCTGCTGCTTCGAGCACATTAGGTGAATGTTCATAATAAAAGTAATTATTGACAGAATAAAAATTATATGGAATTTGAAATTCTAATTCATTACTTGCCGGATCCAAATACAATGTTCTATTGTATACTTGCAAAATATATTGTTCATAATTATCATCCCAGTAGTCCAATGGCTCATTTCCATTGATATCTAGACGGAAACTTGATTCGCTATAATTGCTATTATTTACAAATACGAAATAGGACCTAACATCATTACGAATCTTATATAAATCATACGTAGTCATACCTAAGGTGCTCTTTATGATTTCATAGATTTCGCGATTTGCAATATGAAATTGCGGATTAGATTCTTCCGGAATAATTGCCTCTATTTCAAACTCTGCATTAATATCAAATGTATACTTACCAGGAGCAGATGGCTCATTATACTTTCCTTCTTCCGGATCTGTATAATCCGCTACATCCACAGTAACCTCAATCCTTACATCATCTGTTGACGACGATAGTAATATGCCCAAAATATATGATTCTCCTGGCAAAACATATTCTTGATTTAGTATTACATCAAAATATGGCTTCAAATAATAGGTATCCCATTCTACATCCCAATTAAATACTAAGCTGTAATCATATTCATTAAACTGTCCAGATTTATCAAAATGATATTCTGGTCCTACATTATTCCAGTTATCATTATACGATCTATTTCCATATGGTTCTCCTGTAAGAGGATTATAAGCTGTCACCACAACATCACCTTCAAAACAGTTCATAGTATCCCAATCACCTACAGCTGCGACAACTTCCTCCCAGGAACTATATCCCAAAGCCTCTGCAACGGTCTGCCCCTTGCTGTTTCTGATGACATTCTGACCATCTCCGCCAACGTATACACTTGGATCACCATATCCCTGGTTATCTGTCTTTATATTTACATAAAAGACATAATCATCAGAAGCCTTTTGGTAAACAGGGATAGTTATCGTTTCATTTCCTGACGTTATATTGACATTTGCATTACGATAATCTCCTTCGTTTTTATCAACATTGAAAACTAGGCTCTTTTCCTCTACAGCCTTAGTCTGCACATAAGTAATCCAATCTGCACTAGTTGTAACCTCATACCTTTTGTTGGTAAATAATGTAATCCTGAATTCTGACTCATCATTTCCGACAATGTATCTATCATCCTCGGTGTACATCACACTTGATGTCAGCTTCAAGATTTTAGAAACCGTTGTACCAGATTCATCGACAGCAAAAATCGCAATTCTACCAACGTACTCCTCAGCGTCCCACCAGCCAAGATTAACAAGAATCTTTCCAGAATATGTTGTTTCTTCAATAAGATCAATGACATATATATCCATATCATTCTGATCTGTGACATCAGAAAGTGCAATTATAGACACCTCTCCCGAAGCTCCCTTGATGGTATATGGAATTTCTATTTTGCTTCCCCAGTTTGGATCAAAGTCGCCGAGTTCAATTCTAAATTTCTCACCTATAGCGAATGACATTACGCTACCATCAGCAAACTTGAAGGTAAGGATTCCATCGTTATAGGTTACATCATCAAAAAGGCGACTTCCACCACTGGAGTTAGCGACTCCGAGTTCCGTCCAAGAAACGCCCTCATCATAGGAAACATACCAATTCCCATTTTCAATCTTTAGTCCTGGAGTAACTCCATCTTTTCCATCAGCACCATCCTTTCCATCAGCTCCATCAAGCCCATCCTTTCCATCTGCACCATCAAGCCCATCCTTACCGTCTTTTCCGTCAGCACCATCCTTTCCATCCGCGCCGTCTTTTCCATCCGCGCCGGCAGGACCAGCAGGTCCTGTCATAGGTATCTTATTCCCGTCTTCATCCAAAAGCCATTCACCATCCAAAGTCCAATAATACAAACCATCAGTATCCTTTTTAACACCAATCGAAGGAACATAGCCATCCGCTCCAGCTGCACCATCGGCACCATCTACTCCATTTACACCATCTTTTCCATGATAAACAATAACAGACCTTCCATCATTAAGAGTAATCTTATATCCGACTTCCTTACCACCTTCAACAACAGTATCTACATCTGTAATAAATCCGCCTTTCTCAATCGAAGCAATAAGGATCTGCAAAGAATTGATATTCGTATTCAATTCTGCACAAAGTGCCTCAAGATTTTGAACTCTTTCGTTCAAATCATCCACAGAATCCCATAGTTTCGAATCGTCATAACACGAAACAGCAAACAAGCCAATAAATGCTAAGCTAATGGATGAAATTAACTTTTTCATGGTCATAGTATTTAAGTATTTATAATTTCTGAGAGCTCTTCAAAGTTATTAAAATATATCCTCGCATCAAAATCTATTGCACTAAATTCATAGCTTCTGATAAACTCTGAGGCCAAATAACGAAGATACTACAAGAAGGTGATCAAAGATATCAGAGTGATTTTTTTCATAGTTGGCCCACGTTTTATCTTTTAGGAAGAAATACACTTCAATAGGAAGACCATATTCAGATGGCTGACGCTGAGCGACAATAAGATCTAGATTTTGAGCAACTAAAGGGTTATTACGCAAATAGCGCTCAATATATATACGATACAGCTGTGAATTCGGTATCTCCATACTATCAAGAATTTCATAGTCATTCAGCACAGGCATTCTGCTGCAGATTTCTCGTATATTATCGGCCTTCAACACCTCCACCGAGCATATATCAAGATATATTTTCTTATCCACTCTTCGTCCCCCACTTTCCATCATACCACGCCAATTTATAAAAGGACTGCTGACAAGGGTATATGGCGGAATCATACTCAAAGTATTATCCCAATTGCGAACCTTAACTGTGTTTAATGTAATCTCCTCAACGACTCCATTGGCGCTTCCATCCGGCATCTGGATCCAATCACCCAGTCGCACCATATTATTCTGGGACAGCTGCACACCTGCCACAAAGCCCAAAATGCTATCCTTGAAAATCAGCATCAGCACGGCTGCTGAGGCGCCGAGTCCGGTAAGCAGGACCTTTGGCGATTTATCAATCAGCACGGCCACCACAACAATTCCACCGATAAAGAACAACGCCACCTGCAAGCCCTGAATCAAAGCCTTCAAAGGATGATTCCTGCTCTTCTCACTCTTGCTATACACCTCCATAAATGCTAACAGCAAGGAGTTACATATCAACACAGCAATAACCGCCAAATAAGCCAGGGTAAGTTTGTTAAACACATGTTGTAAACCAGCTTGCTTCACAATCCCAAAGTGCAGCACCATATCTGCCACAACACCAGGAATAAGCAACATGACATTCCTAAGGATTGCCCAACGTCGCATCTTGCCAAGTCTATATAAAAAAGTTGCCATGTCTTGAAACATGGCAACTTCTATGCAAATATCTTTATAAGGCTTATCTCAGAGATACTGTAACGGTCTCTGATGTCACAAGAGGGCTCACCTTGCCATTTTCCAAGAGAACAAACAGGTGAGCGACATTTTCCACTGCTCTTGCAAAGTTTACCTTTGCCTTTGTTGAAATCTCGAATGGATTAGCCTTTCCTGCAAGATCTACCTCAGTCATAGCCGATGAAGTTCCGTCAAGGACACCAGCCATAAGCTCTGCAGCCCCATATTCGTTGAGCATATGGTCTTCTACCACATAATACAGCTTCACGGCTTTCTCCGGATATGTCACAAACGCAGAGAATACAGCACCGGCCTTAGTGAACGTCGGAGCAGTTACTGTTACCGTCGCTGTCTCATCATAAGGGATTGCCTTGGTGTTGACGTCAAGGGTATGGAATGAAGTCCTGTTCTTTGAATCTCCGAGCACAACGCAAAGCTTATATGCAGCACCAGGAAGCACACCAGGTGTAGGAACCACATTGATGGTAAAGCCATCCTTAGACGAATAGTCTGCGGTCTCCTTGACAACATCAAGATAATTTTCTTCTGTAGGCAACTCGTCATCTGCATTAAGCACAGCATACATCACCATATTGATATCCTTAGATGGCTCGAAGTGTACCTCAGAACGGAAGTATCCCTCCTTGATTGTATAATTCGGAAGTTTGACACTACCACCTTTTTCAAGCGACAAAGTCTGAACCTCATACAGAATAAAATCATTCAGAGTGTACTCATCCTTATCATCGAAAATCGGAACAATGACAAGGTAGTATGATGAGTTAGGACAAACATCGTTGCAATATTCATCATCCACAAGGTAAGGATCCAGACCGAAATGAGAAAGCTTGCCCTCATAGATTGTATCAAAGTACTCTACACAAGGAAGTCCTTCAGACGCAAATTGGCCATTAAAGAGACCCTCAACCAATGAAGGATCAACAAATGCGCTGGAATATATTTCCCATGTCTTCTTCGGTGCGAATATACCATAGAATCCAACAGCATCCTCCACCAACAACTCCATTTCGATATCAACATCGGTGAAACCAGGATCAGTCACAACCTCAAGGACAGGAGTCATATCATCCATATCTATCTCAGGCATGACTAGCACCTTGGACCTCTGGATTTCATTCTCGGCAGTAGCAACGATCTGATATGACATGCCATCAGTATCCACAACTGTCACGGTAAAACCATACTCGAACACGGTAGGAACAAGAGAAATAACGAAATCCGTTGCTGAAGACGAACTCAACTCAACACCTTCGCCACAATCAAGAGTTACAGAAGTTGCGCTTGGTTCGTCTGCACTCATATTGACAATAGGGTTGCCGTCAGCTGAAAATCTGACACTCTGAGCAGAGCCGGCGACTGACTCGAAATTGTTACCAGAAACAGTAATTGACTTAACAGAACAACGGCCTGTCAACTGCAACTTGATGGCACCAAGAATATTCTTCATCGCAAACGATTTATCTCCAACACCAGTTGTTACTGCAACCATCGGAAAAGCTCCATTTGCGAATGAACCGGCAGTATACTTCTGAGTAGTTGGAAAAACAAGACCCATCAATGAATACGTTCCGTCAGGAACCATCAGGATATTGTCTCCATCCTCTACCATATCCCTATTCTCAACCAACATCAAATCTGAAGAATATGGATAGTAAGCCACATTTGCAGAAATCTGGTCTCCTTCAGAAATATCTTCGGTAAGATTAAGCTTGGCGTAAGTATCTCCGACAGACTCTGCTGTTACCTCAAATCTGTCCGCTCTATTGTTACCACGAAAGACTGCCAACTCATCATTCTCAGACCATACAACATCAAGTCCTGACATTGAGGTCTTTGTAACAGGGTAGTATGATTCACTGGCAGCACAATACTCACCGGCTTCTTCAAGAACCGGTGACTCCGATATAGACTCAATTTGGCATCCCGCTGCAATCACAGCAAAAGATGCCAAAACAAGAACTGATTTCTTTAGACTTTCAGTCATATTTTTACAGATTAAGCCCATGAGCCTTCAACCTCTTCAAGGTTCTCTGTTCCACTACTTTCACAGAGTACACCCTCTACTGCCACATACAACTCAACCATCGAAGGGCTCTCATATGAAGCCGCCTTCATTTCATTCTTGAACATTGTTTTCATAATTTATATCGTTTATAACTTAATCTATTATAGCATATTAGAAAGCGAAGTTAAAAAACATATTTATTATATGCAAACTATCAACTGATATAATAAAAAATATTGGTTACCATGCCAGAGCATAGTAACCAATATTAACATATCAAATAAGATCTATCTTAGAGATCTGCAAGATTCTTCTGCATATCTACAGCTGGAGCGACAAGAATTTCCTGAAACTCCTTCTGACCTGTACCTGCAGGGATCGGATGACCGCAGATAACGTTCTCCTTAAGACCCTCGAGAGTGTCGACACGGCCACGGATAGCAGCCTCGCTGAGCACCTTGGTAGTCTCCTGGAATGATGCTGCAGAGATGAAGCTGTTAGTCTTCAACGCTGCTCTTGTGATACCCTGGAGCACCTGGCTTGCAGTTGCTGGCTTAGCCTCACGAAGAACCATCATTCTAAGTCCCTGACGCTCGAGTGAAGAGTTCTCGCCTCTCATCTCACGTGCTGTGATGATATCACCCTCCTCAAAGTTCTCAGAATCACCTGCATCCATCACATAGAACTTACCATAGATAGCGTCGTTTGTATCCATGAACAACCACTTGTCCACAAGCTCCTCTGGGAGGAATTCTGTGTCACCTGGATCGTTGATCTGAACCTTTCTCATCATCTGACGAACGATGATCTCGAAGTGCTTGTCGTTGATCTTCACACCCTGGAGACGGTATACCTCCTGGATCTCGTTCACGATGTACTCCTGAACCTTGATAGGACCAAGAACGCTGAGGATATCAGTTGGAGAAACTGCACCGTCTGAAAGTCTTGTACCAGCTTTCACGTAGTCATTCTCCTGAACAAGAATCTGCTTGGTAAGAGGAACAAGATAGTGTTTCTCTGCACCGTTGCGGTTCTTGATGATGATCTCGCGGTTACCTCTCTTGATCTTACCCATGATAACCTCACCATTGATCTCAGATACAATAGCTGGGTTAGAAGGGTTACGTGCCTCGAAGAGCTCTGTAACTCGTGGGAGACCTCCGGTGATATCGTTTGCTTTACCGATAGCACGTGGAATCTTGATGATGATATCTCCAACCTTGACATCCTGGCCGTCCTCAACCATTACGTGAGCTCCTACAGGGAGGTTGTAATGCTTAAGTTCTACACCAGCATCATCAGTGATGATGATAGTAGGGTTCTTTGACTTATCACGAGACTCGATGATAACCTTATCTCTGTTGAGTGAGTACTCATCAGCCATCTCCTCACGGAATGTAACACCGTCGATCATGTTGTCGAAACGAACCTTACCGGCAGCCTCGATGATAGTGATCGCGTTATATGCATCCCACTCGCAGATGAGGTCGCCCTTCTTGACAGAAGCGCCATCCTTCTTATAAAGGATTGAACCATAAGGAACATCATACTGTGAATAAGTGATACCTGTATTCTCGTCAACAATGCGAAGCTCTGTTGTACGGCTGACAACAACATCCTGTACGCCATCCTCAGTAACTCTTTCGATAGTTCTGAGTTCCTCGTACTCGAGCTTACCATTGTACTTAGAAGTAATTGCATTCTCAGCAGCAGTACTTGATGCTGTACCTCCGACGTGGAATGTACGGAGTGTAAGCTGTGTACCAGGCTCACCGATTGACTGTGCAGCGATTACGCCGACAACCTCTCCCTTCTCAACCATACGGCCAGATGCGAGGTTACGTCCGTAACACTTAGCGCAGACACCCTTGCGTGACTCACAAGTGAGTACTGAGCGGATTTCCACCTGCTCGATAGGGAGTGACTCGATGAGGTTAGCAACATCCTCTGTGATCTCCTCACCTGCAGGGATGATAAGCTCACCTGTAAGTGGGT
This sequence comes from Candidatus Cryptobacteroides sp., assembly GCA_045612265.1. GTDB lineage: Bacteria > Bacteroidota > Bacteroidia > Bacteroidales > UBA932 > Cryptobacteroides. Next base: position 57,691 of record JAZKYT010000025.1, read on the forward strand.
TGAAGATGTCGTGAACTGATGTACGACCAAGGATACGCTCTCCGAGTGACTCAACCACCTCATCCTTGCTCTTGATTGCAGTTGCAACAAGACCACGGAGTGTGCCGCAATCCTCCTCGTTGATGATGACATCGTGAGAAACGTCTACGAGACGACGAGTCAAGTAACCGGCATCGGCTGTCTTGAGGGCTGTATCGGCAAGACCCTTACGCGCACCGTGGGTAGAGATGAAGTACTCAAGCACTGACATACCCTCCTTAAGGTTCGAGATAATAGGGTTCTCGATAATCTCTGCACCCTGACCACCGGCCTTCTGTGGCTTAGCCATCAAACCACGCATACCGCAAAGCTGCTTGATCTGTGCTGTTGAACCACGGGCTCCTGAGTCGAGCATCATATATACTGGGTTGAATCCCTGCTGATCGCTTGAGATCTGCTTCTCGACGATTCCAGTGATCTGGTTGTCGATAGAAGACCAAAGGTCGATAACCTTGTTGTAACGCTCGTTGTTGGTGATGAAACCCATTGCGAAGTTAGCCTTGATCGACTCAACGGTATTGTAACCGTTCTCGATAAGAGACTTCTTCTCCTCAGGAATAAGTACGTCTCCGAGGTTGAATGAGAGACCACCCTTGAACGCCATTGTATATCCAAGATCCTTGATATCATCGAGGAAGAGAGCAGTACGAGCAACTCCAGTGTACTTGATTACGTTAGAAATAATCTTACGGAGTGACTTCTTACCGAGTACCTCGTTGATATATGGAACCTCAATCGGAGCGAGCTGGTTAACGATGATACGACCTGGAGTAGTATTCACCATTACTGTGCCTTCCTCTGGATTGAGCTTGTTCTTTGGAAGTCTTACGTTGATAGAAGCGTGAATATCAATTGCCTTCTCATTGAGAGCGATGATAACCTCCTCTGGTCCGTAGAAGCTCATGCCTTCACCCTTAACACCTGGACGAGCCTTGGTGATGTAGTACAGACCGAGCACCATGTCCTGTGAAGGGACTGTGATAGGTGTACCGTTTGCAGGGTTGAGGATGTTGTGCGAACCAAGCATGAGGAGCTGTGCCTCAAGGATCGCTGCGTTACCGAGTGGAAGGTGAACCGCCATCTGGTCACCGTCGAAGTCGGCGTTGAACGCAGTACATGCAAGTGGATGAAGCTGGATTGCCTTACCCTCGCTCATCTTAGGCTGGAACGCCTGGATACCAAGACGGTGAAGTGTAGGGGCACGGTTAAGAAGAACCGGATGACCCTTCATCACGTTCTCAAGGATATCCCAGATAACCGCATCCTTTCTGTCAACAATCTTCTTAGCTGACTTAACTGTCTTTACAATACCACGCTCGATCAACTTTCTGATGATGAATGGTTTGTAGAGCTCAGCCGCCATGAACTTAGGAAGACCGCACTCATGCATCTTGAGCTCAGGACCAACGACGATTACCGAACGTGCTGAGTAGTCAACACGCTTACCGAGGAGGTTCTGACGGAAACGTCCCTGCTTACCCTTAAGCGAGTCTGAGAGAGACTTGAGTGTTCTGTTTGCCTCGCTCTTTACTGCATTCGACTTCTTTGAGTTGTCGAAGAGTGAGTCAACTGCCTCCTGAAGCATACGCTTCTCGTTTCTGAGGATCACCTCTGGAGCCTTGATCTCGATGAGTCTCTTAAGACGGTTATTACGGATAATTACACGTCTGTAAAGGTCATTGAGGTCTGATGTTGCAAAACGACCTCCATCGAGTGGAACGAGAGGGCGAAGATCAGGTGGAATCACAGGAATAACCTTGAGGATCATCCACTCTGGGCGGTTGATACCCTTTGAATCCTGGAACCACTTCACGATGCTGAGTCTCTTGAGAGCCTCTGCCTTTCTCTGCTGTGAAGTCTCCTTGAGCATCTTATGACGAAGATCCTTTGCAAGTGCATCAACATCGATCTCCTTGAGGAGCTCGTAGATTGCCTCTGCACCCATACCTGCAACGAACTTGTCAGGATCATCAGCTGGCATATTGTACTGCTCAGGCTGCTGCATGTAGAAATCGAGATACTCGTCCTCTGAAAGGAGTTCGAGCTTCTGATATCCTGAAGTACCTGGCTTGATTACGATATATTTCTCATAATAGATAACAGCCTCAAGCTTCTTGGCAGGAATACCGAGAAGAGCTGCAATCTTGTTAGGAGCTGACTTGAAGTACCAGATGTGTGCTACAGGGACAGTGAGTTCGATATGACCCATTCTCTCTCTACGTACCTTCTTCTCTGTCACCTCCACGCCGCATCGGTCGCAGACGATACCACGATAACGGATTCTCTTATACTTACCGCAGTGGCACTCGTAGTCCTTTGTAGGACCGAAGATCTTCTCGCAGAAAAGACCGTCACGCTCAGGCTTATAAGTTCTGTAGTTGACGGTTTCAGGCTTCAATACCTCTCCAGAAGACCTTTCCTTGATGTCTTCTGGAGAAGCAAGAGCGATGCTGATCCTTTCGAAATTGCTTTTAACCTTGTTTTCTTTATTAAAAGTCGGCATATTTCTAAAATTTCAATTGTCAGTAATTTAGTCCAAAGTCACCTTAAGTCCGAGACCTCTAAGCTCGTGGAGCAATACGTTGAGAGACTCAGGGATGCCTGGGTTAGGCATAAGGTCACCCTTGACGATTGCCTCATATGCTTTGGATCTTCCTGTAACGTCATCTGACTTCACAGTCAGGACCTCCTGAAGGATGTTAGCTGCACCGAATGCCTCAAGCGCCCAAACCTCCATCTCTCCGAAACGCTGTCCTCCGAACTGAGCCTTACCTCCGAGAGGCTGCTGAGTGATGAGTGAGTAAGGACCGATTGAACGTGCGTGCATCTTGTCGTCAACCATGTGACCGAGCTTGATCATATAGATGACACCGACTGTTGCAGGCTGGTCGAACCAGTCACCTGTACC
>JAZKYT010000026.1:0-1999 GCA_045612265.1 Candidatus Cryptobacteroides sp.
TTCCTTCGAAACCAATCTGCACTCCACGCTATCCAGTTGCTTCGTCTGAAGAGAGAGGTGACGAACGTTGAGCCCCGAAGGGGATTGTATCCGAGAGGAGAGTTTCTCTCCAGATGAAGCAACCACCCTCATTCTCTCACGGAAATCCAGGATATGTGGAGAAGTGTAAAGGCCAACTTTAAAACCACTTGCAGCAAGCACAGAAGTCAACATATTTGAGACAGATCCCTTGCCGTTGGTTCCAGCCACATGAATAATCTTATACTTTCTGTGTGGATGTCCCATCAACTGGTCAGCAAACTCCATGTTTGCTATTCCAGGCTTATAGGCACCTGCTCCTACCTTTTGAAATGATGGGAAACGCAAAAAAAGTTTCTCAATCATCTCATTATATGCTGCTTCTGAAAAAATATTCTCCATAGAACTACAAAAAACGCTTGTTGAATGCACAAAAATACGTAATTTTACCAAGTTTAGCCTATTATCCTACGATTTATGAAGGAAAACGAATCTGCATTATATTCACGATACGTGATAGACGGTCTGCTTGGAGAGGCCACTCCGGCCGAACTTCTGAACGAGTGCATGGAATATCCTTTTGACGACGAATTACTTACGGGAAACTTCAAGGATATTGTTGACGAGACAATCGAACCACCTCTTTCAGCATCGACTTACGACGACTCAAAGACAGATGAGCTTCTTGCCATGACCACAGCAGGAGCCGGTGCAGAGCGTTCATTCAGAATGCTATACCCTGATCATTTCACCAGATTGCAGATAGCTCAGGCATTGATCAGCAGAATTTGGAGCAAGGGACATTTCCGTCTCGGCGACCTGCGACTCTGGGCACAGTGGGACTGGAACACCAGACCGATAGGCAATATGGCCGCATTCTACACAAGCATTTCTGAAGCCAGCGACTATATGTACAGTCTCGGTGTGGACTTGAGCGACTACATCTTCATCGAAAGTGACGAGACCAGCAGAGCGAGGTTCTATGCTTGGCTTCCTGAAGCGGATATGGAAGAGCATGATGACATATCGGAAGCGCCTCACCACCCTGCCCTGTTCAAGGCTCCTTATGAAAGTTCACATCCGTGGATCAGCGAGGAAAGACAATGTCCACGAACTCTGGTCAATGACATGGACAGCCAGCTCATATACATACCTTTCGACACATGCCAGTTCAAGCTTGGAGGTTCCCTGCTCGATGAACTTTCGGAGCGTGCAGGTGGAGCCGCACCAAACATAAAGGATCCAGATTATTTCATTGATTGCTACGAAGTTGTGAGGGAACTCGTGGAAGACGGCGTGGTGATGGCAGGTATGACCGTAGGTGACGGCGGACTTGCAACTGCAGCAAACATGATGTGCTCAGACACCGGAATCGACCTTGAAATCGGTGGTCTTATGTCCTCATATCAGGAAGCTGACAAAGTGAAGGTTCTCTTCGGAGAAATCCCTGGAGTCCTCCTTCAGGTGAGTGACTATGAGCACGACTACCTCGATTCACAGCTGACGCTTCAGGATGTTGCATACTACCCTGTCGGAAGACCAACAGACGGCCACAAGGGCGTCAAGGTCACCCAATCATCCAAAGGTGGAGTAGCCGGCATTCTGGCTTCACTTCTGGCCCAGGCCACTGAGGGAGAAGATTGATAAAAATCCAGCAAAATTTGACGGCTCCCGATTGAGGATTTTTGAAGAAAATTCATTAAATTCGCGCCGGACTTTTGCGAAAAAGAAACGATCAGAAATGATCGAATATCAACCAGATACATATATTATTATTAATCAAATACTTACAAAGTTTATGGAATCTAACAAGAAAAGAGTGTATTGCTTCGGTGGCAAGACTGCCGAGGGTAATGGCACTATGCGTGAGCTTCTCGGTGGTAAGGGTGCTAACCTCGCTGAGATGTGTACTCTCAACATTCCTGTTCCTGCAGGTTTCACAATCACAACTGAGTGCTGTACTGAGTACTATGAGCTCGGT
>JAZKYT010000027.1:0-9202 GCA_045612265.1 Candidatus Cryptobacteroides sp.
GTACGTCAGGCCAGCTGCTCAAAAAGGTTGCGCAAGCTACTGATTTATAATGGAATATATTTCATGCTTTGTTAGGCAATTAGCAAAATAGCAGAAAGAATCACTGTGAACATCACCTGCAGTGTAGCAGTGCGTATTGCAAGGTCGCGTGCGATGTTAGATCCGGTTTTTACTGCCTTGTTGTAGGTTGTGCTGCAACCCATCGCCACAGGAAGAGTAAGGAATGCGAAAATTGTGTATATCGGCATCAATCCGATGAAAGAACAGATTGCGATCCATGCGAATGGAAAAAGAACCGCAAATGAATATGCTCTTGCTGCCCAGATTCCGCCTATTTTCTCTGCCCTGATCACAGCAAGCGAATAAAACATGGACGCCATTGTGGCTGTGAGCCAATGAAGTGATGAGATATCTGATGAATTGCCGTAGCCAAGAATATATGCGATTGTCGCAATCAACGGCATGGTTCCTACTGATATTGCTTTTATAGTCATATAATGTGTCTGATGTGGTTAAATCTCTGCAAAGATAATCAAAAAAGATAGACACCCCTCGATTCACATCGAAGAGTGCCCCAATTCTAACCTAAAACTTAACCTATGAAAAAACTATTCGGTTTACGTTTATTACGAATACCGTGCCAAAAAGACATAGGCCGAGTTTAATAGCTGTGTTTTTCTTTAAAATCAGGTTTTTTATCCTTAAATCAGATGTTTTAATACATCTCTTATCCCTTCCACCACTATGATGCGGTCGTTTTCCGGCATATCCATCATCTCGTGAACCCAGGTGATTTCGTGTGGGGTGTTGATGGCAACGCCTCCGATATTGACTACAGGTGCGATGTCTGACTTCACGGAGTTTCCGATCATCAGAAGCTCAGACGGGTCAATATTGTGCTTGGCGCAAAGCTCGAGATAGTTCTTCTCGTCCTTGTTCTCCATCACCTCGCAGTGGTGGAAATATTTGTCGAGTCCGGACTTGCGGTATTTGGCCATCTGCTCTGTAAGGTCTCCCTTTGTCGCGACAATCAGGTCGTAGCGTCCCTGAAGAGCCTCCAGTGTCTCTACCACACCGTCAATCATCTCCAGTTCATGAAAGGCTAGCTCAGTGATGATCTGCTTGATGCCGTAGTAGATGTTGTCAGGCATATGTCCCCCGCACAGGTCAAGAGCGGCGTCGGTCATGCCGATAAGATATGTCTTTGAACCGTAGCCGAAGAGTGGAATATTCTCCTCCTGCTTCTGCCAGAGCATCTGCTGCACGCCCTCCGGAGTCGTATAGTCGGCAAGAAGTTCAATGAACTTCTCCTCCGCCTCCCTGAAATACCTCTCGTTCTCCCAAAGGGTGTCGTCGGCGTCAAAGAATATATATTTGAACTTATCTCTTAAATCCATCTGCTACTCTGCTTTAGTGGTATCTGGCTGCTCCACCACTTCTTCTGTCGCAACCTCAGGCTCAACGTTCAGGGCCTTTACACTGATGATCATCACATCCTCATAAGGTCTGTCGTAACGGTCTGTTGCAACTGCTGCGATCTTGTCGATCACATCAAGACCCTCTGTAACCTCACCGAAGATGGTGTACTGACCGTCAAGGTGGAGACAGTTGTTCTCGTCGTGTACGATATAGAACTGAGAACCAGAAGATGCCTTGCGTGGGTTGGCCATATCGCCCTTGCGAGCTGCAGCGATAGCGCCCTTCTTGTGCCAGTACTCGTTCACGAACTCTGCAGGAACAGTGTAGCCCGGGCCGCCCTGACCCCAAAGGTCGATCTGAGTTGTATCTCTTGAATATGGATCACCACCCTGGATCATGAAGCCCTCGATGACGCGGTGGAAGCGCATGCCGTCATAGTACTTCTCCTCTACGAGCTTTGCGAAGTTCTCGCGATGCTTAGGGGTCTTGCTGTAGAGCTTGATCTTCATTGTTCCGAGGCTGGTCACCATCTCGAATTCTGGTTCTTCCATTCTTGTCTTTTCCATTTCCATTGCAATTTTAGTGGAATCGCTAAGTTCAGCTTCCGCTGCCGCTTTCTTACCAGAACGTGATGCACATGAACTCATGCAAGAGGCAACCATTGCCAGAATTGCGATACCGTAGATTATTTTCTTCATAATTATATTGCTTTTAAACCCGACAAAATTAACTATTTTTGCGCTCATTATGGCAAATCCGTTGAAACAATTAGCTGGCCAGACAATGATATATGGTCTGAGTACCATTCTGGCCCGCATCATAAACTTCCTTTTTGTACCGATCTATACCAGACTTCTCACCCCGGAGAGCTACGGAGTGGTGACGGAGTTCATGGCATATATCGCTGTACTTCAGATTGTCCTTGTTCTCGGACTTGAGACAGGCTGCTTCCGATTTGCCAACAAGGAGGGAGTGGATTCCCGAAAGGTATATTCCAGCGCCTTCGTGACTGTTTTCTGCGTCAGTGCGACCTTCCTTGCGCTGATGATAGCCTTCGCACACCCCATCGCTTCCGCACTCGGATATGATGGATATCAGTCATGCATAATGTATATGGGTGGAATCCTTGCCATGGATGCTGTGACGGCAATTCTGTTTGCCAAGCTGCGCCAGGAAAACAAGGCCCTGAAGTTCGCCATATTCAAGACCATCAAGATCATCACTGAGACGACAGCTAACCTTGTCCTCTTCCTGTGGTTTCCTAAATATTGTGCCTCAGCAGCACATGGGGCAGAAATCGCCAGCTTGAATGGTTCGGATATCTGGCTGCTGCATTTCATTCCAGCAACTCCAGATTTCAGCTATGTAATATTTGCAATATTCATCAGCTGTATAGTCTGCACATTGTTGTTTGTTCCGGACTTCCTGAAGCTCAGTTTCAGGCTGGATCCGAAGCTTACTCGCCAGATGCTGGCATATTCCCTCCCGCTGATGGTAGCAGCCCTGCCTGGAGTGATCAATGACTTCCTCGACAGAATCCTCTTCAGATACTTCGACACCAATGCAGACGCATGGCGCTCCAGCCTTGGTCTCTATCAGGCAGCAGTCAAGCTGGCTGTAATCATGAACCTTTTCATCCAGATGTTCCGCTATGCAGCAGAGCCGTTCTTCTTCCGCAGGGCGCGTGAAAAGGACTCGAGACAGCTGTATGCCACTGTTCAGGAATATTTCACAGCATTCTGCGGCCTGGTTTTCCTGGGTGTGATATTATATATAGATGTAGTTGCGCTTATTCTTGGTCCGCAGTTCCGAAGTGCCGTGGGAGTAGTTCCGGTGATGCTTCTGTCATATATGCTTCTCGGAATGCTCTTCAACGTGTCCATGTGGTACAAGCTATCCGGCAAGACAAATATGGCAATATGGATCACGCTTTCCGGCTTGGCAGTGACAGCAGTAATCATCGTTCTGTTCATGCCTAAGTATTCATATTGGGCAGCTGCCTACGGTCATCTTGCAAGCTACGTGGTGATGTTTGCAGTCAGTTCAGTATTGGGTGCGAAATATTATCCGATTCCATATCGTTGGGGCAGGCTGGCCGGAATATTCGTAATTATGGGTGCAGTTTATGGTCTTTCCCTTCTGATTGACTCTACCTTCTTTGCGGGCGTCACATTCAGTGAGTCCCCATGGCAGCTGGTTGCCAAGCTGGGAGTCCACACCGGCCTTATCCTCTGCTATCTGGCAGTTGTCTGGAAGACTATCAGAAAATAGTAAAAGACCTTCCACAGTTTTGCTGAATAACCGTGGAAGGTCTCGTCTTTGAAGTTGGCACCTTCCACGGTTTGATGAGAAAATCGTGGAAGGTGTCTGAAATATTTATCGAACGATTATTTCGTCAACGAAAAGGAATCCAGGACGTCCTGCGCCGCTGTGCCATTCTGGAAGAGCCTTGATGACCTCTGCCTTGATCTTAAGATATCTTGCAGATGTCTCCGGGAAGTTGAGCGTGTAGTCGTGGCAACCGTTTCCGTCATCCACACGGCCTTCCACTTTGTATGCAGCATATGCAACCTCAGTGTAGTTCTCTCCGTCTTCAGAAGTCATGACTGAGATGCTTTCCGGTCCGAAAAGGTAGTCATATCTGAACACAATGGCACTGAGTGTCATGCTGTTATAGGTCGCGTCTCCCATATCGACAACCACCTCGAACGGCCTGTTGTACCATCCTGCAAAGTCGCCGCTGTTGTATGGACCTTCTCCCACAAGACCGTCTGTGAGGAGATCCGGGCAATTGAAGGTGTAGCTTGGGTGAGTCTCTGTCAGAGTTGTAACCGGACGTCCCATCGCTTTGTGTGCAGTGAAATGTCTTTCAAACATGCGGTTATCCATACCCTTTCTGTCGCTCTTTGCCTTGAGTGTGCAGCTCTCAGAAATTTTGATCGGCTCTGTGTAAAGTGCAGACTCGGAAGTCGGATCGCTGCCGTCGAGAGTGTATCGGATAGGGGTTTCGCCCTGAGCGTCAAGTGACACATATACTCCTCCCTTTTCACGGTCCACCAATATCTCACCTCTTGTGTCGAAGATGTGTGTGCCGTACTTGTATCCCATCACATCGTAGATAGAGCAGAATTCGTCAGCGCTGTCATAGAATCTCTCCCAGCTCTTGTTCTCCGGGCGGCACCACTGAACCTCTGAGAGGGCAGCCATGCGCGGAAGAAGCATATAGTGAAGGTGGTCGGCAGTAGCGATATACTCTGTCCAGAGGTTTGCCTGAACTCCAAGTACGCGTCCTTTCTCTTCTTCAGTCATGCTAGCTGTGAAAGGCTCATATGAATAGCATTTTTCAACTGGAAGATATCCTCCGATTGCAAGAGGCTCGTTATTCTTGTCAAGAGACTGATAATAGTCAAGATAGTAGAAGGTATTAGGAGTCATGATGGCCTCGTTGCCCATGCGGACAGCCTGAAGACCGCCAGAAACGCCTCTCCATGACATTACGATGGCATCTTCTGCAACTTCGCCTTCAAGAATCTCATCCCAGCCGATGATCTTCTTTCCCTTGCTGCTGAGGAAGTTGGTCATGCGGGTCATTACATAGCTCTGAAGGTAGTGTTCAGCCTGGAACTCCTCTGTGTCCTGAAGACCGAGTTCTTTGATCTTTGCCTGGCAGAGAGGACATGTCTCCCATCTTACCTTAGGACACTCGTCACCTCCGATGTGGATATATTCTGCAGGGAACAGCTCGCATACCTCTGCAAGCACATCCTCAAGGAAGAGCATTGTCTCTTCTTTTCCTGCGCAAAGCACGTCATCAGCAATACCCCACATTCCCCATACCTCGTATGGACCGCCTGTACATCCAAGCTCAGGATATGCTGCGAGAGCAGCAAGCATATGGCCAGGAAGGTCGATTTCAGGAATGACTGTGATACCCTTTGAAGCAGCGTATGCCAGTATGTCCTTTACCTCTTCCTGAGAGTACCAGCAACCCTCTCCATAGCGGGTGTTGTCGAATTTCTTGCTCTCAAAAAGGTGACCGATAATGGTCTTGTTTCTGATAGAGCCAACCTCTGTGAGGCGAGGATATTTCTTGATTTCAAGTCTCCAGCCCTGGTCGTCTGTGAGATGCCAGTGAAGGGTGTTAAGCTTATGAACCTCCATGATATCGAGATATCTTTTCACTTCTTCCACTGTAAAGAAGTGACGTGATACGTCCATATGCATGCCTCGGTAACCGAATCTTGGCTCGTCAATGATCTTGGCGCACTGGAGTGTCCAGTCAGCATCCGCTGCCACCTGCTTTCCGAATACCTCTGCAGGAAGCATCTGCTTGAGTGTCTGAATCGCATAGTTTACTCCACTCAAGGTTGAAGCCTTGACTTTCACGGAATTCTTGCTGATGTTCAAGTTGTAAGCCTCCTTGCCCATAGATGGCTCATAGACGAACTTGACACCCTTGCCGGAGAGTCCTGCAGTCGCATTGGACAGCTGTCCGGTAACGAGTGAGAGCTGACATGCGAAACTCTTGATTACATTCTGAGTCGCCTCGTCAAGTTTTGTGTCATAGTGGAAATCTGCCCCGCAGATATCGAAGCTTCCAGTCTTGACAGTCACTTCGTTAGGATAAGGAACCACATTGATGGTCTTCACTTCAGCTGTGCTGCAGGAGATAAGGGCTGCTGCAACAGCTGTGAGAATCATTAACTTTTTCATGTAATTGTTTTTAGTGTTATTATCCGAATAATATCATTATGATCTGTGCTGAAATCACCCTCAGGAAGATGCTTGCAGGGTAAACTGTCGCGTAAGCAACTGCTGGATCTTCTCCATTCTGCGGCTCTCCGGTAAACTCCAGGGCGAATGGGTTTGCCATACTTCCGCAGAGCATTCCGACGTTGTCTGCATAGCAGATCTTGAAGACTTTTGAGGTCAGAATACCGACTGAAATCACCGGAATCATGCAGAGTGAAATACTGATGAGTACCCACTTGAGACCTACGAGGGAGAATACAGCATCGAAAAATCCGTTGCCTGCACTCAATCCAAGACCTGCGAGGAAAATTGTCAGTCCGAGCTGACGGAGCATTAGGTTTGCACTCTGGGTAGTGTAGGTCGCAATATGGAATCTTGGTCCGAATGCTCCCATGATGATACCCACGATGATCGGACCTCCTGCTATACCAAGCTTGATTGGCATTGTCATGCCAGGGAATTTCAAAGGAATGCTTCCCAGGATCAGACCAAGAATGATTCCGATGAAGATTGAAAGCAGGTTCGGAGTGTTGAGCTGCTTCTTCTCGTTTCCGAGAACAGCCTCCACATTATCCACAGAACGTCCTTCTCCCACAATCGTAAGCTTGTCTCCGAGCTGAAGTCTGAGGTTTCGCGAAGGAAGAAGGTCGATACCTGCACGATTTACTCGTGTGATATTGATGCCGTATGAGTTTCTCAGCTTCAGGTCGCCGAGCTTTACGCCGTTATGCTCATTCTTTGTGACAAGAATTTTACGGGATACCAGCTGGTTGTCAATGGCGTTCCAGTCAATTCCCTTCTTGTTCCAGTCCACATTCTCCTTATGTCCGAATAGAGTCTGGATTTTCCCTACATCGTTCTTGCTGGAGATCACCATGATGTGCTCGCCCTCCTCGAGGATGGTTTCTGATGTAGGAATCATTACTTTGCCATCCTTCCAGACGCGAGAGATCACGAACTGCACTGACGCATTCTTCCTGACCTCCTGAATTGTTTTGCCGAATATGCCTGGATTGGACACCTGATATTCAGTTATGAAGGTGTTATCTGCTGAATGGTCTTCGCTTTTCGAGTTCTTTTTCGGAGCAAACATCGCCTTCAGAATCAAGACAGAAAGGATCATGCCAACGATTCCGAAAGGATATGCCACTGCACAGGCCATGGCCATGCTGTTCGCCTCTTCAATCCCATCCGGGTTTATCTGAAGCAATGTCTGCTGTGCGGCACCAAGCATAGGAGTGTTGGTCACGGCTCCTGCAAGGAGTCCGACCGAATCCGGCAGGGTTACTTTAGCCGTCAGATGAATTGCAACGGCAAGAACCGATCCCACAACAAGAACCAGGAATGATATAAGGTTGAGCTTTATTCCGCCTTGCTTGAAAGAAGAGAAGAATCCCGGGCCGACCTGGAGTCCCAGTGCATATATATATAATATGAGTCCGAAGTTCTGTGCGAATGCAAGCATTTCAGGGTCGATCTGAATTCCGAAATGACCCGCTGTGATGCCGGCAAAGAATACGAATGTCACTCCAAGTGAGACTCCGAATATCTTGATATTGCCGAGAGCAAGTCCGCTCGCACAGATGAGCGAGAGAACCATCACGGCCTGCATGAATGTCTGTTCAGTAAATAGTTCAGTAAACCAGTTCATAAGTCGTTTTATACTTGCGCTAATATAGTAATATTCCAGCTATCGCACCCAGTCCCAGCGCAGAGAACGGGCCGATTTTCTTAAAGAAGAGACCAGCGAATGCAATGATGCATATGACATAGCTCTTCCAGTCGATGAAGTTTTCAGGTGTTGCCAGTCCGAGAGCAGCGGTTCCGATCAGACCCAAGACTGCGGGCCTGAGTCCGGACATGATACCCTGAAACATATAGTGATTCTTGAACTTGTCATAGACCTTGCAGATTGACAATACGATTATGAACGAGGGCAGAACCACGGCAAAAGTGGCAGTGAACGAGCCCAGGATGCACAAGAACTCCGATGCCCCGGTGTTTGCAAGCACGTCATAACCTATATATGTAGCTGAATTTATTCCGATCGGGCCTGGCGTCATCTGGGAGATGGCTACGATATCTGTGAAGGTCGTATCGTCAAGCCAGCCGTGCACCGTGACCACTTCGTTCTGAATCAGCGACAACATTGCATATCCGCCACCAATGGTGAACATGCCTATCACAAAGAATGTCCAGAAAAGCTCTAAAAATATCATTTCTTTCCCTCCATATCTTTGTTGAGGCGGCTGCCTCGGTTATTATACCAGCTGATTCCCACAGCTCCTGCAATGACGCATACTATAATATATATAGGTGAGTAGTGCAGGATGCAGACAAGAACGAGTGACGCCAGCACGATCATCCATGACCACCAGCGCATCTTTGTCGCCCTGATCATATCAATCATAGGCTTTCCTATAAGTGCCACCACCACTGGGCGAATTCCCTTGAATGCGCGAATCACATATTCGTTATCCTTGAAGTTGGTGAAGAACATCGCGACAAGGAGTATTATGATGAAAGGAGGGAGGCAGCTGGCAATGGTCGCTACGATGCTTCCTTTAGTTCCGCGAAGTTTGTGACCTGTCAATATGGAGATGTTTACGGCAAAAAGTCCGGGAGCGGATTGCGCGAGAGTGATGATGTCCAGAAAGTCTTCATCTTTCAGCCACTTTCTTTCGACAAGTTCACTCTTTATGGCTGCAATCATCGGGATTCCGCCTCCGATTGTGAAGGCGCCGATTTTTGCGAAGACCCAGAATATCTGCCAATAAGAGACCATGTCTATGCTGAATTTTAGTTGTTTTTTGCTGTTTCAGGCGTTTCGAGGACAAATTTACAAAAAATATTGAAAATTTTTGCAAAAAGATTTGGAGGTTTAAAAATTATGCTTACCTTTGCAGCCCGTTTGAGAGAAAACGGTTTGAAAAGTTCATTGAAAAGATTGAAGGAAAGTACAAGAAGCAAGTACCGAGAAAATACAATTTATCGAGAAGCGTTAATTCTTTTGAAAGAATTAGAAGTGTCA
>JAZKYT010000028.1:0-2983 GCA_045612265.1 Candidatus Cryptobacteroides sp.
TTTCTGCGGGATGGTCTCACCTTCTACTGTGACTTCTAAGGCCAGACCGCTCAGGATAGATGTCGACAGGAACCTGCATACCTCCTCTACCTGAGGAAACTCCTGTGCGATTACGTCTCCCACAGTATAACTCATTATTGCGAACTCTTCCTCATGACCTATATAGATATTTTCAGTATTCTTAAGGTCTTTGTCATAACCTAATTCTCCGGCCACGAATGTCGCAATGAATACGACGAATGCCAGCGCAACGCTCAAGCCAACCACCTCAATGGCTGTATATAGCTTGTTTCTTGATAGGAATCTCAGGTAACTTTTCATAGTCTACTCTGTTTTAAGTGCATTTGCCGGATCTGCAGTGGATGCCTTCCAGCTTCTGATGACCACCACGCCGATGGTTACCGCAAGCACAGCAACAAGTGCGAGGGCAAATACCCACCAGTACATAGGACAGCGGTGTGCGAATGTCGCAAGGTATCTGTCCACGATGACCCATCCGATCGGAGCGGCAACTGCGAAGCATATGAGTACGATCTTTACGAACCTGCTGCAGAACATTGCCAGGATCTCACCTACGGTTGCACCATTGACTCTGCGCAGGGCGATCTCTCTGCGACGATACTGTGTCTCGAACATGACCAGTCCGAACACTCCCATAAGCGAGATGATGATTGCGATAAGGGTGAAGAGGCTGATGAGATCCGAAAGAGCTTTTTCCTTCCTGTATGTCGAATCGATATTCTCCTCAAATAAATAGATATCCCATTCATCTGGAGAGAAGTTGTATCTCCACTCACTGAGAGTAGTTCCGATATGCTTCATCACCTGCTGATAGTCTGCTCCGGCAGCAACTCTGATGAATGCCGTCGAAGGATACCACCACGGATCACTACCGAACACATAAAGAGCGAACGGACTTACCTCTTCCTTGAGTGTCTTGAAGCTGAAATCATCACAGAATCCAACGATCTCTGCATCATTGTCAGCGTGTCCGCTTACCATGTCTTCAAGACTGAATCCATACTGCCTGCGTGCAGCCTCATTGAAAATGAATGTACCATTCGGATTGTTTTCATCCTCCTTGCGGAATGATCTTCCCTCAGTAATTTCTATACCCATGAACTCAGGGAAGTCTGCTGCCACAGCATAACACTGGAAATTGACTATTGTACCATTCCAGTCGCGGCCCCAACCCATTCTCTGTGATGCGAGAAGATTACCGGCAGCCCATGTTACATCGAGGATCTGAGGATCTTTCTTGAGCTGTTCCTCTACTGCTTCAGCATTCTGTCCTATATATTCGGTAGTATGAACATATAGCAGCTGCTCCTTATCGAATCCCATGTCATAGTTCACCATGTAGCTGCGCTGCAGGTTGATGAATCCCGAGCAGATGATAAGAACGATGGAAATAACGAACTGTAATCCGATAAGGATGTAGCGGAGTTTCTGGCCAGCCTTTGTGCCGCTGAATGATCCCTTGAGTACCAATGCCGGCTCGAATGATGTAATATAGAACGCAGGATAGAGACTTGATACAATTGAAATTACGATTGCAATGATTACTGTCAGAATAGTCACGCCGATATTATTACCGAAATTGCTGTCAGCGCTGATCAGATGAGTCAGCTGGCTCATATTGAACAGCATCACAAAGGCGAAAGCCAGAACAAGAGCGAACAGAATCAGCGTTACGCTTTCTGCCAAAGTACTGCTGATAAGTTCACGACGGGTGCAACCAAGCACCTTCTTTGTGTTTACCGACCTGATGTGTTCAGGAATCTGTGCAAAAAAGAAATTGATATAGTTGATGAATGCAATGCTGACGATCAGAATAGCAACAATGATCAGGATGACGGTCGTAGTCTTGCTTCCGTGTTCGATAGGATTGGAGAGATTATCAGAGAAATACAGTTCCTCCAATGAAACGAACTCGACCTCTGCCGCTTTAAGAAAGTTTCCTAACGCCTCATCATAATCTTCCTGACTCATTCCCATTTCTTCAGCAGAAGGCAATGCACTGAAATACTTTTCCTTCAGAAAGTCAGCTGTAGTCTTTGATAGATTTTCAGCCATTTCCTCAATCTGTGAAGGATCGTGCAGTTTCACGAAATAGTTATGTCCCCATTCTGAGAAATTGTTTATGCTGTCCTCTCCCATATTCCTCAATACCTGGATATCCCTCAAATGAGAGTTCTTAGGCATATCCTTGAATATTGCCTTGATAGTTCTGATGGCCCTGTGTTCCTCATATCCGAGAGTCATTCCCACCTCAAGACCGAAGCGCTTTGCTATTGTCTCGCTAATAGCCAATGTACTGTAGTCTGTGATATCTTCCAATGAACCTTCAACTGCTTCGAATCCGAAGACCTTTAAGGCATCTCCGCTGAATGTAGTTATGCCAAGGTCGATATCCTTCCTTACTCCGTCTTCCTCTATCCAATACCTGTTATACTCGGTATTACCAAAGCTCAAGATGCCTCCGAATTCTATGTTAGGAGAGCTTTCGATGACCACCTCAGCAAGAGGGCGGCAGAAATTCATCTGTCTCTTGCCGCTTCCGTCCATATCACCGGATGTGACAGAGAAGATCTTCTCCGAATCCTTGATGCCCTTGTTGAAGTTCAGATCATAATCTACCTGAACAAGTATGATGTAGAAAGCTGCGAACGCCACAGCCATACCAAGCACATTGAGGATGCTTGACATGAATGAGCTGCTGCCTTTTCTGAATATGTTGAATAATGCCATTTGTCAGTTGTTATGGGGTTATTTCGTGTCTATTTGCGTTGGTTTTGTATGAATTTGACGATATGTGGAAGCGACATGCCACCCCCCGGCTAGGGGGTGCCTCCCAATAGGGAGGCGGGGGTCGCTGGAACATACGTCAAATTCATTAAAGTTCGTTCTTCACATCGCTGACGATCTGGCCGTCGAAGAGGTTAACGATGCGCTGGGCGCAAGCGGCGTCCTTCTGCGAGTG
>JAZKYT010000029.1:0-26278 GCA_045612265.1 Candidatus Cryptobacteroides sp.
TTCGTTGTGAATGAGGCGACAACTCTTGAACACATAACCAAACTCCTCATTTTCAGGAGTTGAAGCAGCTGTAATGTAGCTGTCCTTCTTGCTGAGGATAGTGCAGTCCTCGAACCAGCAGGTTGAAGCGCCGAAGATGAAATCGGTGGTACCTTCAATCCAGCAGTTTCTGAAATACTGCCTCTGGCCTTTTCCGTAGGTATATATGGTGTCCTGATTCGCAAGGAAACGACAGTTGATGAATGCCACTCTGTCGCCGTCAACTGTTATTGCACATGCCTGGGCAATGTCTTTGCCTTCTCCCGCAGTATTCTGGATTGTGAGATTCTCGGCCAGGAAATCAGAAGCATAAAGGAAGACAGTGGATGTTGCAGATGTACCTAGTTCATAACCTGTAGGACCTATTTTCTTTGCATAATCCGCCCAAGTTATGATGGTCTTTTCCGCAGACTGACCGATAAGATGGAGTCTCTGCTTATTTGCCGGGATAGTAACCTTTTCCTGATAGACTCCGTCCTTTATATATATAGTGGTCTCATCCTGCTTGCAATAATCCGGTGCTGCATTGACAGCTTCCTGCACGGTGAAGAAGTCTCCGCTTCCGTCCTTTGCAACGACAAAGTCATACTCGACAACATGAGCACCAAGTTCAGGTATGATCTTTACAATTTCAGGAAGCAGAAGATTCACAAGCTGTCTTGCTCCGGCTGCATTTGTATGAGTGTTGTCCTTAAGTCCCTTAGGATGCTTCGGATTCGTGCCCTCAGGCAGCCACATATAATATTTTCTTGAAGCTTCATCTCCCAAGGACATGAGCCACTTCTGTGTTATTTCATTTGCATCAATCAAAGGTAAGCCATATTCCTCGGCAACCTGTTTCATTGCTGCTGGGTAGTCACCATGGCAATTTGTCTTCAGATTACCTTCTTCATCGAACCATCTGCGTGAAACAGGAGTAAGAAGGACGGGCTTGGCTCCCACGCTGAGAGCATAGTCGACAAAAAGACGGAGATTTGCCTGATATGCGCCGAAAGCTGGTGCATAACGTGTTGTATCCGACTCTTTTGCATCATTATGACCGAATTGGATAAGCAGGTACTCATCTTTCTTAAGATCCTTCTTTACTCTGTCCCATATACCCAGTGTCTGGACACTTTTGGTGCTGCGACCGTTCTGGGCATAGTTTGCTACGACCACGTCGGTATCCACATGGGACTTCAGTCTCTGTCCCCAACCTCTCTCCGGATTCTCGTACGAAAGATCCTTATCCGCCATTGTGGAATCACCCATCAGACGAAGGACAATCTTCTCCTGTGCAGAAGCAGACACTGCTACAAGCAGTGAAACCGCCCATATTGCCAATTTCTTCATTACTTCACTATAAGATTAGATGAATTATACTCGAAAACTTCCTGCATTCCGGCAGCACTTGAGCAATCGTCAATCACGACATTGCAGCAGTTGGCAACGCTGTATCCCGGACCTTCCGACTGAGTTATCTTCACATCCTTCAGCACGACACCGGTAGAATAACGCAGGTCAGCACCTTTCATGGCAACAATCTCACAATCCTCAACCACAATGTTCTCGATATTCTTTTCCGGAATTCCATTAAAATACATTGCCCTTGCAGCACCTGAACATTTTACATCCTTGATATAGATATCCTTGAACTGAGGTGTCGTCACATCAGCCGGAACATACTCCACATCAAAAGGTGAAGCACCTTCTGCTGCTGCCTCAACGGCAGACTTTCCACCGTAATGGAGATCAAAGAGAAGTGGTTCGGTTGGAATATTCATCATCACGATGTCTTCGATGAAGATATTCTCCACTACACCGCCACGACCTCTGCAGCTCTTGAAACGAAGGCCGACATCAGTTCCGAGGAAACGACAGTTGGTCACCTTGATATTCTTGACTCCGCCTGACATTTCACTACCCACAACAAATCCACCATGACCATGGAATACAATACAGTTGTCCACGATGAGATTCTTGCAAGGCCTTGCTCTTCTGCGACCATCCTCATCCTTGCCTGACTTGATGCAGATGGCATCGTCGCCGACATCAAAACTTGAATTGATCACAAGCACATTCTCACATGAATCAACATCAAGACCGTCTCCATTCTGTGAATACCACGGATTACGAACCGTTACATTGTTGATAATTACATTCTTACACATCAACGGGTGAATATTCCAGCATGGTGAATTCTGGAAAAGACAGTCCTCCATCAGAACATTCTCACAATCCTTGAAGCTGATCATCACAGGACGGAGATATGTCTTCACGCTGTTCCACTCTTCTTCTGTTTCGAGACCCTGAGGGACATTGAACGCATCGCTCACCACAGCACCACGGAAGGAACTTGAATCCGGATACCAGAGATCTCCCTTTTCGTTAGTGAATCCGCCACTCTTGAGAAGGGCCTTCCACTGCGACGGGGCAATCTTGGACTTCTTAACCTGTCTCCAAGAGTCTCCGTTTCCGTCTATTGTACCACCACCAGTGATTGCAATGTTCTTTGCTCCCACCGCATTGATTGGAGATATGCATCTCTTTGTGTCCAAACCCTCGAAAACTGTCTCGACGATAGGATACAGATCTCGGTCTGTGGAGAATAGCAGAATTGCATCAGGCCTGATGTGAAGTTCGATGTTGTCCTTGAGAGTAATCGGACCGGTAAGCCAGACTCCGGTAGGAACAACCAGACGTCCTCCACCTAGTCCGTTCAAAGTCTCGATTGCCTGCGCAAAAGCCTCGGAATTGAGTGTGACACCATCACCCACTCCACCGAAATCACGGATATCCATCTCACGAGAAGGTATCTGAGGACGCTGAACCTTCTCCATCTCAAATGGAAGATCCTGATACAGGTATGCAAACTCATAATCAGAGTTACAGCAAGATGCAAAAATCAGTGCTATAAATGCACAACACATCGACATTCTGTAAAGTAGTTTCATAGCAGTAATTTTAAAGAGTCACACCTGATTTAAATATCGCTATCTCGCTGTAACCTGATTTCTCATTATTTACCGGTGCTCCAGAAGCAACACCAAGCACAAAATCAATGAACGCCTTGTCGACATCCTCCGCCGGAGTACCATCCACAATAACTCCTGCATTGAAATCTATCCACAACGGCTTGTTTGCAGCGAGTGTGCTGTTGGTCGATATCTTGGCTGTAGGCACAAAGGTTCCGAATGGAGTTCCGCGACCTGTCGTAAAAAGAACGATCTGACATCCTGCTGCGGCCAATGCAGTTGATGCAACAAGGTCATTTCCGGGAGCACTCAACAGATTGAGCCCTTTTGTCTTCAGTCTCTCGCCATATAGAAGTACGTCGCGCACAATCGAATTACCTGACTTCTGAGTACATCCCAATGATTTTTCTTCAAGAGTGGATATTCCTCCGGCCTTATTGCCCGGAGATGGATTTTCATATACCGGCTGTTCATTCTTCATGAAATAAGCCTTGAAGTCATTGATCAGATGAACAGTCCTGTCGAAAGTAGCCTCATCCTGGCAGCGCGACATGAGAATGGTCTCAGCACCGAACATTTCAGGAACCTCAGTAAGGACTGTAGTACCACCCTGAGATACGATCCAGTCCGAGAAACGGCCGAGAAGAGGATTTGCAGTAATTCCGGAGAATCCATCAGATCCACCGCACTTCAGACCGACCTTGAGTTCGCTCACCGGCACATCCTCTCTTTTATCATCCTTTGCAGCTTCTGCAATTTCACGAAGGAGATTCAATCCAAATTCAACCTCATCACCCTGAACTTTCTGGGACTCCATGAATTTGACTCTTGTCTGGTCAACATCGCCCACAAGTTCTCTGAATGCGCTTAATTGGTTATTCTCGCATCCAAGGGCCACCACAAGAACACCTGCAGCATTGGGATGATGAACCATATCCGCGAGAATATTTCTGGTATTCTCATGGTCTCCTCCAAGCTGAGAACAGCCGTAATTATGTGGGAAGGCTATGACTTTTTCGATTGAAGGGTAATTTGATATCTCCTTCTCAAAAATCTTCTGGATGTTCTGTGCTACACCGTTCACACAACCCACAGTAGGGATGATCCAAAGTTCATTGCGGATGCCGGCACGGCCATCGGCTCTTCTGTAACCCTTGAAAAAGGCCTTCTCGCAAGATGGGGCTATCTCTGTGAGATCCGGCTCATAAGTATATTCCAGAAGTCCTTCAAGATTGGTCTTCAGGATGGTATGGTCAATCATCTCACCCTTCTTCACGGACTTGAGAAGATGGCCTATAGGGAAACCGTACTTCACCACATCCGCACCCTCCTCCATATCTTGGAGAGCAACTTTATGGCCAGCTGGAACAGGAGTTGACGTACATATATTAACACCATTGATATCGAAGCTCATTCCAGCCTCGATATCATGAATAGCAACGGCTACATTATCAGCCGCATTTATCTTGATGAAATCCATAGTTAGCAGATTACTGATTTGACTGCTGCACGCATTCCCTCCCTCTGGATGAGTTCAAGATCTGCCGTGATGAGATCCGTGAGGCCCGGAATTTCATTGAGGTTCTCTCCCCAGATGAATTCTGCTGCGAGTACACCTTCTGCAACTTTACGCACATCACCGCATGCCCAAAGTTCCTGAAGGAGGCTGATGATTGCCGCATCATCATTAGGAACAATCTCAGCATCCCCTCTCTTGCCACCTTTATAGTAAGTTATGATTGCAGCAAGGCCGAGTACAAGTCCCTTAGGGAGTTCACCCTTGCGCTCCAGATATGTCTTCAGACCAGGGAGGTCACGGGTCTTATATTTAGGGAATGAGTTAAGCATGATGCTGGTCACGAAATGCTTCACGTATGGATTGACGAAACGCTCAACAACAGAAGCGGCATATGCCTCAAGCTCAGGCTTTGGAAGATTGAGGGTTTCAAGCAGTTCCTCGTACATAACTTTATGAACGAACTTGCCCACCTCAGGATCCTCCACGCACTCTCTGACTGTGTCCAATCCCGAAAGGTAACCTACTGGTGAAAGTACTGTATGCGGACCATTAAGAAGAGTAACCTTTCTTTCGTGATATGGGGCCTCGCTAGGAACGAAAAGGACATTGAGGCCAGCCTTGTCCGCAGGGAATTCTGCAGCCACGGACTCAGGAGCTTCAATTACCCAAAGATGGAAAATCTCACCCTTTACGACGAGGTTATCCTTGAAACCGATATTCTCATGAATCTGATCGATTGTCTCCCTCGGATATCCGGGAACAATACGGTCCACAAGCGTGCAGTATACGCCGCAAGCCTGCTCGAACCATGTCTTGAAGCCTTCTCCGAGACCCCAAAGTTCGATATACTGATAAATGCACTTCTTGAGTTCCTTTCCATTGAGGAAGATGAGCTCGCAAGGAAGAATGATGAAGCCCTTTGTCATATCGCCATTGAAATGACGGAATCTGTGATAAAGAAGCTGGGTAAGCTTTCCGGGATATGACGAAGCCGGCTTGTCATCAAGCTTGCATGACGGATCGAAAGCGATTCCGGCTTCTGTTGTATTGGAAATTACAAAACGAATGTCAGAATTTTCTGCAAGTGCCATGAACTGATCATTCTGTGTATATGGATTGAGTCCATAGTTAATGACATCAACCATTTCAATCGAATCCACTGGCTGGCCCTTGTCGATTCCCTGAAGATTCACGTGATACAGACCGTCCTGCGCATTCAGCATATCAACCATACCTCTATCTATAGGCTGGACAACCACGACTCCCGCGTTAAAGTCTGTCGCCTTGTTAGTTTTCCAGATTATCCAGTCAACAAATGCGCGAAGGAAGTTACCTTCTCCGAACTGAATCACCTTTGTAGGGTACTTTGCGGCCTGTGCCGTCTGTCTGTTCAACTCTCTCATATCGGTTATTTTTAGTGTTACTTTTCGTGTTGTTCTGCAAATTTAAAATTGCAGGACTGACGATGCCGTATTACAAACGAAAATAAATCTTACAGAGCGAAAAGGTTGATGTTTAAGTGGTTATTGTTATGACTTTTTCTATAACTTAGCAGTCAAACAATTATTAAAAACCTTTTTAAAACGAAAAATGATTAAGATTCTCCTGCTCACAGACTACTCTCAAGAGTCAGAAAGACGATTCCTGAACGGCTTCGTCAAATACACTGACACGCAAGGAGGATGCATATTTTACCCGATGTCGCACCTTATTTCCAAGACCAGGGACAACTCGATGGAGATCATCAGAATGGCAAGGAAATTCAAGGTGGATGCCATAATCGGACTATGGCATAACATCAATATTGAGGAGGCAAAAAAGTTGGGAATCCCTATCTTCCTCAGGACGTATAAAAAAGTATATAACGAATTCCCTATGCTCACCGGACACTATAAGGAATTCGGTGCTTATGCGGCTGATTTCTTCATCAACCAGAACTTCAGCAACTATGCTTTTATCGGAATGAAGGACATTCTATGGTCTATCTCAAGATACGAAGGATATAGCGAGCAGATCCAGACCACAAAGAAAACCGAGACTGCAAGATATGACGTAGAAAACTTTCAAAACGAAATCGAAGCCATAAGCAAATGGTTATCCTCCCTTCCCAAGCCGGTCGCCATGCTTGCCTGCAATGACTTTATGGCGCGACAGGTTACTGAAATTTGCCAATTGCAGGGCATAAAGATTCCAGAGGAAATTTCACTTCTTGGAGTGGACAATGATGAGTTCATGTGCAACATATCATCACCGACACTTTCATCAATCAAACTGAACTTTGAAAAGCACGGCTATGACATTGCGCAGACATTATTCAAGATGATTCAGGAAAAGAGAATCTGGCCTGCAAGAATCCCTGTGGAAGCAACAGGTGTGGTGGAAAGAATGTCCACAAACCGCAAAATCATAGCAGACCCATATATTCGAGAGATTGTAGATTTTATAAACCGAAATTACACGCAGGAGATTGATGTAAAGAAATTGACATCATTCATTCCTCTTTCAAGAAGAGCAATAGAACTTAAGTTCAAGAAAGAGATGTACCCTCATACAATTACCTCATATATGCTGAAGTTGCGTCTTGATCATTTCAGCCGTCTACTTGAAAACAGCGATATGCCGATAAGTACAGCTGCTGACAAGGCCGGGTTCGTGGACAGCAGCAACTTCTCGACTCTGTTCAAGAAATATAAAGGAATGACTCCTTCGGAGTACAGGAAGAAGTACAAAGGATAAAACTATAACTAATAATATTTGTATGGACTTAAATTCAAAACTTGAAGGTATGCCGTTCATTAACGACGACTTCATGCTCACAAATGAGTTCGCACGAGAACTTTACCACGATAGTGCGGAAAAGATGCCTATCATTGACTACCACTGCCACCTTGTACCTAAGATGATTGCTGACAACTATCAGTTCAAGGATCTTACAGAAGTATGGCTTGGAGGTGACCATTACAAATGGAGAGCGATGAGAGGCAATGGTGTTCCTGAGGAATTCATCACCGGAGGACGTGAGAGCTATGAGAAGTTTGAGAAGTGGGCAGAGACTGTTCCTTACACAATGAGAAATCCTCTTTATCATTGGACACACCTTGAATTGGCAAGAATCTTTGATGTGCACGAGCTTTTGAGTCCTAAGACTGCGAAGGCGATCTATGATGAGTGTACAGCCAAGCTTCAGACTGAGGAATATCGAGGTCAGGCTCTTATGAGACGTTTTGATGTCAAGGTAGTCTGCACAACTGATGACCCTGCGGACAGCCTTGAGTACCATAAGCAGATCAAGGACAATCCTTTCGGAACGAAAGTTCTTCCTACATGGCGTCCGGACAAGGCAATGGCTATTGAAAAGACAGAACAGTATCAGGAATATATCAAGAAACTTGCAGATATTTCAGGTGTTGAGATCAGCTCATACCAGGATCTCCTTGATGCACTTGGTAAGCGTCATGATTTCTTCCACGAAATGGGCTGCCGCATTTCTGACCACGGACTCGAGAACTTCTATGCAGAAGATTTCGAGATAGAGGAAATCGACAAGATATTCCGTAACACCCTCAAGGGCATCAAGCCGACTAATGAGGAGGTCCTCAAATTCCGTAGCGCTACCCTCCTTGATTTTGCCCGGATGGATCATGCAAAAGGATGGGCCCAGCAGTTCCATATCGGAGCCATCCGCGACAACAACACACGCATGTTCAACATCCTCGGTCCAGATACAGGATACGATGCCATTCACGATGTGTCTTGCGCGGCTGCCGGTCATAAATTCCTCAACAAACTTGCAATGGAGGACAAGCTGACCAAGACAATTCTCTACAACCTCAACCCTAAGGACAATGAGGTTCTGGCAACAATGGCTTATACATTCAACGACGGTACATGCCCAGGCAAGATTCAGCTCGGATCAGGCTGGTGGTTCCTGGATCAGGAGGACGGAATGAAGAAGCAGATGAATGCCCTCTCGTCACTCGGCTTGTTGAGCCGATTTGTGGGTATGCTTACAGACTCGCGCAGTTTCCTTTCATATCCTCGCCACGAGTATTTCCGCAGAATCCTCTGCAACCTTCTCGGAGAGGACATCAAGAACGGCAAGCTTCCTAAGAGCGAAATGGAATTTATCCATCAGATGGTCAAGGACATTTCTTACAACAACGCTGAAAGATACTTCAACTTCTAGTAAGATATCCTAAACCAATCAACCTCCATCCATCCGGAGTCGTTTTTGGAATGGGAGCGATTGCAATACAGCCCGACCTTGGCACCTATCCAACGCCCAGGTTGGGCTTTAAATTTATAGTCACGCCCTTCTGATTGAATCTTATGCCATTTGTCCCCGTCAACGCTATATAAGAATGTACATTCTGCTGATGGAACATCTCCTTTCTGTTCTACAGCACGAACCTCAACCTTAAAATAGACCAGGCACTCCTTATATGGAACCGGAGGCACAGGAGGTACAGTCCTGGACATATATACATTTGAATATGGTTTCGGAAGAGCTTCAGACAGAAGCTTCTTTTCAAAGATGACACGTTCCTCTGTTACTTTGTCCGCATCTAAGCATTCTACCATCTGTAGGATAATTCCATCTGGCGAATCCATCAGTCTCAACGTTGCATAACTTTCTCCCATCACAACCAGACCGCAGTTCTCACTCTTTTCCTTCAGCTGTGGATTCGGCACGAAGGCAATTTTTGATGTCACAGTAAAATTATCTTCAGGGAACTTTTGCAGCAGAAGGTTTGGTGTATCCCATAAATTCCGCCATTGCGGTGACTGCTGAACAGAATAAAGCCTCAGTGCGCCTTCTGCAGCATCCACAAAAGACCAATATGGTGAAGGGACAACGGGCCATTGCCAATGTAAGCCTAGCCTGTTTGTTTCAAACTCATCACCTACTGAAGGGCGGAAAGTACCGGAATATGGGAGATCTGGCTTTACATACCTCGACACAGGGGTTCCGACGCCATCCCCATCGTCATCAAGTCCTATTATCGGCCATCCATCCTCCCACCTCATCGGCTGAAGATGCACAACTCTTCCATACGAATCAATGTCCTGAAAATGAACGAACCAATGCTCTCCATTCTGTGTCTCCACCCAGGCTCCTTGATGAGGTCCATTTGTTTGCGAACCACCTTGTGCCATAACGACTCTTTCTTCATAAGGGCCATAAGGATCCTTCGACCTGAGCACAGTCTGCCAGCCTGTTTTCACACCTCCTGCAGGGGAAAATATATAGTAGCAGCCATTATATTCGTAGAACTTTGTGCCTTCAATTGTAGGTTGTGTCTGATGACCATCATAAATTATACGGCTTTGATCCAGCAACCGGCATCCATCATCAGACATCGGAGCAATAAAGAGCACCGACTTCAATCCGGCACGTGAACCAGCACAACCATGAGTTAACCAAGCCCTGCCTTCCGAGTCCCATAGTGGACAGGGATCAATATATCCTTTGGCCTCTACGAGCCACACCGGATCCTCCCATTTACCGCGAGGATTGTCTGTCTTCACCATGAATATTCCCCTATCCGGATCACCGCAATATATATAGAATTCTCCGTTATGGTATCTTATCGCAGGTGCCCACACACCACATCCATGTCGAGGGGAAGCCACTTCGTGCCATCTATGTCCTGAATAGTCTGTCAGAGCAGCGCCAATCAACTCCCAATTCACAAGATCAGTAGAGTGAAGTATCTGAAGTCCAGGGAAATGATTAAAAGATGACGAGGTCATATAATAGTCTTCGCCGACTCTGCATACATCGGGATCAGAATAGTCCGCGTATATTATCGGGTTCACATATTGCTGAGCACTTGTGTATACGCCCACCATTAGAAGTGAGACGAAAATGAATAGACGACGCATCATAGTATCATTTTAAGTTATAGTCAAGGTATTGAAATATCTGTGCCTGGACATCTTTTCCACAATGATGTCCACCACTAAAAAAAGCTGTTACAAGTCTTTCCGGATACTCTGAGTAATATCCTTTTAAAATATCATAAGCATGCTTAGTCTTCTCCACAGGGAAAAGATGATCACTATCTCCACTGAGGAAAAACATCGGCTTTGGAGCCAGATACTTTCCAATGTCACCAAAGTCCATTTTTGACCTCATTGGCATAATAGCCATAGAATAGTCGGAAGCAGACATCTCCGCTTCCCTTTCCAAGGTTGTCATCCAGGATAATGCAACACCGCATTTGACATCTTTACAGAACGCTGAAAGCATCCAGGATCTATGCGCTCCCATGGAGAATCCGAATGCACCAATCTTTTTATTGTCCACATATGGCAAGGAACTGAGCAGCCTTACAGAAGCAACATCATCACGAAGTATCTTTTCTGCCCATATGACATTATTTTCAATCAGACTGTCGTATATGGTCCGCTGGCCCTCATAAATTCTATTCTTCAGTGCCTTAAGAGTATCTTTGACAGCATATTTCTGATCACCAAATGAAAGTTCCGACCACCTATGTGCTTCTGACGAAGCCCTTTCACCCCAGTAAAGAGCATCAGCAACAAGTACGACATACCCAAGACCAGCCAATGAATCCGCCAGATATACGCCATCAAAATACTTATCAACCCATTGTGCTGAAGACTTTAAGATATGGTCATCATTTCCTTCAGGCAGTATCGAAGTCATCGGTCTGACCAATTTCTCCTTGCCAATATCGAAGCGTGCGCCATGATCATGCAGCATAACGACTGCAGGCAATCTCCTTGATGAGCTCGCATTGTAGGGCACAAGCAAATATGCCTTGATACGTTCCTTGATATCTTTAGCTTGGCCAACAGAAAATTCCACATAGCGGCACTCATAGCCTCCTCTATACTCCGTACTGATTACAGACATCTCCGGATCCACAAGTTTCCCTATTTCAGGAACATATTGCGTGCACGAAGTAACGAGAATAACGAAAATAAGCAAACTGATACCTGAAGCCTTGAAAAATTTTCTTGTTCCATTCATAAGCAGCGCGAATATAATTCAATTTACCGAAGCCGCAAAACCGCCCCGATTAATGATTTGTAAAAACGTATCTATTCCCTCTGACGCATATATTTCAGCAGTAGTTCGTGGGCAGGAATCGCCATATCACCGTGATTAAAGCCGTCCACCTCATAGAAAGTAACATCCTTATGGCCATTCAGACGAAGCATTCTCACGAAATATGCATTCTCTTCATATCGGCCATAAAGTTCCATCTCACGGTCACCAGAAATGACCAGGATCGGAGCGGCATCTCCACGCACATACAACAGAGGTGCAAGATGGTCAATGGTCGGAGTCAGCTCCTTGATTCCCTGCCTCTGTCTCTGAGCAAAATGTGTGATCACCTGTCCGCTATAAGGAACGAGAGCCTTGATCTGCTTGTCCGGATCGATGTCATATTTTCCGAGATACTCCTTGTTGAGACCGATCATCGAAACGATATATCCACCTGCCGAGTGGCCTGCAAGATATATTTTCGAAGTGTCGCCACCGTATTGTTCAATATTTTTCAGTGTCCAGTCCACTGCAGCAGCTGCATCATCCAGCACCTCAGGAATGCTGACCTCAGTCACAAAACGATAGCCCACAGCCACGATCACAGCACCCTCTCTTGTCAATGTCTGCGGCACATGCTTCTGGCCGGATGTCAATCCACCTCCGTGAAACCACACGATCACAGGACGACCCTCAGCACCCTTTTCGTAGTCCACATCAATGCGGCATTTCTGCTGGACATATTCGTCCTGGGCATTTTTGTAAGGTATATCCTTCACCTGAACTCGCTCCTGCGCATTAAGGGACATAGTAATGAGGATTGTTGCAATCAGTGTCAGCGCTCTTTTCATAAAATGGTCATTTAGATTAATATGCGAATATACTGATTTTTATATTTAGGGGGACCTGCCGCTATGCCTGGAGCCATTTGTGTCTCTCAACGCTGTAGATAGGCACGAACGGGAGCAGAATCGGAGTCTTCTTCACGTATGCCTGGTATTCAGGATCCGCGCCATATGTGAGGTTCTGTCTGATTTCAAGTCTGCGGGCGCCGCTGAACATCACATATACGATTCCGATATAACCAATAGTGGCGATAACCCACTGCCAGAAGGTCATGCATGCACCAAAACCGACAAGGTATGCACCTGTCCAGATGACAAGCTCACCGAGATAGTTAGGGCAACGCACAAGACGATATACGCCAGTGTCCACGAATCTGTGCTTGTTGATCTTCTTTGCAGCCTTCTTCTGCGCGTCAGCAACACTCTCGAGGATCACTCCAAGAGCCATCATGACCGCTCCGACCCAAGGAAGAACTTCGCTCACCGGTGCTCCAGCCGCCTTGTTTGCAAGATAGAATGCAACCGGGCTGACCTGGCCAACATAAAGAAGTGCGCAGAAAAGCCACACCATGATCACCACTGGAAGAGGTTTCTTCTTGGCAGCGTCCGGTCCGTAGAGGATCTTCTTGTACTCAGGAGACCTCTTCTCGCGAGTCAACAGATAAAGTCCAAGACGCAATCCGAAAATGAACATCACTGCACACAACATTGCAGTAGGAGGTGTGAGGACGTCTTTGAAAAGGACAGCGATTGTAACGGCCAATGCCGAAACGCCGAATCCGTAACCGATGCTGAAGAAATAGATGAAATAGATCCATCCCAGTCCTGAAAGGAGCATTGAAACTGCCAAAAGTACAAGTAAGTAGCTCATGATATTATTGTTTAATTGGTTTGTCGCATATTACTCTTCAAAGTTATAAAATAATGCCATTGCAAGTGATGCCAGACATAAAATTATATATATTTGTAAGAGACTATCTAAAACCTATAACCAGACCACTGACATGAAAAGGCTACTTCTCATAGTCATTTCCATTTGCATGACCATACCAGCAATGTCATCCGGGCAGAAGGAAGGCATTTTCAACAAGGAACACCTGAATGTATCCGTGCACGGACGCTACCAGCATATGCTGGACTGGCACGACATCTATAACGACATATTGAATACTCACGAATCAGTTCTGATGGGCGTCCAGGTGGGTCTGGACACACATCCTTCAGACGGCAGCTGGTGGGCTAATGCATACAACTATCCAAGCATATCCCTGGGTTTCTCTTACGACAATGCCGGGTCCATGAAGTCGTGGCAAGGAACGCGTCTGGGCGACTTCTACAGCCTATATCTGGCTACAGAATTCGATTTCTTCCGCGCCGGCATATTATCTTTAGGCCCAGTACTGGAGCTGGGAATGACCTACAGTCCAATAAAATACAACCCCATCCGCAACAGATCAAATCAGTTCATCGGTTCCAACTTCCTGGCCAATCTCGCGGGAGGTCTGGAGGCATCGCTGAGAGTTACTCCTCAATGGGAGCTGGCATTGACCGGCTATTTCGTCCATCACTCCAACGGCATGACACAGGCGCCGAACCTGGGAACAAACCAGCTTGCAGCAGGTGCAAAGTTAAAATATTACCTTGCCCCTCAGGAGACAGACAAAAAGGTGGTCCAGGAAAAGCCAGACTACCCGAAAGGATTAAGATGGAATATATATACAGCATTTGGAGGACATAGCTGCGACTGGGAGCTTAATGCCAAAGGGCCGGAGGCTTATCCGGTGAAGTTTCGTCTCAGAGCAATATTGGGTGCAGAAGCTTCCTTCAGATACCATAGACTCGCGTCGACAGGAATCGGAATAGAGGGTAACTATGCAGATAACGCATACAGGGAGACGGACCTGCTGAAATTGGGTATGGAGGACCCGAAGGGATATTCACCGTTCTACACATCAGTGCACCTTGCCCAATACTTCCACTACGCGGACCTTTCAGTCAATTTCACATTAGGCGTATATACATTCAAGCGAACAGGCCTTGTCGAGGACATCAGCCGCTGCTTCCAGCGTATTGGCGTCCGTTATCACCTGCCGGAGTTCAAGACAGGTCAGATGTTTCTCAGCCTGGGCATGCGCGCCCACTATTTCGACAGATCATACTGCATCGAATACGGCACGGGCATAACGTTCTGATGTGTTCGCTCTCCGGGATTTCGTCACTTCGTTCCGACAGAGGGATTTGCGCAGTCGCTGCGCTCCTTTGCACATCCCTTGGCGCTCGCCGCGGGGCCCTTGCAAACTGAAAGGCCAGAGCTATCGCTCTGATTTGTATGTAAATAGGTCGCTCAGAAAGCAAGCTTTCCAGCGACCTATTTACATACAAAAACCGGATGACTTTCGTCATCCGGCCTTTCAGTTTGCGGAGAGAGAGGGATTCGAACCCCCGGACCCGTTAAGATCAACGGTTTTCAAGACCGCCGCATTCGACCACTCTGCCATCTCTCCAATATTGTTCCCTTTCGTAAGGGAATGCAAAGGTACACATTAATTTGAAACTTGCAAACTTTTTCTAGGTTTTATTGCAAATTTTCTTCTTTCGCGAAGAATTTGTACTGAAAAAGCAGCAAATATATTGCTCCGCAAGTCACACAGCTGTCTGCGAAATTGAAGACAGCGCCGAAAAACATTCTCGGATATTCCATCCAAGGAAGCTTGTATTCGAACAACGGGAAGTAGAACATGTCCACAACCTGTCCGAACATCAATGCAAACGGAGCACCAGGGGTGATGGTCTCAGGCCAGATCAGACCGTAGAAAAAACAGTCGATGATGTTGCCTAGAGCTCCGGCTGTGATCAGCGTCAAGCCGACCAAAGCACCCATTGGTGTCTTCGGATTCTTCGCCAGCTTATTGATCCACCAGCAAAGGCCGCCGAACAGTGCCACACGGAATACAGACAGGAGAACCTTGCCGACAAGGCCACCGAAGGCCATGCCGAAAGCCATTCCCTTGTTGAGTACAAAGTGAAGCTTGAACCAATCGCCTATAACATCAATGCTCTCGCCAAGATCCATGTTGGTCTTGACGAGAACCTTGATAATCTGATCGATGACCACAAGAACGGCACCGAGAATCAGAAGTCTCGTTCCCTTTGAAATCTTCATAGGGACTATTTGTTCTTGTTCATCATCTCCTTAGCCTCAACTGTAAGAGTTGCATGAGGCACAAGGCGAAGTCTCTCCTTAGGGATGAGCTTACCGGTCATACGGCAAACACCGTATGTCTTGTTCTCAATTCTGATGAGGGCTGCCTCCAAGTTCTGGATGAACTTGTACTGACGCTGTGCAAGTGCGCCTGCCTCTTCCTTAGAAAGAGTCATTGCACCCTCCTCCATTACCTTGAATGTAGGAGATGTATCTTCGATATCATTGCTTGAACCATGAGTCACAACATCACGGAGTGTCTTATACTCCTTCTTAGCCTTCTCAAGCATCTCAAGAATGATGGCCTTGAACTCCTGGAGTTCCACATCACTGTAACGTACCTTAACTTCAGGTGCGGTCTTCATTTCGTCTGCCATAGTTTTATAGTTTTATTAATTAATTTCAAATTACTGTCTAGCAACTGCTATACGGATAGTTCCCTCATTCCACTCAACCTCAGGAGCCTCACCAGCCTCAGCAAGTGGAGCATATGCAACTGAGAGTGCAAGAGTCTGAGCACCTACATACTCTGCAAAGTTTGCAAGAGATGCAGCCATCTCCTCGCCTGCCTCACCGTCAGCATAGATTGTCACGTTCACCTTGTCAGTCACATCGAATCCGCTGCTCTTGCGCAGGTTCTGGATTCGGTTGATGAGCTCACGTGCAACACCCTCCTGCTTGAGTTCCTCTGTGATTGTCACATCAAGAGCGATTGTCATCGCACCTTCTGTAGCAACGAGCCAGCCTGGCATATCCTCAG
Source organism: Candidatus Cryptobacteroides sp. (assembly GCA_045612265.1). Classification (GTDB taxonomy): domain Bacteria; phylum Bacteroidota; class Bacteroidia; order Bacteroidales; family UBA932; genus Cryptobacteroides. The sequence continues at coordinate 16,338 of JAZKYT010000029.1, forward strand.
AAGAGATCTCGTAGTCACCCTTGTTGAGAGTAACATCACCGGAAGCAAGGTTCAAAACATATCCTGTGCCAGATGCCTCTGCTGCCTGAATTTCTGAAATAACCTCCTGTGAGAGGGTTCCGAATGCAGCAGCGATCTCCTTCATCTGCTTGCCATAGATCTTACCGAGAGTCTTGAAGTTAGGCTTGATCTTCTTGGTGATAAGACCAGCTGTGTCAGAAATGAACTCAGCCTCCTTAACATTCACCTCATTAAGAATCAAAGTCTTCACAGCCTCAAGCTGCTCCTTCACCTTTGCGTCGATCACTGGGATGATGATCTTAGAAAGCGGCTTACGCACATTGATCTCTGCCTTACGACGGAGTGCGAGAACCATTGAAGTCGCACGCTGAGCGAGTGCCATTCTTTCCTCAAGATCCTTGTCAACCACTGTCTCGTCATATGTTGGCATTGCAACATAGTGAACTGACTCAGACTCACCCTCAACGAGGTCAAGATAGAGACGGTCCATGAAGAATGGAGCAATCGGCGCAGCAAGTTTAGCGACTGCTACGAGCACCTGGTAGAGTGTCTGATATGCAGAAAGCTTGTCTGTATCCATTGTACCACCCCAGAATCTCTTTCTGCCGAGACGCACGTACCAGTTACTTACGTGGTCACATACGAAATCCTGGATAAGACGACCTGCAGTAGTGATGTCATAGTCCTCATAAGCTGCAACAACATCCTTCACGAGAGTGTTGAGAAGCGAGATCACCCAGCGGTCAATCTCAGGACGCTCTGACATAGGAACTGCCTCAGCCTTAGGGTCGAAGCCGTCGATGTTCGCGTAAAGAGCAAAGAATGAATATGTATTGTAGAGTGTTCCGAAGAATTTACGGCGAACCTCATCGACACCACCCACATCGAAACGGAGGTTGTCCCAAGGCTGCGCATTTGTAAGCATATACCATCTGAGGGCGTCGGCGCCATATGTATCGAGAGCCCAGAATGGGTCGATGGCATTTCCAAGACGCTTACTCATCTTGTTTCCGTCCTTATCGAGAACGAGACCGTTTGAGATAACGCGCTTGAACGCACACTTGTCGCTTACCATTGTGTTGATCGCATGGAGAGTATAGAACCAACCACGTGTCTGGTCAACACCCTCTGCGATGAAGTCAGATGTGATACCGAACTTATCGCTATCGATATTGCGGAGACCTTCCTGAGCGTAAGGCATCGCACCTGAGTCGAACCATACGTCGATGAGGTCGAGCTCGCGAACCATCTTCTTGCCGCTTTCTGAAACGAGGAAGATGTTGTCCACATATGGACGGTGGATGTCGATCTTGTCGTAGTTCTCCTTTGACATGTCAGCTGGATCGAAGCCCTTTGCTGCGAACGGATTCTCGGTCATGACGCCGGCAGCAACTGCCTTCTCAATCTCGGCGTAGAGTTCAGCGATCGAACCGATGCACTTTGCCTCCTTGCCATCCTCTGTCTGCCAGATAGGGAGCGGAGTACCCCAGTAACGGCTACGGCTGAGGTTCCAGTCCTGGATATTCTCAAGCCACTTACCGAAACGGCCTGTACCTGTAGACTCTGGCTTCCACATGATCTGCTCGTTGAGCTCCATCATTCTCTCGCGGACTGCAGTGGTCTTGATGAACCAAGAGTTGAGAGGATAGTAGAGAACCGGCTTGTCTGTACGCCAGCAGTGTGGATAGTTATGGGTATGTTTCTCGATTCTGAATGCTTTGTTCTGCTGCTTGAGCATCACGCAGATATCAACATCGAGTGTTGGAGCGTCAGCATCAAGAGTAGGATCGTATGCGTTCTTCACGAAACGGCCAGCCCACTCAGTATATTCTGGGGACATATTGGCTGCTGCATACTCAGGATCGAGGTCCTCAACGCAGAAGAAACGTCCGCGGAGGTCAACCTGAGCCTGAAGATCGCCGTTGCGGTCAACAACCTGAAGGCCAGGAACGCCGGCAGCGCGAGCCACCTTGGCGTCATCAGCACCGAATGTAGGCGCGATGTGAACAATACCTGTACCGTCCTCAGTTGTAACATAATCACCTGGGATCACCTTGAAAGCACCCTCACCTGGGTTGAACCAAGGAATGAGCTGCTCGTAGCTGATACCTGTGAGCTCAGTACCCTTGAGTGTACCCTCGAGCACCTTGAAAGGAACGAGCTTGTCACCAGCCTTATAGTCATCGAACGAGACCTCAGCCGCCTTAGGGTTGAAGTGAGCATTCACGAGAGCCTGAGCCACGACATAGAGTGCCGGCTGACCAGTGTATGGGTTGAATGAAAGTACGCGGACATAGTCGATGTTAGGACCCACACAGAGAGCTGTGTTTGAAGGAAGAGTCCAAGGAGTAGTTGTCCACGCAAGGAAATATGGCTGCACGCCCTGCTCATAGAGGAATTCTGATTTTTCATCACGAACCACCCTGAACTGAGCTACAGCAGTTGTATCCTTCACATCACGATAGCAGCCTGGCTGGTTGAGCTCATGAGTACTGAGACCAGTACCGGCAGCTGGTGAATATGGCTGGATTGACTTACCCTTGTAGAGCAAGCCCTTGTCATAAATCTTCTTGAGGAGATACCAGAGAGTCTCGATGTAACGGTTGTCATAAGTGATATACGGATCGTCCATATCCACCCAGTAACCCACACGCTCAGTCATGTTGACCCACTCAGCAGTATACTTCATCACCTCCTTGCGGCAGGCGTCATTATACTCCTCCACTGTGATCTTGGTTCCGATATCCTCTTTGGTGATACCAAGCATCTTCTCAACACCGAGTTCCACAGGAAGTCCGTGTGTATCCCATCCTGCGCGACGGTTCACCTTATATCCGCTCTGAGTCTTGTAACGGCAGATAGAGTCCTTGATCGAACGGGCCATCACATGGTGGATACCCGGCATACCGTTGGCAGAAGGCGGACCCTCGAAGAAAATAAACTCAGGGGCACCCTCTCTCAACTCAAGAGATTTCTCAAACGCATGATTCTTTCTCCATCTTTCAAGAATCTCGTTACCTGTTGCAACAAGATCAAGACCTTTATACTCGTTGAATTTCATAAATATTACCTATTTTTGCAGTCGGGAACGTTTCCCGAAAATTTCAATCCGCAAATATACATAATTTAAGGTATTTATGAATATATTGGATATCATTATTTTGATCTGCCTGATTCCGTCACTCATACAAGGTCTTAGGAAAGGCTTTATCTCTCAGGCAATTTCCATTATTTCGCTTATCGCTGGCATCTGGGCATCTGCCAGATTTGCAGACATCGTAGGCGCATGGCTGGCGCAATACATCACAGCATCAGAACAGGTGCTTAAACTGGTGTCATTTGCCATAGTGATGATTGTGGTATTCATCATTCTCGGATTGATCGGAAAACTGCTTGACGGAATCATCAACCTGGTGATGCTCGGATGGATGAACAGGCTCCTGGGTGCCGCATTTGCAGTGGCGAAGGCCATCCTGATCCTCGGGCTGCTCATGATTGTATTCAATTCGATCAACGCCAATTTCAACCTTGTGGATCCGCAGGTGATTGAAGAATCTGTTCTCTACCCTATCCTCAAGGAGATTTCAGACACGGTGTTCCCTTACCTGAAATCCTTAATGACATTGAAGTAAACATGGAAAGAATCATACTTATCGAAACATCCACTGCACTCTGCTCTGTGGCACTTGCTGAAGACGGAGCAGTGACAGCATATCGCGAAAGCTCCGCACCAAAGGCACATGCATCACTCACTGCAGTCTTCGTTCAGGAAGTCCTGGCAGAACGCGGAGTGACATTGGCGGACTGCGACGCAGTCTGCGTGAGCATGGGCCCCGGTTCCTACACCGGTCTGCGCGTGGGTGTATCAACAGCTAAAGGACTCTGTTTCGGAGCAGACAAGCCACTCCTTGCAGTCGGCACCCTGGATACACTGGTAGCTCAGGCATCCTCTTCAACAGAGGCTGAAGCGAACGTTGAGCCGCGAAGCGGATTGTATCCGAGAGAGGAAGCCTCTGCTGGAGAGGATGGCGCAACCGACATGGCGAACGTTGAGCCGCGTCCGAGATATATAGTCCCGATGATTGATGCCAGACGCATGGAAGTATATGCGGCAGTATTCAAGATGGCCACAACTCCAGAGGAGTCTCGCAATACCGTAGAGCAGATCACCGAAACCGCCCCGGCAATCATAGACGAAAACAGTTACGCAGAATATCTTGAGCAGGGTCCTGTACTCTTCATCGGAGACGGTGCCGGCAAATGTGCAGACGTGATCAAGCATCCAAATGCCCAGTTCTGTCAATGCCACCCGAAAGCATCCTCAATGCTCCAGCCGGCATTGCAGGCCCTGAAGGAAAAACGATTTGAAGATGTGGCCTACTTCGAGCCTTTCTATCTTAAGGAATTCGTTGCCACAGTCAGCAAGAAGAAGCTATTCTAGCTATCCGACAGATTCACAACTCCATCCAGTCTACAGTTCGTCCTTAAAATGTCCAGTTTTAAGGACGAACATGCATTTCTACCTCCCTCTGTCCTTAAAATGTCTACTTTCAAGGACAACTCACCATCTGTTAGTTATCCACTGTTAGTTATCCATTAAGACACTCGACCTGCGGAAACAATTCATTCAGTGTGGCATTATCGAGATTCAACACTCTGCGCAGCTGGTTGTTTGATGCATTGTAGTCATAGTGCAGTTTACGAGCCAACTGAATCTTTTGGGCAGGAGTGAGCACTCGCAGTTTCGTTGCAAAATCATCTGCTGCACATCGAGCGGCCACTACAAACATCTCGTCATCAGTCAAAAATACAGAATCCTGCAAACGCATAGCGATCTGACTATATGCCTCCGCATTTCTCGTCAATGCATGAAAGTAGCTACGGGCATCTTGAAACATACTCTGACCTATATCTGTTCGGCAAAACGATGGAATGAATGGCACATCACCGACAAACTTGAGGGCTGCTAGTGCCTTGGCATCACGAAAATGAGTCAACTCTCTGACTTTCGTATAGCCCAACTCAAAAGCCGGGATGATCGGCAACAATTCAATTACAGGATTAAAGTATGCCCATCCGCCACCCCATGGATAGCTGAACGGTGTGTAATTGCGACTGGCCACATATGCATTCCTATTGACATATATAATTTCATTCCTTAAATCCTTCAATTTTTCAATCCCTAGAATCTGAGCCTCAAACTTACTCCAATCCAACGCCCTTCCCTTTCTCTGAAAGCAACGCACAAGACGGCGTTTGAACATCTTAAAGAACAACAGACAATCCTCCTTCATGCCTCGCATTATCAAATGTACGTGATTGCTCATAAGTTCAAAAGTCACAAGCTCTGCTTTTCCGGACAACATTGCGCACACTGCCAGCACAATCATTCCCTCCTTAAAGTCATCTATATCACAAAAGATATCTGACATTACATTACCGTCTGTATAAAGATGCCAGAACGGTCCATTGGCATCAAACAACCTTTCACACTCTATTTCTTTCTCCGCAAATCTCATCATAGCTCAACACATTTACCCCGCAAAAAACAACTTTGCTATGGACAAATGTAATCAAGAGACACATACCCGCCAAAAATCAAAACACACTTCCTGCCATCTGAAACGCAGATTTTTCTCTTTTTTATGATTTTTTCTCTTTTTTTAACATCTATTTGGGCACATCCATCCCATCTAGTCCTTAAAACGTCATATTTCAAGGACGACTCAAACTACATTTACGTCCTCGTCCTTAAAATCCCCAGTTTCAAGGACATCTGCAACTTCAAACTGGCAGTCGTCCTTAAAATCACCAGTTTCAAGGACATCGGCAACTTCAAACTGGCAGTCGTCCTTAAAATCGCCAGTTTCAAGGACAAACAAAGAAAACAACCGCCCGGAAGTGGATATTCCGGACGGTTGTCATATGTTTTGATGCATTCTGACTAGAGAAGGCTGTTGATAAGCTTGCGGAGTGACTTCTCATCCACAACATCACCGTCCACAAGCTCACCATCACAGATGATATAAGCGACTGGAAGTGCTGCAAGATTGTACTGAAGCACGTATGGTGACTGAGCGCCAAGTCCGTCGCAGACATTCACCCATGGAAGAGCCTGTTCCTTGACAACCTTTGCCCATGTTGCCTTATCAGGATCGAGTGCAACCTGATAGATATCGAATCCACGCTTGTGATAATCAGCATAAACTGACTTCAAGACATCGAGGTTGAACATCTTCTGTGAAGCATTTGAAGGATTCCAGAAGAAAAGCATGGTCACCTTAGCCTTTGACTCCACATCCGAAAGCTTCATCTTATTACCCTGAACATCAGGAAGTTCAATCTCAGGATATCCGATCTCCTGTGCAGTGCTCAAAAGGGCAGCAACCTCAAGATAGCTGCTACGCTTGTCAGCCTCCTTGCGAAGAGCCACGACATATTTTGAATCAGGATATACCATCTCCAAAGTATCTGCAGCGTTCTTGAAATGAATTGCATCCGTACCCTGTCCGAACACTGGAAGCTCCGGTCCGAAATTCTGATAAAGTACAGGAATTACAGTCAAAGAGCGGCTGTTGGTCATGATGTAGCGGACGCAGTCACGATAGTAGTTCACATACTCCTTACCGATTGCTTTCTGAAGTTCAGCCGCTGCCTTTGCGTCTGCAGAAGCAAGCTGCTCAACCAAAGTCTCGAGTCTGTCATACGCAGCCGCATGGTTCTTCTCCACCTGCGCAAGCTTCTCTGACTCTGCAGAACCTTCAACAGTAAAGTTGCCAAGGGTGTCGGCCTGAACCTTCACCTTGTCTCCAGCCTCAAGCAGGAGGGAAGCAACCTTTACATCATTATGGAAAAGATACACGAACTCCGGCTGACCCTTGGCCACATCCATCTTATATGCGAAGTGACCAGATGCATCAGTCTTCACTGTATCAAGGAGTTCATATCTGTTGACATTCAAAAGTCTGACAACAACATCCGACTCAGGAGCACCTTCGAGATTACCTTCAATCTTAGCTCCGCCGGTACAAGCAGCCGCAAACACTGCTGCAGCCGCCATAAACAAGAATCTATTGAATCTTGACATATTCATTATAAATTGCTGAAGCAATCTCAGAGAACTCCTCTGAAGACAGTTCAAGTTTCTTTTTTCTGAAATCCATATCCGCCTCTGTTGTAAGTGGAACAAGGTGGATATGAGTGTGAGGAACCTCCATTCCAAGAACAGCCACACCAACTCTCTGGCATGGAACCGCCGCCTTGATGGCCTGGGCCACCTTCTTGGCAAATGCACAGAGACCGAGATATGTCTCGTCCTCAAGATTGAAGATATAGTCATCCTCAACATGTTTAGGGATCACGAGTGTGTGACCCTTAGCCATCGGCGCAATATCAAGGAATGCGTAGAAATCTTCATTCTCCGCAACCTTGTATGATGGAATCTCGCCGTTGGCTATTCTTGTGAAAATAGTTGCCATATTAGAGTGTGATCTCGAGAATTTCGAACTTGATAACACCTGCAGGAACCTTTGCCTCGACAACCTCACCCACTGTGTGGCCCATAAGAGCCTGTCCGATAGGAGTCTTCACTGCAAGCTTGCCTGACATGAAATCTGCCTCCTGCTCGCTCACGAGAGTGAAATTCATGATCTGATTAGTTGTCAGATTCTTTACCTTCACCTTGTTGAGCATCTGCACCTTGTCTGTTCCGATCTGTGATTCATCGATCACACGAGCATTGGCAACAAGATTCTGAAGCTTTGCGATATTGAGCTCGAGGAGTCCCTGAGCCTCACGTGCAGCCTCATATTCCGCGTTCTCAGAAAGGTCACCCTTATCACGCGCCTCTGCGATAGCAGCTGAAATTACAGGACGCTGTGCAATTGCCTCAGCGAGCTCTTTCTTCAGCTTGTCCAAACCCTCCTGGGTCATATACTGTAGTGCCATAGTTATAGTTTTAATCAATTAATAATTTCTATTCCATATATTTAGGCTTCATAATCTCGGAATATACGATCAACTTCTTAGGGTCGATCTTTTCCTTCTGCTTCGGCTGTTCCTCCTCCAGAATAGGAGTCTGAACCTTCACCTCCACAGGTTTGGCAGGAGCCATGGGCTTACGGACAGGCTGCACAGGCAATGCCCTTTCAGCCTCTTCAATAACCACCTCATCGACAACTGGCTTCGTTCTGAAGAACGGGTCCTTGAACTCCTCCTCAGCAGTAGCCGTATCGGTTTCAGCCTCCGGATAATTTCTCATATCAGGATCAACCGGCAGAGGAGGAAACACCTCATCTGAACCAGCAGAGCCCAAATTCTTGCCGACCACCTTAAAGATTATTGCAGCGGCAATAATGACTATGGTTATGATTCCGTCCATAAAATCTTGGTTTTTATAACAGTCTGACAGGCATCACGATCCTTCTCGAGCTGAACACGCAGCTCCTCAAGTGAGTCGAAGCGAACCTCCTCACGAATACGCGAAATGAAGGTCACCTCAAGATCCAAGCCATATATATCTTCGTCAAAATCAAATATATGCGTCTCGATCGTCCTCGTGTTTCCTGTGCCTACTGTCGGTCTGCAACCAATATTACACATTCCGAAAAACTCCTTCTCCAAAGTACGCACCCTCACGAAATACACTCCGTTGCCCGGAACGAGCTTGAGCGGTTCGTAAAGCTGCATGTTTGCAGTCGGAAAGCCTATTGTGCGTCCCAATCTATTGCCGGCCACGACCACTCCGTGTAACGAATAATCATAACCAAGCATAGCTGACGCCCCTTCAACATCTCCCTCCTCAAGCCTTGCGCGGATCTTGGTGGAGCTTACGGCATACCCTTTCTCCGAAGGCACCATCTCTGTCCTGAGGACCTCAAGCCCGAGTTCCAAAGCGGCAGCGGCTACCTCATCCGCACCTGCGGCATCAGAGCCCACTCTGTTGTCATAGCCAAGCAAAATGGTCTTTGCGCCATATTTTTCTATGAGCAACGAGAGATATTCCCTCATTGTCATGGAGCTGAAGTCCTTGGTGAATGAAAGAACCTCAACATGATTCACTCCGAGTTCGAAAAGCAGTTCACGCTTTTGAGCAAGAGTGGTGAGAAGCCTGAGTGAACGGGCTTCCTTTTGCAGCACATTACGGGGATGTGGCCAGAATGTGACGACCATGCTTTCATCCCCGCGTACTGCCGCAGCCTCAACGAGCTGCTGTATTACATGACGGTGTCCGACATGGACACCGTCGAAAAATCCGGTTGCTACAACCATCTTACAAGTTCAAAGTCCTGTCTGTGTGGAAGTTTAGCGTTCTTAGCGTAGATACGGCCAGCCACCTGATAGAGACCTGATCTGTCTGGGTTGATAGAAGCTACATACTTAGCTCTTCCGTCAGTGCACTCTACTGGAGTGAACTCGTATCTCTCCTGGATGTGGAGTCTGCCCTTCTTGTCATGTGTAGCGAAGAGAACCTCTACTCCGATCTCCTCAGCCTGAAGGTCACCGATGTTGAGGATAACCTCTGACTTGAAGTCGTTACCAAGAGCTACCTGGTCAGTGTTGCCGTCTGGTGCAGTTACTGAAACAACCTCAACGTTCTGCCACTCACGACGGAGTCTCTTCTTCCAAGCTGCGATCTCACGTGCCTCAGCGAAGTCGTCAGCAACCATGTTGTCGATTCTTGCTGCCTGTGGAACGTAGTACTGGTTGATGTAGTCAGTGAGCATACGGTTGGTAGTGAAGTTGCAAGCCACCTGAGCTACGCAGTTCTTAACATACTCGATCCAGTCTGCCGAGCGACCAGTTGAAAGGCTCTTGTTGTAGAATGTAGGAGCGATCTCGTTCTCGATGATGTTGTAGATAGTAGCTGCATCGAGCTCATCCTGGTAGTTCTGGTCGTCGTAAGTACGCTCCATTGGGAG
>JAZKYT010000030.1:0-6245 GCA_045612265.1 Candidatus Cryptobacteroides sp.
CCTGCGGCAAAACCAGCTGAGGCTCCTGTAGCTCCGGCAAAGCCAGCAGCTCCGGCAAGCGAGGCAGAGAAACCAGTTAAGAAGGAGGAATAGGATATGTTAAAGACGTTTTCAATCGGTGGTATCCACCCAAGTGACAAGAAGATTTCAAAGGACTGCAGGATTGAGGTCCTTCCTATGCCTTCGAAGGTGTTCATCTCTGTAGCTCAGCATCTTGGTGCCCCTGCTACTCCTATCGTCAAGGCTGGTGATCAGGTAAAGGTAGGTCAGGTGATCGCAGAACCCGCAGGATTCATTTCTGCATATGTGCATTCGTCGGTTTCAGGTACAGTGAAGTCTGTAGGACCTCGTAAGGACCTTGCCGGCAATAATGTGATTCATATCGAGATCGATGTGGAAGGTGATGAGTGGGCAGAAGGAATCGACCTTTCAGAGGACATCGTAACAGCAATACCTGAGGATAACAAGGCTGTCCTTGAGAAGATCAAGCTCAACGGTGTTGTTGGTCTCGGTGGCGCTACATTCCCGGCTCATGTGAAGCTTTGCCCTCCTCCGGGCAAGAAGGCTGACTGCCTGATTCTCAACGGTGCGGAGTGTGAGCCATATCTTACTTCCGACAACCGTATCATGATCGAGAGAAGCAAGGAGATCGTCATAGGTGCCGCTATCATGAAGCAGGTGCTCGGCGGTTGTCCTGCAGTGATCGGTATCGAGGAGAACAAGCCGGAAGCGATTGCTGCAATGACAGCGGCAGTTGCAGAACTTCAGAAGACTGCCAAAGGCTATGAGGGCATTTCAGTGATGTCGCTCAAGAAGAAATATCCGCAGGGTGGTGAGAAGCAGCTCATCGATGCTGTGATGAAGCGCCAGGTGAAGTCAATGGGACTTCCTATCGATGTGGGTGCTGTAGTCCAGAATGTTGCGACATCTCTTGCTGTCTATGAGGCTGTGCAAAAGAATATGCCATTGATTACCAATGTGCTGACTGTTACAGGTGACTGCGTTCCAATGGAGAATCAGCACAACTATAAGTTCCGTATCGGTATGCCGCTTTCATACATCGCTGAGTGCGCGGGAGGAATTCCTGAGCAGGCTGCAAAGATCATCAGCGGTGGCCCTATGATGGGTAAGGCTATTGCAAATATGGATGCTACAACTGTCAAGGGCTCGTCGTCGCTCCTTTATCTCACAGCTGAGCAGACAGTCCGCGGAGTTGAGTCGGCATGTATCCGTTGCGGAAAATGTGCAGAGGCTTGTCCGATGGGACTTGAGCCGTTCCTTTTGCAGAAATATGCCCGCAACAATATGATGGAAGAGCTCGAGGACAATGCGGTACAGGATTGTATCGAGTGCGGATGCTGCCTTTACAGCTGTCCTGCAAATATTCCATTGCTGGATATCATCCGCATCGCCAAGGGAGATGTCATCAAGATTATAAGAACCAGAAAATAACATTACAATGAATAAACTGATCGTTTCACCTTCACCGCATCTTCATACAAAGACTTCCACAAAGTCTCTGATGCGTGATGTAGTGATCGCACTGCTTCCTGCGGTTGTGGTATCTGTCCTCTTCTACGGATGGTCAGAGCTTCTCGTGCTCGGAGTGAGTGTGGCTTCGTGTGTACTTCTTGAGTACCTCATCACTAAGTATCTGCTTAAGGGTGCATGCACAATCGGAGACTGGTCTGCAGTCATCACCGGTGTGCTTCTCGCACTTAACCTTCCTGCATCGACTCCATGGTGGGTTGTGTTCATCGGAGCCGTTGTGGCTATCGGAGTTGCAAAGATGACATTCGGAGGACTCGGACAGAACCTCTTCAACCCTGCGATTGCGGGTCGTGTGTTCCTGTTGATTTCCTTCCCTACATACATGACTGACTGGTCAAAGCCTGCCGGCTTCATCAGCAATGCAGCTGTTGACGCATTCACAGGTGCTACACCTCTCGGTCTTGCAAAGGGTGGCGTCCAGGCTGTTGCCGGACTTGACTACTGTGATATGCTTTTCTGCAATATCGGAGGTTCAGCCGGTGAGCTTTCTGCAATCGCGCTCCTTTTGGGATTTGCATACCTTCTTGTGCGTAGGGTAATCAGACCTTATATCACTCTTTCAATCATCGCTACTGTGGCAATCTTTTCAGGAATTTTCTGGGCAATCGACCCTGCCACTTACACAGACCCTGCATTCAATATCCTCACTGGTGGTCTTCTTCTCGGTTCTATCTTCATGGCAACCGATTATGTGACTTCTCCTATGAGCAACTGGGGTGGAGTGATCTTCGGAGTCGGAATCGGTGTCATCACAATGCTTATCCGCTACTTCGGCGCATATCCGGAAGGAGTATCATTCGCTATCCTTATCATGAACTCAGTGGTTCCTCTTATCAACAAGGTGTGCCACGCTAAAAAATACGGGAGGTAGGATATGGCTGTAAAATCATCATTCAAGAATATGACTATCTGCCTTCTGGCAATATGTCTTGTATGTTCTGCCTTGCTTGCAGGCGTGTATGCGCTTACAGCTGAGCCGATTGCAAAGGCCGCTGCGGCAAAGAACGAGGCTGCCATCAAGGAGGTTCTTCCTGAGACTGCAGTAGCAATCGAGGAGGAGAGAACAGTCGAGATGGAAGGTGTTACCTATACATACAATCTCGCTTATGACGAGCCGGGCAATACTGTGGGCTGTGCGATCAATGTGAGCGCACTAGGTTTCGGAGGCCCGATTTCAATTAAGGTCGGATTTGATGCAAGTGGTGTAATCTGCAACACAAAGGTGCTTTCGCAGGCTGAGACTCCTGGTCTTGGAGCTAAATGTACGGAGGAAGCCTTCTCAGGTCAGTTCAGAGGATTTGACCCAGCTCAGAAGAAGCTTGCTGTCAGAAAGGATGGCGGAGATGTGGATGCGATTACCGCTTCAACTATCACTTCGCGTGCCTATGCAAATGCTCTTGGCACTGCTGTGAAGGTGTTTGCTGCAATCGCAGGTACACCAATGCCGCTTGACACATGGACCGGAGCATCTACCGGTGCTTCCACAGTTTCACAGGCGTCAGAGGAAGTGTCTAACCAATAATAGGAGGAAAAGTCATGGGAAAATTTCAGCTTATAACTAAAGGTCTCATCAAGGAGAATCCTACATTTGTCCTCCTTCTCGGTATGTGTCCTACCCTGGCCACAACCACTTCTGCCATCAACGGTATGAGCATGGGACTTGCGACAATGTTCGTTCTTATTCTTTCAAACATTGCCATTTCGCTCATTGCTCCGTACATACCTGACAAGGTGCGTATCCCGTCATATATTGTGGTGATTGCGACCTTCGTGACTCTGCTTCAGTTCGTAATGCAGGCATATGTTCCGGATGTGTACGAGACTCTCGGTCTGTTCATCCCGCTCATCGTGGTGAACTGTATCGTACTCGGACGTGCGGAGGCATTTGCCAACAAGAACAGTGTGGTAGACTCTGCATGTGACGGCCTCGGTATCGGACTTGGCTTCACAATGTCACTTACAATTCTCGGTCTTGTCCGTGAGGTGCTCGGTAGCGGTTCAGCTTTCGGCTTCAAGTTCATCGAGGGTGACGGAATCCTTGCATTCGTGCTCGCCCCAGGTGCCTTCCTCGCTTTGGGATATCTGATCGTGATCTTTAAGAAACTTACTTCAAAGAAATAATTCAAAAAGCTTTACAACGTAAAATTTTTGAACCGCCCGCTAGGGTGCAAATATTAGAAAGTTATGGCAGAGTTTGCAATTATCTTTATATCAGCGATATTCGTAAATAATATCCTGCTTTCACAGTTCCTCGGAATCTGTCCTTTCCTGGGTGTTTCCAACAAGCTCAGCACAGCGACAGGTATGTCGATGGCAGTGTGCTTCGTGATTACCCTTGCCACTGTGGTGACTTATCTCCTGAACTCTCTTCTGGCCGCACTCGGTCTTGAGTTCCTCCAGACAATCTCATTCATCCTTGTGATCGCTGCCCTTGTGCAGATGGTTGAGATCGTCCTCAAGAAGATCAGCCCGTCACTCTACTCGGCACTCGGTATCTTCCTCCCTCTGATCACTACAAACTGCGCCGTTCTCGGTGTCGCTTTGACAGTAGTTCAGAAGTCATCTCCATTTGCAGCTGCTGCAGACGGTATGATGAACCTCGGTGAGGCCACCGTGTACGCTTTCGCAACATCGCTCGGCTTCGGCCTCGCAATGGTGCTCTTCGCCGGCCTCCGCGAGCAGCTTGCCCTCAATGATGTTCCTAAGGCATTCAAGGGCATTCCGATCGCTCTTATCACAGCAGGTATCCTCGCAATGGCCTTTATGGGCTTCTCAGGACTTGTGTAAGCCATAGCTGCTCTGCAGAAATGACAGCACAGGAACTATTGAATCAAGCTGAGGCTCTCCGTCGCAACAACCGCTTCGGAGAAGCCATCAACATCTATAGAGAGGCCGCCTCCGCAACAGATGCCACAGACGACATCCGGCGAAAGGCCCTCGCCTCAGTAGAACTAATCCAGGAAATCAACGGCTTCGTAAACGTTGACCTCCTGAACCCCTGACAACCGAAGGACCTCCGACAAATTCCCCGCGAATCTGTCGGAGGTCCCTCTCTTTTGCTGGGTACCTCCGACACTTTCCCCGCATTTCCGTCGCCGGCCCTGCTTATGGCCGGCGATGGTGCGGCGGAAGACTATATAGTGGTCGGCCAGCGTATTCACCGACTACGGCCATATATTATATTCTACATCTATCCTCAGGACAACCAATCTCCCACATCGGTCATCATCGGCAGCGCGGTCGTCCGAAACCAGGGCCGCCCCCTCAAAACAAGAAATTCCATCACCCAATTTGTTAAAAATAAATTCAAAGTCGTTAAAAAAAGATTGAAAACCTTAAAGAAATAGAAATTTCTGCAGAATCTTTTTTATGATTTGATGATCCTTTCTCTGAGCCTGTCTAAATTGCAACAAAAAAGTATGAAAGGTTTCTATCACATCAGCAGCAGCGGGCTGGAACGTAACGACATTTTCAGGAGTAGGGAAGACTTTATCCGTGGTATGAATGACATTGCTTTAACTGTCTTAGGATTTGATATCTCCATTCTGGCATTCTGTCTTATGAGCAATCATTTCCATTTTATACTTTACGGGACAAGGGAACAGTGCTTGAAGTTTGCAGAGGAGTACAAACGAAGATGCGCAATGCGAATGCGTCAGGCCTATGGTTGTGTTCAGGGACTCCAGAATCTGAAACTGCAAGTCAACTATATTGATACAGAACAGTACCTTGAAAATGCAATCGTCTATGTGCTGCGCAATTCATTAGCTGCCGGCATTTGTATGATTCCTTATTTCTATCCGTGGTCTTCTTTGGCGGCATACTTCAATGGCGGAACTAAGCCTCGATCGTTTAACTTGAATGAAATGAGCTTCAGAAAACCTTGTGGCATTCTGAAATCAGAGTCTCCAGTGCCGAGTCATTACTGCGTCGACGAATATGGAATTATCCTCCCGGAGTGCTATGTGGATGACAAAATGGTTGAAGGTATATTCAAACATCCGGCAAGATTCCTGAATATGCTTTCCAGAAAAGTTGAAGGTGAGGTGGAAATCAAATTCGCTATAGCAGATAATGTGAGTCTGACTGATCAGGAAATAGCTACCCAGATGAAGGAACTGATATATAAAGAATTCCAACTTACCCCTCCACATAGTAGAACATATTGTCTAAAAAGTGGTTTAAATATAATGAAATTTTGTTTCAAAATAAATAATTTATATATTTGCGATATGAGAATTATATCAATCCAGAAGCTCAAAGAATATTGGGAAACACACAAAGATGCGGAGATCCCATTAAGAGAGTGGTATGCGAAGGTTGAAAAAGCCCAATGGAAGTCTTTTAGCGATATAAAGAGGGGCTTTAACTCAGTTGATTATGTGGGTGATCAAAAATATGTGTTTAATATAAGAGGTAATAGACATAGGCTGATAGTAGCCATTAAGTTCACTCCCGCGTTAGTATATATCCGCTTTGTTGGCACACATAGTGAATATGATAAGGTTAATATAAAGGCTATTTGATATGTCGTACATTAAAACAGAGAAAGAATATGCGGCGATTATGGCGCGCATTGATCAACTCTTCTTTGAAACAAATGAAGAAACCCCGTCAGACGATCCTCGTCTGATAGAGCTTGATATGCTTTCTGCTCTTGTTGAAGAGTACGAGAAGGAAGTGTGTCCAATTCA
>JAZKYT010000031.1:0-4709 GCA_045612265.1 Candidatus Cryptobacteroides sp.
TTTGAAATAAAAAATAAAGTTTCTAACTTTACCGGGAATTATGGAATATAAAATTAAGTAATCTATATGGAAATCAAAAAGTCAGAAAAGGCAAATCTTGAAAACAAGAAGCTTCTTTTCATTGAGATTGGACTTATCATCTCACTTGCAATCACTTACGTAGCTTTCGAATGGACAAGCACAGAAACCAACGTTTCAACTTTGGAAGCAGAGGCTGAGGTTGTACTCGAAGAAGAGATTATTCCTATCACTCAGGAGACTCCTCCACCGCCACCAGCAGCTCCAAAGATTCCTGTTCTTTCAGACCAGATCGATATCGTGGATGACGAGATCGAAGTTGATGACGATATGTTCATGAACCTTGAGGATGACTCAAGCCTTGGTGTAGAGATCATGGACTACGTTGAGGTTGAAGAGGAAGTTGTTGAAGAGGAGGCCATTCCTTTCCAGCTCGTAGAGGAGAAACCTTCATTCCAGGGTGGTGACGCTAACCAGTTCTCTAAGTGGGTGAACTCAAGACTTCAGTATCCTGAGATTGCTAAGGAGAATGGTGTTCAGGGTCGTGTTACACTCCAGTTTACTGTAGAGAAGGACGGTACAGTCACTAAGGTAAGAGTTCTTCGTGGTGTTGACCCATCACTTGACAAGGAGGCTGTTCGCGTAGTTTCAATGTCTCCAAAGTGGAAGCCAGGAAAGCAGAGAGACCGCGCGGTTCCTGTAACCTACACCTTCCCTGTTATCTTCCAGTTGAGATAATTATTTGAATTACAATACATTATCCGTCCGACCAAAATTTTGATCGGACGGATTTTTGGTGAAAAATATGGCAAAGATTACAGAAGCACAACACAACGAAAAAGCGGTATTCGTGGGTGTCATCAAACAGGGTGATGATGAACGCCAGATCATGGAATACCTCGATGAGCTTGAGTTTCTTGCTGAGACAGCAGGAGCTGTGGGCGTAAAGAAATTCATACAGAAGGTAGACAGACCTGATTCAAGAACATATATCCGTAGCGGAAAGCTTCAGGAGATCAAGGAATACTGTGAAGAAAATGAAATTGAGGTAGTGATCTTTGATGATGAACTCTCCCCTACTCAGCTCAGAAACATTGAGCGCGAACTCAATATCAGAATTCTTGACAGAACAAACCTTATCCTCGATATTTTTGCACAGAGAGCAAAGACTGCTTATGCAAAAATGCAGGTAGAACTTGCTCAGTATCAATATCTTCTCCCACGATTGACACGAATGTGGACTCACCTTGAGCGTCAGAAGGGAGGTATCGGTATGCGTGGTCCTGGTGAGACTCAGATCGAGACTGACCGTCGTATAATCCAGGATAAGATTGCACGCCTTAAGGAGCAACTTAAGAAGGTGGATAAGCAGATGGCTTCACAGCGCGGAAATCGCGGTTCTATGGTGCGTATTTCGCTCGTTGGATACACAAACGTAGGAAAGAGTACCTTGATGAATCTCCTCGCTAAAAGCGACGTTTTTGCTGAAAATAAGCTATTCGCGACACTTGATACGACTGTGCGTAAGGTTGTAATTGAGAATGTACCATTCCTACTCAGCGACACAGTAGGATTCATCAGAAAACTTCCTCATCAGCTCGTGGAAGCATTCAAGAGTACCTTGGATGAGGTTCGTGAAGCAGATATCCTTATGCATGTTGTGGATATTTCACATCCTAACTTTGAAGATCACATCCGTGTGGTAGAGGAAACTCTTAAGGATATAAAGGCCATTGATAAGCCTATTTTCGTCGTATTCAACAAGATTGATGCATATAGATATGAAGAGTATGACGAGTTCTCTTTGGAGCCGAAACAGCAGATAAACTACACTCTTGACGAGTTCAAGAACAGCTGGATTGCGAAGGAAAATACTCCATGTATCTTCATTTCAGCACGTGAAAAGATCGGTATTGACAAGCTCCGTGGAGACCTTTATAAAATGGTAGCAGAAATCCATGCCGGCCGCTATCCGTTCGATAACTTCCTTTGGTAGCGTATATAATAACTGACTTTAGTATAAATAAAAATAAATAGGAAGATTGATGAAGATGACATGCCACCCCCGGCTAGGGGGTGCCTCCCAAATGGGAGGCGGGGGTCATCGGAATCAACTTCCTATTTATTTAATTAGTATACTGAATCAGTATTAGTCCTTGAGCTTTGCGCAGAGGAACTCGCGGTTAAGACGAGCGATGTGCGAAACAGTTACATGCTTAGGACACTCCATCTCACATGCACGTGTGTTAGTACATGCACCGAATCCGAGTTCGTCCATCTTTGCAACCATTGCCTTAGCACGTCTTGCGGCCTCAACCTTACCCTGTGGAAGAAGAGCGAGTGAGCTTACACGAGCTGCAACGAAAAGCATTGCAGAACCGTTCTTACAAGTTGCAACGCAAGCACCACAACCAACGCAAGCAGCAGCATCCATGCTCTCCTCAGCATCAGCCTGAGGGATTGGAATCACGTTACCGTCTGGAACACCACCTGTTCGTACTGAAACATAACCACCAGCCTGGAGAATCTTGTCAAATGCCTGACGGTCAGCAACAAGGTCCTTGATAACTGGGAAACCAGCACTTCTCCAAGGCTCAATAGTGATTGTGTCACCATCCTTGAACTTACGCATGTGGAGCTGGCATGTTGTAACCTCATCGTCTGGTCCGTGTGCACGGCCGTTGATGTAGAGTGAACATGCACCGCAGATACCCTCGCGGCAGTCGTGGTCGAATGAAACCGGACCGCTGCTCTTGCATCCCTTCTCGACAGCTACCGGATCTACACCCTCAGCGATAAGCTGTTCATTGAGGATATCGAGCATCTCGAGGAAAGAGCTGTCAGCGGAGATATTCTTGACCTGATAGGTCTCAAAATGTCCTTTTGCCTTGGCGTTTTTCTGACGCCATACTTTCAATGTCAAATCCATGTCAATTAGTCTTTATAGTTTCTGGTAGCAATCTTAATATTCTCATATACAAGCGGTTCCTTGTGGAGTTCAGGCTCAACACCTTCGCCCTTGTACTCCCAGGCTGCTACGTACATGTAGTTCTCATCATCACGCTTAGTCTCACCCTCTTCAGTCTGCATCTCCTCACGGAAGTGACCTCCGCAAGACTCATTTCTGTTGAGTGCGTCACGTGCCATAAGCTCACCGATTTCGAAGAAGTCAACAAGGCGGAGAGCCTTCTCGAGCTCCTGGTTGAACTCACCGTTCTCACCAGCTACGAATACGTTCTTCCAGAAATCAGCCTTAAGAGCCTGAATCTTCTCGATAGCTTCCTTAAGACCAGCCTCATTACGAGCCATACCTACGTTGTTCCACATGATAAGACCGAGTTCCTTGTGGTATGAATCCACAGATCTCTTACCCTTAACAGCGAAGAGCTTCTCAATCTTGTCTGTGATAGCCTTCTCAGCCTCAGCGAACTCTGGAGCGTTCACGTCAGTCTTAGGCTCTTTGAACTTACCTGCGAGGTAGTCACCGATAGTGTATGGGAGGATGAAGTATCCGTCAGCGAGACCCTGCATGAGAGCAGAAGCACCAAGACGGTTACCACCGTGGTCAGAGAAGTTAGCCTCACCGATAGCGTAAAGACCAGGAACTGTTGTCTGGAGGTTGTAGTCTACCCAGATACCACCCATTGTGTAGTGGATAGCAGGGTAGATCATCATAGGCTCCTTATATGGGTCAACGTCTGTGATCTTCTCGTACATCTGGAAGAGGTTACCATATCTTGCAGCGATTACATCCTTACCGAGACGCTCGATAGCAGTCTTGAAATCAAGGAATACAGCAAGACCAGTATTGTTTACACCATAACCAGCGTCGCAACGCTCCTTAGCTGCACGTGAAGCAACGTCACGAGGTACGAGGTTACCGAATGCTGGGTAACGACGCTCGAGATAGTAGTCACGATCCTCTTCAGCGATATCAGAAGGTTTCTTGGTACCGTTACGGAGAGCCATCACATCATCCATGTTCTTAGGAACCCAGATACGTCCGTCGTTACGGAGTGACTCTGACATAAGAGTAAGCTTAGACTGCTGGTCACCGTGTACAGGGATACATGTAGGGTGGATCTGTGCGAAGCAAGGGTTTGCGAAGAATGCACCCTTCTTGTAGCACTGCCATGCTGCTGAACCGTTAGAGTTCATAGCGTTTGTTGAGAGGAAGTATGCGTTACCGTAACCACCAGTTGCGATTACAACAGCGTGCGCACCGAATCTCTCGATCTTACCTGTAACAAGGTTTCTTGCGATGATACCCTTAGCCTCACCGTTGATAAGAACTACGTCAAGCATTTCATAACGTGGGTAGCTCTTTACAGTACCAGCTGCGATCTGACGGTTCAAAGCTGCGTATGCACCGAGAAGGAGCTGCTGTCCGGTTTGTCCGCGGGCGTAGAAGGTACGGCTAACCTGCGCACCTCCGAAAGAGCGGTTGGCGAGAAGTCCGCCATATTCCCTTGCAAAAGGGACACCCTGAGCAACGCACTGGTCAATGATGAGGTTACTTACCTCAGCAAGACGATATACGTTAGCCTCACGAGCGCGATAGTCTCCTCCCTTGATTGTGTCATAGAAGAGACGATAAACAGAGTCGTTGTCGTTCTGGTAGTTCTTGGCAGCGTTGATACCACCCTGTGCTGCGATAGAGTGAGCACGACGTGGTGAATCGCTGATGCAGA
>JAZKYT010000032.1:0-13563 GCA_045612265.1 Candidatus Cryptobacteroides sp.
ATGTACGGTATGCCTGTATACAGCGAGTTTGACCCTACTGCCATCGTAGCTCCGTTCTACCTCCTGTTCTTTGCAATGTGTCTCGGTGACGCAGGATACGGTATCGTACTCCTCCTCTTCGGACTCATGCTCAACAGAGGCTGGATCAAGTTTGCGATGTTCGACGGACTCGGAACCATCATCTCTATCCTCGGTGCAGGTACAATAGTAGTCGGCACAGTGCTCGGAACATTCTTCGGTATGAGCATGGCCGATGCTGCATGGGTACCACAGTGGCTCAAGAGCTGCATGATCGTGGGTGAGGTTGAAGTACCGGGAATGGGAATGTTCAACATCCAGATGCTTCTTGCACTCGGAATCGGTGTATTCCACATCTGCCTTGCAATGGTTGTGAAGGCAATCGGATACACAAAGAGATTCGGTTTCAGAGCCAATGTAAGTACCTGGGGATGGCTTCTCCTGATCATCGGTGGCATCGTACTCGCAATCCTTGGAGTCGGTTCATTCATCTCTCCAGAGGCTATCAAATATGCCGTGATCGTAATCGGTACCCTCTCTGCTCTTGGAATCTACATCTTCAACACTCCAGGTCAGAACCCGCTTCTTAACATAGGATCGGGACTTTGGGACACCTATAACATGGCAACCGGTATCCTCGGTGACGTACTCAGTTACATCCGTCTCTTCGCCCTCGGACTTGCCGGCGGTATGCTCGGCCAGGCTTTCAACAACCTCGCTGAGATGGTTCGCGGAGACAGCATCGTAACCTGGGTACCATTCGTGCTCATTCTTCTCTTCGGTCACGTATTGAACATCCTCATGTCGTCACTCGGCGCATTCGTGCATCCGCTCCGACTCACATTCGTGGAGTACTTCAAGAACGCTGGCTACGAAGGTAAGGGAGCCGCTTACAATCCATTGACAAAAGAAAAAAATTAAACAATAACTAATAAAAACAAAAACATCATGAACGAAATTCTTGGTTACATCGGACTTGCTTGCATGCTCGCACTTGCAGGCATCGGAAGTTCAATCGGAACAACAATCGCAGGTAACGCTGCAGAAGGCGCACTTAAGAAGAATCCTGAGAAGTCATCTTCTTACATGATTCTTTCAGCCATGCCAGCAACACAGGGTCTCTACGGTTTCGTAGCATTCCTTATGTGGATCGGTAAGGACTTCGCTGCTCAGGGCGTAACTCTCTTCGCAGTGGGTATCGCAGTAGGAGTAGTTTGTCTCTTCTCTGCAATCCGTCAGGGTCAGGTTTGTGCTAACGGTATCATCGGCATCTCACAGGGTCACGACGTTCAGACTAACACAATGATCTACGCCGCTTTCCCAGAGTTCTATGCCATCCTCGCACTCATCGCTGCACTCATGGTATAATTCCTGCAAAAGAGCAATAACCATTGAAGAGGCCAATCCGGACGGGTTGGCCTCTTTATTTTGTTTAATGAGATAATATTGCTATTTTTGCTTAGATAATTGAACTATTATGGAATATAAGATAAGTGATAACACGAGATGCGGCGTCATCGGTTACGGTACCTGGGCAACAGCTCTCGTTCACACACTTGAACTCAACAACAAGGAGATCTGGTGGCATATACGCAACGAAGAGGTACTTGAAGGACTCCTCACAGAAGGTCGCAATGTGAAATATCTCAGCGACGTTGACTTCGACATCAAGCTCATCCATGCCACACAGGACATCAATGAAGTGGTCAGAAACTGCGAGATCCTCCTTGTCGCAGCTCCATCTGCTTATCTGAAGATATTCATGGCAGACCTGACTGAATCTCTTGAAGGAAAGTTCATCCTTTCTGCCACCAAGGGTATCATTCCTGACGAGTATATCACCATCACAGAATACTTCAACCAGACGTATGGACTTCCATACAGCAACCTTGGAGTGATTTCCGGCCCTTCGCATGCGGAGGAGGTATCATGCGACAGACTCTCCTACCTCACAGTGGCATGCAAGGACATCGACAACGCCCATTTCATCGGCGACATGTTCTCGACATCAAGCCTCAAGATCAGATATTCTGAAGACATCTACGGCATCGAGTACGCCGGTATCCTCAAGAACATCTACGCCCTCGCAACAGGACTTGCAAGCGGACTCGGCTACGGAGACAACTTCCGTGCAGTGCTCACAGCAGCCGGTGCCAAGGAGCTCACACGCTTCATCAACGAGAGCTATCCTTTCGAGCGCGACACGACAGATGCTGCATATCTCGGTGACCTGCTCGTGACCTCGTACTCGAACTTCAGCCGCAACCGCCGTCTTGGCCAGCTCATCGGAAAGGGCTGCTCGGTGAAGAGTGCGCTCAACGAGATGACAATGGTTGCAGAAGGTTACTTCGCGGCAGCCTGCATCAAGAAAGTAAACGAGAAGTACAACATAAGCCTCCCTATCGCGGACATGGTCTATGACGTACTATACAAAAAGGCCAGCCCTCGCAAGAAGATGCGCGAACTGACCAATATCCTATAAAAAAGATGGTGAAGTGATTCACCATCTTTTTTATTCTATCTTGTCAGATAAAATGCCAGACCGAAGCTGATATTGAAGCCTGTGTCAAAGGAATTGAATTCAGGCGACTGCTGGCATAAATTGCTGTGATATTCGCTTCTGGAGAGTGAATGATTATACTGTGGAGTGACGTATAATTCAACACCCTTCATAATTGCAGCAGATAATTTCACTCCACCTCTTAGCATATACGATGAGTCTTCCACTTCAGGGAAGGACAACGATGCAACTCCCAATGTCGGTGTAATCTTGCACGATGCTCCAAGGAAGATGTTATATCCAGTCGAAAGAGTCATCACGGTGCGTCTGACCTTCTTTGTCACATATGAACCGTTCTCTTCTACAGTTGTCTCAATCCAATCCGAAGACTTCATACCCGGTGAGTACTCGAATGCAAGGTACCATTTATCCAAATTCTTTATAGGATGATATGCGGCAAAGAGATCTGCTCTGAAATCATTTGTACCGACGGTCACGCCTCCACCAAACTCCAGAGATACAGGGCCGTCGTATGGATCTTTCTTAAGGTTGTAGGAGAATGCCTGATTCGGGCGGGTCACATCTATCTTGGTTCTCTTCATGACATAACCGTTCCTGATCATTGTCACCTGGTGAGTACCACTTTCAACAGCTATCTGCATAGGAGTCTCTCCCACTCGCTTGCCATCTACGTAAAGAGTTGCTGACGGAGTGCTGGAAATCTTGACAGGCATATTCTTGTCCAGTTCCTCATTGACATAAGTAACTTCGTTTTCCTGCACATTGACCGATACGGTCTTCGGATTATAGCCTTCCTTCTTCAGCGTCATCTCATAGTCACCGACCAACGTCTCAGCAAAATAAGGGGTCGTACCAACGCGCGAACCGTTGATATAGACATCTGCAGAATTTGGAGCACAATTCACCTTGAGTGTACCCAGGATAGGCACAGGAGTGTCCAGTGATATGAGTTCTGGGGTATCAGGAGTAACTGTCAGGACCTTCTTTGTGGATGTGTGGCTATCCAGACGGCACTCAATCGTATATACTCCATATTCAAGCTTCTGTCTGTATCTTCCGGTTCCCACCTGTCTGCCATCAATCCATATCCTTGCGTTATTTCCTACGTTGAATGTGATGTCGCGGTAGACTGCCTCGAACTCAGGCTCGAGCATAAGAGAAAGACTGTCAGTTATTGAAATGACAGTCTCATAAGGCTTGTGAAGCGGTTTTTCGATTCTGAGGCGATAAGTGCTGCTGTTCAGATCGAACTGCACACCCGGCTTGAAGCTATGAAGCTGATCGTCCAGGTAAAGTTTTTCATCACCCTCTGATTTGATTGTAAGCCAGCCGAACTTTGGCTTCAACGAGATATTGACCTGACATGGGTTGTCCGGATCCGTGATCTGGATCGCAGTCTTGAGGTCATGATATCTGTCTGCAGTGACATCCAGGTCATATTTGCCAAGATAATACTGTTCACTGTAGACACCGTTGTTCAGCTTGACCGGAGAATAATTGATCATCACCTTGGCATCCTGAGGATTGACATTCAGGACAAGCATCTGAGTCCTCGAATCGTCATAGGTTCGAGATGCCACAGGTGTATTGAGCTTAAGGATATATGTGCATCCGCTGTCGATGGGAATCGGGAAATAGAAATCCCTGATCACTCCCAAGTCCTTATGTCCGATATTGATCTTTCTGATACCGAACGGAACATACAGCCAGAACTCACCTCCCACTCTCTTGGTCTGGCAGATTCCCAGGATTCCGACGTCATAAGTGATGTCGTCCAGAGAGGTCTCGACCTTGATCAAGGCACATACGTTACCATTCTGGTCACGCACCATTGTGCCTGGCGTATTTGCCGTAAGATCGGTCTGAGCCAGAAAGAAGTCCTTGATGGAGAATTCCTGGGCATACGCCAGGGACAGATCCAATAAACTCAGTAAGATTAAAACGAATAGTTTTTTCAAGGTTTCCATCATTATACTTCGTCTGGAGCATACTTGAACGGATCAAGCGGAGACTTGTAGTCGCAGAAGTCAGACTCCACAAAGAATCTCTTGATCTCGATCTCAGCGTTCTCAAGTGAGTCAGAAGTGTGAACCACGTTCTCCTGTGCACTAAGGCTGTAGTCACCACGGATAGTTCCTGGAACTGCCTTGCTTGCCTTTGTCGCACCAGCCATGTCGCGAACTACCTGAACTGCGCTGAAACCCTCCCAGCAGCAAAGGATAACCGGAGCTGCCATCATACCGTCACGAAGCCAAGGGAAGAAAGGTCTGTCAAGAAGGTGAGCATAGTGCTCCTTAAGAATTTCCTCATTGAGCTGGACCATCTTCATTGCCACGAGCTTCAATCCTCTTTTCTCAAAACGTGAGATAACTTCGCCCACAAGACCTCTCTGGAGGCATCCCGGCTTAAGAATTACAAGTGTTCTTTCCATAATTTATTGATGTATATTAATTTATTCTGTTTACAAAAATCATGTAAATATAGGCATTATTTCAACACGACCAACCTGCTTATAATCTTATTCTTAGATTATGCAGACCGCAATCTGTGTGAGGCGAATCCATGTCATCTGCAATAACCTTTACAGTCTTCACTCCGGCAGACACACGAGACGGCAATTTCACCTTCATCGTATATAATTCCTGGAAATCCGTCAGCTTGACTCCGCAGACAAGATTGTTGGAAAAACGGTTATACGCCCTAACCAGAACCGTGGTCTGACCGTACGGGAGATCGAGCAGAATCTTCTCGGTCATCTCCTCAGTCTTGTACGGATTCAGATGCTTAGTCATGGTCTGACCGTTCACGACCACCTCCACTCCATTGCCGGCGGTGACATCAAGCACGTGATATCCAGGCGTCTTGACATCAAGCTGTGCAGTCATGACATGATTTGAGAATGGAGTCACCTTTGTCTGCACGAGAGCATCCGAACGGGTGAATGAAGACGGAGTGTAGAAATCCCATGAAGACGGGCCGTCAAAGACGCCACCTCTGATTCTCTCGAACCTGTGACCACCGATTGTCGATTCAATCTCCATCTCCATAGGAGAATTCTCGCTAAGGACCACAGGAATCACATTACCGCCAACCTCAAGAAGGATCTCTCGGCCAGCCTCATCCTCAGTATATATGAATTCCACCTCATCCACAGACTTTGCCAGCGAAACATTCCATTGATATGAGACCGTACTTCTGTAATTGCTGTAGTAGTCAAAACATGAGTAGCTGTATCCTGGAAGGGCATTTGACCAGCTGAGGGTCTCACCCTGAGGGATGACCTTCTGCGCCACAAGAGAAGCCACCGGACGGTCGAAAGTCAGCGTGACCACCTGCACATCACTCTTTGGTGAATACATATATGGAGCTACGGATACCACGCATTCCCCTGCCTTGACAGAAGCATGCGGAGCTCCCTTGAAGTTGCGGAGTCTTCCTGCCTTGAGAGGAAGTCGGATATATCCGTCCTCAGGACATTCGCCGGTAAGGAGAAGATACATTACCTTTCCATTGACTGTTATGTCTCCCCACGGATATTTCTGAGCAAAAGGTGAACCCTCGGTTCCATAAATCGCATTGCCGTTCTTCTTCAGCCACTTACCCATCTCCAGCAGCACTTCCCTCTCGAAAGGTACCACGCTTCCATCGGCTGCAGGGCCTATGTTCAGAAGGTAGTTTCCACCGCCTGAAACCACGGCAATCAGGCTTCTGAGCTTCTCTGCAACCTTTTCCTTGACATCTCCCCTTTCCTGCCAGCTGCGGTAGCTCCAGGTCTCAGGGAAGAAGGATGCAGCACTCTGCCAGGGCGCGTGCAAGGCGGTCTGAGGCAGCTTGTTGTCTGCCATAACGGCGAAATCATATACATCGTTTCCCAGGCGTCCGCTCACCATGCAGTCACTCTGGAGCGACTTCACAAGGTCGTACAGCTCACGGCTCTGCCAAGGCTCAAGCGAACCCATGTCGAACCAGAGTTCGGAGATGGCACCATAGTTTGTCAGAAGTTCGCGAACCTGCGCCTTACTATATTCGTGATGCTGAGGCGTCACGAAATCCGCGTTATGGCTTGAGATAGGATATGCATGAGGATAGTGCCAGTCGATGAGGGAGAAATAAAGTCCGAAGTTCAGACCGTGACGCGCACAGGCCTCTGACAGCTCACGGACGAAATCGCGACCTCCCTCCATCATGTTCACAGAATCGTAGTCAGTGGTCTGAGTGTCGAACATGCAGAAGCCGTCGTGATGCTTGGAAGTGAAGACAATCGAACGCATGCCGGCATCCTTGGCCAGCTGGGCGATCTGATCGGCATTGAAGTTCACAGGCTTGAATTCATTGGCGGTCTGGGCATACCAGTCAGAAAATATTCCTGCAAATGACTGGATCTGTTCACTATATCCCTGACGCACAGGCTCTCCATCCCAGACACCACCAAGGTGGGAATAAAGTCCGAAGTGTATGAACATTGAATATTTGTCCGATGACCAGCGCTCGAAAGACGAGGCGGCAGGATTCTGGGCGCTGAGACACGCTATGGTAAGGAAAAATGATATTAGTGCAGATATAAACCTTTTCATATATATGTAATTATTACGCTAAGATACTCATTATTTTTAAACTCGCCCGAATTAGTTATATTTGCGCTTATGAAACGTACAATACTCACTTTAACTACAGCATTTATGGCGGCACTTTTGGCAGCCCAGGAGGTGCCTGGAAGCCTCGCGACAAGGCAGGCAAATGATGCATCGGGCAAAATGTTGACAATGGAGGAGACAATCCTTTCACGCGAACTCGCACCAACAAGACTCGGACAGAGCTGGATTGACAACGACTATCTCAGAATCATCAAGGACGGCAAATGGGTAAGCTACCGCATCAGCGACGGCGACACCAGCGAGTACAAGATGGCCGGAAAGGGCCTCAGGGCATATACTGACGGTCAGAGCCTCCGCCTTCGTCTTGCTGACGGCACATCGGTGCCTGTGGCTGAGAGCGAGGACCCGCAGATCACTTACGGCCAGCATGTAAGCCGCAACGAGTTCGGAATCAGCGGAGGTATATTCATTGCTCCCGACAGCTCGAAGGTGGCGTTCTACCGCAAGGACGAGACAAAGGTCAGCACCTTCCCTCTCCTGGACATCACCACAAGAACCGGTTCACTCAAGGAAATCAAGTATCCTATGGCAGGTATGGACTCTGAGAACGTACAGCTCGGAGTATATGACGTTGCCACAGGAAAGACCGTATATATGAAGGTGGACGAGTACGGATACGACCAGTACCTGACAAACATCAGCTGGAGACCGGACGCATCCCAGGTGCTCATCCAGGTGCTTGACAGAAGCCAGAAGCACATGAAGCTCAATGTGTATGATGCAACCACCGGCGACTTCGTGAAGACCATCCTCACTGAGGACAATGAAAAATATGTTGAACCAGAGGACCCTGTAAGCTTCCTCAAGGGCAGCAACGACGTATTCATCTACCGCACAAACAACCGCGACGGATTCCGCAATCTCTACCTCTGCGACTTCAACGGCAATGTTCAGCGCATCACATGCGTAGATGCTGACGTGGCTTATGTGGCAAATGACGGAAAGCACATCTGGTACACATCAGCTGAGGTTTCGCCAGTGGAGAACCACCTCTTCCGCATCAGCGTGAAGAAGACAGGCAAGGGCTGGAAGTTCGGCAAGCCTGAGCAGCTCACTCAGGAAAGCGGCTGGCACGATATCACAATGAGCCCTGACTGCAAGCATTTCGTGGACTGCTGGAGCAATATCAGCACACCGCACGTTACCGACCTCTGCACATCAGACGGCAAGACAGTGCGCAACCTCATGACCGCCGAAGACCCTACCCTCGACTACGCATATACAGAGATCACCCTCGGAACAGTGAAGAGCGCTGATGGCCAGTTCGACAACTACTACCGCCTCATCAAGCCGAAGGACTTTGACCCGTCGAAGAAATATCCGGTGATCCTCTACGTTTACGGAGGTCCTCATTCCCAGATGGTCAAGAACACATATATGGCAGAGCTCCGCAGATGGGAGATGTATATGGCTCAGAGAGGCTATCTCGTGTACATCCAGGACAACAGAGGTACCCAGAACCGCGGTGCAGAGTTCGAGAAGGCCATCCACAAGCAGTGCGGACAGGCCGAGATGGCGGACCAGATGGAGGGAATCAAGATGCTTATGACGCTGCCATACGTGGATGCAGACCGTATCGGTGTACATGGCTGGAGCTACGGTGGATTCATGACGATCTCCCTCATGACCAACTACCCTGAGGTGTTCAAGGTGGGTGTTTCAGGAGGTCCTGTGATCGACTGGAAATGGTATGAGGTAATGTATGGCGAGAGATATATGGATCATCCTGACGTGAACCCTGAGGGATATGCCAAGACAAGCCTCATCAACAACGCAAAGAACCTCAAGGGCAAGCTGCTCATCTGTCAGGGCGCTATCGACCCTGTGGTACTCTGGCAGCACAGCCTCAGCTTCGTACGCGAATGCGTCGTGAACAACGTCCAGGTGGACTACTTCCCATATCCACGCCACGAGCACAACGTGACCGGCAAGGACAGAGTCCATCTCCACGACAAGATCTCGATGTACTTCGAGGACTACTTGTAACGGAACTTCGAATGCTTTCTATACTGGAACGGAACCGGCGAGATTGAGGTTCCTACACCAATAGAAAGTCCCGATACCTTAAAGTTTGCCTGCACTCCGAAGGAGAACACCTCTGGAGTTGCAGGCATTACTATTGCCGCTCCGCTGCCGCTCTTGTTCGGCACGATTACAGGCGTATACACCGTCACTGACTGGAACTCCTGAGTCCAGATCACGATGGACAGAGGGCTGTCGACCTTGAAGATAAGCCCCTCCCTGGTGCCCATTCCCCAGTTATTGCCCATCACACCCATCTGCGTGCCGTACATGATTCCGGAAAGGAAATATACGTTCCTGCCAAGGCGCAGAGTATTACCGATGAGCATCTGGCGCGTGAGGAAGATATGAGGCACATTGATGGAGTTATAACCCTCCAGTGTCGAGAAGAATTTGTCAGGATGCTGCATCTCATACTGACCGAAGCCGATCATTCCGTCGAGGGTCTGCGCACGTGGGCTCACAGGCCGAAGAAGGAGGAGAATGAGGAATATGTATATATATTTACGCATATATCATCTATTTCTGCGCATTCAGGGCAAGATTTATGCCCTCTTTTTATGGAAATAGCTATCTTTGTTGGTTGGAATAACAAGAATACCATGAAATCAGTAAAAGACATATATAAGATCGGTAAAGGCCCTTCAAGCAGCCATACGATGGGTCCGTTCAAGGCAGTGAGACACTACATGGAGAACCACCACGAGGCGGATCACCTTCATGTGACCCTCTATGGTTCTCTCGCAGCTACAGGCAAGGGTCACCTTACCGACGTTGCCATCATGGAGGCATACTCCACATGGCATCCGACAGACAAGGAGACACTCGAGTGCAAGATCAGAAGAGCCGGCGATGTGGAGATCTTCTGGTGTCCGGAGGAGAATCTTGAGGTACATCCGAACGGAATGAAGATCGCTGCCGTGAACTTTGACGGCGACGAATATGACAAGTGGACATACTACAGCGTCGGCGGCGGTGACATCATCTGCATGAACCACCCGCTCGAGATGGAAGACACAGACGCACCTTATGAGCTGACCACTCTCACAGACATCCTCAAGTGGTGCAACAAGAGCGGTAAATGCTTCTGGGAATATGTGGACATGGTCGAGGGTAAGAAGCCAGGTTTCTGGGAGCACCTCGAACTAGTGTGGAAGGTTATGCAGGAGGCCGTGGAAAGAGGTATCGAGATGGAAGGCGCACTTCCTGGACCTCTCAACCTCCGCAGAAAGGCTCTCAGCTATCACGTGCGTTCAGTGGGCCAGGGAGACACATTCAAGACCCGCGGACTCGTATTCTCCTATGCCCTTGCAGTCAGCGAGGAAAATGCCAGCGGCGGTACCATCGTGACAGCACCGACCTGCGGATCATGCGGTGTCCTTCCGAGCGTCCTCTACCACATGAAGACAAGATACAACTTCAGCGAAACACGCATTCTCCGTGCACTCGCTACAGCCGGACTCATCGGTGCAGTCGTTAAGGAAAACGCCTCAGTATCAGGAGCTGAAGTTGGTTGCCAGGGTGAAATCGGAGTTGCCTGCGCGATGGCGGCAGCTGCTGTTGCCCAGCTCATGGGAGGCAGCCCTTCACAGATCGAGTACGCAGCAGAAATGGGTCTCGAGCATCATCTCGGCCTCACATGCGACCCTGTGGGCGGTCTTGTCCAGATTCCTTGCATCGAGCGTAATGCCTATGCAGCAGCCCGTGCATTCGACGCCGGCATCTATGCACTCTACACAGACGGACTCCACCGCGTGACCTTCGATCAGGTGGTACACGTGATGAAGGAAACCGGAAAGGACCTTCCAAACATCTATAAGGAAACCAGCATCGGTGGACTTGCAAAGCAGTTCGGTGAATAAGATATGAAACGATTCGACACCTGTTTCTTTGAGCGTTACGCCCGACTGACGTTGATGACGTTGTTGGGTGACGAGTATGCAGCGCTTGTGAACAGGGACCGCCCTGACCTCCAGATGGAGGACGGCTCACTCGGCATCGAGGTTACCCGTGCCATGGAGCCACGCAAAGAGGCTGCGGTGGACATGCTCAAAGAAATGGCAGGAGTCGAAGTTCCGGAAAGCGACCGAGAGGAAATCGGTCAGATCATCAGATCGGGTTACGCATATGGTCTCCAGGACGGCCGATATATGGGACACCTCGAGCAGGAGTACTGGTCCCTCGCCCTCCCCCTGCGCCGCATCATAGCCAGCAAGATCGAAAAGGTAGGCTCAGGTTTCTACGGCAACTTTGCGGAATATGGTCTGTACATCTTCTGCAAGGACAGCCTCAGCCACGAAGACGTGGTCATAGCCATGGACTACGCCAGTGACCTGCAGCGCCATCTGGACGTTAAATACTCCAAGATCTATCTCTCACTGATCGACCGCCTCTACGTCTGCGACCTTGGCGCCGCAGACCATCTCGACCACAAGACCACCTGCACCTCCTACCCTATCAGCCTGGACATGCGCCGCTGGTTCTTCATGGAGGCGTTGGATAAAGAACAGCAATGAAGACAATCGAAGTAGTAGCAGCAATCATAATCAAGGACGGCCAGGTCTTCGCCACCCAAAGAGGCTATGGCGAATGGCAGGGTTGGTGGGAATTCCCCGGCGGTAAGATCGAGAGCGGCGAAGCCCCTGAGGCAGCCCTCATCCGCGAAATCCGTGAGGAACTCAATGCAGAAATCGCAGTCGGCGACCTCCTCCAGACAATCGAGTGGGACTACCCTACCTTCCACCTCACAATGCACTGCTACCTCTGCACTCTCACCTCAGACAACCTCCACCTCAACGAACACGCTGACTCAGCATGGCTGACAAAAGAAACGCTGGCAACAGTGCAGTGGCTGCCAGCTGATGTTGTTCTGTTGGATGCAATTGCAGAGAGACTGTAAATCAACAATTTAAAACAAAGAAAACAAGAATGGGATTAGGTAAATGGATATCACAGGCTTATGAGGCTATTTGCCGGGAGCGTGGGATGTAATATGATAAAGATGTCAAACCAGATCTATATCTTCAATCCGGAGCACGACCTGTGCATCGCCAATGGGGACGAGAATTTCGTACCTCCAAGGTCAGCCGTGGGATTTGCGAAAGACAACACAGATCTGACCGAACATCTCAAGCGTCCCAACAAGCAGCGTCGCCAGATTATCCCATGGGGATGGAATCACGCTCTGAAGAGGCGTCTCATCAATGAAGGCATTGATCCGGCCACCCTACCATCAGAAGATGAACTGCAGTTCATACGCACTCACTCAAGGCGTGAGTTTGCCTTGGATGTGCATTCACGACTAATTTGCGGGGATTCACAGGTCATTGGACCGGACTACAGGATCGTTGCCACCAGTGTCGGTGAGATAGAGGCATTCATTTCAGCCAATGGCAGTGCAGTGCTGAAGTCACCCCTGTCTGGCAGTGGAAAAGGAATCCGCTTTGTCAGGGAAAGGCTTTCCGAAAGCGACGAAGGATGGTGCAGGAGGACACTTGACAAACAGAGTTCCGTGATAGTCGAGCGACGATTTGAGATAATAAAGGAGTGTGCCATGCTCTTCGAATGCCATAGCGAAGGCATAGATTTCATCGGCTATTCCCTATTCGAATCCAGGAACGGTGCTTACTGCAGAAACATCCTTGCCAGCAACGGGGATATTGAAGACATGATTGCCGGATATATCCCTCGCGACACGCTGATTGCTATCCGCGAGAAGCTGACAGCAATTCTTGCTGATACCCTTGTAGGAAATTATGAAGGATTTCTCGGCGTTGACCAGATCATATGTCAGGCTGAAGCCCCTGTCTTTATACCCGTCTCGGAAATCAATCTCCGTATGACGATGGGGCTCATTGCAAGGAATCAACACGACTACTTTCAATTACTGAACGCCAATAATAAACCTTTCCAACATAGGCTTGTCTAAAACTTCTCGAATTCGTGTGCATCAACAATCTTGAAGTTGTTGTTCTGGCCGAAGAGGCCAAAGAAGGAAAATCCCATGATAATTGTCAGTAATAAGCGTTTCATTCTTCAAAGATATGAAAATTTGCGAAGCAGAGTATTGGTAGTTTCACAAAAAGTCGTACATTTGCAACCCCTTTGAAAAAGGAACAACAATTTTGCCGATGTAGCTCAGTTGGCCAGAGCACGTGATTTGTAATCTCGGGGTCGTGGGTTCGATTCCCTCCATCGGCTCTCAATGAAAGAGGGTGACTAAAAAGTCTTTTATGACTGATTAGTCACTCTTTTTTCATTTATATATTTGACCGGGAGGATGATAGTGATTGCGGAGGACTCCGTTCGCTTCGCTCACTCCGGACCCTCCCAACGTTTCCTGCGTGG
>JAZKYT010000033.1:0-66803 GCA_045612265.1 Candidatus Cryptobacteroides sp.
TGTGATGACATTCTTCTGCTCGTCTATAAATTTGTCGCTGTTGACTAGAAATGTCCAACGAGTCGCAACCTCCACTCCCGGAACATGTTCCTTGAATCCCGGAGCAATGGCACCGGAAATCTGTGGGAAATCCCTATCCTCTCCGTGCTGGGTATATACGGTTCGTATCTGATAAATCTGCTCATGATCAGCATAGCAGGTGTCATAACTCATCTCATAGCATACCTTCGCTATCAGAATCAGACCTATGGCTACTCCCGTACCGAGAGATAACGCCTTTATTATAGTTTCCTTAAGTTTCATTTTGTAAAGTCATTAGTTAGAATACCAACACCTCATTATCTCCAAAATTATCGTAGCCCGAAGTTATAACTTTTTCTCCAGGTTCAAGACCTTCAAGAACCTCATAGAACTGCGGGTTCTGTCTTCCGATACGGATTTCACGCTTGACTGCCTTGCCACCCTCCGGAGAAACCACATAA
Organism: Candidatus Cryptobacteroides sp.; assembly: GCA_045612265.1. GTDB lineage: Bacteria > Bacteroidota > Bacteroidia > Bacteroidales > UBA932 > Cryptobacteroides. The sequence goes on from JAZKYT010000033.1 coordinate 483, forward strand.
ATCCACTTGCCTCCTGTCTTCTGATAGAATGTTCCTCGTGGGATGAGGATTGCGCTTTCCGGCTGACCGAGCTGAAGGTTCAGGTAGTAAGTCTGACCTGTGCGGATATTTGACGGCTGCTCCCCGCTGAACCTGAAATCTGCCTGGAATTTACCTCCGCGAACTTCCGGATACACCTTGCGGATTACTGCATCATAAGTCTCGCTCTGACGTTCGAATGTGGCAGTAAGACCGGCACTGACACGGTCAATGTAGTGCTCGTCAATCAGTGCTTCGATCTTATAGCTTCCCATGGCGTTTATCTGGCCTATCTTGCTGCCGCTGCCGATAGACTGGCCCAGAGTAACCTCAAGTAGTCCGAGTTCACCGTCAATAGGAGCCTTAACCTCCAGATTCTCTTTTCTCTTGCGGATTCTCTGCATGTTTATCTTCATGTTCCTGAGGCTTTCCTCCATCTGCTTGATCTGAACCTCCCTGTACATGCTGTCCTGTGCTGCACGAGCGATTGTCACTTCAAGCTTCTTGCAGAAAAGCTGGTAATCCTCTTCCGAACGAAGGTACTCTTCCTTTCCTATCAGACCCTCATCGAACAGTCTTTTCTGGGATTCCAATGCACGTCCCTTTCGAGCTACATCTGTCTGAAGTTCGAGGATATTGAGGCTTAGCTGCATCTTCTCCTGCTCCATCTGGATCATTGTGTTTCTTAAGGCGTTCTCCTTTTCCGCGAGATTTGCTTCAGAATTGAGAATCTCAAGATCAAGGTCGTCATTGCTAAGTCGTATAATCACATCACCAGCCTTCACCTGTGTGCCTTCCTCGATAACGATTTCCTCGACGATGCCGGCTTCACGTGGACTGACCTGAATGGTAGTCATAGGATGAACCTGTCCACTGATGCGGATGTAATCGTTGAATTCTCCAGATCTGACTTCACTGATATTCAACGTGTCCTCATTTACTCTTAATGTGCTCGAGTCATCTCGGAATATCAGCCATACGATGAAGGCTGCCATCATAACACCAAACCAGTAAGGGAGTGCCTTTTTACTGAACACCAAGGCTATTCCTTTCTTCTTTTCCAATTGCCTGTCCATAGTATTTACATTATCATTTCTTTAACATCGATTTCAAGGTCAGATCCTTTTATGAAGTCATATAAGGTACATTGACGAAGCGAGTAATAATACATCCAGAAATTGCTGACGTCATTGATATATTGCCTGAGAGCGCTGTCGTTCTCTGTCTGAGCCATGTTCAGGTCGGTGACGCTGGCATTTCCTTCTTTAAACCTGTGCATTGTCAGCTCATATCTTTCGGATGCCACACGCATTGCCCTCTGGGACATCAGGCACTGCTGACGCTGGTTGTTGAACTGACCCACAGCAGTGAACATTTTCCTGCGAAAATCATTTTCCGATTGCTGGACCTGAGCCCTTACGACTTCCTGAGCAGCCTTGGACTTCTGAACCTTGCCTTTGCCCAGGCCCCAGTCAAATATCGGTATGCTGAATGTGATGCCGACTACTTCCTGGTCAAGAAGATTCTTGTACGCTGCAGGAAACTCAGGACCTGTCTGTGACATTCCGAATCGTGCATTCAAAGCGAATGAAAAACCTCGTGAAGCCTTTGCTAGAGCAACATTGGATTCTGCATTGAGAAGACCTATCTCATTATCAAGCGTGAAACTTGAATTTGCCAGGGATTTCTCCATCACAAGGTCATAACTCATCTGTATATCCGGCAGGTCTTCTTCTATCTTAGGATTGATTTCGAATGATTCATCATAACCTAGAAGTGAGTTCAGTTCCATCTGCGCCTGACGGACAGCGACAGCGGTCTCATTGATGGCTATGCTGTCGTTCAGCATACGGAGTTCAAGTTGGAGATATTCCGCCTTGGTGACATCACCGAGCTGATATCTCTCTTTCGCGATTTTAAGCATGTTGCCTGAATTCATGAAGTTGCTTTGGCTGATCTCATTGTTCATCTTGGCGAGCAGGAGATTATGATAAGCATAGACGACATTGATAGTTATGCCTTCCATGGCTTCAAGATAGTCCCTCTTTCCTTTCTCATACTGCTTCGGCTCGATCTTCTTGTCCCACTTGAACTGATTGTATGTGAAGAGTGGCTGATAATACGACACCGTAACAGGACGTGAATACCAGGTCAGGCTCTTGTTCTGCCCGAACTGGTCAATACGCGAGAGGTCTGAAGCGACTGACAGCGTACCACCAGTAAATGTTATGTTTTGATTTATCTTCAGACCTACTCCGTTCTGAAGATTGTTTGAGTTCACATAATTGAGCGTTCCGTCCTCAGGGTTCTGGAGCAGGGTTAGTGAACGGTCGAAGTTCATGATATCTCCATGCAGATAAAAAGACGGCAGTCTGCTTGCCTTGTATGAACGGTATGCCCAATATGTGGAAATGAATGCCTGTCTGGCTTCAAGTGCCTCTACTGACTGGTTGCGTGCAGTATGGATCACCTGATCAAGGTTCATCTCCTGCTGGGCATAGCTGGCAGAAACAGTATAAAGTAAAAAAATAAAAGCAGTGGTAAGTTTTCTGATCATAATGCAATTGATTATGACTCTTCTATACCACCGCCTGTGCCAAACTATATAAATGGCTGTATGTCAAATAATTAAAGTGAAAGCACCTTGTGCGTAATTGTAAAATTTCTTTACACTTTTGTAAAGAGAAAAATCCATCTATAGAAATTTCAGCTGAACTGCGTCAAGGCTGTTTAATTCCGATTTATCTATTATCATTTATGAATTTCATTGCGGCCTCAAATTGAGCATCCCTTTCTGCTGTAAGATCATCAATGGATGTATTGACAACTATATGAGGTGTAACGCCATTGATATAATAATCCTCTTCCATACCGCTGTTGCTGTATGCCCTCTGTCCGGAGAAACTCACCTTCAATCCGCTCGGCAATGTCGGGCTTCATCAGAAGGCACAAACCACCTGGCAACACCATAGACCTTAGCAAATGCAGATATATTTTCAACCTGTTGGTTTTTCGTTTCATATACTTCTTGGATACATAATTATGAATACTGCGCAGCAATAATAAGTTCGATAACCTGCGCATAATTCTTTGTGCCCGAAGGAATCTTGTTGACCTTTAGCATTGAGTCATATATGACTGACTGGATATTGCCAAGTGTCCTGCTGTATCTTGATCTCCAGAATTCCTGTTGTTCTACCAGTTGTTGCTTTACTTCCGGTCTTATGGAAAGAATATACGCTTTATATTCTTCATCATCAAGAACTCTGGCGGCATTGGAGAGTACATAGGGGAGCAGGGAATAGTATCCGCTATATTTCACCGCAGGAATATCCGAGTTTCTACATATCTGGTATGCCCAGAAATTGGCTTCGTCCTCGTTGCTTACGCTTAACAGGTGCGACAGCTCGTGGGCATAGCTTGAGGGATACTGTTGTGGAAAAAGGTCGGCATTTAGATGAGTCTCTCCGAAAAATGGACCGATATATCCTCCGACTCCGACTGCTGTGTAAAGAGGGTTAAATAAGAGCTTCTTCGGATGCTGCCAGCTTCTGGCTTCGCTTAATCCGAAATGATCAGGAACTGATGAATATCTTTCCTTGATGTCGTTTTCGTATACGGACATGTCTATTGTCTCTGGAGTGTATGAATGGTTCAGACTGTCTGCATAGTCGTTCATGAACTGCTTGAATACGACCTCGTCAAAGGCCTGTCTTTTGAAATCGCCTCTCGTGTAGATGCTTTCGCGAAAATAGTTTATTCCCCATCCGCAGTAGAACCATACTATTATCCAGGCTACTATTTCAGCTTCTTTTATGAAAATCTTCCAGACTTTCTCTCTGCGTCTGATGTTTCTGATCAGTACATATATCATCAGAGCCACCGCACTTACAACCATGACTTCAGTCATTGAAAACGAAATCCATGAAACCAGCAGTGACAAGACTGTGGAGATATGCGGAAACAGATGTGTCGCGTACCACTCTCCTACAGATACATTGATTCTTGCCGCAATAATGAAAGCAGCAAGAATAAGCAAAATTATGTATCTGGTTTTCTTCATGAATTTATTTTCTGACAATCAATTGAGCACCAAGCCAGATACACAATATCAGCCCTATGATTATAGTAATGATTGACGCTTCCGGTCCGAAAGGACCTCCGGTAAGTATTTCTGGGCCAGATGTGACAGATTTAAGGATACTGTAGTCAGGAGCCATTCCGGAAACAGGACTTCCTGTTACTGTTCCCTGAACAAAGTTCCATGACCAATGGATACCGATAGGTACCCATAATGTTCTGTAGTATTTGAACAGCAGACCGAATAGCACTCCCGCAGCCAATGAAATACCTATCGTGCTGATTAGCGTTGCATTAGGGTTTATAATATGAGCAGCTCCAAATACGACTGCTGAAATGAGCAATGCTACCCATACATTGAACTGGCTATCAAGCAAGCGGAACATTATGCCTCTAAATACGATTTCCTCGCCGACTGCAACAACAAAATACGTCATCAGCAATCTATAGATGACTGCAACATTGAAACTGAATCCTACAATCTTATACCATCCGCACAAAGCAAAAATTCCGATTGTAGCTGACATCATCAGCACACCCCAAAGTAAACCGATACCAGTATGCCTCAGACATTTTTGCATGGACAACTCTTCTATCTTACGGTTCTCATAACTTCCGACAAGCCATCTATACATCAAGAGTAACAATAGTCCTGAGATTAAACTGAGGGTACCGGAAATCCAGTTGTTCACGATATAAAGCTCAGGTATTGTCGCTAATGAGTATGCGATCAGAAACAGGATAATACCACCAATAAAAAGGAAGCACCATTTACCGAATGAGAACTTTTGGGTATATAGAGAATTGTTCATATATATATTCCTCATTATTTAAAACTGTGCATTATTATTCCCAAGGCATAGACAATTTCTGGAATGTTCTCTCTCCATCCTTGAATATATAACGCCACATCTGTCCAGTATGCACATTCAGCAGGAAACACATGGAATTATTGTCACCACTGATATACATTTGATAGTTGACTTTGTCAGGAACTACAGTGTCCGGATTTTCTCTCTTCAATTCCTCGAATTCTTTCTTGGCTATTTTATATCGCCACACCTGACCGGTATACTTATCAAGCAAAAATGCCTGAAAGTTATTCTGAGTGGACTGAATAAATTCGAACCTGACATCAGAAAGCTGAGTCGACACTGGCATAGATGTATCTACAGACACTTCGGTTTGTGCCTTTGCTTCAAATCCGAATGGAATACCTATGAGAAGAGTAAGTCCAATTATCGATAGAATGTGTTTGGTTGTGTATGCTTTCATATTATTCGTTCTCTGAGTTTTCAGCCACGTACGTTTTTCGTGCATTATAAAATATGAAAGAGTTGAGCAGATGGTATAAAGCAATAAACCCGAATGCAAGACCCATCCACATCATCTCACTCTTGACGAGGACAGCCGTGATACAAAGTCCGATCAGTATGGCGGCTAAAATAATATTGATAACATGATAGCCTTTGTTGAATTCTGTCAGTGTTTCTGGGTGATTTTCCCTTTTAATTCTGCTTATCAGACCCGCCGGTAAAATAACCATAACCAAAACAATAGCAGTAGTAAAGACCAGACAAGTTATCATTGTGCTTGTGATGCTGATACCTTCCTCGTCACCGCACCATCTGAAGATAACGTCGACTGTAAAGCCGATGACTAGATATATCAGAGCCATAATGACAGCAAACATGGCATATGCCAGTATCTTTTTAGCTTTTAGTGTCATATGGTGTATAATAGTTCTTAGAATCTATATACAAAACCGATAGAGAAGTCGTCAGCTATATTAAGTGCATTTTCTCCTCCTGCAGAAACACCGAATTTGAATGTGCCGTTAGTGTCGCCGGAAACGGAAAGTTTCGCGAAGTCAAGACCTGTCTTCAGGATAATGTGATCGTTTACGCTATATGTAAGAAGCGGGGTGACATATATGCTATAAAGAGAATAGTTCGCTCCTGATATTCTTGCAGTAAACGAGGCTCCCATTTCTGCGCATACTGCAAAATTATGGAACTTGATCGGAGCGTAGACTGCATATGGATTGATGGTAAAAAGAGAGACATTAGTTGTTGTCTTATCAAGATAGTCGGTTTTCATCTCAGACACAGATTTACCATAGCCGATGCGTGCGCCGGCTGCCCAATTTTCGTTGAAGGCATATCCGACTTCCGGACTGATGTCGATGGCCCAAGACTTGGCGTTAGTGCTTTCCGCTTTACCATAGATGCCGTCAATAGAACCTCCAACATATATCTGAGCTGATGCGGCGAATGATATTGTCATAAGAAATGTAATGACAAGAAGTCGTGTGGTAAATGATTTCATAAGGGTAATTTTTTTAGTTGTGTCTATATGTTAAGTTCATTGTTCGTTTTATCCTATGACGTGATGATTGAGGAATAATACCATTAAAGCGCCTCAAATCTGCATAGACTGCCTATTATAAGGGATTTTCTGCAAATTTAATAGGGGGGTAAATTCCAAGTGTTTTTACAGAAAAATGAAGAAAATTATTCTACCTCCTCTTCATAATCAGGCCCGCTTCGTTGATCAGCTCCTGGAACTCTGCCCTGTAGCCGTGAGGGTCGTTGTCCAGACCTTGGCCAACAAGCTCGTAGGCCATATCGAAGTCTGCATTGCCTTTGTATCCAGAATCACGAAGGAGCATTCCAAAGGCTGCAACACCAGCTGCAAATGAGAACTCCTTTCTATCAGATGTAGGAGCCTTGAGATCAAACACATTTTCTGTCAGCTGGATGCTTTCAGCTCCGAGTGCCTTTTTGTAGCGCACGTCGAAGACTGCTATCTGCTGGTCGACGTAGTTTTCAACCGCAGGGATAATCTCATAGAGTGCGGTGATTGTCTGACCAGCTCCGATCTCGCCGGCGTCTTTGTCGTCATTTTCGAAATCCTCGTTGGCCATCACTCGGTTCTCGTATCCGATGAGTCTGTATCTGTCCACCTTCTCCGGGTCGAAAGTGATCTGCACCTTTGTGTCATTCGCCACAGAGTAGAACTTCGAGTTTTCGTGTACGAACACCTTGACCATCTCGAGTTCTGAATCGATATACTGGTAAGTTCCGTTGCCCTTGTTGGAGATGGTCTCCATCATGCTGTCGTTGAGGTTTCCGCTACCGAAACCGCATACTGTGAGATAGATTCCCTTGTCTGCGTAGTCCTGAACCATTTCCAAAAGCGCATCAGTTGATGTCACACCCACGTTGAAGTCTCCGTCAGTTCCCATAATCACGCGGTTGTTGCCACCCTCAATGAAGTTTTGCAGCGCTTCCTCATACGCCATCTTCATGGCTTCTCCTCCTGCAGTAGAACCTCTTGCATTGAGTTTGGATATTGCATTCTTAATCTTCTTTGCCTCGCTGGCAGGAGTTGATTTTATAAGTTTCTCAACCTTGCTTGCATAAGTAATGATGGAAACCCTGTCTGTAGGACGGAGATGGTCTACAAGAGTACTGAGACAAGATTTGAGAAGACCAAGTTTGTCCTCATAATCCATAGATCCGGATACGTCAACCATGAAAACGAAGTTAGCGGGAGGTGTCTGGTTGAGGTCCATCGGTTTGCCTTTCAAGCCAAGACGTATAAGCATATGCTCTTCATTCCACGGGCAAGGTCCGACCTCGGAATTGATGGCTACAGTATGATCGCCTGTAGGATCGTCGTAATTGAATGTGAAATAATTCAGATATTCCTCGATGCGTACAGAGTAAGGCTCTGGGAGTATTCCATCAGAAATCATCTTACGCATATAGCCGTAGGCGGCACCATCCGCATCAATAGAGAATGTGGATACATTCTGCTCGGATGTCTTGATGAACGGGTTGTCTTCGATTTTGTCAAAGCGGTCTCCTTCTTCATGATTCGGCTCTTCTGTCTCTGGCATTGAATCAGCTTCAAATTCTGGATAAAAAAAATCAGGGGCCATACTCTTTTCGCATGATACTGCTGCGCAGCTTAACAATGCGATAGCAAGAAGCTTGTAAAATCGTTTCATAATACATTTGTTTAATGCCATATAGATGCAATTATTCCTTTAGTGTGACAAACAATTCCTTAATTGTTGACTTCCTTTACGATGATAATCGGATTAGTGCATTCTACGCCATCGAGCTCCCATGACTCTTTTGCTCCGCCTTTTCGGTTGTTGATCTTACGGTTATATTTGATAGTATTCAATGTGTGATCAGGCCAGCAGATGATGATATGTTCATCGTTATAATTGGTAGCTCCTTCAAACTGACCGAATGCAAGATAGTAGCAGTTGTCACCTTTTTCAAGTCTGAAGCCTTCGTATTTGATGCCGTAGTCTTTAGTTACCGGCTCAGAAATGCCTTTCTTTTCAAGTTCTACTTCAATTCCTCTGAACCACACAGTGGTGCCAAGAAGCCAGGTGTTGTCATTTTCAGGATCGAGCAAGTCTTTCCCCTGCTCATCTTGTACCATTATTTCAAATGTAACCGGTACCCAGTCGATAATCTTCAAACAGCCGCTGAAGCAGATTGCTGCCAGCATAACAATAAATATGCGTTTCATAAAATAATAATTTAGAAATTGAATCTAAGACCGCCTCGGACTGTTACAACGAATGGCTCATCAGAGCGGAATGTCTCGATGGTACCCTCATTGAGAGCATACGATACCTCCGGTTCAAAGTAAAGACCTACGAAGCGCGCAAGGTTTACCTGGATACCCATGGTTCCGTTAACACCGAACAGAACCTGCTTCTCATGTAGCCTTTCCTCTCCGACAGTTGCATATACGCACTTGTCCATCTGCGCACCAGCTCCGAAATACATGTTGAAATGCTTTTTGTTTACCGCCATGTAGTCCACTCTGACAGGTACGCCTAGATAATGTACATTCTGCCAATCCTTCTGACGGGTGCTGGAACCGGCGAATGTCCTGGTTCTGAGTGATTTGTATCTGGTGTAATTGAGGCCGGTGTTGATTGAGAGTCTGTCAGTGAGATGAATCCTGGCAGATACACCTGCTGACACAGGGATTTCATGACGGTATGAATCCGAATGGCTTCCTTGTCTTCTCATCCTGGCCATAGTTGGCTCCGGAGTTTCTGTATGAGTGGAATCATCTGGAGCTTCTGGCTCGAATACATCTCCGGGGTTTTCGTATTCTGGTTCGTCATATGGAGGAAGGTTAGGTACCATATCATACTCAGGCTCCATCACACCAAAAACTTTCAATATAGGGATGTCTGATGTGGATCCGGATACACCTATTGATATCAGACGTCTTTTGCGACTTGGTTCATCCTCCGGGAAGTCATCAAAGCCGAAGGTACCAGTCGGCTGGGTGTAAGCATCTTCATTTGAATCCTTCTTGTTGGTAGTTGAAGCATCGGCAAGAAGCTTGTCACTCAAGGATGTCGTGTCTCGAATTACATCAAATGCCTCTTCTGCAATGAGAATATCATCGTCTGATTTCTTTACGATGGAAAATGGAGTGGCTGTCTTCTTGTCAGCTGGAGTTTCAAGAGCGATAGTATCAACCGGAACAACTTCCTCTACTGGAGGGAGTGTCTCTGCAACGAAGTCATTGATGTCTCCTGATGGACCTGTGATATCTGACGATGCATCCGGACCGACAAGCAGAAGCACGAGAGCGACGGCAGCAGCAACTGACGTGATGCCACCGGCCCACGCGAACGCAGCAGCCTTCTTTCTCTTCTGTGCGGCTGCATATTTCTGCTGAAGGACGCTCCAGTCATCAGCAGGAAGGGGCTCCTCGATATTCTCGAGTTCCTCACCTATGATATCTGTCCAGTCTTCCATCATAATCGGTTTCTTCTAATATAATCCCTGACACTTTCCGCTAGCTGGGCCCTTGCCTTGAACAGCAGCGAGGATGATGTCTTCTCCTTTATGTTCAGCATTTCTGCTATATCCTTATGCGAATACCCTTCCACACAGAAGAGATTGAATATCACTCTCTTGGTTTCCGGAAGTTCCCCGACCATCCGCATCAGTTCCTGCTTCGGAATCTTTACAACTTCTTCGTTCTGCGGTTCGGGTATCTTTTCTTGCGTCGGCTCCAATGGCTGCAGATCCATACGCTTGGATTTTCGCAGGTAGTCAATCACCATATTCACCGTAACTCTTCTGCACCAGGACTTCAGAGATCCTGTCGGCTTATATTTCCCAATTGTGTCAAAGATCTTAATCATAGCATCGTGCATCAGGTCTAGAGCCAACTCCCTGTCGCCGACATATCTGATGCAGAGCGCAAAGAGGTAGGCTGCATACCTCGTATACAGCTCATGTCTGGCCTTTTCGTCCCCTCGGGCGCATAGCTTCGCCAGTTCAATGTCCTCTATGTTTATGATCTCTGCCAATTGGTTTTCGATTTAATAACGACAGCTTTTGAAAAATACTTCCACGAATATACATAAAAGCCTGACATTTTCGTGTCAGGCTATACTGTCGCTGATAAATGCACGTGAAACGGGAATTTGTTTTGCCGACACCTGTGGCATTTTTGCCATAAAAAGGGTACAGGCCCTAGCAAAAATGAGCTCATCACAATTTCATTATAAGTCTTGCCTTTCCAGACTTCGTTATATTCCTGCTCAAGCGGGTAGTTTTTCAGCACTCCGCAGGATGATATTGCAATCAGCGAAATAAGCAGGTATAGGAATCTTTTCATGGTGATTACATTTGTTAGAGGAATCTTATCTCTTGACGATATTCACATCGAGGGCAGACTCAATGAGGCTGATGATAAGGTCAAGGTCTTCGGAGTCAAACTCTCCGCTGAGCTGCTTGCTCAGGTCGTTGGCCACGAAAGACACCTTGTAGTGCTTTGCAAGGGTCTGAAGGACTTCCTTGAGCGGAGTCTGGTCAAAGATGAATGATCCGCGCTGCCATGCCAGACTGTTGACATCTGCTTTCGCAGCAATAACCGGAATTGCATCCGACTGTGAGAGAGTCGCCTGCATGTCCTTTGTCAGGATCACGCCTTCAGAATCTGAAGACTTCGCAAAGAGCACCTTGCCTTCTGTCACATAGACTTCCTTGACTGCCGCACCGGCATCAACCATGAACTTTGTTCCAAGGACCCTTACAAAGGTGCCGTCAGAAGTGATTTCAAACGGCACGGCCTCGTCACGTGCGACTTCGAAGAAAGCCTTGCCCTCAAGCTGAGTCTTTCGTGGGGACTTTTCCTTGTAGGTCAATCGAGATCCTGGCGCCAGGGTCACTTCTGAACCGTCAGGAAGCACGAATTCCTTCATTGCGGAGTTCGCCATCAGCTGGATCTGCTGGTTGCTGTCACGGAAAAGGAACACACAAAGGACAACTGCAGCGGCTGCCGCAGCTATGCCTGACACCCAAGGCAGGACGCGTCTGCGAGGCTTCTGCACGATGCCGTGAGCCCCCTTAAAGCGGTCAATCGCTTTCTGAGTGTCGAACTTGCCTTCCTGATAATGTTTCAGGACGAAGTCCAGGTGTTTATCCTCAAAGTCTGACATAATTAAGATTTAAGATTCCGTTACTTTGACATTAAGACGGAAGTGTTTTGAAAAAGTACTATATGATTTTGAAATATTATGCAAAAAAGAACATATATAGTTTGTGGACACCCTCTTTAAGAACCTTCAAAGCCTTGCTGATCTGGTTGCGGACGGTGTTTACTGATAATCCCAGCTCCTCTGCGATTTCCTCATATTTCATTCCGTCGCGCTTGCTCAGAATGAAGACTTCGCGGCACTTTTCAGGAAGGCTGTCAATGGCAGTCCAGAGGCGTGCCTCGGTGTGCGAACGCTCCTGAGCGTCGTCATCGTCAATGATTCCGTAGGTGTCGTATGGCTTGAGAGATTCTGTCGGGATTTTTTTCTTGCGCAGATGGTCTAGGCATCGGTTTCGCACCATCATATATAGATATGACTTGCGGTTGAACACATCAGCACCTTCCTGCAGCTTCTCCCAGAGTGCTGCATAGCTTTCCTGGACAATATCTTCCGAAAGATCCGCGTCCTGAAGATAGTGCATTGCATACAGACAAAGCGGCCTGTAGTTATATCTAAACAGGCCGTCGAAATTTGTTATATGCTGCTGCGTAATGTCCAATATCCTTTACGTTTATGTTTAAAAGCGCCAGCTCAATCCGGTCAGCATTCCGGTGTATGCATGGCCGAGACCCATCTCGAAATACCATGAAAGCTTCTTGCCGATCGCTATGCCTACCGGTGTGAACTGGAAGGCGCAGAATCCGTCGCTTGCTCCGTTTGAAAGATCCATTCCTGCTCCGAGTCCGAGAGTTGCATAATAACGGAATAGCGACTCATACCCGGTTGTGAATTTTACTGTAGGCATTACGGAAAATCCCTGCATGCGGTCAACATCGGTATATTCAATTCCATCAATGGTGGCACTTAGCTCTCGCCAGGTATTTCTATAACTGACCTTGGCGCCAACTGTGAGCCAATTTTTCATTTTAACGTCAAAGTCAGCGGCAAAGATACCAACTGTCTTCACAGGCCCCGCTGTATATCCGCTGTCCGGATATTCTCCCAGCATAAAAAGCAGATCCATCAGGTCAATCGGGTACCATCCGAGCTTTGCTTCATATTTGTACTCTTGCGCCTTGGCTGTCAAGGCTGGTAGCATCATCAGCGCTACCATGATCGCTGCGATTTTCTTCATGGTCTGATTGTTTCTATAATTACAATAGATGCACAAAAGAAATCATATGTCACACAAATTTATAAAAATTACTTCGGAATATACTGCGTTCTGACATATTTGATGAAAATTGTTCCGGTCACGTCCTTGGTTGTGCCTGATTCCGTGAGGGTCGTCAGAGTGACTTTTGTCCTTAAAGCTATTTCACCATGACCTGTATGGTAGAACTCAGATCCATCATCTGGCAGATCGAATTCGAGGTGTGACTCATTGCCTTCTATAATGACATTGATATTGAAATTGTATGAAATATGCCTTCGGCTAAGGCTTGGATAGTCTGAAAACTCGGCATTAGCATCAAGCACGTATGGGATATCCAGAGAAGCCATGTCATTATGAATAGAATTGTATCCAGGACTGCCGCTGATTACTTTATCCCACTCTGCAAGATAGTCGTATGATGCCTCTCCGTCGCCGTTAATGTAAATTGTCTTGTCATTATTTGCAGCGTGCTGTGCAAGTTGTTGATTGATAATGTATTAAAGAAACCTCCTGCGGTCATTTGACCGCAGGAGGTTTGCTTAATGTGTTGATATGCAATTAGTTACAGAGCACGGTATTAATACCAGTTGGTACCGTCAGCTTTCTTTACGCCGTTAAGGTCGATGAGGGTGAACTGAGCCTCACCCTTATACTTTGTGAGGATACCGGTGAAGGTAACGGTTGCTGAGCCGTTGAGGATTTCCTCAGGGATTTCAGTGTCAGCAAAACGTGCATATCCACTTGAACGCACCTGCACACCTGACTTACCCATAGTGAAGTACTGGCTCACAAAATATGCCATTGAACCAATATTGTAAGTGCCATCAGGATTCTTAAGTCCTCCGACAGTAGTTCCTGCAACTTCAACATCATCAAAAATACCAGAATTAAGATATTCCTTCCACTTGGTCTCTGAGCATGCCCATGTATTTACCCAAAGATTCTTGTCTGCTGGCTGGTTCCAGTCCTCATCAACGAAGATACAGTTGTTGGTATAATCCTTTCTGTCTCCATTAGGATCGACATATGCAAGGATAAAGATCTGCCTTGTTATATTTTTTTCCTTCTGAGTGTCATAGTAAGTATAACTATACTTGAGGTTCTCGATTGTCACAAGACGGCCCATGTTCACGTCCTTGAGAAGATCTGCCTCGCTTACCACAGCAGGCTCAACAGGATCTGCATAAGCGCCCTTGAATACATGGCTGTCAATGATGTATGCATGCTCCAGGTAGCTTGTCTCATATTCATTTGTAGGGTCTTCGTAACCAAGGTTGATCATGCCGTTGTAGTCTCCTACGGTAAGGTCGGTACAGTCAACATAGATCCACTGACCGAGCTTGTACTCGTTGTAAAGGCCGTTCTTTCCAATCTTTACCTCGATACCTGCAGTCTCGTCCTGGATATAGAGGCTCTTGTAGAGGTTGCCCACCTGGTCTGAAGTGGTGACCTGGCCCTTGATCACGCATCTCTTGTTCACCTTCACCGGCTTGCCGTTGTACATCTTCTTAAGGTCGGCGATAGTTGTGAACTTGTTGCCGAAGTCCTCGTCAGAATAGATGTACTGCTGCTCCGGATCAGGATATTTTCCTGTGAACACCGGCTGGAACTCCTCGCATCCGGCAAGGAGCGCAGCCGCAGCTAATATGATTGTATATATTCTTTTCATCCCTTAGAATCTGAAATAAAGGTTCAACATGTAGTTAAGTCCCTGCATGTAGAAGTACTTGGAATCGAAGCGGTAATATCTCTCCATGCTCTTGCTGTCGATAAGACGTGTCTGCTCGTAACCTCCTGTCTTCACGTTCTTGTTGTTTGTGATGTTCTGGACGTTGAGAGAGAAGCCGAAGTTATACTTGCGGTCGATATACCAGGACTTTCCGATGCTTGCATTGAGGAGGAATACAGGATCGAATTTCTCCTGTGCTGCCATGTACTCGATCTCGGTAGGGGTGATGATCTTGTCAGGACCAGCCACTGCAAGGTCGGTTCTGTAGAGAGGGTTCATGTCGAGATATGAGTTTGCAAAGTACTGAGCATCAATCTCGAAGAACCAGTATGAGTTTGTTCTGTAGTTGAGACCGAGGTCGGCTGCAAGCTGTGGAGTTGAAGGCACGTAGTGCTTCTGGAACTTCTCCACGACAGGGTTTCCATCAGCATCCATCTCGTAGATAGTCACGCCATCTTCAACATATTTCTTATATACAGGATGGCTTGCCCAGTAAGGTACGATTTCATTGTCAACGATCACCTCAGCGCTGTTGTCAACTGTCTGGGTCATGCGCGGAGTTGAAGTGTAGATATATTCACCCCAGCTTAATGCACCCTCCACAGAAAGTCCCTGAACTGGAAGTGGAACCTTAAATCCGAGCTCGATACCCATGTGACGCTGGTCGATGCCGCTCATCGCAAAGTTTGTGAATGAGTTCTGAGTGTCATCGTAGAAGCTCATCATATCAGTCTGGTCCATGATCTTTGTCCAGAATCCAGTAATGCGGAAATTATATCCGTTGCTGCTGAACTGGTAGTTGAGGTCGCTGGAGAGAGTCTTCATTGTCTCGAGATTCGGTACGAGAGAGTTTCTTGTACGAGGCGAGATGAAAGACTGTGCGAATGTAGGAGCATCGTTAAAATATCCCACATTTGCATAGAATCTGTGACCACCCACGATGTGGTACTGAAGACCAAGCTTAGCCGAATATGTGAAGAAGTCAGCAACAGCAGACTTGCCCTTGGATGTGATCGGAACCATTTCTCCGTTCACCTTTTCGTATGTGGTAAGGCTCTTGCCGTCCACGATGAACTCGCTTCCGTCCTCGTTAAGGCCAGGGAAGAGACCCTTTCTCACGAGACCTTCTCTCCAGAACTTCTCATATCCTGCCTGAACTGCAAGATTTGCCTTGAATGCTCCCAGATCGAGGTCTCCGTTTGCCCAGATGCTTGCTCTGCGGACATTTGCATAGTAGTCATATCCATACTTGTCGCCCTCACGGAGAGTCTGTGCTGCACCGTTTGCGAGGTAGTAGTCAAGGTCGTTCTGAACCATTGCAGGGTTTGACGCGAAGTCGCGCTCTGCGAATGAGTCGATGTTGATATAGTATTCACCACCAAGAAGATCGTCAAGAAGCTTGTAGTACTCTGTACGGTTCCACTTGTAGTTCACACCACCTGTCAATGTGAAGAACTTCGCTGCATCCCACTTGATGTTTGCTCCGATGTTGAGGTCGTTCTGGTCCACGCGGCGCTCCTCGACGATATACTTCGAGCGGCGTGCGCCGTCAGCATCGAGGTTGTTGTAGTTCACGTTGTAGAGGCGGTCCCAGTTGAGGTGGGTGTATTCAGGATAGTTCTGAGTCCATGCGTCATATGCCCATGCGGCTTTTTCTGGATTCAGTCTGTCATAGTCAGGATCCTCCATATAGTAGTAGCTTGGGAGGTTGCGGTAGTAGTCAGGACGCGGGTCAGCTGCATCGTACCAGTCCATTGCGGTGTATCCGTTCTTACCTGTTCTCCAAAGCACTGTGGCTGAAGCCTCGAGGTCGTCTGAAGGAGTTGCTGTATACTTGAGGATGGTTACAGGCTCGAATGTCTTGCGGACACGGGCGTTGCGCACCTTGCCGTTCTGATAACCCCAGTTGCTGTTGTACATGTTGTCACCCATAAGGTCGTAAACCTCCTGAGTTGAAGCGTTCTGTGCTCCTCTCTGGCCAGGTGCTGCAAAGGTTACGAGACCGATCTTATGGATGTCGTTGAACTTCTTCTCAACACCTGCATAATATGCGAAGTTGCGGTAGTATACACCCTTGATCCAGTCGTTACCACCCACACGTGCAGACACGTTGAAAGCGTATGACCAACCGTTGTCAAGCTCACCTGAAGCATATGTCGCCATAAGACGGAGGCGATAGAGCGCGCTGTTTGTAAGGGCGCTGAAACGCCATCCTGGACGTACTGCTGAAGGCATACCGTTCACATTTGTGATACCGTTATATCCTCCGAATCCATAGTCTGATACCTCGTTGCCGACAGTGGTCTCCTTAGCTCTTGTAGCCTCGTTGAGACCGCTCCAGAGCGAGAATGGAGAGTAACCTGTGATTGCGTCGTTCATCGGAATTCCGCTGAGATATACATCCTGTGATTCGCTTGTATAACCTCTGTTCTTGAATCGGATATTGCTGAAACCGAAGCTTGCGATATTGGTGAACGGGTCGTTGCTTCCGAAGAGGATTGATGGTGAGTCTTCGAATCCTGAGTCATCCATATCGAACTCAGCGAAGTTGGAATCATCCACCTCTGTCACCACCTGCTCGATTGTCATTCCGACAAAGATGAGGTCCTTGACATATCCTTCGATTGTGACATTCACATGTGCGTCAAGGAATCCGTTTGCTGTCACTGTCATATCATACATGCCGTCAGGAAGAACCTCAATGAGGAACTTTCCTTCTGCATCTGACTTCTCAGTGGCGATAACCTCGCCAGCCTGAGACAATGTCAGTGTCGCGCCTGCGATAGGTGCTCGACCTGCGCGGTTGACCACCGTACCTTTCACTCCACCCTGGTCGCTGTTCTGAGCGAAGATGGTAGTGGCGCAAAGCACTGCTGTAATCAATAGTAGTATCTTTTTCATATTCACTATTTAGTAATTACGATGTAAGTAGGGTAGTGGTCGCTGTAACCACCGATGAAGGCTCCGTTGGAGAATGTTCTGAACGGAGTGCCCTTGTACTGTCCTGACTGGTTTGTAAGGAACTTTGCATTGAATATACGTCCGTAATATCCCTTCTTATGGAGCTGACGGAGTCCGAATGTGCCTTCCTCCGGATGTGTGAGCGCATTGTTCACGAGGAGAAGGTCATAGATGCTCCATACACCCTGATATGCGAGAGAACCGAAGCCGGCCTTGAGCATGGATGTGAAAGGTGAGAAGAAATCAGTGTCTGTCACCTCTTCTGTGAACTCCTTGCCGTGGAGATACTCCGCCATTGATGGGTCGGTAGGGTTGTCGTTCATGTCGCCCATGCAGACGATCTTGATTCCTGGATATTTCTCCTGCATCATCATTGCATGGTTGTACATGATCTCGCCGCCACGGTCGCGAAGCTGGTTGCCGCCCTTCTTGCCTCCGGCACGCGATGGAAGGTGCGCTACATAGATTGCAAAATGCTCTCCGTCGATGAGTCCGTGAACCATGAGGATGTCACGGGTTCTGAAGTAGTCGCGTTCCTCCTTTGACTGAATCCAGTCGATAGTGCTTCCCTCGAATGTGAATGGAATAGACTCGCTGTCAAGGAAGGTGAATACCTCAGGCTTATAAAGCAGAGCCACGTCCACACCACGGCGGTCAGGACCATCATAATGCACGATCTGGTAGTTTGCCTGAGCAATCTGCGGATCCATAACGAGGTCCTCAAGGACAAGGCGGTTCTCGATCTCGGAAACACCAAGCAGAGCATGCCATGCGCCGTTCTCCTCCTTCATTGCCTTGATCACCTTGGCCATGTTCTGGAGTTTCTTCTGATACTTGGCGTCAGTCCACTTGTTCTTTCCCTCAGGAAGGAACTCCTCGTCATTCTTGGCAGGATCGTTATATGTATCGAACAGATTCTCAAGGTTGTAGAATCCGATGACATAATTCTTTGAGCCCGAGTTCTGGGCATCAGCTCCTGTGCACAGAAGCACCAAAGCTGCAATTGCAATTAGTATTTTCTTCATATAAGTTACTTTACCACCATAGTGCAACATCTGCCGGAACAGCTGCCTCAATTCTATCTGCCTGATCCTTTCCTACCTTTGCTGGAAGGTTGACAAAGAAGTCAATGCCTGTCATTTTCTCAAGAGCGTCAACTGACATAGAGTGCTGCTTGCCGATCTTTTCATCATATTTACGATGTTCAAGATAGAACGCAGCTGCATTCCACTGGCCCAGTGTAGAGGATTTACTGTATCTGAGCAGCACCTTGAAATATGCATCAGGGACTGTAACATCCTTGCCGTATGAATCCTTTTCGATAATGCTTGAAGGGCTTACGATAACACCTGTAACAACATATGTTGTGTCTGAACCGCTGGCAATGTTTCTGACCTTTGACTCGAGATTTGACCAGATTCCCTCGTTGTGCTCGTTGAGCTGGGGGGTCATGTTTGTGCCGTAGAATGTCTGTGCGTTAGCTTCGTAGCTACACTGACGGTCTGCTGAAGGAAGCTGATGGCCGCGAGCATAAGGACCTGCGTATCCGCTGAACGGCGCAGCTGAGTCCTCACCAAGAAGCGGATCAAGTTCCCATGCATTTGTTCTTCCTGCACTTCCGTTTGTATAGAGCTTGCAGAGGGGATATGCCACCCAAAGTGCCACACGGTCCTTCTGACTCCAGCCGAACGAGTAGTTACGGTAGGTCTTGCCGTCCATCTTGAAGCTATGGCTGTAATATC
Organism: Candidatus Cryptobacteroides sp.; assembly: GCA_045612265.1. GTDB lineage: Bacteria > Bacteroidota > Bacteroidia > Bacteroidales > UBA932 > Cryptobacteroides. The sequence goes on from JAZKYT010000033.1 coordinate 19,712, forward strand.
CAAGCTCTGGATTGTCCATGGCAGGGAGCTCAAGCCATTCAACGTTCTTGAGATCCACGTTGCTCTCCTGACCTGTGTCATCACCATTGTCTGGAGTGTCATCCGGACGGTGCTCGCCAGCAAGCTGAACAAATGTGCAGAACATGTTCTTTGTGCCACTTTCAAGTACAATCTTCAACCTTCTGTCAACTTCAGTGGAGTTGGTCTTGTACTTGAGAATGACATTGCTCTTATTGCCGTTTCCGCTATATACGTTCAGCGATGCCCAGTCGGTGTCGCCTGCGTCTGATACAAGAGCAAGTGTCCAGTCTCCGTTGCACTTGACGTTGACAAACTGTGTTCCTGACTCAGAACCGACTGTGGGCTTCTGTAAAGAAATCTCCAGTGATCCTGTGACATTTCCTTGTCCGGAATGTGGCTCACAGGCTGTCAGCAGCATCGTGCAGATTGCAGTGGCAAGAACCAATATTGATGTAAATTTCTTCATTCTCATTTAGACCATCAAAAGGGCCCGGCCATCTGACCAGTCCCTTTTGATGAATTAAAAGATATTTTATTACTCAGCGATAGCCTTGAGAGCGATAAGGATTGCTCGGCCGTTCGATGGATCGAGAGTCTCAACCTTCACGTCAGTTGCATCAGTTGACGGCATCTCGATTTCGTAGTAATCAGAAGCTGTCAATGTGATGGTGTATGGAGGGTTACCGCTTGCACCTGAGTTAGCTGCTGGAGAAATTGTCTCGAGCTCAGTTCCGTTGATAGAGAACTTCACGTCTGCCTTCTTTCCGCTCCAGGCAACGCAGTAGAATCCGATCTTTGTTGTACCTGCAGGAACGTGGAGTGTAGCATCACCTACCAGCTTGCTTGTACCGAGCTTAAGCATATTTGATACGCTCACACCATTGATTGTTCCATACTGAGCATTTGAACCAGATGTCTCGTCATAAGCCTTTTCACCCAAAGTCCAAGTGATGCCCTGTGGGTCGAACTCGCCAGCTTCGCCTGATACAGGTGGCTCTGGAGTTGGATCCTCGCCAGAACCTGAGCCAGGAACGTGGCTGATGTAGTATGCTGGAACTGGGTTACCACCACCCTGAGGTGTGCCCTGGTATGAACTTCTCTTTGTACCGAGAGTTACAACGTCAGTAACCTTGAGACCGATCTGAGAGAATGACTTGTCGTTAGAACCAACCCACTTTGAAGTCATACCGTAGATATATACCTCGCCAGTCTCGTCCTTGATTGTGAAGTTACCATAGTCCTGCTTAGCGATGCTGATGATCTCACCAGTAAGCTCGTACCATGTGTCGTCCTCAGCTGCTGCAAGGAACTCAGCGATAGTAGCCTTCACGAGCGATGCAGGCTTGTCTGTAGTAGAACCTGTGTTGCCGCTGTTACCACTGTTGCCGCTGTTGCCTGAAGAAGTGCCGTCAATTGCAGTACCGTTTGCGAAGTTGATTGTCTGACCTGCCTCTGTGCCTACCTCGAGGAGAACGTCATCGATGCTGTATGCGCTTGAGCAAGTTGAAACGAATGCTATTCCGAGCTGTGTTGTACCTGCAGGAACTGTAAAGGCAGCAGATGCGAGGTTCCAGTCACCCTGGATGTCTGCACCCTCTGGGAATGCCATTGCGAGCTCAACCCACTTCTGTGAATCGTTGCTGAGGTAAACCTTGAACTCGTTGAATGAGAAGTTGCTGTCACCGTCCTGGAGATACTTCTGACCACCGAATGAAAGTGCGAATGTAGTCTGCTTGCCGTCAAGAGTGATCTTGTTGATCTTGAGGATAGATGTTGCTGCACCGAAGAAGATCTTGTTTGTACCTGATCCTGCATAGTGAGAATAGCCTGAACCGTCGTTAGATGCCTTACCTGAAGTTCTTACAGACATCTTGCCGCCGAACTCGTACTCAACTGTAGACGATCCTGTACCGGTCTTGTTGTCCCAAAGGTCGTAGTTTGAGTCAAGATATGGCCAGCCGCTGTTGTTCTGAGCCTTTGATACGTCAAAGTTGTTTGAATAGATGATGAGGGCCTCAGCCGAGCCACCTGGGCCAGCCTGAGTCACTGTCAGATATTTCTTCTTAAGTCCGATAGTGAACTCGAGGTCTGCTGTGCGGTCAAGGCCGGTGTTTTCGAGAGTTGTGACTGTTACGGTCTGATCGTCTGCTGATGCACTGCCTTCAGCTGGAGAAACAACCACCCAGTCAGCATCAGTATTTACCTTCCAGTCGCGTGTCGCTGTGAGTGTAAGTTCCTGATCACCACCTTCTGCGGTAAATGTCATCTCTTCCACGCTGATAGAGATTTCAGGAGTGCCGAGATTCTGCTGAGCAGGCTCGCAGGCAGCGAAAACAGCTACTGCTGAGCATACTCCAAGAAATAGATTTTTAAGTTTCATGTCTATTGATTTTTAAATATTTGTATTTTCTGGTCTTAACCCGCAAATATAATCAAGGCGTAGCATTTATGCAATAGCATAAAAAGACAAACGGCCAAAAGCATGCCGCTTTCAGCCGTTTGATTGATTTATAGATGACTCGTTCCTAAAAGTTCTGGAAGGTAGTCCAGTTTGTGTTCGTCTCAGCAGATTTTTCAATGTTGTCCGGAAGATTCACGAAGAAATCGAAACCGGTCCACTGTTCAATCTGGTCAACAGAGGTCGAATAGTTTGTATAACTGTCGCTATATGTCTTATGTTCGAACCAGAAGCCGATAGTGCTTGCTGAAGTCACTGTGTTTCCTGACTTTTTAACCTTAAGCACAACTTTGTAGAAGTAGTTAGGTACCGGTACCTGTTTGGTGTCGTCCTTTGCGGTTGTGTACTTTACGGTCTTTGTCTCTCCCTGCTTGTTGAATGCAACTCCTGTAACAATGTAGATTTCCTCTTTTTTGCCGATGCTTTGAAGCGCTGCTTCAAGGCTCTGCCAGATACCGCCGTTGAAGCTGTTCTGGATCTGAGGAACAGAGTTCGTTACATAGAACGTCTGCTTCTGCATTGTGGAGTTTCCGTTGCGTGATGCATTCGGAATCAGGTGGCCGCGCGAGTAATTGTCGTTGTAGCTGCGATCTGTCAGATCTACCTGAAGACTTTCACTGATAGATGGGCTGAAGTCCCAGCTGCTCGGACGATCCAGACTTCCCATATGCGAACTGTTCAGCGCATATGCTGTCCAGAGGGAAGTGTAGGTGGATTTGTCGTAAAGGTGAGTGTAGTTTCTTGACGAACCGTCATAGTATGTGTTTGTCAAGTAGCTGCTGTTCTCAACTTTTCCAGGGAGCTCCAGCCATGACTGATTCACGGCTGGAGTCTGATTTCCTGTTGAACCACCTGTGGAGTCTCCTGAAGAGTCATCATTTGAATCATCTGTAGAGTTTCCTCCTCCGGTGTTTCCCTCACCGGGTGAGTCTCAGTTGCCGTAGTAAACTGTGATTGAGTCCATTCTTACCTGACCTGCAAGTTTCTCAATTACAAGAGAATTGCTTGGGGTTGAGAACTCAAATGTTACTACAGTGCCAGATACGCTCGCTGAACCAAGACCTGTCAATGAAGTCTGGAGGTCAGTTGCATAAGTTGCTTTGTAGTTGTTGCAATTGAACTCGATCTTAGACATGTTCTGAGTAGTTGCAACTGTCAATTTAGAGCTCTTGTAGAATCTTGCAGGATTAGAGTAGTCAGCAACATTTGTTGTTGAAGCTCCCTTTTCGTTAGTAACTGTGATTCCGTTCTGGGTCCAAACCTGACTGTTCTCGTCCTGTGAAGTTCTATTAGAAACGTTCTCGAATGAAATTGTTGCAGATGTTGCGTTGTCGTCGCTTCCTCCGGTGTTTCCATTATTGTCATCCCCGGTGTTATCGTTGTTGCCTGAGTCGTCGTTATTGTCAATCTCAGCCTTTACAAGCATTGGATATACAGCAGTGTTGGTATCGCTCTCGCCATAAGCTCCGAATGAAGTATATGTGTCGTCAGCAAATTTGATAGCTTTTCCGGTTACTGCGTTTACAATCATTGCTGTGCCGTCATCCTCGATGGTCACTGTCCAAACACAGTTTGCATTTGACCCATTTGTAGTTACATTGAAACTCTTATACTGAGCATCCTGATAATAGTATCTGCCAGATGCATCCTGGATAGTATATCCGCCGCTTACTGCTGTAAATGTGAATGCATTAGCTGCTGTGCTCTTGTTATCAGTTACTACTGTGCTTTGAGCATAACCATAAGTCTTATCAGCTGCAAGTGGATTCATGACACTAGTTTTACCATCCTTTGTACCCATAATCCAGTACAGACCTGCCTCAAAATTTGAATCAACTACTACCTTGCCGGCCTGAGTGATTGTGACTGTCTTAGACTCAACACCGTCAGCAGAAACTGTAACTGTGTATGTTCTCTCGCTGCTTGTAGTGTTTTCGCCGAAGCTAAGAGTTACAGTGTTGCCTTCAGTTCTGACAGAACATCCTGCACTAGCTGCTCTTGCAGTCCACTGGAGGTCTGAAGATACTGTGAATGAAGCAGAAGTCGCATCAGCTTTAACATTGATTTCAGTTGTTGAAACTCTCAAGTAGTTCTCAAGAACAGTGCCTGAACCCTGAAGCTTATAAATCGCAACATCCTTTTGGCCAGAACCGTAGCATGAGAAGATTGAATTTCCGTCGTTATAACGCAAGATGTTTCTTGTGTTAGCACCCTGAGCAACGATAGATGCAATTCCCTCTGAAATAGTTACCAACCATGAGCCATTTTCACTCAATGTAGTCTCTTTCTTGAGATGGTTTGAACTAGAAGATGCAGCGTAAAGGTAACCTTCACCAACGTTGAATGCAACAGTGCCGTCAACAAGACCTTCTTCCACAGTAATAACCTGAACATCATCACCAGGGTTAGTGATTGTAGTGCCATCGTCTGATTTCTTAACGCTTGCCTGGCCTCTGTTATTGTTGTTCTGAGTGGTGCTCAATGCTAACTCTGATTCTGCTGCAACAATGATAATCTGGCTTTCTGGTGTGAGTGCTGATGCGTCAGTAACAAGTTCATACACAACGTTCTCACCGAATGTGATACCATCCATGTCAACAGTGAACTTGGCAATCTTGCCTGCCTCGAATTTATGATTAGCAGGAAGATTGATTTCCTTTGTGAGCTGGCCCTTGCTTGTGTTTACAACAACCTTCAATGTTGTATTTGAAAGATCAGTTGGAGCGCAGGCAAACCAGATATTCTCTGTCTTGTCTGTGTTGAGAGTAATTGAGTTTGAACCCGAGTTCTCAGTGAATGAACCGTCGGCAACCATATAGTTCCATCGGCCTGCGATATTCACCTCTGATGTAAGAGCGATAGACTCAACTTCTGCACCATCAAGGTTGAGATTCTTCAGTGATAGTTTACCATAGGCGGTGAAATGGTTGAAATGAAGTGAAACCTGAGAAGGAATTTCATCGAAGCTCTCTGACACTGCATAAAGAATCTGGGCAGATTCATCTACTGAATTCTCAAGTGGAGTCTGAGCGTTAGGGATAGTAGCAGAAAATCTTTCGTTGTTTCTACCTAAGTATGCAGAAGCCGGGCTCAATGCATAGAATGTAAATGGAGCAGCTGAAGGAGCCTTATCGTTGAGCTCGAACTTTGCCTCCAATGCAGCTGTCTTAAAGTCGTCTGAAGGAGTTACAGAAGCAGTGAACTCCTCATTGAGATTCATAATGATCTTTACCTCAGTATCATTCTCTGTCCAGAGAGTAGGGTAAGTTGTACCGTCTAGTGTGCCGAATGCAGTCTTTGTCTCAATAGACTCTGCAAAGAAGTGAACTGTCTTTGTTTCAGGTGCCGCGATTTCTTCCTTTGCGCATCCTGCGAATGTAACCATTGCTGCAATGATTACAAAAAGTGACTTAAATAACTTTTTCATAATCATGCATTAATTAAATGGTTCCCCAATCAACTTCCTCTGCATCTCCAAGAGTTGAACCGAACTCATTGGATGAGCAAAGAACACCTTCGTTAAAGAGATCTAAATAGCAGATCTCAGGTGACTCGTAAGTCATCTTAGATGAAATTTCTGTCTTCATGTTTTTGGCTTTATTTGTTATAAATATGATTTCTGGATAATCGCGCAAATATAGTAATTATAAAAATGATTTGCCCCATTATCCGTTTGAAATTTTTTAACACGGATAATGGGGCAAACAAGTTTCAGACCTTGTTAAGAATTCCTCTGCTAATATGTCAATGCAGTTTCGTAATAAGTGTTGAAGCAAGGGTAGTTTTCCAGAGGGTCCGGCTCGCAGAATTTCACTCCTTCAAACATCGCAGAACTTTGGTGTCCAACAGGTTTTCTAACATCAAGCGCTGCATCGCAACCCTCGAGTCTAACGCTCACTCGGCCGTTCTTGTATGAGTAGTGAAGTGTGCCGTCGCCGACCTTTACGGAAGTTTCGATTGCCTTGATTTCAGACGGGATGCGAGGCTCGACCACAATCACGCCCTGAAGAAGATCCGGACGGATGCCAAGGAAATGCTGGTACCACACTCTGAGATGCTCGGCATTGCTCCATGCCTGAAGGAAGGTTCCTGAACGGTTGACCCAGGTCTGTCCTTCGCGTGGATGAGCATCTGCGTTCTCGCTGAGGCTTCCGACAGCACCTTCTACAAGAGCCTGGCGGTTCATATTCTTGAACAGTTCCCATGCAGTATCCACCTGACCATATTCAATCATTCTCTGCATAGCTATACCATTGTTCCAGAGCCAGATTGTGCCGTTGTGGTAGGCGTCGTCCTTGTGATAATAGTGCCAGTTCTCGTGTTGAGGATGGAACTGAAGGTCCCACTGTGCAAGTGATGCGACTCCCCATGGATATACGAGTTCCTCCCACACGCTGCGTGTGACTTTCTGCTTGAAGTCGTCGTCATTGATCAGGTCGAAGCAGTAGAGCTGGTTAGGACGGAGTTGTACATCGACAGATCCGTCTGCGTTGAGGTGGTCATATACCATGTTGCCTTCCTTGTTGCAGAAATCGTTCTCGAAGTTTGCTGCAAGCATCTGTGCGATTCCGCTCCACTGTTCTGCTGAGTCTTCCTCTCCGAGGATGGCTGCAATCTTTGCACCTGCCATGAGCTGGCCGTACCACAGTGCCTGAATGTCATTAGCGCGGTTGCCGCGAGGTGAGCCTGGGATGCCGTTGCGCTTGACGTCCATCCATGTGTCTGCATCAGCGTGAGTGAGGTATCCCTTCTCATCTGTATAGTTGGCAATGGATGCGTCGATGCTCATCTTGATTGCAGGGTAGAGGTCTGCAAGGAATTCAGTATCACCACAATACTGAGCAAGCTCATAAGCCTGGATCACAAAGCGAGGAGTTCCGTCTGTGGTGTTGTAGAGGATGCCCTCGAGGTTTGCTCTGTTCGGAATACGTCCGTAAGTCTCCGACTCAGGGTTGGTGTCCTGGAGTTTTGCGAAGTCCATGAGGATCTCCTTTGCCACGTCGAACTGACCTGTCACAAGGCATGCTCCAGGCATGGAGATGAACATGTCGCGTCCCCAATACTCGTTGAACCATGGAAGGCCGGCATAGATTCCGTTGCCCTGCTGGCATGTGATGAGCTCGTCCATTGTGATGGTGATCCAGTCAAGCGCTCTGTCAAGATCCGGAAGGTTGGACTTCACCGGATTGAACTCAGTTACGAGTGAGTTGATGCGCTCCTTTCTTTCTTGAAGAAGTTTTTCGCCATTCTTCCGGAATGTCTCTGCAAGTTCCTGACACTCAGCGGGGTTTCCGTATGTGAGAATGAAACCGCCGGCATCTGCTGTTGTGGAGATTCCGTTCTCTGTTGTGCTGAAAGGAACATCCTTGGCAGGGGCAAGCATGATGCAGTTTGCCTTGTCCTCATGAGGGATGAAGAGTATCTGCTCCGGAGTTGCTTTCACCTCTGCGATAAGGCCTAAGTTGAGGCTGCATGAGATGGTCTGAGCCTCAGTTTCCATACCTATATATATAATAGGTAGGTTGTCGACAAGCTGGAATGTCTCCACTGCGTTGCTCCACTGACGTACTAGTCTGTCAGGATATACTACGCATGAAGCATCTGTTCTGTTGAGGTCCTGGCCGTCCACGTTCAGACCATAGTCGGAAAGAACGCGTTTCTTTGCCATATTCCATCCCGAATACCACTCCTGTGGCTCCACCTGATGGGTTCTGCCGTACCAGAATCCGGATTTTTTATCTGTGTATGAATATTCCCTGTTCTCGGAAGGGGTTACATTGATGCCGATCTCATCGGTCTTGTAGCCGGTTGTGCAGCATGCTGATGCTATAACTGCCGCCGCGGCCATGGAAAGAAGTGCTTTAGATTTCATTATTGTGGAATTTATCCCACTAAATTACATATTTATTTTAAGTCTCGAGCCGATAATCATTATATTTGAAGAAATTTCTTGAATATGGATATTCAGCCTATAGCATATATACACACTGAGTTTTCAGAAAAGTTTGGCATTCCGCGCCAGAGTGGTCTTGCCGGAGGGTTGAGAGGAAGGATAGTTTTTGAAAAGCAGTTCCGTGATCCTGATGCGCTCCGAGGAGTGGAGGGATTTTCGCATCTGTGGCTCATCTGGGAGTTTTCTGCCAACAGGGGAGGACGCGAATGGCAGCCGACAGTTCGTCCTCCGAGACTTGGCGGTAACCAGCATATGGGAGTCTTCGCCACAAGGTCTCCGTTCAGACCGAACCCGTTGGGGCTTTCGTGCGTGCAACTTGAAGGTGTGGACTGGGATGCACAGGATGGTCCTGTGCTGATTATCAGAGGTGCTGACCTCATGGACGGAACACCGATCTACGACATCAAACCATATATCAAATATGCGGATTCTCATCCGGATGCTGCCTGTGGATATGTCGATTCGCTTGCTGAAAGACAGCTGGAAGTGATTGTTCCTCAGGAGATTGAGTTCGCTTTTGCTGATAAGGAAACTTTGGCTGCTCTGCGTGAAGTTCTGGCACTCGACCCGCGACCATCCTACCATAATGATCCTGAACGGGAATACGGAATGTCATTCGCGGGGTATAATGTCAGGTTCCGTGTTGCGGACGGGGAGACAGGCCCTGCTTTATACGTTTTGGAGATTTTGTAGAAGATATGTCTGAAAGGTATGAAATGTGTTTATCCGGCAAGGGTAAACAAATTTTTTATGAAGACCGATTTTCAATTGAAATCCAGATATGATGGTCTGAATCTCAGTGCAGTAGTTGTGGAGCCGGATCAGCATGATCCTGAGGCTGTTGTCCAGATTGCTCATGGTCTTTGCGGCTGTAAGGAGCGATATCTCCCTTTCATGGAATATATGGCAGATCATGGGGTTGCATGCGTGGCCTGTGATCACAGAGGACATGGCAAGAGCTTGAAGTCAAGCCTGGATCTTGGCTATATGCAGGGCGGTTATATGGCCCTTGTCGAGGATATGAAGCAGCTGACCGATTGGGCTGTAGGGCATTTTAATGGTGCGCCGATAGTTCTTCTCGGCCATAGCATGGGCTCTCTTGCAGCCCGGGTATATATCAGGAAATATGATTGGGAACTGGCGGGACTTGTCCTTTGCGGAACCCCGGGATATAACGGTATGGCACGTATGGCTATGCTTCTGACGGGATTCATGTGTATGTTCAAAGAGGGTCGTATGAAACCAGCGTATCTGCAGGAGTATGCCTCTTCGCGTTTCAATAAGAAGTTTGCTTCAGAGGGAAGGCTCGCATGGATGTGTTCTGATCCCGTGGTCCGTAATGAAGTTGTGTCCAATCCTTCGAATGATTATTCCATTACAGTAAATATGATGCATAACCTTCTGTCCATGATGGTGAACACCCATTCGCAGAGAGGATGGATGGTGCTGAATCCGGAACTGCCGGTGACGTTCCTTTCGGGCGAGGACGACCCTGTCATGGGTGGGGAGGAGAAACTGCATGATGCAGCCAGGATGATGACAAAACTTGGGTATAGCAATGTTACGGCAGCGGTTTTCTCAGAAATGCGCCATGAAATCCTGAATGAGGTGGATAAAGAACTTGTTTGGGACGATATTCTGAATTTTGTAAAGGATATTTCATCGAAATGACTAAATTTGTCCGACTTTGATGTAATATGATCTATGGACAGAAAGATTTTAGTGGTCGATGACGAGGCCGATATCAGAGATATTCTTGAATTTAATCTTGAAAATGCAGGATATAAGGTGGATTCTGCAGCATCTGCAGAAGAAGCTTTGGAGAAGCTCAGCCCTGAACATGGGCTGATTCTTCTTGATGTGATGATGGGAGGAATGTCAGGATACAAGATGGCTGAAAAGCTTAGGAGTGAAAATAACAATATTCCGATCGTGTTCCTGACCGCCCGCAATGCGCAGGATGATCTGCTTACCGGATTTTCTTCTGGAGCAGATGATTATATCACCAAGCCTTTCTCCATTCAGGAGGTGATCGTTCGTGTAAAGGCTGTTCTCAGGCGTTTCCCTCAGGTTGAGACGGCTCCAGAGCCGGTTCAAGAGACCATGGTTGTTGCAGGAGCATTGCGCATCGATCTGGAAAAGAAACTCGTATTTGCAGGAGATAACCAGATTACCTTCTCGAAGAAGGAGTATGAGGTGCTTTCTCTTCTTGCCAGCCATCCTGGACAGATATTTTCACGTGAGGACCTGATCAACGAACTTTGGAAGGATGCTCCTTATGTTCTCGACAGAACTGTGGATGTTCATATCGCACGTATCAGAAGCAAGCTCGGCGAATATAAGAACTGCATCACCAATCGTTCAGGTTTCGGTTACGTCTTTAATGCAGTTGAATAATGAATTTTCTAGCATTTTTATACATAGCACTTGGTGTGCTTGTATCTGTACTTGCATTTTTGGCCTATAGATTCTGGAAGGTCATGTCAGAGAAGGCTGACCGCCAGAGCAAGAAGCTGAAGATGCAGATGACGAGCAATATCGCTCACGAACTCAGAACCCCTGTGACAAGTATCCGAGGATATCTCGAGACCTTGCTTGCCTGCCCTGAAATGCCTCAGGATAAGAAACATGCGTTTCTTGAAAGAGCCTATAACCAGACACTTCGTCTGTCGGACCTGATCAGTGACATGGCTTTGATCACCAAGATAGAGGAGTCTCCGGAGAAACTCGCCAAGGAGGATGTGGATATGTACGATGTCGCCTCAGAGGTCTTTGATGAGTTCTCTGAAAGAATCGCTCAGAAGGGTGTTACAGTGGAGAATCTTCTCAAGAAAGGAATTGTTGTCAAAGGCAACAGAACACTCGTATATGCTATCCTGCGTAATCTTGTGGAGAACAGTCTCAAATATGCCGGAGACGGCGTGACCCTGCATCTTGAATGCTACAGCTACATAGACAAGCAGTACTATTTCAACTACTACGACACAGGTCATGGCGTGCAGCAGGAGCATCTGGAGCGCATTTTTGAGCGTTTCTATCGTGTTTCGGAAGGCCGTACCCGTGATGACGGAGGTTCTGGACTCGGTCTGTCAATCGTCCGTAACTCTGTGGTCTTCCATGGTGGTGACATCAAGGTGATGAACCGCCAGGGAGGTGGACTCCAGTTCTTCTTCACTCTACGCAGAAAGCAGGACTAGATTTCGTTGATATCAATCAAACCAGCCATAACTGCATACACGGTCATCTTTCCGATTGACCGTGTTTTTAATTTTATGCAGATGTTGTTTCTGTGAAAAATGGCTGTCGGAAGGGAAATCTCAAGCATGCTTGCGATCTCCTTGTTGATGTGACCCTTGATCATCAGCGTGAGGACTTCCTTCTCGCGTACGGACAGCTTGTCGATAGGGTTCTTTGTGTCTGCCTGTACCGGTTTTGCCTGTCCATATTTTCCTGTTGCCTGCAGACGTGTGAGGCCCTGGATGAGGTCCATTTCAGGAAGGGTGGTGTCCAGGATGTTGAATCCGGCTTCCGCATAGAGCTTGTTGGGACCTTGTGAGACGACGGTAGTCTGATCCTTCAAGGTCTCGAATTCGTCTGCGCATGTGAAGATGATGTCTGAGCTGACGAAGAAGTGTACGAAATGTCTGTTGGAGTCGCGGATGAATGCGTCCATATTGGTGTATGCATGGATCTCCACTCCATCGAAAACATCCCAAAGGATATTGCGTAATGAAGAACACTCTAATGTGTTAGAATCTATTATTGCAAAGCATGGATTCATATGTAATCGTTATTTAAAGCCGTGTCTGGTATTATTTGTATGATCTGTCCACAAAAATGACCCTTTTTGTGGAAACTTCCATCATTTTTTGTCAATATTTCTATTCTAATATTATGCTTTGCTCGCTCCGCGTCCTTTGTGTCCATAGTGTAAGATACCTGTGTCCAAAAATTGGGTGAAAAGGGTACAGGTCTCTGCCAAATCTATTCAAAAGGTAGTTATGAGTGATACCTGTGTCCAAAAACAGTCAAAATAGGGCACAGGTCGGATAGGTGAGGTCGTATAGGTGTATAAACGAAAAAAGCAGCTCAACTGAGCTGCTTTTGGTACTCGGTAGGGGAATCGAACCCCTATTGCAAGATTGAGAATCTTGAGTACTAACCGTTATACGAACCGAGCGTCTTATCGTTTGGGATTGCAAAGGTAGGTATTTTTTCTTTACTTCCAAATTTTTTCGACAAATTTTTTGAAAAAAGTGCACATTATTTCAAAAACACGAAGAAAACGGCCATGATCAGGCAGAAAAATGCTGCAAGATGGTTCCATTGGAGAGTCTGACCTTTGAACATTACCATTGCTATCAGTGTGAAAACTGTCAATGATATCACTTCCTGGATCACTTTCAGCTGCATGAGGTTGAATGGGCCTCCATTTTCAACGAATCCGATGCGGTTTGCAGGAACCTGCGCGCAGTACTCGAAGAATGCTACACCCCATGAGAAGAGGATGACAAGGATGAGCGGCCAGCTTGATGAGATCTTCATCTCCTGAAGCTTGAGGTGGCCGTACCAGGCGAATGTCATGAATACGTTCGATGCGACCAGAAGAAGTATAGTCCAGATTGCTTTCATTTGTCTAAATCTTTAAGGGCTGCAAAAGTAATATATAATTTGTAATTACAGCGATTAAACTTTAATTTTGCATGCTTTGTAATTAAGGAATATGTTTTCATTCAGAACGACATCTTTGGAAGAGCAGCTCGACAAGAGCCTGCAGGAGGGCAAGGTGGGATGCTTTTGCACTCAGAATTGTTGGGATACAGAACGCGGAAGATATATGTACGATATCTTCCATGAGCGCGGCAACCTTCAGGTGATCTTTTCACCGAGGGATACCGAGCTTACCCCTCTGACCAACCATATCGAGTTCAGGAAGGAGGATCTGGTCGGACTGAATGCTGTGGTTGTGGAGATCCAGGATGTGGGTTCGCGTTACTTCAACTACACAAAGGACGTGTTCTGTCTGATGGATGCGCTCAAGGAGATGAAGGATGAGGCTCCTTCCTTATATATAGTGGATCATATCAATCCTGCAGGAAGGGTGGTGGAAGGAACTATGCCGTCAGCTGAGGTTGAGGCAAATGTTCCGAAGGTTGCGCATCGTCATGGTCTGACACTCGGCGAGCTGGCTAATCTCTACTATCATGAGATCGGAGCCAAGTTTGCCCTTCATGTGATTTCAGCTCTGGCTACAGACTCCAACAAGCAGCTCATGCCTTGGACGATCGCTCCGGCTTCTGATATTCCTGGTCTTTTCACCTGTGACATGTACAGTGGCGGCGGTCTGTGGAACAATACCAATATCTCGGCTGCGATCGGTACTGCCCGTCCTTATGAATATATCGGTGCACCCTATGTCAAGACTGCTTCCGGAGAGCATCTTCCGGCGGCTGAGGGTGTGCTCATGCGTCCTTGCTCCTTCACTCCGTCCTGCGGAAGATATGAGGGCAAGAAATGCTTCGGCTATCAGATCATGCTCGAGCCTGGTGTGGAGTATCATTCGTTGATCCATACTCTCCAGTTGCTCAGATACTTCAAGGAGAGATATGAGGAGTTCAAGCTTGAAGATGGATTCGAAGCGAAACTGTCCGATCCTGTGCTTCTGGACTACATAAACGGCGTGATTTCAGAGGATGAAATGCGTGAACATGTGAAGGTTGAGGAGCAGAAGTGGATCCGTAAGGCCAAGAAGTTTACACTTTATGAGGATTTACCTTATAGAATAAAGTAAAATATATTGCGGAATAAATAAAAAGTGTTATATTTGCGCCGCAAAATTAGTTAACTAAATTTTTTAAGCATTATGAAAAAAGGTATACATCCCGAAACCTACCGTCTTGTAGCTTTCAAGGATATGTCAAACGATGAGGTCTTCATCACTCGCTCATGCGCGAACACTAAGGAGACTATTGAAATTGATGGTGTTGAGTACCCAGTTATCAAGCTTGAGATCTCGAACACATCTCACCCATTCTACACAGGTAAGATGAAGCTCGTTGATACAGCTGGTCGTGTTGACAAGTTCTATCAGAGATACGCAAGAAAGAAATAATTCTTTCAAGACATACGGTACAGAATGGACTCGCAAAGTGCGGGTCCATTTTTTATTTATATATTTGCGTCTGAGTTCAAATTCTGTTTATGAAGAAGATTAAGATAGGTCTTTTGGGCAAGATCATCATTTCGATTGCCCTCGGTATTGTGTTGGGACTTATTGTTCCTGAGTGGGTTGTAAGGTTGTTCCTTACCTTCAATGGCATATTCAGCCAGTTCCTTGGTTTTGCCATCCCTCTGATCATCCTTGGCCTTGTGGCTCCTGCGATTTCTGATATAGGCAAGACGGCTGGAAGAATGCTGCTGCTGACTGTCGGTATCGCTTATGGATCTACTGTGCTTGCCGGATTGGTGTCTTATGCGACCGGTGCAGCAGTGTTTCCTGGCATGATAGAGAACGGAACTGCACTTCAGACTCTTGAAGGTGCAGCTGAAGTCGCTCCATTCTTTACGGTGAACATTCCTCCTGTGATGGGAGTGATGACCGCCCTTGTACTGGCGTTCACGCTTGGTCTTGGAATGGCGAGTCTGGAAAGCCATGCACTCAAGGATGCTGTCCATGATTTTGAGCAGGTGGTCACAAAGACCATCAAGTCTGCGATCATTCCGCTTCTTCCTGTTTACATCTTCTCGATTTTCCTGAATATGACCTATGTGGGTCAGGTGTTCTCTGTACTTGCTGTGTTTATAAAGATAATCGGAATCATCTTCCTGATACACATTGGAATACTTCTGCTTCAGTTTGTGATTGCAGGAGGCCTGACAAAGAAGAATCCTTTGAAGTTGCTTTGGAATATGATGCCGGCGTACTTCACTGCATTGGGAACTCAGTCATCAGCTGCCACAATCCCTGTGACACTCCAGCAGACCCGCAAGAACGGCGTGTCTGAGGATGTGGCTGGATTCGTGGTACCTTTGTGCGCTACTATCCACATGTCCGGAAGTACTCTTAAGATTGTAGCCTGCGCTCTCGCTCTGATGATCATGCAGGGCATACCGTATGATTTCGGAATGTTCTTCGGTTTTGTCTGCATGCTGGGAATCACGATGGTGGCAGCTCCAGGTGTGCCTGGAGGAGCAATCATGGCTTCTCTCGGACTCCTTCAGTCAATGCTCGGCTTTGATCAGGAGGCCCAGGCTCTGATGATCGCCCTTTACATCGCTATGGACAGTTTCGGTACTGCATGCAATGTGACAGGTGACGGAGCAATCGCTCTGATCGTGGATAAGATTACAAATAAAAGTAATAATCAGTAAAACTGTGCACTAAAGTCTTGATCTCCTTTACCTTACCGCTGGTTGGGTGGGTGAAGGAGATGCAGTAGGCGTGCAGGTGAAGTCGTTGTGGTGATGGCTCATCTGCATCCTGGAAGGCTGTGCACTGGCCGCCGTACAGCATGTCACCAAGGATGGGACTTCCCAGACCGAGATGGTGGGCTGAGTGGACACGGAGCTGGTGTGTCCGTCCGGTAACAGGGGTGAGTGAGATGTCAACGGTGCCGTCCTCGTTTCTGCCAAGTACGGTGTAGATTGTCGAGGCATATTTGCCCTGTTTTCTGTCCACCTTCTGACGTGGACGTTCATCATAATCCGGACTCATGGACAACAGGATGCTGCCATGATCTCCTTCGTTCAGTGAACAAGGACATAATCTTGCAATATATCTCTTGAAGATGTCGTGGCCTTCGAACTGACGCTGTAGTTTTACAGCAGCCCTTGGTGTCTTGGCAAAAAGAATGATTCCTGATGTGTCCATGTCCAGACGATGGACAGCGTGAACCGATTCTTCTCCGTATTTTTCAATCAGCCATTCCTGAAGGGAAATCCTTCCGTCAAGTCCCGGAACTGACGGCATGCCTGATGGCTTGCTTACCGCTATTATCGACTTGTCCTCGTATATGATCACAGGTTCCGGAATATCAACTGAGCTGCTGTCCTCAATCTCAAGTCCTTTTAGCATATAGCCCAGAAGCGGGCCGCATTTTGATGTGCATGATGGGTAGAAATGGCCGTGTGTGCGAACTGCAGTGTCAGGTGAGGTTCCGTACCAGAACTCTCCCATAGCCAATGGTTTAAGCCCCATGCGGTATGCGTGCTCAAGGAGTTTTGGTGCAGCACATTCTCCGGTGCCGCCAGGAGGTGTCAGACCCTGGGATGCAAATATGTCGTGGATCGATGATTCCTCTCCAAGGAAATTGTGGACCCTATACTGTCTGAACAGCCAGTTCTGAAGGGCGTCAGACATTGATGCTCTCAACTCCTTGCGTTCGTCGATCTTGTGCTGGAATCCAGCCAACTCGCTTTTGATATTCTCGATTCTTTTGTCGTAAGCGACCTTCAGGCGTTTGAACTCCGCTTTCTCGTGCTGGCTTTCCCTGTTGAGAATTTCAGGATCGCATCCTTCTGCTCGTCTTCTGTTCCTGTCTTCCTTCGAAGCCGCCATGCGTTCTCGCATCACCATCAGTTCTGCATCTCTTTCCGACTCTGCATGCCAAAGCATCTTGAAATAATCATGATACTCCGATGCATTCTGAAGCTCTCTGATGAGGTTGTTGAGGTCTGTGATCTTCTCTTCCTGCTGCTTGTAGTGTCCGTTGGGATCCATCAGGTCGAATATCGGCGGAACGAAGCCCTCGATTGTGCTGCAGCCTCCCACGCTTCCTGAAAATCCGGCCAGATACACAGGACCGACCTCAGGGTTTTCCGATTCGCAGACCAGCACTCCGAGCATCTTGCCTGCCTTGAAACCATTGCATACATCCTCCGGCAGCAGACCCTCCTCGATTCTTCTGTCGAGGTCGGATATTACGAACCTCGCCGCATCCCTTACAAGAGGGTGCGGTGTATAGCGGAATGGATTGGTGAATCTGCTGGTCAAAGCTTTACGTTGTTTACAAGATATTCTCTACAGAAGTCACAAAGTCCGCACTCCTGGCATTTGGGCTTGCGTGCGGTGCAGACGTATCTGCCATGAAGGATGAGCCAGTGGTGGGCCTTGCCTCTGAGTTCCTCGGCAAATCCGGCAGTCAGATCCTTCTCCACTGCCTCCACTGTGCTGCCGTCTGAAAGTCCTATCCTGCGTGAAACCCTGAATACGTGGGTGTCCACGGCAATGACGGGCTTGTTGTATATGATCGATGCAATGACGTTTGCTGTCTTGCGTCCGACTCCCGGAAGTGTTTCAAGTTCGGCGACCTCAGACGGAACTTCTCCACCGAAATCTGAAACCAGCTTGGTGGCCATTCCGATAAGGTGCTTGGCCTTGTTGTTCGGGAATGATATTGATTTGATCAGTTCATAGACCTCCTTGAAAGTTGCTGAGGCCAGGTCCTGAGGCTGAGGAAAACGCTTGAATATCACCGGCGTATGCATATTCACCCTCTTGTCTGTGCACTGGGCTGAGAGGATGACTGCAATCAGCAGGTGAAAAGGGGAGTCATAATGCAGTTCGCTTTCGGCAGTCTCCATGTTTGCCGAAAACCATTCTGTAACCTTGTGAAATAAATCTGCGCGTGTCATATCAGATGGTGAGCTCTAGCTCTGTCACTTCGTCCACTTCCTGTTCGTGGCAGGTCTCCTCCTTGCAGACCAGGACTCTGCCCGGATACTTCTCAAAGATCTGTCTGTTGTGGGTTACCATGACGATGGCTGTGCCCTTCTCCTTGTTGATGCCGGTGAGAAGCTTCATGATGCCGTCGGCAGTCTCGTTGTCGAGGTTTCCGGTCGGTTCGTCAGCGATGATGACCTCAGGTTCATTCAACAGTGAACGTGCAATGGCGATTCTCTGCTGCTCTCCGCCTGAAAGCTGGTGAGGCATCTTGTGGATCTTTCTGTCCATTCCCACAGCTGTCAGCACCTCGTTGATGCGCTTCTCCATCTGGCTTTCTGATTTCCAGCCTGTTGCACGGAGCACAAAGCGCAGATTCTCCTCCACGCTGCGGTCCATCAGAAGCTGGAAGTCCTGGAAGACTACTCCCATCTTGCGACGAAGATATGGGATTTCCTTCTCCTTCATGCTCACGAGATCATATCCGCAGACCATTCCCTTTCCCTTGTGAAGAGGGTTCTCTGCAATCATTGTTCTGATGATGGATGTCTTTCCGGTACCGACCTTTCCGACTATGTATACGAAGTCTCCAGGATAGATGTCAACGTCAAATCCATATATGACTGTTGCCTCTCCGTTGAGGATGTCGGCGCCTTTGAAGGAAATTAGAGGTTTCTTGTCTTCCATGTGTGACAATTTAAGGTGAAATCGTACAAATATAGTGGAAAAAATTGTTATTTTTGTATTTTGTAGTTATTTGAACGTAAAGAACTGAAGAACAGATGATATATAGAAGATTGTTTCTAGGCTTGTCCTTGATGTTTTTGAGCGCGGGGCTCGATCTTGGAGCTCAGGATATGCGCGATGCACTGAGACTTTTCGACCATGGAATGTACAGCGGATCACGTCTCTATTTCGATGAGATGGCGTCCGAAATCCGCACCTCTGAACCGGAGGGCTATGCTGTACTCTGCGATGTGAGACAGGAGGTTCCTGGCTATGTCCGCACCATGAACAGATTCCTGGCTGAAAATCCTCATTCTCCACTCATTCCCCAGATCCGATATGCGCATGCACTCAATCTTTTTGATGCCGGTGACTATGCTGCTGCAGCAAAGGAGTTTGCGGCGGTCAAGGTGAAACGCCTGTACAGAGGCCAGAGGGCTGAGTATACCTTCAGAAAGGCATATTGTGCTTTGGAGAATTCCCAGAATCAGGAGGCTTTGGAAGGATTCAAGGAGGTCGAGAAACTTCCGGAGTCGGACTACACCGATGCGTCAAGATATGCAATCGGATATATTAACTACGACATGAAGAATTTCGAGGAGGCGATCAAGTGGTTCGAGATGTCCAGGAAAGATTCGCGATTCGCTGAAATGTCCTCATACTATATCCTTGAGTGCCGTTTCATGCTGGCGGATTATGAATATGTGATTGCAGAAGGCGTAAAGATGTATCCGAATATGCCGGATGAGCGTAAGACTCAGCTTGCACGTATAATTTCAGAGTCGTGGCTTGTGCTCGGAGATGCTGAGAAGGCCCGTGAATATATGGAACTCAATGCGTCGGGCGGTGGTCAGCCTAAGGGACGTGCAGATTGGTTCTACCGCGGTTCTGTCCTTTATGCGGTCAAGGACTACAAGGGTGCTATCGAGAGCTTCAACATGATGGGAGAACGCACTGACTCAATCGGTCAGATTGCAAGCTATCAGTTGGGATATAGTTATATCCAGACAAGGAACAAGGTGGCTGCATTGGATGCATTCGCTTCTGCTTCAGCACTTTCATTCGATAAGAAGATCGAGGAGGACTCATTCTTCAACTATGCGAAGCTGGCCTTCGACCTCAATAGCGACGCATCTGTATTCAATGACTATCTGAAGCGTTATCCTAAGACATCCAAGGGCGAGATGATATACAGCTATATCGCTGTGGCAGCTCTTCAGAACCGTGATTATGCCGGTGCCGTTGCCGCTTATGACAATATCGATTATCTCGAGGGGGACATGCGCTCCAACTATATGAAGGCCAATTATCTTCGTGCGGAGCAGCTGATCTCACGCGGATCTTACCGTAGCGCTATCCCGCACCTGAAGGCCGCGACATTCTATTCTGATCGTGGAAGCAGGATCAACCAGCTTTCGCGTTTCTGGCTGGCAGAATCGTATTACCGTGACGACCAGTATGCGCAGGCCCGTCAGATCTATACCGACCTTTATAACACATCTGCACTTTTCGGCAGCGAGGAGTCGGGACTTATCGTATATAACATCGCATACACATACTACAAGGAAGGCGATTATGCTATTGCGGACAAGTGGTTCAAGGAGTATCTTTCAGGAAGTACCGTGAAATACCGCAAGGATGCCCTTGAAAGACAGGGAGACTGCTGCTTCATCACAAAGCAGTACGAGAGGGCATATGAGGCTTATGATAAGGTTCTCAGTTCGTATTTCGATGTGAATGACATCTACCCATATTATCAGTCAGGACTTTCCTATGGTCTTGCAAAGAATGTGGACAAGAAGATAGAGTTGCTGTCAAACGTCCTTCAGGCGTCTCCTGAGGCTCGATTCTATCCTGAGGCTATGTATGAGCTCGGACGCTCTTATGTTGTGAAGGAGGATGATGAAAATGCAGTTGTATGCTTTAATAAGATCGTGGATTCAGTAAAGGACAGCACCTTCGTTGCGAAGGCATATATCGAACTTGGTTCAATCTCGCGTAACCAGTCACAGTTCAATGAGGCGTTGGCCTACTACAAGACAGTGGTCGAGAAGATGCCGCTTTCAGGTTATGCTGAGGATGCCTTGATTGCTATTGAGTCCATTTATCAGACCCGCAACGAGCCGGAGGAGTATCTTGCATATATCGAGAATATCGGCAAGGGTGCCACCAAGACGGCTGACGAGAGGGAGGTGATGATCTTCAATGCTGCAGAGCAGATCTTCCTTTCAGAGAACTATCAGAAGGCGCTTGTAGCCCTTGAGGGATACCATGAGAAGTATCCGGACGGCAAGTTCTCGTATAAGGCTGATTTCTATATGGCCGAGTCGTACAAGAGCCTTGGAAAGAAGGAGCAGGCGTGTGACAGCTATAGAAAGGTTATCTCTGACGGAGAGGGCTCGTTCGTGGAGCTTTCAATCCTGAATTTCGCAAATATCTCATATAGCCTTGAACGTTGGGATGAGGCCTATGGCGGCTACTCTTCATTGTATAGTTCGGCCATTCTTGAGAATAATACTTTTGTGGCCCTGACAGGAATGATGCGTTCTGCGTACAGGGGACATGATTGGGCTAATGCAATCGAGAAGGCAGACATGTTGATGGAGGATCAGCGCTCTGATGACGACCTCAAGCTTGAGGCAAGATATGTGAAGGCGAAGTCCTATCTGGCAACCAGCCGAAGAGATGCGGCGATGGAGATTCTAAATGAACTTTCGACAGATCTTAATACGGAATATGGAGCCGAGGCAGCGTATCTTCTGATCGTCGACTGTTATGACAGAGGCGAGTTTACGGAGGTCGAAAACAAGGTATATGCCTTTGCGGATTCGGGCTCGGAACAGACATATTGGCTGGCCAAGAGTTTCGTCATCCTCGGAGATTCTTTCGTGGAAAGAGGTGAGCTTAAACAGGCTCGCGCAACCTTTGAAAGTGTTGCTGAGGGCTACTCTTCACAGAGAAATGACGATGATGTGCTCTCAAGTATTGAGATGCGCCTGACTAAGCTTGAAGAAATTGAAAATAAGGACATTTAATAAAAATGTTTGCAATGAGAAACAAATTTGTTATATCTATATTTTTCTGCATTTTTGCCGTTTCTGCGGCAGCTCAGAATCTTGATCCAACCGTTGAGGTGAGCCGTGAGTATGAGGGTAAGCTTGTGGAGGTTCATAAGCCTCTTTTCAATATGACTGTGCCGGATTCACTCACTCGTTTTGCTCTTGATTTCGACTATTACGTATATGACAATCCATACAAGGGATCGTATGAATTCGCCCCTTATCTATTGTCCATGAAACCTAGCGCTTCGGATAATGGTGAGCATCGTTTCTATCTCAAGGCAGGAGCGGGTTATCAGCTGCATCCTACTTTGGATCTGATCTGGTCGCCTGGTTTTGAACGCAAGGGATTCAATATGGATGTCTATGGCATGCACAGGTCGTTTGTGGGAAATTATCTGCCCGTATCTTCGGCTGACCAGCAGTGGTTCGGCTATGATCTCCTTTCAAAGGCTGGGGTCGTGCTGAAGCATGATTGGGAGGATGTGGCTTTGGATTATTCGGTCGGCTACTACGGCATGGCGCAGAAGGACCGTCAGTGGAAACGTATGTACAATGCAGCTGATGCGTCAGTGGGTATTCATACCAAGCCGGCTGCGCGTGAAAACCTGAGATTTGATATGGAGCTTGCCTATAGGTTCGGTGAGGATGTTGTGAGCGGATCAAAGCTTTATGAGAGTCTTACAGGCCTGAAGATGCAGATTGGTCAGATGTGGAAGAGTGCTCAGAGCATGAATCTGAGTCTTGATGCGAATATTGCAAGATATAGTCGTGCGATTGATCTTCTCGCGGGTGATGTGTCGCTGACTCCAAGTTATGTATACAATAATGACAGATTCTCGGCTGACCTTGGCCTCAGAATATCAAAGATGCTGACACGTCAGGATGTTAACGAACAGTACGTATATCCGGCTATAAATGTCTCATATTTCCTTTTGCCACGCTCCATGAAGGTCTATTTCAATGCCACAGGAGGCGGCGCATTCGATTCGTATTCTTCTACGATTGCAGCAAATCATCATGTGACGCATCTTATGTCGCCTGATATCCTTGGGTATACGGTGGAAAGAGTCGGGCTTACAGCAGGTCTTGACGGCCGTGTGACGGATAACTTCACTTATGACATCAGGGGTGGATATGTGAATTACTCAAACTATCGCCATTATGCCGTGGATATGTCTTCTGTGCCTTCTTTCACAATGACTTATCTTGCTGCTCAGAAGTGGTTTGCGGCAGTGGATTGGGCGCTTGATCTGGAAGATTTCCGCTTTGATGGAACGGTTTCATACGACCATTATTTTGGCCGGGATTATGAGGGTTTAGATTCTTCTGTTTCAGAAGGTTATGCTGTGCTTAGGCCAGTTGCTCTAAATGGCCGTTCGGCTGTAGAATATAACTGGCGAAAGAGGGTGGTCTGCGGTGTTGAGGCTGACTTTTCGACTGCTCGCAAAGGTGCCGGTGTAGTGCTTCCGGGATATGTGGATCTTGGTGCTTATGCAGAGTATAAGACAGCCAGGGGAATTTCAATCTGGGCGAGTGTCGGCAACCTTTTGAATCAGACTGTTCAGAGAACCCCTCTTTATGCCGAAAAAGGCGTGTATTTTACAGCAGGAATCTGCTTGAATTTGTAAAGATAATTTGCTCGTATTTGGAATATTTTTGCTAAATTTGTCCGGTTTATTAGCTACGCTAAAAGTAGCACGTTAAATGACAAGATAAAGTAAAAATATAACAATGAGCGAAGAGGTAATCAACAACACTTCTGCGGAGCAGTACTCCGCGAACAGTATTCAGGTCCTTGAGGGCCTTGAGGCCGTTAGAAAAAGACCTTCTATGTACATCGGTGATGTAGGTGAAAGAGGTCTTCATCACCTTGTTTACGAGGTTGTGGACAACAGTATCGATGAGGCACTTGCCGGATATTGTACACACATCGAGGTGTCTATCAACGAGGATAATTCAATCACAGTAAAGGATAACGGTCGTGGTATCCCTACCGGTATGCATCAGAAGGAGAACCGTTCTGCCCTTGAGGTGGTTCTCACAGTGCTTCATGCCGGTGGTAAGTTCAGCAAGGATAGCTACAAGGTGTCAGGTGGTCTCCACGGTGTGGGTGTATCCTGCGTAAATGCCCTTTCTGACTACCTTAAGGCTGAGATCCACCGTGAAGGTAAGGTCTTTGTCCAGGAGTATTCACAGGGTAAGCCATATAAGCCGGTTGAGGTTGTAGGCGAGGCTGAGGACACAGGTACAATCGTGACCTTCCATCCGGATCCTGAAATCTTCCAGGTTACAACAATCTACAAATACGATACTCTTGCAGCCCGTCTCCGTGAGCTTGCATATCTCAACAAGGGTATCCATCTTTCTCTTACTGACAAGCGTACACTTGTCAATGATGTTGACGAGAACGGCAACGAACTTGAGACTCAGCATTACAGAAGTGATGTATTCTACTCGAAGGAGGGTCTTCGCGAGTTCGTGGAGTATCTCGACGGCGGCGCTGAGAAGCTCATCGAGAGCCCTATCTATCTCGAGACAGACAAGATCATTCCGATCGAAATCGCTCTTCAGTATAACACAAGCTACACTGAGAAGATCTACTCATACGTAAACAACATCAACACAATCGAGGGTGGTACACACCTCCAGGGTTTCAAGATGGGTCTTACAAGAACCCTCAAGAACTACGCTGCTGAGGCTGGCCTTCTCTCAAAGCTTAAGTTTGACCTTGCTGCGGATGACTTCCGTGAGGGTCTTACTGCAGTTGTCTCTGTAAAGGTTGCAGAGCCTCAGTTTGAGGGTCAGACAAAGACCAAGCTCGGTAACGGTGAGGTTGTTTCTGCTGTTTCACAGGCGACTGCTGCTGCTCTTGAGGCATATCTCGAGGAGAACCCAAGAGAGGCCAAGATGATCGTTGAGAAGGTGATTCTTGCTGCAACTGCACGTCACGCTGCGCGCAAGGCACGTGAGATGGTTCAGAGAAAGACAGTCATGTCTGGTGCCGGCCTTCCTGGTAAGCTTGCTGACTGCTCTTCACGTGATCCTGAGATCTGCGAGCTCTTCCTCGTCGAGGGAGACTCTGCGGGTGGTACTGCAAAGCAGGGCCGCGACCGTGCTACTCAGGCCATCCTTCCGCTAAGAGGTAAGATCCTCAATGTGGAGAAGGCGATGGAGCACAGAGTGTTCGAGAGCGAGGAAATCCGCAACATCTACACTGCTCTTGGTGTGACCGTGGGTACAGAGGAGGATAGCAAGGCATTGAACCTCAGCAAGCTCCGCTACCACAAGGTTATCATCATGACCGATGCCGACGTCGACGGTAGCCATATCGCGACACTCATCCTGACATTCTTCTTCCGCTATATGATCGACCTGATCAAGAACGGATATGTATATCTTGCAACTCCGCCACTCTATCTTGTGAAGAAGGGTAAGGAGGAAATCTATTGCTGGACAGAGCAGCAGCGTAAGGAGGCTACTCTCCAGCTCGGAAAGGGTTCTGAGAAGGGTGTGTTCGTTCAGCGCTACAAAGGTCTTGGAGAGATGAGCGCAGAGCAGCTCCAGTCGACTACAATGGATCCTGACAAGAGACTTCTCCGTCAGATTACAATCGAAAATGCGGCAGAGGCAGAGCGTACATTCTCTATGCTTATGGGTGATGATGTGCCGCCACGTCGTGAATTCATCGAGCAGAATGCTCACTATGCGAATATTGACGCTTAATGGATAATATCAAATTTCCCAAGGGCTTTAAGGTATATTTACCTCTTTTGACCTTGTTCCTCCTTCTTGTTTTCGTGATGCCTCGTGATCCGAAGTTTCATTATGATTACAAGAAGGGTTCTCCATGGATGTATGAGACACTGGTGACTCAGTTCGACTTCCCTGTGCTGAAGACTGCCCAGCAGCTTCAGGAGGAGAGGGAGAAGGCCGGGTCTTCTGTGATCCCATATTACAAGTTGGATCAGGATGCTGTCCTGGCTGCGGAAAACAATCTTTCCGATATGAATCTGGAGCCTTATCCGAATCTGAAGAACAGATTGTCGGAAGCTCTTGTATCCATCTATTCGAAAGGTGTCCTTTCTCCAAATTCCGGAGGTGATGAGGCTCGCCAGAGTTCTGCCGGACTCATATATGTCCAGAAGAACAGACGAGCATCAAAAGTACCTGTTTCTGAGGTGTATACGGTTGAAGCTGCCTTGGATTACCTCAAGTCTGTGATTGAGGAGGTAAGCCCTGAAGCAGCTGCTGATTCCTTGTTCAGTTCAGTTGCGGTTTCAACTCTGGTGGTTCCTAACCTGATGTTTGATCAGCAGACCACTGACCTGGTTCATGAGGAAAGCGTGGACTTCATCTCACCGACATCCGGCATCGTGAGAACCGGAAACGTGATTGTGTCACACGGAGAAATCGTGACAGCCGAGGTTGAGCAGCTTCTCGACTCGTATAAAGCTGAGTATGACCAGAATATGGGATATAACGGTAATGTGGCTTTTCAGTGGGTCGGAAACTGTCTGATCGCCTTCTGCATTGTTCTGGTACTCTTCCTTGCACTCTACTACTGCAACTATTCAGTATTCTACAAATACAACAAGTATCTGTACCTGCTTCTGGTGTTTGCGATGGCAACTGCCGGTTCTTTGCTGCTTGCAAGTACCAATCCGTCGCTCTTCTACCTGATGCCGTTCACTCTGATATCGTTGTACCTGCTGGCTTTCTTCTCAAAGAGGGTGGTCTTCTCGGTGTACTTCATATCATTGCTCCCGATGCTGATTTTTGCACCGAACGGTATGGAACTCTTCGTCATGTATCTCGTGGCAGGAGCAGTGGGTATGCTTGTGTTCGGATTCTTCAACAGGGGATGGCTTCAGTTCGTGACTGCCATCATCGTGTTCGCGGTGCTGACACTTGTCTGGATCGCGTTCAGAATGATTGAAGGTCCTGGTGGACTGAACGACTACCGAGTGGTCATCGACATGTTCCTCGGTTCGCTCATGTCTGTGGCGGGATATCCGCTTATCTTCCTTTTCGAGAAGATATTCAAGCTTGTTTCCACAACCAAGCTCGTGGAGCTCAGCGACACCAGCAACAAACTCCTCAGAGAGCTTGCTGACAAGGCTCCAGGCACGTTCCAGCACTCGCTTCAGGTGATGAACCTTGCAGATGCTGCAGCGCGCTCTATCGGAGCAAATGTGCCTCTGATCCGTGCAGGTGCCCTGTATCATGATATCGGAAAGATCGCAAATCCTCAGTGCTTCACTGAGAATGAGAACCCTGGAGTACGCTATCATGAGGGCTTGACTCCGAAGGAAAGCGCTCAGGAGATCATTCACCATGTAACTGATGGTATAGCACTAGCTGAAAAACACCATCTACCACAGGTGCTCAGGGAGTTCATTATTTCGCATCATGGTACATCCAATACAGGTTATTTCTATACGAAATATCTCAATGATGGAGGTGATCCGGAAGATGTTGCAGACTTCTACTATAACGGTCATAAGCCTACAACCAAGGAGCAGGTGATCCTTATGATCGCTGATGCTGTAGAGGCTGCTTCTCGCAGTCTTAAAGACTACTCTCCAGAGAATATATCAAGGCTTGTGGACAGCATAATTGATGGAAAATCCGCAGCTGGCCAGTTCACAGAAGCTGATATTTCGCTTCGTGAAATCAATACGGTAAAAGAGGTGATCAAGACCTATATCCAGCAGATGTATCACTCAAGAGTGGCATATCCAAGGCGTAAGAGATGATATTTTGAAATCTCGTAAAATTTGATTACTTTTGCGGCCCTTTTACGCGTGCGCTCACGTGCGTAAGGCAGAAAATGAAAATAGATTAAAAATTTTAGATATGAAAATTGAACAGAACAGAATCGACGATCTCAATCTCGAACTTACCCTTTCAGTAGCAAAGGAGGACTATGCAGAAGCAAAGAAGAAGAGACTCAGTGACTTCAGAAAGAAGGCTGAAATCAAGGGTTTCCGTAAGGGAATGGTACCAGCATCTCTCGTTGAGAAGATGTATGGCCAGCAGGCTCTCGGTGAGTCTGTGAACGATGTGATCGCAGAGGCACTTAACAACTTCATCAAGGAGAACGATCTTAAGGTTCTCGGTGAGCCACTTCCAAGCGAGGATGGTCCACAGAACGAGTGGGTTGACGGTAACGACTTCACATTCAAGTTCGACCTCGCTCAGAACCCTGAGGTTTCTTTCGAGCTTTCTAAGGAGGATGAGGTTGTATATTACACAATCACTGCAACTGAGGCTGCAAAGAAGGAAATGAAGGAGAACATCCTCAAGCAGTACGGTTCACTCGAGGAGGGTGAGGCTGCTAAGGCTGATGACTTCATCATCGTAGACTTCGAGCAGGGCGAGAACAAGGTTGAGGGTACTTATGTAGCTATCCGCAGCGTTGCTGAGGCAGCTAAGAACCTCTTCGTAGGTGTAAAGGCTGGCGACGTCAAGGACATCAACGTTGTTGAGGCATTCGAGAACGAGACAGACCGTTCTTCAATGCTCAAGGTTGCAAAGGACGAGCTTGCAGCAATGGAGCCAGTTTGGAAGATGACTGTAAAGAACGTGAAGACTTTTGTTAACGCACCTCTTACTCAGGAGACTTTCGATAAGGTATTCGGTGAGGGCGTAGTTAAGTCTGAGGCTGAGTTCGAAGCTAAGGTAGAGGAGAGACTCCGCGCTGAGTACGCTCAGGAGGCTGACTACCGTTTCAATAAGGACGCAAGAACATATCTCGTTGAGAAGGCTAACGTAACTGTAGCTGAGAAGTTCCTCAAGAGATGGATCTACGTTATCAACGACGGCAAGTTCTCTATGGAGGACATCGAGAAGGATTGGGATCTCTTCATCGTTGACTACAAGTGGCAGATGATCCGCAGCTACCTCATGGAGAAGTATGGCGTGAAGATTGAAGAGGCTGATCTTCTTGCTAGCGCTAAGGCTTTCGCTGCTTACCAGTTCGCTATGTACGGAATGGGTAACGTTCCTGAGGAGCAGCTCGAGGCATTCGCTAAGAACATCCTTTCACAGGAGGAGCAGGGCCGCAGAATTCTCGATCAGGTTCAGAATGAGAAGACAATCGCTGCAGTACGTGAGGTTGTTACTCTCAAGAAGAAGAAGATCTCAGTTGAGAAGTTCCGCGAGTTGAAATAATTTGACTTAGTAGGCCGGCTCGCAAAGCCGGCCTTTTTTATATAAAGGTATGAATAAGGAATTCAATAAATATGCACGTCTTGAGCATGGTATCAGCTCGATGACAATGCACAGATATGAGTCAGTTCTTGACGGATATATCAACCCGACCATCCTTGAGGAGAGAAAGCTCAATGTGGCTTCGATGGATGTGTTCAGCCGTTTGATGATGGACAGAATCATCTTCCTCGGTGTTCCGATCGATGACGATGTTGCAAACATCATCACTGCTCAGCTTCTTTTCCTTGCTTCAAACGACAGTGCAAGCGATATCTCGCTTTACATCAACACTCCTGGCGGTCAGGTGTCATCGGGTCTCAGCATCTACGACACCATGCAGATCGTACAGCCTGATGTGGCTACAATCTGTACAGGTATGGCTGCTTCGATGGGTTCAGTGCTTCTCTGCGCAGGTGCACCTGGCAAGAGAACCGCACTTCAGCATTCACGCGTGATGATTCACCAGCCTCTCGGCGGTGCACGTGGCCAGGCGTCTGACATCATGATTGCAGCACAGGAGATCGAGAAGACAAAGAAGGAGCTCTATACAATCATTTCAGAGCACTCAGGCCAGCCGCTCGAGAAGATCTATGCTGACGGCGACCGTGACTTCTGGATGACTTCGCAGGAGGCTCTCGATTATGGTATGATTGACGAGATTCTGACTAAGAAGAGATAATATGTCAAAGAAAGGAAATAATAACGGCAGATATTGCATGTTCTGCGGAAGAAGGGAGGACGAGGTGTCTTTGCTTCTTCAGGGCTTGGATGCATGTATATGTGCTGATTGTGTGAAGCTTGCTGAGGATTATCTCAAGGATTTCGAGAGGGAGACAAGAGGTTCTGCCGGTAAGTTGGGCAAGGTGGAGAACGAGTATAAGCCGATGGATATCCATGCTTATCTCAATGAATATGTGATCGGTCAGGACAGAGCTAAGAAGCTCCTTTCTGTGGCTGTATATAACCACTACAAGCGTCTCAACAACAACCTTGAGGATTCGTCTGATCTCGAGCTTGACAAGTCCAATGTACTCATAGTGGGCCCTACCGGAACTGGTAAGACCCTCATGGCAAAGACCATTGCAAAGCTTCTTAACGTGCCGTTCACCATTGTGGATGCAACAGTGCTCACTGAAGCAGGTTATGTGGGAGAGGACGTCGAGAGCATCTTGACCCGTCTTCTTCAGGAGGCTGACTTCGATGTGGCCAAGGCTGAGAGAGGTATCGTGTTCATTGACGAGATCGACAAGATCGCGCGCAAGAGCGACAACCCTTCAATCACCCGTGACGTATCAGGTGAGGGTGTGCAGCAGGCAATGCTCAAGCTCCTCGAGGGCAGCGTTGTGAACGTACCGCCTAAGGGTGGTCGCAAACATCCTGAGCAGGAGTTCCTTCATGTGAACACTCAGAACATCCTCTTCATCTGCGGTGGTGCATTTGAGGGAATCGAGCGCAGAATTGCTCAGAGACTCAACACTCAGGTGATTGGTTTCGGAGCTGAAAATAAGCAGAGAATCGATAAAGATAACCTCCTTCAATATGTTGAGGCTCAGGATCTTCGTGCTTATGGTCTTATTCCGGAGATTATCGGCCGACTCCCGGTCATCACATATCTTGACCACCTCGACAGGGATGCCCTCAAGAGAATCCTCACTGAGCCTAAGAACGCTCTCATGAAGCAGTATGAGAAGATGTTCGAGCTCGACGGAATCAAGCTTGTCGTGGAGCCTGAGGTTCTTGACCTCATCGTTGACACATCCATCGAGAACAAGCTCGGTGCGCGTGGTCTCCGTTCAATCTGCGAGGCAATCATGACAGACGCCATGTATGAGGCTCCATCATCCAACAAGAAGACATTCAAACTAACACTCAAGTACGCAAAAGAGCGTCTTGCAAAATAACCATATGATTATGAAGACTTACATTGAAGCTAATAAAGAAAGATTCTTCGAGGAGCTCTTTTCACTCCTCAGAATCCCGTCAGTGAGCTCACTTGAGCAGCACAAACCTGATATGCAGCGTTGTGCAGAGCGTCTTGTGGAACTTTTGATGGAGGCTGGAGCTGACGAGGCTGCAGTATATCCTACAACAGGTCATCCGGTGGTATTCGGACAGAAGATGATGGATCCGTCACTTCCTACTGTCCTCGTATATGGCCACTACGATGTGCAGCCTGTTGACCCGATCGAACTCTGGCATTCTGATCCGTTCGAGCCTGAGATCCGCGACGGTGCAATCTACGCACGTGGAGCAAACGACGACAAGGGTCAGCTCTTCATGCACATCAAGGCATTCGAGTTCATGGTTCGCGAGGGAAGTCTCAAGCATAATGTGAAGTTCATCCTCGAGGGTGAGGAGGAGATCGGAAGCCCGTCACTTGCTGCATGGGCAAAGGATCACAAGGACATGCTTGCTGCAGACATCATCCTCGTGTCGGATACAACAATGATTTCTGAGTCTGTACCTTCAATCAACTGCGGTATGCGCGGCCTTTCATATGTGGAGGTGAAGGTTACAGGACCGAACAAGGACCTTCATTCTGGACATTACGGCGGAGCTGTTGCCAACCCTATCAATGTTCTCTGCGATATGGTTTCATCACTCATCGACAAGGATGGTCACATCACAGTGAAGGGCTTCTACGATGATGTTGTGGTTCTTTCAGACGAGGATCGTGCAAAGCTTTCACGCGCACCGTTCGATATTGAGGAATATAAGGAGTTCCTTGACATCAAGGAGGTAAAGGGTGAGGCTGGCTACAGTACACTCGAGCGCACAGGTATCCGTCCATGTCTTGATGTGAACGGTATCTGGGGCGGATATATCGGTGAGGGAGCGAAGACAGTGCTTCCTTCAGTGGCTCACGCAAAGATCTCTATGCGTCTTGTTCCTAACCAGGACAGCGAGACCATCACAAGACTCTTCACTGAGCACTTCCTTTCAATCGCTCCTGACTATGTGAAGGTGGAGGTTATCCCTCATCACGGTGGCGACGGCTTCCTCATTCCTATCTCTTCGCCGGCATACAAGGCAGCTGAGAAGGCTATGACTGAGGTATATGGCGTTGAGCCGGTTCCTTCACGCGGCGGCGGTTCTATTCCGATCCTTGCTGACCTTCAGCGTATCCTCGGCATCGATCCGCTTCTTATGGGCTTCGGCCTTGAGCGCGACACCATCCATTCACCTAACGAGAGTTACCTTCTCAAGCAGCTCTTCGCCGGCATGGAGGCAATCGCATTGTTTTATAGATATTATTAGAATACTATGAATAGAAAACAGTTATTTGAGCAGATTCAGGCGAAGAAGAGCATGCTCTGCGTGGGCCTGGACGTGGATTTCGACAAGATGCCTGAGCATGTGAAGGCTTTGGCTGCCAGCGGTGAGCTTGCAATCAAGGGTGAACTTTACAAGGGCAAGGCACGTTCTATCGTCGAGTTCAACAAGGCGATTGTGGATGCAACAGCTCCGCACTGTGTGGCATATAAGCCAAACCTCGCATTCTATGAGTGCTATGGTATCGACGGTATGCGCGCACTTGATGCAACAGTTGACTATATCCGCACAAAGTATCCTGAGATCTTCCTCATCGCAGATGCTAAGCGTGGTGATATCGGAAACACAGCGAAGATGTATGCAAAGGCATTCTTCGAGGAGATGGACTTCGATGCAGTGACAATAGCTCCATATATGGGCGCTGACAGCGTGACTCCGTTCCTTGAGTACAAGGACAAGTGGGCTATCGTTCTCGCCCTCACATCAAATGCATCTGCATATCAGTTCCAGAACGCCCAGAAGGACGGCAAGCCGCTCTACCAGGCAGTTATGGAGGAGATGATGGAGATTTCCACTCCGGACAACATGATGTTCGTGGTTGGTGCAACAAAGGCTGACAAGCTTGACGAGCTCCGCAGCTTCTGCCCTGACAACTTCTTCCTCGTACCAGGTGTAGGTGCGCAGGGTGGTTCGGCAGAGGAGGTTATCGCTCACGGTGCCAACGATCATGGTGGACTCCTCATCAACTCATCACGCGGTATTCTCTTCGCAGACAGCACTGAGAATTACGCAAAAGTTGCTGCTGAGGTTGCAGCTAAGACAGCTAATCTTTAATTTGAAAAAGGATATATGGAAGAAATAACAAAATGCCCTAAATGCGGTGGCGAGTATGTATACTTCGATGGCTCACTCTACGTCTGCCCTGAGTGCTCATATGAGTTCCACTCACTTGAGGAGGTTGCAGAGGCAGATGATGTTGCAAGAGACAGCAACGGTGCAGAGCTCTTCGACGGTGATGCAGTGACAGTGATCAAGGACCTCAAGGTGAAGGGATCTTCAATGGTGATCAAGCGCGGAACAAAGGTAAAGAGCATCCGCCTCACCGAGAATCCTGAAGAGGTTGACTGCAAGATCGATGGCAGCAGCATCGTTCTCAAGACCTGCTTCTTGAAGAAGTAAACTTTGCTTCATAAAATATTCCCTGCATTTCTGACGGTTTTGGTTCCGCTGGAGAGATGCAGGGATTTTTTATTGCATTGTGTCTTCAATTATGGGTTTGATTTGCTACGGCTGTAGGTCACGATGATCAGTCCGCTGAACACCAGCAAGGTTGCCAGTGCCTTCTGCCAGGTGAGTGTGTCCATTCCGATGGAGATGCTCACTGCAATTGCGATGATGGGCTGGACATAGCTGTACATGCTGATCAGGGTCGGTCTGATTCTCTTCTGGGCTACAGGGATCAGGAAGTAGCTGATGAATGTCGCGCATATGATGAGGTAGCTGAGTTCTGCATATTGTATTGCCGGTATACCCGCCCAGTCTGTGTTTATGAGTCCCTTTGTCGAAAACGGAACTGCTACCAGTGCTGAGAAAAGGAATATCCATTTCATGAAGGTCACCACCGAATATTTATTTATCAGAGGTTTGAATATTCCGAGGTACATTGAGAAGCTTGAAACGTTGAGTATGATCATGAATATACCGAACGGTGTAGTTTCCGATGCACCTCCTGGTGTTGCTGCTCTTCTTAATATAAGGTATATGATTCCTGCAAAACTGAGCAGGACGCCTCCAGCTTTCTGGAATGAAATAGGTTCCCTGATCACTATGGCTGCAGTGATCATTGTGTAGATCGGAGCCATGGCCGTCATGACCGAGCAGTCCATCGGGGTGATGTAGGGGAGTCCTACAAGGAATGTGACCTGGCAGGTGAAGAATCCCAGCATAGATGCCATGAAGATCTTGATATAGTCCTTCCTCTCAATCTTTTCCTTCGGCTGGAACAGGGATGCGAGCCAGAACAGTCCGCCTGCGACCAGGGATCTCAGCGTGAATATGCCGAGCGGGGGAATAAGTCCGTCACTGGTCAGGTCCTTGCATACAATGATATTGAATCCGAATATCGAGTATGCAATCAGTGCTGACAGATGTCCTGTTATCGATTTCTTGTTTGACATTCCTTTTAGTTGTCTCCTATTCTTCTATTTCCTGTTTCGATTTCCTGAGACGATTCGGGGCGCAAAGTTAAAAAAATCACAAAAATTTCAGCACAATGTTTGGAGATTAAAAACATATCCCTATATTTGCAATAAATTAGAATAATTCAAAATAAGGAAACAAAAATAAATGGTTAATAATATGGAAAAGGAACTCGTATTGAAAGTTATGAGAGAGGCTGGAAAGCCAATCGCAGCAGGTGAAGTGGCAACATTGTCAGGCCTCGACAGAAAGGTAGTTGACAAGGTATTTGCTGAACTTAAGAAAGAAGGTGCTATCATCTCGCCAGTCCGCTGCAAGTGGACTCCAGCAGAGTAATTGTAGATAGCAAACCTTAGTGCCCGTCAATCGTGTTTATATAATTTGTCAGGCACTTTTGTGGGCACTAAGGGTCATATGACTTACCCTTGGTGCCCGCTAAGCTTTTATATATTGTCTTAGTGATATATTTGTGGGCACTAAGGTTTGAAATCCAAAAGATATTAGGATTTACTATCTTTGTGAAACGATAAAGATAATGTTATGGTTAAGGTGTATGTGATGGAAAGTTGCCCGGACTGTGTTGAGGTCAAGGCGAGGTATAAGGATAATCCGGCATATGAGCTGGTGGATATCGGACAGCAGGCGCGCAGTCTGAAGGAGTTCCTGGTACTGCGTGACAATCATCCGGCTTTTGCAAAGGTTCGCGAGCGTGGCAATATCGGCATTCCTTGTTTTGTGAAGGAGGATGGTTCTGTGATCATTTCGCTTAAGCACTATGATGCTTCACTGAATGGAAAGGCTGATGGACTTCCTGAAAAGACTGATGCAGGAACTTCGCAAGAGGCAAAGACTGCCTGCAATCTTGATGGTACCGGATGTTAGGTTATAACGTTGGCAAAGAAGAATGTCATATCGGATTTCAGTGCTCTGAAAGGGAAGGTAACCTTTTCAGAGCCGTCTTCTGTTGCCACTGCCGACCTGGGCGCTGGAATCTGCGCATGTCCAGCAAAGCTAGGCAGCACACCCAAAGAACAGCACTATGATCCAGCAGCCGGCAGGGTTCTGAAAGTGGGACAGAAGGTTGTTCTGATGGATTCCGACCTGCGTGGCAAGATTGTGTCATTGGGCAGGACTGTGGGAATCGAACTGGAGGATGGACTTGTGATCAAGGCTGCGTACGGGGAGTTTGCGGTCACCGATGACGGCGAGATCACCGCGTTGAAGCAGAGCAAAGTCAAACATAAGAAAACTCCGGCATCCTCTAATGCAAACCTTTCAAAACCAAACTCTAACACGCTGGAAGTCGATCTGCACATTGAGGCGATTCCAGGTGGCAAGAACGTTCCCAAAGGGCAGCAGCTGGAGTTCCAGATGGAGACTTTCCGAAAGGTTGTAAGGGATAATGCCCGCCATCGCGGCAGAACAATCACCTTCATCCACGGCCTAGGTGACGGCATATTAAAAGCTGCAATCCGAAAGGAACTGGACGAAGTCCTTGCTCTCAGATGCAGCTATTCTGTCGGCGACCCTGCAGTCACCGTGGTAACAATCAGATAGGTCTAACGGATATAATGCGGCATATCCTCCGGAATCACCATCGAAATCTCGACCAATCCGGCCACTTCGCCGTTCTCTCTCCAGGCAGTCTGATAGATCATCTTCTTCAGACCGTTCTTCTGAATCGTATATGCATTCGAACCGCCGCTTGCAAGAAGTTCGGCGAT
This sequence comes from Candidatus Cryptobacteroides sp., assembly GCA_045612265.1. GTDB lineage: Bacteria > Bacteroidota > Bacteroidia > Bacteroidales > UBA932 > Cryptobacteroides. The sequence goes on from JAZKYT010000033.1 coordinate 56,001, forward strand.
GATGCCTCTTGACCGCTCGCTATGGCATGGGATGAGACTTTTACCCACGAGGTCTCCATGGCTTGCGAATGTCTCCTTCGCCTTGTCATTCATATAAAGAATCACGCCTTCCTTGTCACAGACAGTGACAGCACAATTCATTTCCTTAGCCCATTCTGGTATCATATTCATAAGGCAATTACTTTTTTAGGAACTGGTTACTGTTTTGGTACAACTGCATAGAAAACAAGGTCACCTTCTTCCGACGTGTTCTTAAGGCTGTGTGAGTGGCCTTTAGGACAGTAGAGGCAGTCTCCTGGAGCAACCGGCGACACGGTCTCAGACTCTGCACCCGGCTCCTTCTCCACGATGGTTCCGTGACCTGCCAGAATGAATATCACCTCGCAACTGTCGTCATGGGTGTGCATTCCGATGGTAGCACCTGGAACAAGGACTCCCTTGAAGATTCTGTTGGTACCGTCAAAGAGCATATTGGCAGCAAATTCCTTCTCGCCACCCTTGAAATTCGGAAGGACTGTCACGTCCATCCTGCTGAAATCAATAATCATATCCCCAAACAATTAATAAAGACACTTGAGTGATTCTGCAAACTGCTCCGGTGTGCGTGCTCCCACAATGACTGAAGTCACGCCTTTCTGAGCCAGAACCCACTTAAGGGCCATGGTTACCATTGTCTCACCCTGTTCAATAGCCTCTGCATTCCATGTCCTGAGTTGCTCAAGAAGCTCCGGAGTGAGCACATCAGCGCTCAAGGAGCCGTGCTTTGCCATACGGGAATCTTCAGGAATGCCGTTCAGATATCGAGGAGTGAGAAGTCCCTGCGCAAGAGGAGAGAAAGCGATGACTCCTATGCCGGCATCATGACAAAAGTCCAGTTTACCTTCTTCCTCTACCGACCTGTCAAGAAGATTGATCTTGTCCTGATAGATCAGCGGTGCTACATTGCGCTCACGAAGGTAAGAATTGGCATATTTCAGGGCTTCAAGCGGCCATCGCGAAATACCGATATATAGTGCCTTGCCAGAGCGTACAATATCTACAAGCGCCTGCAAGGTCTCATCCAGCGGTGTCACAGGGTCGAACCTATGAATATAGAACAGGTCCACATAATCCAGGCCCATGCGTGAGAGGCTCTGGTCAAGACTTGCCATCAGATATTTGCGGGAACCCCAGTTGCCGTATGGACCGGGCCACATCTCGTAACCTGCCTTGGATGAAATGAACAGCTCGTCGCGATAAGGCGCGAAATCGTCCTTCAGCATCCTGCCCACCATCTCCTCGGCCGAACCTGGAGGAGGACCGTAGTTGTTTGCAAGATCGAAGTGTGTCACACCGTTGTCAAAAGCCATGCGGGCAATCTCACGGCAGTTGTCATACGAAGCCTCAGCTCCGAAGTTCTGCCAGAATCCAAGACTGACCTTAGGAAGCAATATTCCGCTGTTGCCGCATCTGCGATAGATTGTATCAGCCTCGTCATACCTTGTGGGAGAGGCAGTGTATTTATCCATAACTTATTGATTTATAGTATTCTGAACCTCTATATTCTCAACTTGGAGACGCACCTGGATCCATCTCTTGAACTGAGCGAACGTTGCTGTGCTCATCAGCGAATCAGTCTTGATCTCCACCATAAGGCAAGGAGTGGTAGACAGGCTGTCCAAGGAGATATGAGCTCCCTGGCCCATATACACATGCTTCACTTCTGGATATGTAGCTGCAATCTCATTTGCCAACTGAAGATACGGAAGTTCCTCCTTCCTGGCCTGCTCAAGCTGAAGACGGAGATCTTCGATAGTCTGTTCGTGCCTTTCGATCTTCGATCCAAGACGTTCATATATACCTTTGAATACGGTGTCGTCTTCTTTTGTGTTCTGGGTTGTATATTCCCTGATGATGATCTGTTCCTCTTTGATGCCGTATTCTTTTGCATAGGCAAAGAGGTTGTTCTTGCCGCTGGCACTCAAGGTTTCTCCTGTCATGAATACCTTCAACACCGACCCATCCTCGTGCTCGATCTTATAGTCGTATATGACACTGTTTCCGATGGAGCGGTGAGCTTCGACAAAGTCGGTTGCATGCTGGTCGAAGTTGTTCTGTTTCACTAGAATAACAGCTGACCAGATGCTTGGAACAAGGAAGAGGACGATGAGGATGGAAGTGATTCTCTGAGTCTTGAGCGCGAATTTCTCATCGACATACTCCGTTTTCTTGAAGTTGAAATATTTTACGAGGGTGTAAGTTGCAAGTGTGATGAAGAGGCAGTTGATGCAGAACAGATATATAGCCCCAAGGAAACTGCTGAAATTACCGGTGGCAAGGCTGAAGCCGGCAGTACATAGAGGTGGCATCAAGGCAGTCGCGATGGCAACTCCGGCGAATACAGTGCCTTTCTCCTTGCGGCATTGTTCGAAGATACCCGCAAAACCGCCGAACAGGGCGATGAATACGTCAAAGATTGTAGGTCTTGTTCGGGCGAGAAGCTCAGTCGGATTGCTGAGGCTGAGCGGAGTGACAAGGAAATATATGAATGAAACAACAAGACTGATGGATACCATCACGAGGAGGTTCTTTCCAGCCTGTTTCATCAGGTTGATGTCATTGATTCCAAGACCCAGTCCGAGTCCGAAGATTGGACCCATCAAAGGCGAGATAAGCATGGCGCCGATGATGACTGGAATGGAGTTTACGTTAAGACCGACAGAGGCAATGATTATGGCCACCGCGAGGATCCATGCATTAGGACCTTTGAACTCAATATTGTTTCTGATTGATCTTTCGGCAGCATCTGTGTCGATGTGGCCGTCAAGATTTGTGATCTCCTTGACGAAGATTGTCAGTCGTTTAAGCATAGCCAAAATGTTAAGAAAGCGTAAATTTAACAAAAACTTTCTGACTTACGTTACTTCATTATCTTTCTCAAATATGCAACCGCCGCATAAGCCATAGGAGTGCCGAAGAACGATTCGATGACGAGCTTCATGATGTACTGGCTCACAATCATCAGCAGCAGGTCGCGGGTCGACAGCACACCGAGAAAGGCGATAAGCACGAATGGAATGGTGTCGAACAGATATCCCACGATGGAACTTCCGATAGTGCGCACCCAGAGGTGTCTGCCTTTGGTCTTAGACTTGATCTTGTCCATGAGCCATGCATTCGAAAGCTCTCCGAGAAGGAAACCGGTCAGCGAACCGAGCACGATGCGCGGAACATACGAGAATACTGTGTCGTAGGCATTGGCAGTGGCATCGAGGTAATCCGGAGACGGAAGCCATACGCCTATCTGCGTGCACACAACCACGAATATATTACAGAAGAACGCAAGAAGAATGGTCTTGCGAGCCGTCTTATAGCCCCATATTTCGGTGAGAACGTCACCAAGCATATATGCCAGAGGGAAGGTGATTGTGCCGGCGTCGAAGTAGAAAAGTCCGAAGAAGCCGATGACCTTCACAGCCATCAGGTTCGAAACAACGTAGCACATCACGAAAAGAACAGTGACAATGACGTACGGTGACATCACGTCAGTTCGGTTTTTGAAAGGGTTTTCCGATACCTTATCCATAATGTAGTTTTAAAAATGCCCTGCAAATATATGAATTATATATTATAAATTTGCAGAAGGTAAAGCTATAATATCATGGATACACCAGTACTGAACGCACATCACAAACAGGAGCACGAGCAGTCTCATTCTGCGGAACATCTCCTGAATCAGACCATGGTCAGGATGTTCGGCTGCCCTCGTTCGAGGAATGCCCATGTGGAGAAGAAGAAATCCAAATGCGACTATATTCTGGATGCAGAACCGACTCCGGAGCAGGTAGCTCAGATCGAGTCAACGGTCAATGAAGTGATATCCAGGAATCTGGATGTGACAATCGAATATGTCACCAGAGAACAGGCAGCCTCGATTGTAGACCTCAGCAAACTTCCTGAAGATGCCTCTGAGACACTTAGAATAGTGAGAATAGGGGATTATGATGTCTGTGCCTGCATCGGTGCTCATGTCGCCAATACCAGTGAAATCGGTACTTTCAAGATCATCAGCCATTCTTATGACAATGGCATCTGGCGACTCAGGTGGAAGGTAGTGCTATAAAACAAAATGAGACTTCGTCGCTCGCGCGAGGATGCCTCATCTAACCACATAATTAATAACACTAAAACTAATAACCGGGTGCAAAGGTACGGCTTTTTCGATACCCCGCAATAGTTTCCATGTTAATTAATTGTTACATATTTGTCGGCCATACGAAATGAGAGTTGATTGACTCTCCGCCATCCACGACGATGCTCTGGCCTGTGCAGAATGTATTTTCAACTGTGAGGAAGTAGGCCCACTGAGCGATCTCCTCAGCTGTAGCCCAACGCTTCAGCGGTGTCTGCTCCATGATCTCATTCCAAAGCTGAGGGTCATTGACCACGCAGTCATTGAGTGGTGTTAGCACCCCGCCTGGGTCAAGGCTATTGCATGTGGCACCGAACTGTGCGACACGAAGGGCAACATTCTTTGTATATGCAATCACTCCACCTTTGCTTGCGCAATATTCAGGAAACTCTGCTCCTGTGTGGCCACTGGCAGATCCTATGTTGAGGATGGAACGGATGCCGGCGCGCACTCCATATTTTTCTGTGACCTTGATCAAGGCCTTGAGATTGGTGTCGATATCTCCCTCGTTCTGGGTTCCTGCATTGTTGATCAGGATATCCACATCCTCAATTTCAGGTAGATTATAAAAATCCCTTACATCGCACTGATGATGAACATAAGAATCAGCGGCAATCGACGGCTGCTGCCTGTCAATACCGATGACACTGTGTCCCATGGACAAGAACTTTTCTGCGATCGCCCTGCCAATGCCTTGCGAAGTCCCTGTAATCAATACCTTCATATAATAACTATCCTTTAGCGCTGCAAATGTACAAATCTTTGCGATAGATATAAAAAAATGAGCTGCGTCACTCTCGTGAGGCACCTCATACTAACCACATAATTAATAACACTAAAACTAATAACTGGGTGCAAAGGTACGGCAATTTTGCAGACCTGCAATAGTTTTATTGTTAATTAATTGTTACAAATAGATTTATATCCTATCTTTACATAGTATAAACTTTTTCTATATGGAACAGAATGTAAAGCAGAACCCGTTCAAGGCGATATTGCGTGCCTTGAGGACTATAATGTTCTTCTGGATATCAGGCCAGCCAAGAAAGCATAAGTTCGATGCATGGACTGTAGGATTGATATCGTTTTTCGCCATCGGGTCCACTATTCTCATCACAGATGCCTTCAAGCCGCTTAACCCTTCCCTCAAGACAAAGGAAGCTGAGATTGCGGCAACGTGCCCTTTGCTGGATTTAACGGATAACTCTGAGATCTGTCTCCTCAATAAGGGTGAGAAGGTAGAAGTCCTGGCTTATACTACTTCATACTTCCAGGTGCAGACAGAAAAAGGTGAGCGAGGATGGGTATATATGACGGCTTTCGGTAATGAGATGGTTGTTGAGGAACTTGATAATAAGGCTGGTCTGGAAGTCGGTAGTATCTGCACCTATGTCCAGATATCTCCTGACAGCAAGTATAAGTTTCTTGTAAAGGATTCAGATGGAAATATCCATACGCTCTCGAATGGAGATGTTGTGCCTGTGTCTTCGTTCGGTGTTAATTCTGTCGTATATGAAACCACGACGGAAAAACCATACATCTATGTGACCTCCCGCTGGATGAAAAAGCATTTCAAGGAGGGAATGAAGCTGGATAAGCTCATGAAGACGTATTACGGTAATGCTAAATCGATCGATATCAGAGAAGATGGAAGCAAGGTGGTGATATTCCCTCTGCATGTGAAGGAATATTGGAACAGAAATGAGTTTGAAACTGTAAAGGCAAAGTTCCAGAATGACACTCTGGTAAGCTATGATCTGAAAGATCCTTGCAAGCTGCAGTTCGTTGAAAAATGGATCCCTTTTGCAGAGAGAATTGCAAGCTCGCGTCTGTACATAAAGCTGCGCAGCCACTCGTATTTAACCAAGCCAAAGTATAATGACATTGATGATATAATCAAGGAGAATCAGGAGTCTAAAAATATGGCAAAGGTCCTGAAGGTTATTATAATTGCTTTCCTGGTGTGGCTCTGCTGGCTGACTTTGAATTCGCATCTCATGTTCTTAGCGGCGCTCATGTCACTTACTCATAGGTTCAAGTGGCTAAGTAATAACGCGTATGAAGGACTGATGTTTTATTCTTCAGTAATATATCTTGTATTTCTATACCTCCTATACCTTCCGTATTGGATGATTATAGTTCTCGCCTTATTTATATTCTACGGCTTCGGTTTACACATCTCCAATTGGGTAGCGTACAGCAGGTGTGAGAACTGTAAGGCGATGCATACACTGGAAACAGTAGGATGGAGCGACCCTGAGCACTATACATATGATGAATATATAGAGCACACTACTAAGGAGGCAGGTTCAAACAGGACACTCAGAAGCTGGACTGAACGCCGCCGCCACCATGTGACGGTTCAGATAGAATATCTCAAATGCCAGAAATGCGGGCATGATGAGGAAATTACTCACACGAGTGATAGTGTGGAATAGTATAAGATAATCGCTCCGCTGATGCCGATATATGCATAGACGATATAGGTGAAGAGCCTGCTTGGAATTCGTTTGAAGGCCCAGTTGCCGGCCAGAACTCCGATTGCAAGACCTGCAAGGGCATATAGGTAAGTTGTGCCTACGAGTGGGGTGACATAGCCGTTGTAGGCCCTGACTCCCAGCATCACGATGTTTGTGATCACGGCGTAGGTCTGGATCATACCCATATAGTGATCCTTGCTTGGTTCCGAGACGACAAGGTATAGAACCACCGGAGGACCATGCATTCCGAAAAGACCGCCCATCACGCCGCTTACGGAGCCTGTGCCGAGCAGCCAACCGGCAGTCGGACGTATATACTTCTGAAGTCTTTCTTTGAAGAAACTGAAATAGAAACTGAGGAATATAAGCACGCAGCCAAGAACCCTTCTCATCATCGGACCTTCGATGCGGTCAAGCATCAGAATCGCAATGGTAGAGAATATGCTGAATGCTGCCACCATCGGAAGAAGGCGCTTCCAGGTCACATACTTCAGATATTGAATCATCACAACTGTGGCAGAGGTCAGGGAAAGCAGACCGGATAGGGTTACGGCCTCGGCATACGACGGCATGAGAAAGGGTAGTGCGGTCATGATGAATATGCCGAACCCGAAGCCGATGGTGCGCTGGATGAAGCTGGCTCCTGCTGCAAGAAGTATTATGTATATGATGTTTTCCATTGATTCTTTGGCAGGTCAATTACAGGATGATATAAAGCAGTGAACCGATGCTTATCACAATCCAGAGAAGCACGCCCTGAATCAACGGCTTGACTCCGACTGAACGAAGCACGTCTGTCGAAAGCGAGGCCCCGATGAAGAACATCGTAAGAGTCAGGAACTTGCGGGCAATGCCGGAAACCACTTTGCCGACTTCTGGGATGCTGTCCAGGACAAAGGTGTTCAGGAGGATAGCCACCACAAAGAAGAATATGAACCATGGAATGGTGATCTTATGGTCCTTGCTCTTGAATATGAATGACGTTGCAAGTGCAAGAGGAATGATCCATAAAGCACGGGTCAGCTTGATTGTAGTTGCTACTTTCAGGGCTTCTTCACCGTAAGCTGCACCAGCTCCGACAACGGAACTTGTGTCATGAATGGCAATCGCAGCCCATGTGCCGAACTCCTGTTGAGAGAGTCCCAGCCAATGACCGATTGAAGGGAATATGAACAAGGCGATTGCATTCAGCACAAACACCACCGCAAGTGCGACAGACATGTTTGCTGGCTTTGCCTTGATCACGGGACCGACAGCAGCTATGGCGCTACCTCCGCAAATCGCTGTACCTGAACTGATCAGATATGCAGTTTCCTTGTCGACCTTCAGGAATTTCCTTCCGATCAGCATGCCGATGAGAAGGGTTCCGATAACGGAAACGATTGTAAACAGCATACCTTCGCGACCTGATGCCAATGACTCATAGAGGTTCATTCCGAATCCAAGACCCACGACAGAATACTGAAGAAGCTTCTTGGACATCTTCTTGTTGAAGTCCGGATATCCCTGTCCGCAAAGCAAAGCGTATGCAAGGCCGATGAACAGCAATACAGGAGGTGTGCACAACTTGGAAAGAAATTTCAGTCCAGGAATATATGAGCCGAAAAGGCTGAATGCCGCGACTGCGACGATTGCAATGTATATTTCTTTAGAATATCTTTTCATTTCTGATTGGTTCAATTTTACAATGCCCTGAGAGTGATGACTGTCACCTCCGGATTGACGCCGAGACGGAACGGGGCGGTGCAGCCGAGACCGACATTGATGTACAGGGTCTGGTCTCCATTGTCATATCTGCCGGCAATCTCCTTGAATGTCCATTTGGCCGGAGTCCATCCGAAGAACTTGATCTGTGCACTATGTGTGTGGCCGGAAAGAGTCAGAGGAATATCAGTTTCAGGTACAACCTCAGCGCTCCAATGGCTTGGATCGTGGGACAGAAGTACCCTGAACCCGTCAGTTCCTTCCATAGCTTTCTTCAAATCGCCCTTATGGATGGTGTGGAATCCCTGATTGCCGAAATTGGCATTATCCACGCCAAGGAACGTGATCTTTGACCCATCCTCAGCCTCAATGATATGGCTCTCGTTCCTGAGAAGTTTCCATCCGAGAACATCCTTCTGATATGCTGCAAGCTCTTCCACAGCCTTTTCCCTGTCACCATCCGGATTGAATCCATAGATCATGAAATCATGATTGCCAAGTACAGAAAGAACACCGTGTTCAGTCGATATGTTCTTGAGAATGTCAGTATACGGCTCCGCTTCGCTCCTTCCGATTGTGACCATGTCGCCGGTAAAGCAGACCAGGTCAGGGCTGTGCCTGTTGATCTGGTCAATGAACTTTTTAAAGCGCTCAGGAGAGTCATCAAAGGTGGAAAGATGGAGGTCTGATATATGCACGATCTTGAATCCGTCGAACGCCTCAGGAATATCCTTATGGGCATATTCAATAGCCTTGGATTCAATCTTCCATCTGCCGATGAAGTATCCGTAGGCGAGTGTTGCCCAGAAGATTACGAGGATGACTAAAGCTGCGATACCGAAGTATCTATATGGCAGGCAGACTCCTGCAATCCTGCAACCTATCCATCCGACAAACCAGAGGATATTCGGTACGAGGGCCAGAATCAATCCGGCTATTATGCAAAGGGTCACTAACATATTATTGGCGAATAAGCGAAATGAACTGCGATGCTATATCATATCCCTCCTGATACAGGGCGGCGAGCTTGGCTGTATCCTTTTCCATACGGCCGACTTCAACCGGTCTGATGGGACGGATGACAGTGATCTTTCCTTCCTCTTCCATCTTCTCGATCAGATCCATTGTCTGGTTATAGACGGCATTGCGTCTTGAAAGGGCCTGCTGCAGGTTAGGATATTTGCGATACATGGTCTTTGCTACACGCATCTTGTTTTCCTTCTTGCGGTAACCTTTGTTACGGGTGAGGATCACCACAGGATTATCATAGCCTTGCTCCAATACGTATCTGACAGGGATGGAGTCGGCAATGCCACCGTCAAGCATCGGTATGCCGTCCACATAAGTGATCTTTGTGACAAACGGGAGGCTGCTCGATGCCCTGACAATGCTCATGACCCTCTCGGACGAGGACTTCTCCTCGAAATACTCGGCCTCGCCGCTGAGGCAGTTGGTAGTAACCATCACAAACCTGTCAGGATTTGAGAAATATGCCTCATAATTGTATGGTATTATCCTCTCCGGAAAGTCCTCGAAAAGAAGCTTGAAATCCATTATGCAGCCCTGGGTCAGAAGGTATTTGAAGCCGACATAGTGATGCTTTTCCATCAGGTCTATATTGCTTATCCTGGCCCTGCCTCTCTGTCCTGACATATACGAAAGTCCGTTGCAGGCTCCCGCGCTTACACCAATCGTGAGAGGGAATCTGATGCCGTGATCCATGAAACAGTCAAGCACTCCGCAGGTGAATACCCCACGAAGTCCGCCTCCTTCAAGCACAAGAGCTGTTTTGTCGTTGATCACCATTATTTCTTGAGTTGCAGTTCAACAATCTTCTCCAGCCACTCCTTGTCCACCTCATCGAAGGTAGCGAGTTCCTTGCTGTCGATATCCAGCACGGCATACACCTGGTCATCGCAAAACATCGGAACAACTATCTCACTCTGTGACAGGCTGCTGCAGGCAATATGGCCAGGAAACTTGTGCACATCCGGCACGATGATGGTCTCGCGCCTTTCCCACGAAGTTCCGCACACTCCTTTGCCGAAACCGATGCGAGTGCACGCTACAGGACCCTGAAACGGGCCTAGAACGAGCTGACTGTCCTTGACGATATAGAATCCTGTCCACCAGAAGTCAAACGCCTCGTGCAACAGTGCAGCAGTGTTGGCCATATTAGCAATCTGGTCGGTCTCACCATTGACCACGCTTTCGATCTGCTTATATATTTCCTTGTACTTGTTTGTCTTGCTCATAGGTGCAAAAATAACTAAAATCCTTATCTTTGGAGTATATTGATGAATAGAAAAGGGGATGACTAATAAAGTCATCTCCTTTTTCATTTATATATGACGACAGTGACGGTAGGATAAGTTTGGCTTGGTTCGTCGTAACAAGTTCCGACTTCATCCCTCCCACGACTACGTCGCGGGCCCCTCCCGTTCACGA
>JAZKYT010000034.1:0-3238 GCA_045612265.1 Candidatus Cryptobacteroides sp.
CTCACCGCTCAATTTCAAAAGAACGCGTTTGTATGTGCTCATAACGATATTTGTTTCAAAATTTCAAGCAAACAAAAGTATCGAATTATTATGAAACTTCCAAGAAAGAATATATCTTTGCATGTTAGATGAGCATATTCATTGAGAATATTAACTATAAAACATTATAACAACTATGGCACTTTCTTCTATCGTAAAGAAGCTTATCATGAGCGTAAGCGGCCTTTTCCTTATCATGTTCCTTCTTCTTCACATGACAATCAACCTTTTCTCGGTTATTGACTCATTCAAGGGCACATATGGTGCAGCAGACGGACTTTTCCAGGCAGGTTGCGATTTCATGGCGCTTCCTATCGTGACCATCATGGTTCCAGTTCTCGCAGCTGGTTTCCTCGTACACATTGTTTACGCATTTATCCTTACAGCAGGCAACCTCAAAGCTCGTGGCGGTTACCAGCGTTATGCTGGCGGCAGCAAGGGTAAGGCAGAGTCTTGGGCTTCTAAGAATATGCTCGTTCTCGGCGTTATCGTTCTCGGTCTCGTAGCATTCCACCTCAACCACTTCTGGGCTGACATGCAGCTCAAGGAGTTCCAGGGTCACCATGCTGAGAACCCATACCTCCTCCTCAACGAGACATTCAAGAACGGTTGGATGGTAGTTCTTTACGTTCTTTGGTTCGCTGCTCTCGGTTTCCACCTTACACACGGTTTCTGGAGCGCATTCCAGACAATCGGTTTGAGCAACTCAATCTGGGAGAAGAGACTCTACTGCCTCGGCAAGATCTTCGTAGGCATCATCGTTCTCGGTTTCTCTGTTGTTGCAGTTAACGCATTCCTTCAGGCAAACGGCTTCATCGGCGGTGCTTGCTGCGGTTGCTGCTAATCAGAATACATTGTCGCGATTACTTCTCGCAATGACATAAAACATACGGCTGGTCAGGATCAACTGACCAGCCGTTTTTATTTGAACATCTTCAGCAGAGACGATTCTCAATAATATCCGAAGATTATTTCTCGTGTAATAAAGATATAAGTCTATAGAGGAAGCGTCTTGCTGCGGAGCCAAAGGGCAACGTCTTCAGGAAGAAGAGGAGCCAGAGTCTCATATACACGCGCATTATATGCATTCAGCCATGCAAGCTCGTCTGCAGAGAGCAGTTCAGGAAGGACGGCTGCTGTGTCGAAATGACAGAGTGTGAGAGTCTCGAACTCGTTCCACTCTCCAAACTGGGACGACCCTGCATCCTTGCAGAGGATGATGTTCTCGTGACGGACGCCGTGCATGCCTTCGCGATAGAGAGCAGGTTCGTTCGAAGTCACCATTCCCGGAAGAAGCGGCTGAGGGTTGTACTGCCAGCGGATGCTCTGCGGTCCCTCGTGCACACAGAGGTAGTAGCCGATTCCGTGGCCGGTTCCGTGGCCGAAGTTGCGCTTTGCCTTCCATAGCGGCATACGGGCCAGTACATCAAGATGATGTCCTGTGGTGCCCTTAGGGAATACCGCCATCGAAAGCGCAATCATTCCCTTCAAGACCAAAGTATAGTCTTCCTTTTCGAGATCGGTGCAAGGTCCCATCGGAACCGTGCGGGTGATGTCGGTTGTGCCGGAAAGATATTGTCCACCGGAATCCACAAGATACAGACCGCAAGGACGGATGATTGCAGAGCCTTCACGCGGAGTACTGTAATGCGGAAGGGCAGCACCAGCGCCATAAGCAGATATATTCTCGAAGCTGTTGCCGCGATATCCCGGAATCTCAGCGCGGAAAGCTGTCAGTCGCTCCGATGCCTCCCATTCGCTGACAGGACGGCCGCTCGCAACCTCAATCTCCAGCCAATGCAGGAAGCGCTCCATTGCAACGCCATCATCAATATATGCCTGTCTCATATTCTCGATTTCCGACTGTGTCTTCACGGCCTTCTCAAGAATCACCGGCGATTTGCCGAAGCTGACAGAAGTGAGATTGAAGTTGTCACATATACATTTATATATATGGTAGTTCAATGTGGACGGATCCACAAAGAGCTTTATATCCTCCGCCTCAGCCGCGAGAGCCTGGAGTCCATCATAGATATCCTCATATCCCTCGATACACACCCCGTCAACTGTCAGCTCTGAATAGCTGTCTTCCGTATCCGGATCCAGCACATCATCAAGCTGTGACTTTCTGGAATACCACTTCACGTAGTCATGAGTGACAAGAAGGTGGGAGATGACCAGAGGATTATACTCTATGTCACTGCCACGCACATTGAGCATCCATGCAATCTCATCAAGGGCAGTAAGCAAGACGGCATCCACTCCCTGGAGAAGCATCCACCTGCGAAGCCACGACACCTTCTCCTCCCTCGGAATACCGCCGAAGTTCTCTACATCAAGTGTTGTGACAGGAGTGACAGGCACGCCGGGACGATCATGCCAAAGATTGTCGAGCATATCAGGGACATCCTCAACATGAGATTCAGCCTCCAGCTCCTTCACGGCATCAAGATTCCAGCAAAGGCCATCAAGAGCAACGACATTTGCCTTGCCGGAAAGCCACTGCGGAATTGGGACCTCGCCTGGAACCCTGGTCTTATGCAGTTCCACTCCTGTTCCTGAGAGCTGGGTCTCAGCCTGAATGAAATATCTGGAATCCGTCCAGAGTCCTGCATGATCCATCGTGATGACAAGGTCACCAGCCTCACCTGTGAATCCGCTCAACCATCTGACCTGCTGCCAACGTGCTGCCGGATACTCACTCGCATGAGGATCAGAACCACTGACCACCACTGCATCCCAACCGTTATCCGCCATCAAGGCTCTCAAAGCCTCAATCCTTTCCGCATAAACATTTGCCATATTGCCTATCATTTATGAATATTCGTCCAATTTAGCTAAAAAATCAGAAAATTTCGCAAAATATTTTGCAAATTAACAAAACATTCATACCTTTGCAATCCCAAAATCAAAAAGGGAAGCCAAATTGAGATATGGTGTAATGGTAGCACTACAGATTCTGGCTCTGTCAGTGAGGGTTCGAGTCCTTCTATCTCAACAAACAAGTATGGACGCATGATGGCGGGATAGCTCAGCTGGTTAGAGCGCATGATTCATAATCATGAGGTCCCCAGTTCAATCCTGGGTCCCGCTACAAGAAGGCACAGCTAAACGCTGTGCTTTTTTCGTTTATACAGCCATCAAGACATACCCACAAAGTGGGTTGGCGCTTAGTACAACGGAACACTTTTTGGAAATC
>JAZKYT010000035.1:0-17171 GCA_045612265.1 Candidatus Cryptobacteroides sp.
CTCAAATCCCTTGAGGTAGAGCTCGCGGAGGGCTCTCTGGCTCACGCGTGAGTCATTCTCCATACGGTTGACCTCCTGGCTGTTCGCTGCGAAGTGCTTTACGCTCACTCCCACGCCGTTGCTCTGGATACCGTTGATGTAAGCGGCTGCAATCTTACCTGTGAGGAACGGGTCCTCTGAGAAGTACTCGAAGTTACGTCCGCAGAGTGGATTTCTATGAAGGTTCATACCTGGCGCGAGAAGAACGTCAGCACCATACTCGAGAACCTCTTCACCCATAGCTGTTGTAAGCTCCTGCACGAGAGCAGTGTCCCACATACTTGCCATCACTGTACCTACAGGGAAACCTGTACAATAGTAAGTGTTAGGGTCGTTGTCACGTTTAGGAGAAATGCGCAGACCTGCAGGACCGTCAGCAAGGACAGTTGAAGGAATGCCAAGTCGCTCGATTGAGCGTGTAGTTCCTGCTGCGCCTGGTACCAGTGCAGTTGCTGAAGCAGTCATACTGCCGGCAGTCATACTGCCCCATCCGCTACCAACGAGCAGTGTTGCCTTCTCTTCGAGAGTCATCGCAGCGATAACCTCGTCGATGTTGTCTTTTGTAAGCTGCGGCTGTGCAAACATAGCCACAGAACCAAGGAGCATAGCTCCGATTGCAAAGATTTTTTTCATTAGTTATTGTTTGTGTTTATTCGAATATTGTCATAACCTTGTGGATGATCTTAGGACTGCATGCATTCCAGAATGGCCAGTCATGCGCTCCTGGGCGAGTGATGTACTCGTATGGGATACCGTAGCCTGAAAGCATGTTGATGAACGGATCATTGCTGCCCACAGTTGTGTCTTCAGTTCCGATTTCAAGTGTGAATCCAGGCAGTTCGTCAATCTTGCCTGCGCTCACAGCCTGCGCGATGAGCTGTGCTGGATCCGGTGCTGACACGCCTACATTTATGGCTGCAGAGCAAGCGTAAACGTAGCAGAACATCTCAGGATGGAGGGAACCGTAATAGAGTGATCCATATCCTCCCATTGAAAGGCCGCCGATGGCACGCGATTTCTTCTCCGCCTTGATGGCGTAAGTAGACTCGATGTAAGGAATGAATTCCTGGAAGAAGAACGACATATACTTAGGACCTCCGTTGAATCCGTCGCAGTAGAAATTGTTTCCACCGTCTGGTGCTACGATGATCAGTTCCTTGCCAGTCTTTTCTGCATATTCCCTTGCGTATGCAGGCATTGTTCCGCCACCTGCCCAGATTGAACCAGTGTTGTCCTGGAGCCAGTCGTTGTTGTTTCCGCCATATCCGTGCAGCATGTAAAGTACAGGATATTTCTTCGTGCCGTCATAGCTTTCAGGCAGATATATCGAATACTTTACATTAGTATTCATCACTTCGCTTCGTACAGTAAGATCCTTCTGATAGATTTCATTGGCTCCCTTTGAAAGCGAACTGTACTTCTGAGTCTCGAAATAGAGCTTCTTGTTATCTGCGATTCCTGCAAAATGTCCCTTTTCTGTCTCCAGATTGAATACGATATCGTATTCGTAGTTCCATTTGCTGACTGCAATTGTACCTCCGGTAACAGTTACCTTCTCCTCGCCGAGCGAGAGCTCTGCTGAAGCCTTATGCTTTGCATCTGGCTCCGAAGCAATCTCGTATCTTCCGGTCTCAAGATGACAATACCAGCTCATTGCAGTAAGCTTCAGAGCATTTCCTTCCTTGTCCTTGAAGTTCAGAACGATTGTCCTGAGACCATCATCGGACGGTTCGGAAACGTTTTCTATTGTCACCATATTGAAATCAAATCCGGTAGGCAATTGATTCAGAGGAGTCTTATTGTCTTCTCCGCATGCGCAGATGAGCAGCAGAGAAGACAATATTATAGAAATCTTCTTGAACATAAGTTCTTAAATTAGAAGAGTTTAGGTACAAACTCAGTGAGATAGATTCTCCAGTTTCTCCAGATGTGTCCACCACCGTTCTCGAGGTACTCGTGTGGATAGTTGTTGTCTTGGAGCTTCTTTACGAAGTCTCTGTTAGCCTGGATGAGGAAGTCGGTGTCACCGCAACCGATCCAGAGGAGCTGAGGCTTCTTGCTGAAGTATGTAGCAAGCTTCTGGTCGAAGTCCTGATAGATAGGTGAAACAGATGCATCGCTTACTCCGATAGCAGCTGAGAACATTCCTGAATATCCGAACATATCAGGGTTGTTGAGACTGATATAGAGAGTGTGGAAACCACCCATTGAAAGACCGCAGATAGCGCGGCTCTGCTTCTTGGCGATAGTTCTATAATTACTGTCGATAAATTTCACGATCTCAGGGAATGATGTCTCGAATGTGCCCTCCATAGTCTGTGGAAGCTGCATTGAAGGACGAGTGTAGCCAGTTGAGTTCTCACCTGGAGCTGCCTCCTGAGAGATGTTGCCGTTTGTGAAGACTACGATCATAGGCTTAGCCTTGCCCTGAGCGATGAGGTTGTCGAGGATCTGAGCAGCACGGCCCTGAGCAATCCAAGCGTCTTCGTCACCACCGATTCCGTGGAGAACGTAGAGAACAGGATACTTTGCCTTCTTGTTCTGCTCGTAACCTGCAGGAGTGTAGACGCTGAGTCTGCGGTCGAAACCAGCAGTGGCACTCTCGTACCATACCTTGGCAACAGTACCGTGAGGTACATCCTGGATAGTGTAGAGGTCTGCACGTCCGCCAGGAACGATGAATGCGCTTGTGAGTGATGACACATCACGGTTTACCCACATATTGTTATTGTCGATGACGGTGTTACCGTCTACGTTGAATGTATATGTGTACATTTCAGGAGCAACCTTGAAGTCTGTAGTGTACTCCCAAACACCGTTTCTGCCTTCCTTGAGCTCACCTACGCCCGGAGCGTCGTATGTCATCTCCTGGTCTCCCATCTTGAAGGTCATCTTCTGAGTAGGGAGGAAGTCACCTGATACTGTAACCTTTACAGCCTTAGGAGCCTGATAGCGGAATGTTACTGTTCCGTCTTCGTTAACTACAGGTGACTCAACTGATGCGCCACCCCAAAGTGCCTGCTGTGCGAATGCAGTGCATGCAACGCAAAGCGCAGCGATTATTGTTGTAATCTTCTTCATTGTTGTTTTACGTCATTGTGAGGAGCCACGCCGTGGCGACGTGGCAATCTCGTTTATTTAAACAAAAGCGGAGCGAATGTGTTGAGATAGAGTCTCCAGTTAGCCCATACGTGGCCACCCTCGCTTACAAAATATGTATGCTCGAGACCGTTAGCTGTGAGAGCTGCATCAAGCTCGTTAGCGTTCTCAAAGAGGAAGTCTGTGTTACCGCAAGCAAGCCAGTAAAGCTTGTAGCCGGCCTTCTTGATACCCTGGAGCTGAGCATCGAGCTCAGGAGTTCTCTGTGCACCCATTGAAAGAGGACAGATGTAGTCGAATGCCTCAGGATACATTCCGGAAGCAGCGATTGTGTGGCCGCCACCCATAGAAAGACCTGCGATAGCTCTGTGAGACTTCTTAGCAACTGTGCGGTAGTTCTTCTCGATGAAAGGAACGATCTCCTCAACAAGGCTTCTTACGTAGTTGTTGCGGTTGTCTGGGTTTCTCCAGTCCATCTCAGTTGTAGGAAGACCGAAAGTCTGAGCTGCCTGCTGGTTAGGGTTGCCGTTAGGCATAACCACGATCATAGGCTTCGCAAGACCCTTTGCGATGAGGTTGTCGAGAATCTGAGCTGTACGGCCCATTGATGACCAAGCCTCCTCGTCTCCGCCTGCTCCGTGAAGGAGGTAAAGAACAGGGTACTTTGCCTTAGGGTTAGCCTCATATCCGTAAGGAGTGTAGACAGTGAGACGACGGTTGATGCCGAGGATCTTGCTGTCATACCAAGGATGGCTGATTGTACCTCTCTGCTCTGCAGACTTGTAGTTCTCAGTACGCTCGCCGTCAACGAGGAGCATACTGAGGTAGCGTGAACCGTCACGCTGAACCATCACGTTCTGAGGGTCGTTTACAGAAACGCCGTCAGCGATGAAGTTATAAGTGTAGATTTCCGGCTCTGGAAGTGGAATGGTAACTTCCCAGACGTTGTTCTCGCCGCGTGTCATATCGATTGAGCCGCCCCAAGGGTTTGGCATCCAAGAACCGCTGAGCTTTACTACAGTAGCATAATCTGCCTTAAGTCTGAATGTTACGCTGTCATTCTGCACCTCAGGAGAAACCACTGGCTTCTGTCCCCAGAAAGCGAAGTTTGTCAACTCCTGTGCACAAAGAGCGCTTGTTGCCATTACAAGTGATGCAAGGGCAATGATAATACGTTTCATTATTGTCTTATGTGGTTAAATACAGGCCGCCCATATATAGACGGCCTGCAGTTATTCTATTAAGTTAAAGGGTCATTGGACCAACGTAACGTGCGTTGACTGCCGAGCTCTCGAGAGTGATAGTGTAAGTGTCACCGTCAACAGCAACAGTAAGAGTACCATCGAGTACCTTAGCCTCTGCAACAGCTGCGCCGTCAGCTACAGCCCACCAGCAAGTGCCCCAGTTCTCGAATACCATACCGATACCCCAGAGGTCACCTGGATCCCAGCCGATACCGAACTCACCCTCAGCGATAGTGCCGCCTGTTGCACAGGCAGTATAGGTACCAGGAGCGAGTTTACCGTCAGCAGAGTAAACGTCAAGTGCGAGGTAGTGTCCCTCACCTTCCCATGTGGTCTGCCATGTAGTAGGGTCTTGTGTTGAAGAGATTCCTTCCTCAGCGAGGTTGATTGTAACTGAGTTTGTGCCGTTTGCTACATTGCTTGTTGCAGAAAGGAGAACAGAAAGCTCTGTGCCTTCGAATTCAGGTTCTTCACCACCACCAAGGTTTACTACTTCGATAGGAGCGCCAGTGCCGTCAACGAACTGTGCAACAGGATAAGTGAATTTAGCATTGACAAGAGTAGACTTCAGCTTGATTACAAGGTCAGTACCCTCAACGAGCACCTGAACAGTACCGTCTGTTACCTTGCCGGCTGCAACAGCTGCACCGCCAGCAACATTCCACCAGCAGGTACCCCAGTTCTCGAATACCATACCGATGCCCCAGAGATCACCTGGATCCCAACCGATACCGAATTCACCGGCGTTGATTGTGCCGGCAGTAGCGCAAGCATTGTATGTACCTGTATAAAGTTTGCCATCCTCTGAGTAGATGTCAAGAGCGAGGTAATTACCCTCACCTTCCCATACTGTCTGCCATGTGGCTGGATCAGTTGTAGATGAAATGCCGTCTGTTCCTAAGTTGAGAGTGAGAGATTTTGTTCCGTTTGCTACATTGCTTGTAGCAGAAAGGAGGTTAGTGAGCTCTACATAATCAGTGTCGTCAATGTTACCGCCACCGCCGAGAGCAGGGTCGGTAAGAGCGTCGATAGCACCTTCATACTTAGTCCAGAGCATACCCTTGCCTTCTCCGGATACGAGCTCGATAACCCACTTAGATCCCTTTCTTGTTACAGTAACAGTACCCTCAGTAACCTTCTGGTTGATAGTTGCTGCACCATTTGCAACATCCCACCAGCAAGTACCCCAGTTCTCGAATACCATACCGATACCCCAGAGGTCACCTGGATCCCAGCCGATACCGAACTCACCTTCGTTGATTGTACCACCTACTGCGCAAGCAGTGTAAGTACCCTCATGGAGGTATCCGTCAGCTGAGTAGATGTCGAGTGCGAGGTAGTTACCTGTTCCTGTCCATACAGTCTGCCAAGTAGTTTGGTCTGTAGTAGATGAAATGCCGTCAGTTCCAAGGTTGATTGTCAATGAGTTAGTTCCGCTTGCCACGTTGCTTGTAGCAGAAAGGAGTGTTGTAAGCTTGACTGGCTCTGGATCAGCTTCGTAAACGAGAGCTACTGTAGACTTTACCTCGATTACAGACTCGTCAGCAAGCCAAAGGATACCTGCGAATGAGTATGTTCCTTCGCCCTGAGTAACTTTGATGGAACCTGTCTCAACAGGGATGTTGTTGAATGTAGTACCGCCGTTACCTACGATATAAGTGTTCTTCTTTGCCTGGTCTGCAGGAGCTGGAGTGTAGCTTCCGTCAGCAAGGAAATACTTGTCGCTTACCATCTTCAATGTCATTGAAGCATTGTCACCGCTGAGTTCAACAGTGAATGTGCGGTTCTTGTCGCCCTTCTCGACAGACTGTGAAGCAAGTGTGTTCATTTCATAAACTACTGGCTTCTCGTATTTGCCGGTCATAGGCTCGATTGCGCTTTCTACGCAAGAGCTGAGTGCCAGGAAAGAGGCAGCTGCAGCAAATATTTTATGGATTAGTTTCATAATTATTTTACTATATGATTTTAGATTTCTCGACTTCGCTCGGAATGGCAGTGTTTCATACCATTCCGAACGAATTTAAGAAATTACCAACCTGGGTTCTGAACGATGTTAGGATTAAGACGGATCTCAGTTCCTGGGTAAGGAAGGAGATTGTGCTTAGGCTTGAAACCGAACTTAGCAGGGTCTGTGTTGTAAACCTTGTTCTCGATCTGACCATTGTGGTTGAGGAGTGGACAGTAAGCGCCCTGATCCTTCATTCTTTCCTCAGCGATGCCCCAACGGAGGAGGTCCTGGAAACGTGTACCCTCGTGGCAGAGCTCGATACGCTTCTCTCTTCTGATCTCATCCTCAGTGTAACCGCTCTTTGTAGGAGCCTGTGCACGTGTGCGGATCTGGTTCATGTACTCGTCAGCCTTGCCCTGGTTGCCTGCCTTGTAGTGAGCCTCAGCAGCGCAGAGTAGAACCTCAGCATAACGCATCCACTGTCTGTTGGCGTCGTCTACGAAGTTAGAACCTGCAGCTGGAACCTGCTCAGCAGTGATTCTGGTCTTCCACATGAAGTAACCCTCGTTGATGATAGTGTTACCCTCTTTCACGTTGATACCCATATCAACCATCTGCTCCCAAGTCTTCATAGTAGCGTTGAGACGATATCCGTTTTCACCCTCTACTGCTACGAAATCATCGTAGAGGTTCTTCTGTGGGCTAAGGAAGCCCCATCCGAGACCTGCGAGACCTGCGTTAGTACAGCAGTTGTCAACGAGCTTATCAGTACGGTAGTGAGTCATGAGGTGGAGCATTGTGAAGTTGTTCCAGACGTTGTTAGGGTCTGAGATCTTCACGCTCTCGAACATGCTCTCGCAGTTCTGCTTTGTAGTGAAAGCGATAACGTTCTCGTAGTCAGCGTAGAGTCTGTAAAGACCGCTATTGATGATCTTGTCGAACTCAGCTGCTGCTTCCTCATACTTGTTCTGCCAGAGATATGCCTTTCCAAGGAGTGCCTGAGCGAACTGCTTTGTAACTCTCCAAGTCTTGTCGTCAGCGTTAGCCTTCTCAGTGAGGAGACCTGACTCGATAGCCTCGTTGAGGTCCTTCTCTACGAGTGCCCAAAGCTCCTCAGTAGTTCCGTTTGGCTTGTGGTACTCAGATGGCTCAAGCTCGTGGTCTACGAGTGGTGGGTTACCCCACATTGAGATGAGCTCGAAGTATGACCATGCGCGGAAAACCTTAGCCTCAGCTCTGGCACGCTTCTGGATCTCGCTCTCATCAGGAACGTGTCCGAGAACTACGTTAGCCTTATAGATGATACCGTAGTATGCGGTGAACATACCCTCGAGGTATCCCTGGTCTGTGTTGAATGTGAACTCGTTAAGTCCTTCAAGGTCAGCGTTGTCGTTGCGTCCGCCACCGCCTGCCCAGAAGTCGTCAGTAAGCATATTCTTACCGAGCACATAGTTCATCTCATTTCCCTTTACCTGGATGTAGCAGGAAATGATGGCTGCCTCAGCCTCCTCATCGGTCTGATAGTAGGTCTCATAGTTCTGCACACCGTGCTGAGGAATGTCCAGCAGATTGTTGCAAGAACTCAATGCGACAGTGGTCGCAGCAAGAGCCAAGATTATATTTTTTGCTTTCATTTCAGTATTATTTATATGGTTAGAATGTAATGCTTACACCAGCAACAACCTTCTTTGAAGTTGGGAATGTACCCTTGTCGATACCCATGTTTGTAACCTCAGGGTCAAATCCTGGATAGTCAGAGAATGTGAAGAAGTCATCGAGAGATGCGTAAACGCGGAGGTTGTCAACCTTGATGGTCTTCATCCACTTCTGTGGGAAGGTATAACCGAGCTGGATCTGCTTGATCTTGAAGAATGAACCGTTGAATACTGATGCGCTTGAAGTGTAGTACTTGTCCATGTCTGTAGCACCTGCCTTAGGCATAGTTGCGCCAGTGTTGGTTGGAGTCCATCTGTTCTCAGTGAAGTAAGTGAGCTTGTTGAGAGTGTAGTCAGGACGGTTGAGGCAGCTGTAGATGTCAGCACCGTAAGAACCTGTACCGAATACGATGAGGTCGAGACCCTTCCAAGCAGCTGTTAGGGTGATACCGTAAGTGAAGTCTGCGATACCCTTACCGATCATAGTCTTATCAGCGTCAGTGATTGCGCCGTCTTCGTTGAGATCCTTGAATGTAGGGTTACCTGTTGCTGCGTCGATACCGTCGTACTCATAACCGTAGAAGTACCAAGCTGGCTTGCCAACCTCGAAACGGGTGATAGCACCGTAAGTGTGGAATGACTGACCGTCGATAGCGTCGAGAGTCTCGTGGATGTAAGTTACCTTATTCTTGATAGTAGAGAGGTTACCGCGAACACCATATGAGAAGTCTCCGATGTGATCCTGCCATCCGAGCTCGAACTCGAGACCGGTGTTGGTGATGTTACCGGCGTTCACTGGAGATGCAGTGTTACCTACTACAGTTGAAGGAGTGATACCAGTCACGATGAGGTCCTTAGTGTTCTTGAGGAACCAGTCAGCGCTGAATGAGAGGCGGTTGTTGAGGAAGCGTGAGTCGATACCGATGTTAGTCTGCTCAGCAGTCTCCCACTTAAGCTCCTTGTTACCTGTTGCTGAAGGTGCGTATCCGTCGATGTACTCAGTGCCGTTACCTGTAGGGTAAGAACCTGTACCGCCGATAACTGTTGCATATCTATATCCGCCGAGTGCAGAAAGCGAACCGTTCTGTCCCCAAGATGCACGGAACTTCAAGTGTGAGAGCCATGCCCTAGTGTCCATCATAAAGCTTTCATTTGAGATAACCCAACCGGCAGAAACTGCAGGGAAGTAACCCCAACGTGTCTCAACTGGAAGAACGCTGCTGTCAGCTGCGTCAGCACGGAGAGATGCCTGGAGGAGGTATCTGCCCTTGTACTCATAGTTGAAACGTCCGAAGTATGAGTTCTTTCTTGAGAAGCTAGCCTCACCGCCGCTGATGTCGTCCTCTGCATTTGCAGTTGCATATGCGAAGTACAGGAAGAGAGGGTCGTCCTTCTTGAAACCGAGGTCGCCGTCGCTACCGTGCTTTCCACCGCTTACGCCGAAGCTTCTGCTCTCAGTGAAGCTGGTACCGAGCATTACGCCGAAGTCGTGGCCCTTGAAGCTCTTGTTGTAGTTGAGGAAGTTCTCCCACTGCCAGTATGTGCTTGCGTATGTGCTAGCATTTACAGAGATGTAGTTCTGGTGGTGCATAGCGTTAGCATAATAGTCATGTCCGATTGAATATGACTCTGAGCTAGTAAGGCGGTAACCAAGGCGTGATGTGATAGTCAGGCCCTTGATAGGCATAAAGTTGATGTAAGTAGTACCGTTGAGATTGTAACCTCTTGAATCATTATCGCTTGAGTCGCGCATGATGAATGGGTTCTGGTTCTCTGAAGTGTTGAAGTTAGAGACACCGTATACATTGCCCTTACCGTCGCCGAGCATTGGAGCGTGATCACCGTAGTAGATGTCAGCCATATGCTTAGGAAGGTTGTCTACAGAGTAGAGAGGCTTTGTGAGAGGATCGAGGTTGAGGACTGCGAGGAGGTATGAACCGTACTCTGAACCCTCAGAAACTGAGCTTGACTTGTAGTACTCAACCTGGTTGTTAGTACCGATCTCGAGCCAAGGCTTGATCTTCCAAGATGCGTTCACCATACCTGTGAGGCGCTCGTAGAAGTCCTTATCTCCGGCAACGATACCGTTGTTGTTGAGGTATGAACCAGAAACATAGATAGACTTGTTCATATCACCTGCAGAGAATGTCAAGTTGTGACGCTGCATGTTAGAGTTCTCGAAACCTACCTTTGTCCAGTCTGTGTTAGTCTCGAAATCCCAGTTGTTGTAGAAGTTCTCGAGAGAGATCAGACCAGCCTCTGAATAGTAGTCGATATACTGTTCAGCATTCATCATCTTAGGAACGCGTGCAAGGCTCTGGCTTGTGTGCTGATAATCGTAAGTGATCATACCGTTACCCTTACCCTTTCTTGTAGTAACGAGGATGACACCGTTACCTGCCTCAGCACCGTAGATCGCTGCAGATGCACCGTCCTTGAGAACCTCCATAGACTCGATGTCGTTAGGGTCGATACCTGCAAGGCTGCCGATACGGCCGTCAACTACTACGAGCGGGCTGCTTGATCCGTTAGAACCGATACCGCGGACGAGGATGGATGGTGAAGCGCCTGGCTTAGCAGAGCTTGTAAGCACCTGCACACCTGAAGTCTTACCCTGGAGAGCCTGAGCTGGGTTAGTGATTGTACGTCCAGTGATGTCCTCAGACTTGACCTGAGTCACAGATCCTGTGAGGGAGCTCTTCTTCTGGACACCGTAACCGACAACGACTGTCTCCTCGAGGAGCTGTGTGTCTGGTTCCATGCTTACGTTTACTGTGCCGTTGATGGCAGTTTTCTCAGCTGTGATATAGCCGAGGTAAGAGAATTCGAGAACTGAGCCTTCGGCTGCGGTAATTTCGTACTTACCGTTTCCGTCAGTCATAACTCCGTTCTGAGTTCCTTTCTCGATGACGCTGACGCCTACCATTGGGCTGTTCAGTTCATCAATGACTTTACCGGTCACCTTCACCAGATTCTGTGCAGAAGCTGTGAGAGAGCCGGCCAGAATGAGAAGCATTGCCATTGCAGTGCCTAGCATTCTTGAGAATGTTGATTTGGTTCTCATTGTTTTTGATGGTTAATGGTTAGTGTTAATAATATTATAAAATTGTAGAATATTTCTGCGGGGTGTCCGTTTGTTTTAAAATCCCTGGAATGGGAACAGCTTCATAAACTCCATCAGTTCCTTGTCGTGGTTGAACTTCACCTCGCACTTGTTATTGAAAATCATGGCAGCGCCGTTTTCACTGTCATATGCCGGCCATTCAGGAAGTCCCTTTACCTGAGGATTGCCTGTGTAGGCGAAATTAATCCATGCCTGACTCATCTTATCAGCAAGCTTCATCGCATCCTTTCCACCTCCTGTCATAGATGAGTGTACATCTGTATTGTAGAAGACGAAAGGTATCTCCATACAGTGGTTGCTTCTGAATATGCCGTCAAGAACCGGTGATTCCCACGCGAACATATACATATATACAGGAGCACCGCCCTGATCAGCCTTCAGTCCTGCCTGTCCGATTGTGCCTGGACGGAAGATGAAGTCCACATCAATCATGTCGATCGGCTGGTGGTCCGGGTAGGTCTTTTCAAACAGACTTACGAATTCGTCAGTCTTTTCACCATACGTTGTTCTGACGAATGAAATCACATCTTCGCGAGAGGCGTTCTTGAGCTGAGGGATGTATGAGCTCATTGTGAATTCGTGAATGGTGGTTCCTATCATCATAGGAACATTTCTTGACTGCTCTGGAGCTTCAGGGGAAAACGGCTGACGTGGAAGTACGTTACCGTCTACAGTCGGAGCCCATCCGAAGATGAATGAGCTGTAGCCGGCTTCAAGTGCTTCTGGCCTTATCTTGGCGACGGCCTTTGTACCTGCTTCAAGGAGCCGGTCATAAGGAATCTTCTGTATTTCATCGATCTTGCCGGGAGCAATGCCGAGTTCTTCAACTACGGCTGCCCCTATCTTGCGGGACCATTTCGACTCCATAGTGGTCATCATCGCACCACTCTGTACTACAGCTTTGTGGTATTTTCCTTCTGCTGAAGGGGTTGCGAGGAGAGTGGTTACTTTCCCACCGCCTCCTGACTGACCGAAGATTGTTACGTTTGATGCGTCACCTCCAAAGTTCGAGATGTTCTCCTGTACCCAGTCAAGGGCTGCTACGAGGTCAAGAAGGCCGGCGTTTCCGGATTCTGCATACTTTTCACCGAACTCCGAGAGGTCAAGGAAACCGAGAACATTGAGTCTGTGATTGAGTGTCACCACTACCACATCTCCTTTTGCCGCAAGGTTGCGTCCGTCGTAGGACGGCTGCTCCTGACCTGAACCCTGTGCGTAGCCGCCTCCGTGGAGCCAGACCATAACGGGACGTTTTTTGCCGTCATTTATGCCAGGAGTCCATATGTTGACCCTAAGGCAGTCTTCGTCAGGGAATCCGTCGTTCCAATCGTAAGCGAATGCCTGCTCATCGCTGTACCAGCCTGTTCTTTTTTCCTGAGGGCAGGTCGGGCCATAAGCCCTGCTGCTTCTCACCCCTTCCCACGGATCTGCCGGAACAGGTGGCATAAATCTTTCAGCTTTTGCGTAAGGGATGCCTTTGTAGGTGAAGATGCCCTCGTCAATGTATCCGGCAACTTTTCCGCTGACGGTCTGTACGACAGTTGCTTCATCTGATGTGACTAGCTCCGAAGTGCAGTTGCAGCAGCTTGCAGCCGCAATACCGGCGATGGCGAGGAAAACAAGTGTTCTGGTGTTCATCAGTTTCAGTGTTGATTACATGTGTGCGTTAATTCGTACAAATATCGATGTTTTTCCCGAATTTGCTGTTGTCGTATCGTTTTTTGGTTTTCAACTTTGTTCAAGCGGTTTTCCCGTTTGTTCAAATGTTTGCAGATTTGTTCAAATGCCCTCTCTGTGTTGTCTCAATGGGTATTTTTTGCTACCTTAGTACAAGAAAATGTATCAAATGAAGAAACTTCTTTTACTCATAGCGGTTGTATCCGGTATTGCTGCTGCCTGCTCACATTCCTACCACGAGGGGCACTATTATAACGCGGAGACTCCGATCATTACTGATGACATCTCGAACCAGAAGGTCACATCATTTGCTGAAGATCCCAAAGGTCATATTTGGATAGGTACTTTCAGGGGACTGAACCGTTACAATGTCCACGAATTCCAACAACATTTCTGCACAAATGATCTGACTACTCTTCCAGACAATCAGGTCCAGTGCTTGTATAGAGACTCGCGCGACAGACTATGGGTTTCCACCGTAAACGGAATGGCCCTTTATACTGAACGGGACGATTTCATCAGGATCCCGATGGAGACGATGAGTCGCAACTCAGCCCAGATTCTTGAAGACGCAGATGGAGGTATATATATAAATACAATGGTAGAACTCGCCAAATATGACGAACTCTCCGGAAGTTTCAGGACAGTGCTTTCTTCGGTGGACGGTAAGATGCCGGCTGCGGCGCAGTGCTTTATTCAGGATTCGGATTCGTCGATATGGTTTGTCACTTCCACACATCTGCTGAAGTATGATCTCGCCACCTTTGAACTGGAGGAATTCATCCAGCTTGACAACTTTTCGACTGCCTGCAATCTTTTCAATGACGGCCTGCTCTGGATCGGTGGAATGGGAAATATGACCATATATGACACAGCCAATAATAAGTTTGTTGAAACTCCTGAAGGACTGACTTCCCACAACATCTTCAACAAGGCACAGGTGTCATATGTCTACAGCTATGATGATAAAGTGCTTCTCAATACAGAGAAACACGGAATGTTCATCTATGATCCGGCCGAAGATGTGCTTTCCCATCAGACGGAGAAAGGCTTTCCTTTCGAGGTGCCAGATGCAAAGATCACCACTATGTATCTTGACTCCAATGACAACCTCTGGCTGGGAACCTATGATCAGGGCTATCACGTAATATATGCATATGAGGAACTTTTCAACAATGACAGCTGGCTCAAGTCAAGTCTCGGTCAGAAATCAGTCGTTTCAGTGGATTCCGACAGTAATGACAATCTGTGGATATCGACTTTGAAGGATGGTCTGTATATGTATAATCCGGATTCCGCCACATTCAAAAAGATAGACCTGAGGCGCATCTACAACTATGAGGCAGCTGGCAATCTCGACATTACCTGTGTCTTTGTTGATAGCAAGGACAAGGTCTGGCTGACAGGAAACAGCGGAGTCTCCAGGTGCAGGGTAAGAGACAATGACCTCGTGGTTGAGAAATCCTGGCCGGTCTTTTTCCCAATGGGAATGTCTGAGGATGCTGACGGACGGATCTGGATAGGAAGTATGGGCGAGAATGTCTATTACATATCACCTGAGGATGATACGGTACGTGCAATGAAGACAATGACCGCACCGTTTACCTTTACCCCATACTGCCTTGCGCTTAATGACGGAACTGTACTTTCAGCTTCGTTCGAGCACGGACTGGCGCAGCTTGACGGCAGAGCGAACCACTCCCGTCAGATCTCTGTACCGGAATCACAGTGGGAAGATTGCATCAAGAGATCGGTGTTTGTGCCTGTGTGTATGCACCAGAGCGAGGATGGCATCATATGGATAGGAACATTGGCAAACGGCTTGTTCCGTTATGACCTTGCAAAGAATGAGCTTGTACATATCTCCGGAGCACCGTGTCTTGACATCACAGCTATAGAGGAAGATGAGTCAGGCTGCCTCTGGATCAGCACACAGTACGGTCTTGGCAAATATGACAGAGATAGCGACGATTTTACCAACTGGTTCGCGGATGACGGAATCGGCGGTAACCAGTTCTATGACAGGGCTTCCTGCACTCTTTCAGACGGAAGACTCGTCTTCGGAGGCACTCACGGACTTACTGTATTCGACCCTGAGCACGTGACACAGATAAGGGAGATACCTCTTTATTTCGAAGATCTGAAGATTCATAACGTCCTGGTGCGTCCCGGTGAGGGAGAGTGCATCGAAAAATCTCTGGCACACGATCCTGTCATCAATCTGGAGCACTCCCAGAACTGCTTCAGCATATCCTTTGCCGCTCTTGAGTACGGGGAGTATGAAAGAGTCGAGTACCAGTATATGCTTGACGGATTCGATGCCCATTGGATCGATGCTCATAAGAACAGGGAGGCATATTATTCTAATATTCCGGCCGGAAAGTACACCTTCAAGGTAAGGATTCTGAATCAGGACAGGTCGTGGGTCCTTGCTGAAAAGGGAATCTCAGTAAGGGTAGGACCTGCGCTTTGGTTCACCTGGTGGGCGTTCATTGTATATATGATCATAGCTGGCATTATCATCAATCTTATCCTGCAGGTAAGAAAACAGATTGTGCGTGAGAAGACCGCAAAGCTCAAGGCTCAGCAGGAGAAATATCAGGAACAGAGAGTCAATCAGATGAATATGACCTTTTTTGCCAATGTGTCGCACGAGTTCCGCACTCCTCTTACAATGATTATGGGACCTGTGAGCCAGATGGCTGATTCGGCTTCTATGACAAAGGAAAACAAGCGACTCCTTAATATAGTACAGCGAAACATCTATCGTATGCTCCGTCTGGTGAACCAGCTTCTGGACTTCAACAAGCTCGAGAATGACACCCTGAAACTGAAGGTCAAGGAGACCGACATCGTGGCTCATCTGAACGACTTGTCTGACATATTCAAGGTCAATGCTGAGGAAAAGGGCATACTTTTCCATACATATGGTCTCGAGGAGAAGTTCACTGTCTGGGCGGATGATGACAAGATCGACAAGATATGCTTCAACCTGCTTTCCAATGCAATGAAGTTCACTTCGCACGGAGGAAAGGTAGATCTTATTATGGATGTGGTTACCCGTGCAGATGTACTGTGTGACTTTAATCTAAAAGATACAGATACAGACAGCCGCTGGCTCAAGATCCAGGTTAAGGACAATGGCCCTGGCATTCCGGAGGATCAGCTTGAGAAGATATTCGAACGTTACTATCAGGTAGAGACAGGTCGTGCTACACGCAATATGGGAACAGGAATCGGCCTGTATTTCGCCAAGACTCTTGCTGAAATGCATCACGGATATATAAAGGCGGCTAATAGGACCACCTCGACAGGAGCATCCTTCACGCTGGTGATTCCTGTAAGTGCTTCAACATATGCAGAGACAGAGAAGGCCAAGGTGGATACTGACCGACAGCCGAAACTTGATGTGACCAAGATCAAGTACGAGACAGTAGAGAGTGTTGAGGATTCGGAAAACAGAAAGACAGTGCTCGTTGTCGATGATGATGCGGACATCATCCATTATCTCAGGGAATTGCTTTCGACAAAGTACAAGGTAATCAGCTCCTTCAATGCTGATGATGCGTACACTCTCATCAAGGAGCACGCTCCGGATGTGGTCATCTCGGACGTTGTGATGCCGGGCAAGACAGGATATGACCTCTGCCGAAAAATCAGGGAGAACATCCAGATGTCGCATATCCCTGTTATCCTCCTGACTGCCAAGGCAATGGTGGAGGACCAGGTCCAGGGACTCGACTGCGGTGCAGACGCCTATGTCACCAAGCCGTTTGAGCCGCAGTACATTCTGGCATTGATAGCCTCCCAGCTGAGAAACAGGGAGAAGGTGCGTCAGATGCTCAGTCATTCGACAGATATTGAGGAAATCGAGGAAAATGCCCTTTCTCCTCAGGATAATGCCTTTATGACAGAGCTCTATCAGCTTATGGAGAAAGAACTGTCTAACTCGGAACTCGATGTGGCGAGAATGACTGAGATGATGAGAATCTCCCGCACCAAGTTCTATTATAAGGTCAAGGGACTCACTGGAGAGAATCCGAGCGTCTTCTTCAAACGCTACAAGCTCAACCGCGCAGCCCAGTTGCTTCAGGAACGCAAGCATAACGTGTCGGAGATTGCAGATATGACAGGATTCAGCACCCTCTCTCACTTCTCCACAAGCTTTAAGAAACAGTTTGGCGTCTCACCAAGCGAATATGTAAAATAGCTGATTATCAGCACCTTGCTTTGAATCACCTGCTCCACGCGCATTCAAGCGCGAAATGCAACTTTTAGATCAATCTTAGTTTTAGTTTTTACCGCCTCGTAAGGCGATACGAAATTAAGTCTTTTTCTTGGTCTTTTATTCAGTTTATCCTCAATTTGTCTGATATCTTCTTCCG
>JAZKYT010000036.1:0-6263 GCA_045612265.1 Candidatus Cryptobacteroides sp.
CCACGCAGGAAACGTTGGGAGGGTCCGGAGTGAGCGAAGCGAACGGAGTCCTCCGCAATCACTATCATCCTCCCGGTCAAATATATAAATGAAAAAAGAGTGACTAATCAGTCATAAAAGACTTTTTAGTCACCCTCTTTCGTATTGAATACCTGGCAAAACCAGGGTTCAGGTCTAGTAAAGAGGAGTTGGATAAACGCCCTGCTCAGCAAACTCCTTGAACTTTGCAACTACGCCTGGGCGGTCCTCCTTGAAGGTTACGCCAAACCAGCGTGAAGATGTCTGGAGAAGTTCGCACTTACCCTCACCGTTCTTGATGAAGCTGTCGATCACGAATGGGATGTAGAACTCAGACTTGAGCTCAGTGCTGTGTGCAGCAAGGAAAGACTTGAAGATCTCCTCGCTCTTCTCAAAGTAATCAGGAGTGAAGCCCCACATGTTCATTGAACAAAGAGCCTTAGGTGCAAGTTCGACTGTCTCACCGGTAACACTGTTTTCACCGTGGATCACGCCGTTCTCATCCTTGGCGATCTTGTGGTGCTCGACAACACTTGTAAGGTAACCCTCAGCGTTGCCGGCTCCGACACCGCGTGAAACCGAACCTGACTCTGAAAGTGTGTTCTCGAGTTCGAAACCTACTAGAGCATACTCACCTGTTGTGTTCTCATGGTTTTTAAGCCACTCACCAAGTATTCTGAATGAATCCTTGCCATAATAGTCGTCACCATTGATGACTGCGAAAGGCTCCTTGATAACATCCTTTGCCATAAGTACTGCATGAGCAGTTCCCCAAGGCTTCTCTCTATCCGGACTTACCTCGAATCCCTCAGGAATCTTGTTGAGCTCCTGACATACGAAGGCGAACTGAAGCGGTGTTCCGTCAAGACATTTCACATTACCATATTTCTCTGCAACAGCCTTCTTCATATCCTCGAGGAAGTGCTCGCGAACGATATATACCACCTTACCGAATCCAGCCTGGATTGCATCATAGATCGAGTAGTCAATGATTGTTTCGCCTGAAGGACCAAGAGTGTCGAGCTGCTTGAGTCCACCATAACGGCTACCCATACCGGCAGCCAAAACTAAAAGAGTTGGTTTCATATTCTGTTATTTAATCTCTCAATAAAGTTTGGGATGACAAATTTATATACAAATTGTCAATTATCCGATGATCTTATTGGCAATGTCGATGATCTGCTGTCCGAGTGCATCAGCAGCCTCTTTTGTAGCAGCCTCAGAGTAGATACGGATGATCGGCTCAGTATTCGAGCGACGAAGGTGTACCCACTCTCTGCGTGATTCGAATGAGATCTTCACACCGTCGATAGTATTGATATCCTCTGCAGCATATACCTTCTTGATCTCGTCAAGGATCTTATCGATGAGAGCGCTGTCAGAAAGCTCGATCTTGTTCTTTGAAATCACGTACTGAGGATATGTCTTGAGAAGCTCAGACACCTTCATCTTCTTGTATGCAAGGTTAGTAAGGAAGAGAGCTACACCCACCATAGCATCACGACCAGCGTGGAGTGCAGGGTAGATTACGCCTCCGTTACCCTCACCACCGATGAGCGCACCAGTCTCTCTCATCTTAGTCACAACGTTAACCTCACCAACGGCAGCAGCATTGTACTCACCGCCGTACTGCTCAGTCACGTCGCGGAGTGCACGTGATGAAGAAAGGTTTGAAGAAGTCGCCAACTTATATGGAGCTGTCACCTCATCGAGTGACTTGCCTGTCTCGAGAGCTTCGTTGTATGCTCTTGAAAGGAGGTAGTCAGCAACGCTTACAAGTGTATATTCCTCGCCGAATGGCTTGCCATCCTCGCAGATGAGAGCAAGACGGTCAACGTCAGGGTCTACTGAAACGCCGAAATCTGCACCATTTGCAACAACAGCCTCTGACAACTCAACCAGGTTCTGTGGCAGTGGCTCTGGGTTATGTGCGAACTGGCCTGTAGGCTCGCAGTTAACGCAGATGCACTCAACACCAAGTCTCTCAAGAAGACGTGGCATGATGATACCACCAACTGAGTTCACAGCATCAAGGGCAACCTTGAAACCAGCCTTGCGGATAGCCTCAACGTCCACGGTAGGGAGTGCAAGAACTGCATCAAGGTGTGCATCAGTGAAGTCTCTTTCCTCGATCACACCAAGGTCATCAACCTGTGCGAAGTTGAAATCCTCAGCCTCTGCGCAAGCAAGAACTGCCGCACCCTCGGCAGCATTGAGGAACTCACCCTTCTCATTGAGAAGCTTGAGGGCGTTCCACTGCTTAGGGTTGTGAGAAGCTGTGAGGATGATACCACCATCAGCCTGCTCGAAAACAACTGCCATCTCTGTGGTAGGAGTTGAGCAGAGACCAGCCTTCACAACGTCAACGCCACAAGCGATGAGAGTTCCGCAAACAAGATGCTCAACCATATCACCTGAAAGACGGGCATCCTTACCGACTACAACCTTGTAGCGCTCATCTGCTGGCTTTGGACGACGCTCACGCATCTTCTCGCAGTAAGCATAAGTGAATTTTACAACATCAAGTGGAGAAAGTCCCTCACCTGGAGCACCGCCGATTGTTCCGCGGATACCTGAAATTGATTTGATCAGTGTCATAAATTTATATATTAAAATTACTTTGTTCCTTATTTGATAAGAGCCTTGATCTTCTGAGAAAGCTCAGCGTTTTCATAGATACCTACAAAATCCTCAGCATGAGGTCCCCACGCATATACAGGGAGAGCCACACCATTGTGTCCAGTGTTTGCAAAGTTCACTGCAACGCTCTGCTCAGCAACCTTTCCGCCGCAGAGTGTCATGGCACCTGTAGAATGGTCAGCAGTCACGATGACGAGAGTCTCTCCATCCTGAGCTGCCCACTCGAGGACAGTTCCGACAGTACGGTCAAAATCAAGGATCTCCTCAACGGCATATCCCACCTTGTTTGCATGACACCAGTCATCGATGCATGATCCTTCGATCATTAGGAAGAATCCGTTCTTGTTGTCAAGAAGTTCAAGAGCCTTCTTCACAGACTCCTGGTGGTCAGTACCTCTGTCAAGTGCTGCAGGAAGCTCCATATGAGCTGTAAGCGCGATTACCGGACCGTTCTCCACAGCCTTGAGGTCCTCAATAGTCTTGACGAAGGTATATCCCTTTGCTTCTGCCTCAGCTGTAAGGTCGCGTCCGTCAGGTCTGTTCTCCCACCATTTCAAGCCACCGCCGAAGAGGAAGTCGATATTGCTGTCCACGAACTGGGCAGTGATGTTGTAAAGGCTGTCACGAGTAGGGTGATGAGTAGAGAATACTGCTGGAGTTGCATCGCTTACGCGGCATACCACGGATGTACCGATCTTCTTGCCCTTTGACTTTGCATACTCATGAAGAGTCTCAAGAGGTTCGTTGTCTGTATTCACTGCAATCGCACCATTTCTTGTCTTTGAACCTGTTGCGAGTGCAGTTCCGGCTGCAGCAGAGTCAGTCACAAGCTTGCTTGCAGAGTATGTCCACTGGATACCGATATTTGAGAAATTGTCTGTGATGTTGAGGTGGCGGTTGTTCACGATCCATGCAGTGCTGAGCTGCTCAAGACCCATTCCGTCACCAATCATGAAGATGATGTTCTTTACCTTCTTGCCGCTTGGTTCCTTCACAGAAACCGGTTCATGAATCTGGACAGCCGTATAGAGGTCGTCATTTTCAAAATTTGTGACCGCATAACGCGACTTGTCTCTTGAATCCGGATCCATGGTCTGCGCCATTGCAGATGTCAAGCAGCTGAACGTCAGCGCTGTAATGAACAATAACTTCTTCATGTATTTTTAATGATATGATTTGATGATTTTTCCATCCTGTGCAACTAGAAGTCGGACCGGCATATTGTAAAGGTCGTATCTGGCGTCTTCCAACATCCGTTGTGAACAGCATAGCAATGTCCATTTTTCCAGAATATCCTCAGACACCTGTCTCCTGATGTTCCGGATATGCATACTACCTCCATTTACCAGTATGGCTATAAGGTTTACGTCTTTATATGCACCGACATTCTCTTCAAGACTTTCCAGACATGACGGGCAGTTTGCATCAACCAGAAGAATCATGGACTGCCTGTTTATCATCTCCGAAAGCATGAGTTCTTCCCCATTGCAATCGCGAAGAACGACATCCTCAAGAGTCGAACCTGGCTTATTCTTTTGAAGCGCCGTTTTCATCCGACCGAGATGTTCCATCATTCCTTCGTCTTCCAGAATCTTGTCTTCCAGCACCATATCAAGCCATTCAGCATAGAGTTCTTCGTTTCTGTATGGAGATTGAAAGGAGTGGAAATATGGTTCGAACCAACCGGACCATACCATATAGGCCACAGTGTTGCGGGATGCAGAATCAAGGAAAGACCTCATGTTTGCTACCGCAGTTTCGTGAGGAACCTTGTTCAGAAGATCGATATAACCATCAAATTTTTCTTCAGCCTGCGTGATGTCATCAAAACCATCAAGCGAACTGAAATCATAGCCATCCCAATATGAGGCAAGCTCCCGGTCACCTCCCGCACAAGAAGATACTGCGACACATGCTGCCGCCAACCATATCAGAAAATCACGTACTCCTTTACTGAACATCAGCCTTATATTCAATTTTTTGTCCTTCAACCAAGTGCTCACAGACAATCTCCGGAACAGCCTTGGCTGACACACCATAACCCTTGATTTCAACCCAGACTTCTTCACCAGGCATCAGGTTCTTCAAAGAGTATTCACCCTTTGCCGCACCGACAGCCACATATGCATCCCTGTAAATTGGAGCTACTCCAATATTTGCAATCAGCACGGCCGCCTTCCTGCCCTTGACGCGGAAGTCCTTGATTTCAAACTTATACCCCATAGACATCGAAGCCTCCTTGATGCGTTCCATTGTCTGGTAGCGGGGCTGGTCGTTGCCATTAATGTATGTCATATGATATTTTGCAACCTCATCTTCGAATGTGCGACCATACATACCCTCGACATCAAGAGTGTGCTGCTGGTCATATCTCGTGTAATAGCTGAACTCTCCGCCATATGGAGCTGTCTTGTATCTGTCGTCTCCAAAGAAGAGAAGACACTCGCGGTTGTAAAGATGATGAGTTTCGTGCATGAAGGAATCATCGAAGATTCCGAATCGGAGATCAAGAAGCTCAGGTTTTGCCTCGAACGGAGAATAAAGCTCCGGAGCAGAATCCTTTGAAATGCTCCACGTTCCGTATTTGAAATATTTGTCCAGTTCCTTGAAGAATATTTCCTGATAGTCGTGCGACGGGAAGGTCTGTCCTATGATTCTCGGGCCGTCATAGATATGATATTCAGCCCAAAGACCGAATCCTGTCTGAACGAATGCAAGGCGTGGATCATTATCATAGCGCTCCGCGAGTTTCCGGTAGAACTCAAGGTTGAATCTCTGAAGTTCTTCGCATCTCCAGTCAGGGAAACCGGTGTCACGACCTTCGCTCTTTCCGATGGTCTCCTCATATCCCGGCCATGCCTTGATATATTCAGGAACTGCGCAAGGCTGACCAACATAAGTATAGCGATAACGTATCACCAGCTGGTGACCACGCGCTGCGACTGCATTGAGAAGACTGTCCAAAGAGCTCCAGTCATAGACTCCCCTTTCCTTACACACATCACTATAAAGAAGATATGCAAACTCAAGCTGGAGTTTGTCCGGTTCTGTGACACACTTGTCATTGGTGTGCCAGAGCACGATTCCTGTCATCGGCTGGATGCCTGTGATTTCGCTCTGCAACGGGACACGATTGAAATCGGAATAATCATTCTTCTGAGAAGAATTGCAGCTGACCAGAATTATCAGCGAGAGAACAAATAGAAGTTTTTTCATAACAAGTAAGTATGCGGTTTTAGAAATTCCCATAGTTCAATTCTCAGAAGATTCAAAGATAATCAATCTTATAAAGACATGCAACACCTTTCCTCAATTGGCACATTGAGGATTTCCGTCGTTCCCGCAATCTCCCTGAAATCTCCTACGAAGTTGGAACAGAGGAAGTTCACGGCGGTCTTGCTGAGGTCGGTCTTCCTGACATCTGGCCATGCTTTGTAGTGGGCAAGGTGGGAACAGACCTCGATACAGCGATCTTCGATCCTGAAGTGGCACGCAATCTTACTGCAAAGGTCCGCCCTCACGGCAGCTGGATCAAGGGACACTATACAGACGGCGTAAGCAACCCTGAGGAGTATCCTCTCAGCGGAATGGGTGCAGCAAACGTC
>JAZKYT010000037.1:0-14869 GCA_045612265.1 Candidatus Cryptobacteroides sp.
AAAGGATTTATTAACCTTGTTTAATTTTTTGAATTATGGCAAAGAAAGCTAAAGGTAACAGGGTGCAGGTCATCCTTGAGTGCACTGAGCAGAGAGAGAGCGGTGTACCAGGTATCTCAAGATACATCACTACAAAGAACAAGAAGAACACAACTCAGCGTTTGGAGCGTAAGAAGTACAATCCGTTCCTTAAGAAGGTTACTCTTCACCGCGAGATTAAATAATTAGGAGGAATTAAGATATGGCAAAGAAAGCAGTCGCAACCTTCAAGGCTGGTACACTCAAGAAGATGGTTAAGTGTATCCGCATGGACAAGTCGCCTAAGACTGGAGCTTATGTTTTCACAGAGGAGCTCGTAGAGGAAGACAAGGCAAAGGATTTCTTCGCAAAGAAATAATTCTTTCTTGTAATTTCGAGAGTGGCAATACTGATTTTTATCAGTGTTGCCACTTTTTTTATACACCTAATATTTGTATATTTGTGGGTTAAAACCAACGTTGTATGGGTATTTTTGATAAAGGGTTTAAAAAGACAAATAGAAGCTTCTTTGAAAGGCTTTCTCACGCTATTGTGGGAAGGACTGAGGTGGATGAAGATGTGCTGGATGCAATTGAGGAAGCTCTTCTTGCAACCGATATGGGAGTTGATACAACTCTCAAGCTTATAGAGAATCTTGAGGAAAGAGTTCGCAAGGATAAGTATGTTTCACTTGGCGAGCTTACAGATATGCTTCGTGATGAGATTGCGACTCTCATCAATCTTGATGGAGATGAGGCTCCGGTGGTACCTTTTGACTTTTCCAAGAAGCCATATGTGATCATGGTTGTGGGTGTGAATGGTGTTGGTAAGACAACAACCATCGGTAAACTTGCAGCAAGTCTTAAGGCCCAGGGAAAGAAGGTCGTTCTTGGTGCTGCCGATACATTCAGAGCTGCGGCTGTGGACCAGCTTACAATTTGGGCTGAGAGGGCAGGTGTTGAACTTGTGAAGCAGCAGATGGGCTCTGATCCTGCTTCTGTGGCTTTCGATACAGTCAAGTCTGCAGTAGCAAAGGATGCTGATGTGGTCATCATCGATACTGCAGGTCGTCTGCACAATAGGGTTGACCTGATGAATGAGCTTACAAAGATCCGTAATGTGATGAGAAAGGTGGTTCCGGATGCTCCGCACGAGGTTTTGCTTGTTCTTGATGGTTCTACCGGACAGAATGCGTTCATGCAGGCTAAGGAGTTCTCGAGGGCGACAGACATCACAGCTTTGGCGGTGACTAAGCTTGATGGTACAGCGAAGGGTGGAGTTGTTGTCGGTATCGTGGATCAGTTCAAGGTTCCGATCAAGTTCATCGGTATCGGAGAAGGAATAGATGACCTTAAGGTGTTTGACAGACGTGAGTTCGTTAACTCACTCTTCTCGAAGGAAGATATAGAGTAGTTCTGTCGAATAGCTGAATGTTGAAAATTTAAAAGTAAAAATATATGAAGATTTCGTACAATTGGCTCAAGGAATATCTTGAGTGTGACCTCGCTCCAGAGGCAGTTGCTGAGGCCTTGACTTCAATCGGACTTGAGGTTGATGGCCTTGAGCAGGTGGAGGAAATTCCTGGCGGTCTTGCCGGTGTAATCGTTGCAGAGGTTGTTGAGTGTGTAGAGCATCCGGATTCAGACCATTTGCATATCACTAAGTTGAATACAGGTGAGGGCGACCTCCTTCAGGTTGTCTGCGGAGCTCCGAATGTGGCTGCTGGCCAGAAGGTGCTTCTTGCAACTGTAGGAACTGTTCTTGGAGAGGACTTCAAGATCAAGAAGTCAAAGATCCGTGGCGTCGAGTCATTCGGTATGATCTGCGCTGAGGATGAGCTCGGAATCGGTGAGTCACATGACGGTATCATGGTTCTTGATCCGGAGGCAGTGCCAGGAACTCCTGCGAAGGATTATCTCGGCCTTGCAACTGATGCAGTGATTGAGATCGGACTTACGGCCAACCGTGTTGACGCGGCTTCTCATATCGGTGTTGCACGTGACCTCTATGCTTATCTCAAGCATAACGGTGTCGAGTGCAAGCTCAATATTCCTGATGTTTCGGCTTGGGTTGATGGTGGTGAAGGTGAGGCAATTCCTGTGGAGGTGCAGGCTGTTGACGGCGCTCCAAGATATACTGGTACAACTATCAAGGGTGTAAAGGTTGCCGCATCGCCAGAGTGGCTTCAGAAGAAGCTTCTTTCAATCGGACTCAGACCAATCAACAACGTTGTGGACGTGACTAACTTCGTTCTTCATGAGATCGGTCAGCCGCTCCATGCTTTCGATATCGCAAAGATCGGCGGTGGAAAGGTTGTTGTACGCCGTGCAGAGGAGGGAGAGAAGTTCGTTACTCTTGATGGAGTTGAGCGTACGCTCAGTGCTGCTGACCTTATGATTGCTGATGCACAGAAACCTATGTGTCTTGCTGGTGTGTTCGGCGGTGAGGATTCTGGTGTGACAGAGACAACAACTGACGTCTTCCTTGAGAGTGCATATTTCAACCCTGTGACAGTGAGAAAGAGCTCAAAGAGACATGGCCTCAAGACTGATGCATCTTTCCGTTATGAGCGTGGTGCAGATCCGCTCGTAGTGGAGTATGCTGCAAAGAGAGCTGCTCTTCTTATTACAGAGCTTGCAGGTGGCCAGATCGTTGGCAAGATGCAGGAGAGCTGTCCTGAGAAGATCGAGAAGAAGGTTGTTGATCTTGACTACAACTGCATCGAGAACTTCGTCGGCAAGAAGATCGGTCATGAGGTGATAGAGAATATTCTCGAGAGCCTTGCTTATGAGTTCATTGAGAAGACAGAGACTGGTGCCAAGGTGGCAGTCCCTTCATATATGATCGATGTATATCGCGAGTGCGATATCGTGGAGGAGATCCTTCGAATCTACGGATATAACAATATTGAGCTTCCTGGTGCAATGCGTATGTCGGTGAATGCACCACAGAAGCCTGAGCAGGAGCTTGTTCGTACCACAATCGCCAACTTCTTGGCCGCCAATGGCTTCGTGGAGACAATGAACAACTCGCTTACAAAGTCTGAATATTATTCAAAGCTTAAGACCTTCCCTGAAGAGAAGTGCGTGAGAATCATGAATCCGCTCAGCTCGGATCTCAATGTGATGAGACAGACTCTTCTTCTCAACGGTCTCGAGGTCATCGCTTACAATATCAACCGTCAGATCACCAACATCAAGACATTTGAGTATGGATCGGTTTATTCTTTCAATCCTGAGATGGATGGAAAGACACTTGCTTCATACGAGGAGCACTCATGCTATGCTATGTTCATGAGCGGTCAGCCAGAGAAGTCTTGGAGAACAGATCTTGGCAAGGGCAACTATTTCCAGCTTAAGGGATATCTTGAGCTCCTTCTCAAGCGTTTCGGTTGCGATATCTACTCACTTGAGACTGAGGCGGCTCCTGCAGACCTCTTCTCTGAGGGACTTGTTTACAGCCTTCCTGGTTCACGCCAGCAGCTTGCAGTGATGGGTACCATCGCTCCAGCAAGACTCAAGCAGTTCGGTATCAAGCAGCCTGTGTTTGCAGCTGAAATCAACTGGCCTGCTCTCTTCGAGCTTGTTAAGCGTAATAAGATCAAATATAAGGAGCTTCCTAAGTTCCCTGAGGTAAGACGTGACCTTGCCCTCCTTCTAGATGAGTCTGTAAGCTATGCTGACCTTCGCAAGAGTGCACTCCGCGTCGGTAAGAAGCTCCTCAAGCAGGTTGGTCTCTTCGACGTGTACAGAGGTGACAAGATCGCCGAAGGCAAGAAACAGTATGCTCTCAGCTTCGTTCTTCAGGATCTTGAGAAGACTTTGACTGACAATGATGTGGTAAGAGTAATGAGCAAGCTTCTTTCTACTTTCCAGAATGAATTTGGTGCTACTTTAAGATAGTATGATGAAATTGTGGAAGTATATTCTTCCGCTTATGGCGGCTGTAGTCTTTGCCTCATGTTCTTCAAAGGATGAGGCAGAGGTGATTCCGCGTGCCAAGTTGGCTGACATATATGTGGAGATGTTCATGACTGACCAGTGGATATCGGATACTCCCGGAATGAGACTGATAGCAGATACATCTCTGGTATATGAGCCGATACTTGAAAAATATGGCTATGACAAGCTGGACTATATACATAGCGTGGATTTTTATATGAATGATCCTGAGCGCTTTGCAAGAATATTGAGATCCAGCATGGATAAGCTTGACAAGAGAATCGCGCATCTTCTGAAGGTCAAGAAACAGCAGGAACTTGCTGATGAGGCTGCTAAGACACTGGAGCGATTCAAGATGGATTATACCTTCGAGGAATATTTCCCTTATATGGCTGATGAGCCGTATGTGCATTACTACGACAGCCTTGCTTTCGAGGCGGATAGCCTGATGGTTTATCGTCTGGTGGCAATTGAAACAGCGGATACGCTCTATGAC
Source organism: Candidatus Cryptobacteroides sp. (assembly GCA_045612265.1). Taxonomy (GTDB): domain Bacteria; phylum Bacteroidota; class Bacteroidia; order Bacteroidales; family UBA932; genus Cryptobacteroides. The sequence goes on from JAZKYT010000037.1 coordinate 4,456, forward strand.
AGGCTGGAGATGATAGTTCGTACAGATAGTCTTTCAGTGTGTGATACATTGCCGCTTGTGGATACCGTGGTGACTCCGCGTCCTCAGGAACTGAAAAAAAAGCTGGAGGAAATGAGGAATGCTTCCCCTGCGAGAAAAATAGTAAATTTAAGCAACAACGATAAGTTATGGCAGTTAAGCAAATAACCGCAGCGTATGTATATACTCTCGCAGATGCAGAGCCGATAAGAAACGGTTTTGTGGAATATGACGACCAGAGCGGAGAAATCCTTGCTGTGGGTGCATGTTCTGCAGATGAGGAGGTTTCAGAAGGAGCCTTGACACCAGGTTTTGTCAATGCACACTGCCATGTGGAGCTATCGCATCTTCACAAGAAGTTTATGAAGGGAAGCGGAATGGCTGGTTTCATTGATCAGATCAATGCTTTGCGCGACTGGGCTGGAAGAGAGAAGAAACAGGAACTTGTGAAAGAGTGGATGGACAAGATGTGGAAGGATGGAGTTTCTGCCATGGCCGACATCAGTAATGACGATTCTTCATTTGATGTGAAGGCAGCTCACAAGATGTATACAAGGACCTTCCTTGAGGTTTTCGGCAGCGAACCCCAGATGTGTGAAGGCGTGATGACAGATGTCACAGCCCTTCAGGCAGTTGCAGATGAGGCTGGAATCGATGCAGCCCCGACACCGCATTCATGCTATACCATGAGTCCTCAGCTGCTCAGTAAGTCTGCTGCTGCGGGATTGAAGAGAGGTTATATTTCGTATCACTCGCAGGAAAGCCAGGAGGAGGAAGATCTGCTGCTGACTGGTACCGGTGCGATGTATGAGAACAGAGTCAGAAACGGAATGAGCACGCCTCCTGTGACAGGTGAGTCTTCATTGAAATATTTCATTCAGAGACTTGCACAGGCACATGAAGCACCGTATGACGAGCATATTCTTCTTGTTCATAATGTTTGCTTGAGTCAGGACGATGTAGATGCAGCAAAGAAGGTGATGAATAATGTGTGGTGGGCAATCTGTCCGTTGTCTAACATCTTTATACATAATGCGTTGCCACCGATTCCGCTTATGAGGAAGAACGGCCTTTCAATTGCTTTGGGAACAGATTCGCTTTCAAGTAACGACGACCTTGACATGGTGGCTGAGATGATTTGTCTCCATGCAAACTTCCCGGAAGTTCCAATGACCGAGATACTGACATGGGCTTCACTCAACGGAGCGAAATTCCTGTCGAAGGAGGCTGAACTTGGAAGTCTTGAGAAGGGTAAGAAGCCGGGAATCGTGAGGATTTCAGGCATTGATGAGAACGGATTCGTGACATCGGCCAGCAGGTCGGAAAGAGTGATCTAAGGATGCTGCATTTTGATGATATAGTCTTTGGACCGATCTTCAGTCGCAGGTTGGGATCCTCGTTGGGAGTGAATATCCTCCCGACCACCGGCAAGCTCTGCAACTTTGACTGCATATATTGCGAGTGCGGATGGAATAAGGACGGAAAATCGGATGGACGTTTTCCGCGCCTGGCTGAGGTGGAGGCTGCTTTGGAGGAAAAGATGTCCAAGGCTGCTGCAGAGGGGGTTCCAGTGGATTCCATTACGTTTTCTGGAAATGGTGAGCCGACGATGAATCCTGACTTCCCTCAGATTGTGGAGGCTACTGTCCGACTCAGAGACAGATACTTCCCTGAAGCCAAGGTATCGGTGCTGTCGAATGCAGTGCTGGTGGCAAGGAAGGAAATTGCGGAAGCCTTGAAGAAGGTTGACAATCCGATATTGAAGATTGATGCTTCTTCGGATGAACTCGTTGCTAAGATGAACAAGCCGGTCGGAAGATACCGTCTGGCAGAGATTGTGGAGGCTTTGAAGGGCTTTGAAGGTAACTTCATTCTCCAGACCATGTTCCTTAGATCCAATGACTTCAATACGACAACCAAGGAGGCGTTGGAAGCCTGGATGAATATTGTCAGAGAGCTCAAACCACGTGAAATCATGGTATATACCATCGATCGTGAGACTCCGGACAAGAGCCTTGGAAAATACACGGTTGAAGAGATGACAGAATTTATGCAGCCGTTGTTGGATGAGGGTTTCAAGATACAGATCAGAGGATAATGAGAACAGTTATACAAAGAGTTTCGCATGCTTCGGTCCGAGTGCTGGATGAGGGGTATGAATCAAGAATAAGCAAAGGTCTTCTTGTGCTGGCAGCCTTCATAGATGAGGATACAGACGAGGATATTGAATGGACCGCCAGAAAGATTGCAGCAATGCGTATTTTTGACGATGAGGCAGGAGTTATGAACCTCTCAGTGAGAGATGTTGATGGAGAGGTGTTGGCAGTGAGCCAGTTCACGCTGTATGCTTCTACGGTCAAGGGTAACAGACCATCATATATTAAGGCTGCCAAGCCTGATGTGGCAATCCCTTTATATGAGAAGTTCCTGACTGTACTTGAACGTGAACTTCAGAAGCCGGTTGGTAGAGGTATATTTGGAGCGGACATGAAGGTTGAGCTTCTGAATGATGGCCCGGTGACAATTATAGTAGATTCGAAATTAAAATTTTAAAAATTATATTATGACTGACTTTTTGACTAAGTATGGCTATGCTCCTGATCAGGAGGCCATGAACAGAGCTCTTGAACTTATTGCTGCAAATCTTGAGAATATTGCTTCAGAGCAGGTTTACAAGGATTGCTTTTCAATGATGGACCTAACTACATTGAAGACTGATGACACTCCTGCGTCTGTTACAAAGCTCGTAGACAAGGTTAATGCATTCAATGAGTCATATCCTGAGTGGCCACTTCCTGCATCATTGTGCGTATATCCTAATTTTGCTGCTGTCGTGAACAATGCAAGAAAGTGTGATGTGAACATCACAGTTGTTTCTGCATGCTTCCCTTCATCACAGAGCTTCCTTGAGGTTAAACTGAAAGAGTGTGAGCTCGCAGTGGAGCAGGGTGCTGATGAGGTGGATATCGTTCTCGCGCTTAATGCATTCCTTGCTGGTGACTATGAGGCTGCTGCTGAGGAGATCCGTCAGGTGAGAAAGTGTATTGATGCTGTGGCTCAGAAGCAGAATCGTCATGTACATCTTAAGGTCATTCTTGAGACAGGTCTTCTCCGTACTCCAGAGGCTATTGCAAATGCATCGTTCCTTGCAATGGAGGCTGGCGCTGACTTCATCAAGACTTCAACAGGAAAGGTTGATGTAAATGCAACACCTGCTTCAGCTTATGTTATGTGTGAGTGTATCGCTAAGTACTATGCCGCAACAGGAAAGAAGATCGGTTTCAAGCCAGCAGGCGGAATTTCATCTGCAGCTGACGCTCTCTGCTACTACTCGATCGTATCTACTATCCTCGGTAAGGAGTGGCTCAACAAGGATCTCTTCCGTTTCGGTGTGAGCCGTGTCGCTAACAACATTCTTTCGGCTGTTGAGCAGAAAACAGTGTCATTCTTCTAGGAAATTTATCTCGAAACCTATAGGTTTGAAGATAAATTTTTGAGACTGAATCGCCCCTAGATGTATGTCTGAGGGCGATTTTTTAATTTATCCGTGTACTTTTTTGTTACACGGCTATTACTCCGGACCTTTGCCTCCGTAATTAAATATTAGCGTTATGAGAGGTAAAATTAAACTGGCGCTCATGGCATTGGTGATGATGGCATGCAGCAAGGAGGGACTTCCTTCAGAAGGGGATCAGAACTTTGATCACTCACTGGGAATATCCCATGATGAGATCGTTTTGGGCGAGCGTCTTGAAAACCCATACAAGACGGAGAACATTACGAAAGCGTTGAACTCGTTGTACCCGACTAAGGCAGGCGAGGTGGATGTGCGTACAACAGATCTGTATGTGCGCTTTCTTCCTGCATCGCAGCAGGAGTATGATGCTCTTACTGCCAGAGGGCTGCGCCTGCTGGATCATCCGATGGATCATGCCATTGAGGTGGACGGAGACTGGTATCATGATCCGGAAATTCCGCAGGGACAGATAACCTGGCAATATACTGTGGTGCCAGTCGATTTTGAATTTCCGGATATCAGATATGAGGTCATTGATGAGTGCTATCTGGCGGAAAATGATCCGGAAACAAAGTCTGATGCCGGTGTGGACTGGGAGGCTGTTGAACGTCAGGCCTATGTCATGACAGGAAATGGGAATATGCTCGCTCCCCAGGGGCGTTCGTCGGATCCCGTACGTCCGAAAGGACGAATTACCATTGTGGACAAGCATTCCAACGGCGGCCGTGCAATCGGTGTGTCAGGAGTGATGGTCTCGTGTAATTCATTCATCAAGACGGACGACACGTACACCGACAAGAACGGCTATTATGAAATGTCGAAGAAGTTCACGGCTGACCTTAACTACAGGATTGTCTTTGATAATAAGGAAAAATTCTCAATCGGATTGAATCTGATTCTTGTGCCGGCCTCTGTATCGAGTTTAGGCAAGGCTTCTCCTGCAGGTTTGAGCATGACTGTCAATAAGGACTCAGGAGATGTCCTGTTCAAGAGATGTGTGGTGAATAATGCAGTATATGACTATATCAAGCGCTGTGCAGGAAATGACTTGAATCTGACACCACCTCCTGCAGGTCTGAGGATATGGATTCTGCACAATCTGAAATATAGCGGAGCCCTCATGATGCATCAGGGAGCCCTGTTGGACAATAATCTGTTCAAGACTTTTTTAGGAGAATACGTCGGCCTGATAAGAATATTTCTTCCTGACCTTGCTCTGGGTCTCAAGAATGATGATGATTACAGGGATATCTATGCTACGACATGTCATGAGATGGCACATGGCAGCCATTATGCCAAGGTGAAGGATACATATTGGAATACCTATATCAAATACAAGGTCAAATCTATTATAACCGGCAAATCATACGGCGATGGTAAGAGTACAGGTGCCGGCCATTGTGAGGTTGCTGAGATGTGGGCCTACTACATGGAGAGCCTTATGTACAAGAATCGTTATGGCGGTGATTTCCCTTCTTTCGGAAACGGTTATTGGTTCAAGCCGGATATCCTGCGACATCTGCACAAGAACGGTTTCACAAGTAATGAAATATTCTCAGTAATGGGCAGTGATGTTGATTCGAAGGATGATTTCGAAAGGGCACTCATCGAAAAATATCCATCGAGAAATACAAAGATTGTCCAGGCCTTCGATAAATATTGAGATTCATGAAGCGCTTGATGGCTTTAGTTTCTGTTCTGCTCCTGATGTTGTTCCCGCTTATGGCTGAGTCCGGACGCTTCACCGTGTCAACAAATCTTCTGGATTATCTCAGACTTGGAACTCTGAATGTTGATGTTTCGTGCGGAGTTTCCCGCCATTGGAGCATCCTGGCTGGCGCAAGATATAACCCGTTTACATTCAATGAGGGTAATCCTCAGGAGCAGTTTCAGTATAGACAAAGGTCCTTCTCTGCAGGTGCGAGGTGGTGGATGTGGCATTGTGGATCCGGCTGGTGGTTTGCAGGAAAGGCCAGGTATCAGGAGTACAATGTCGGTGGTATCGCGAGCAGCAGGACGGAGGAGGGAGACAGGGGAGGACTTGGTCTTTATGCGGGATATACATATATGCTTTCGCCGCACTGGAATCTGGAATTCGGGGTCGGGATGTGGGGAGGACGGTCCTGGTATAGGACATATTCATGTCCGGCATGCGGGATTACAGTTGATAGCGGAGCAACCTGGTTTGCAAGACCGGATGATGTCATGATGTCGTTTGTATATGTGTTTTAGGGTAATTGTAGGGATTGCTGCAACATTGATGCTTTTCGTGTCATGTTCGCAATATCGTAAGATAGAACTGGTGCGCTCAGGAGGGGTGAAGGTGTCGTTGGCTATTCCGGAGGAGGATACTGAGGATGAAGAGGAGGATATGGTTGAGGAGCTGGAGGCGGTTGGAGATGTCTTGTCAGGAGAACCGTACATCATGAATGCTGTCAAGGATGAGGAGACGGGAGAGATGGTGGCGACGGATATTCTGGCAGCATCATCTGTGACTGCAAGATTCAGGAATGTGGCTGAGCGTGCCGGTTATGTTACGATCGGGTTTGATATCAGGGTTCCGGCAGGAATGGCGGATTCAAAGTTTCGCCTGAAACTATATCCTAAGATGGTCATGCAGGAGGATACCTGCGATCTTGATGCCCTGATGATTACGGGGGCCAGGTATCGTGAAGGCCAGCTGAGAGGATATGAGCGATATCGTAGATTCCTTTCCTCCATCGTTACAGATACAACCGATTTTATAAGAATTGGTCAGCTGGAGGTGTTCCTTAAGCGGCATTTTCCGGAAACTTACAAGATGAAGAATGATTCATCTCTCGTTTCGGATCCCCAGGCTGAGACCTTGTTCGGCGCAACTCAGGAGGAGGCGCTGAGGCACTATACCAGGCAGCTTCGCAGAAGGATAAATGAGAGACGTATGGAGCGTATGGATGCGGTGTTCAGGAAATATGTAAAGGATCCGATTGTTCGTGAAGGTGTCCGTCTGGATACTGTCTTCTCAGCAGAAAATGGAGACTTTGTATATAGCTATCTGCATACATTCAGAGTGAAACCGTTTTTGAGGAAGGTGATGGTTACAATGTCAGGTTTCCTGTTTGCAGAAGGCAGGCAGGTGGCTCAGCTGCCAAAATCCGATGACCTGGAGTTCTATATAAGCAGTCTGTCTTCTCTGGCGGATGAATCTCCAAAATACAGAACAGTTGTCATTGAACGCAAGGTATTCGAAAATACCAGAGCCTATATTGATTTTAAGGTGGGAAGCGCCCAGCTTGATACTGCGATGGGAGACAATGCTATGGAATTGAGGAGAGTGCGGAAGTGTATCGATGATGTTTTCTCTCGTGAGGAGTATGTTCTGGATTCGTTGCTGATAGTTGCATCCTGCTCACCGGAGGGCTCGTGGCGATATAATGAGATACTGGCGGCAAGGCGCTCTAATGCGATTCTTGAACAGATACGGGAGTATGTGACTGATGAGTGGAGGGATAGTCTGAGGTCATCCAGGATTCCGGAGAACTGGGTGATGTTAAGAACTATGGTTGAAATGGATACCCTGATGAGCCTTGCAGATAAAAGGGAAATTACAGGGCTGATCGATTGTATGATCAATCCTGACAAAACCGAAAGACAGCTGAGCCTTCATCCTCGATATGCATACCTGAAAGAGCAGCTGTATCCGAAATTAAGGTGTGTGAGTTTTGATTTCCATCTCCATCGAACAGGTATGGTGAAGGATACGATTCATACTTCTGAACTGGATACTCTCTATATGTCAGGTGTTGCTGCATTGAAGAATCTTGATTACCAGAAATCCATGAGTCTGCTGGGACCATACGGAGATTATAATGCTGCATTGGCATACCTTTCCGGTGACCGCAATTACTCTGCTCTCGAGGTTCTGAAGCATCTCGATCAATCTGATTCAAAAGTATGTTACCTGATGGCTATTGTCTTGTCAAGGTTTGGCCATCATGAGGAGGCCTTGAAGTATTACCGGATGTCCAAAGCCAAGGATTCCTCCTTTAATCATCGTGCAAATCTAGATCCTGAATTATCAGGGTTATTAAAGTTAAACAATTATTAAATTTAAGTACTTATGAGTAAGTTTTTTGCTTATGCAGCCTGTGCTGCAATTAGTTGTGCGGCAGTTTTTACTTCCTGTCAGAAAGAAGTCGGTGATAATCTGACTTCAGAAGAGAAGGTAACGTTGAATGTTAAAATCCCTCTTCCGGAAACAAAGGCCCTTGAGGGAATCAATGAGACAGCAATTCGAAACTATCAGGCCTTTTTGTTCAAGGAGGACGGAACAATTGAGGATTATGCCAACCAGAGCTCGCCGGATATTTCTCTTGACTGCACAACAGGTTCAAAAACTGTCGTAGTGGTTGCAAATGCACCGTCATTGGGAGATGTTATGGACTATGAGACGTTGCTTACAAAGACTTCGCGCTTGGCTGACAATGCACTTGATGCCTTTATTATGGAAGGTAAAACAGGTGTCACTATTCTTTCAAAGCAAAATGTCACCGTTGAGGTTGTCCTGGTCAGAAAGGTTGCCAGAGTTCAGCTGGTGTCACTTCAGCTGGCTATTGACATGCCTCAGTATAGCAGCAAACCTTTCAAAGTGTCTTCAGTGTATCTGATCAATGTGCCTTCAGAAATTCCGTATTTCAATGATTCAGCCCTGTCGTGGTCTAATAAGTTTGAATATGTCCCTGAGGATGATAATTCATTGCTTTACGATGATATGGAGGACTTTGAAATTACTTCTGAAACCCCATACACATTCCAGAACGCGTTTTACTGCTATGCAAACAATACGTCCGCGGATACTTTCAATACTGAATGGGCACCAAGAAAAACACGTCTGGTGGTTGAAGCCACTCTTGGTGATGAAAGATACTATTATCCTGTTACTTTGCCGCCTCTTGGTAACAACAGAACATATGAAGTAACGCTTGTTATAACCCGCCCGGGAGCAAAGACTCCAGACTCTATGGTTGATAAGTTTGCTATGGGAGTCGAGTGTGTTGTGAAAGATTGGGATAGAGGAGCTACCATTCTGCAGGAAATATAGTAAGTTATGAAACCGTCTGTATCCAGAGTCCTTGCCGCAGTCCTTTCCTTGATGGCCATTACTGGATGTAGTATTAAGGAGGAAAGAGACGAATGCCCATGTCGTCTCTTTCTTGACCTGCAGTCTGTCGATAGGATTGATCAGACTCCTTGTTTGCTCCGTATCATATCTGATGATGGTTTTGAATATTCTACAGTCATTGGTGGCAGGGACTTTCAAGATACATATATCATAGATGTTCCAAGGACCGGACTGGATGTGGTGGTATGGAGCGGTGCAGATGGGTATATGGATGAGCGAGGGATTTCAATACCTTTGGGTAATGGATGCCCACCTGTATATGTTCATTCCAGCAGGGTGGATGCAGCAGGAGAATCAGTCTGTGATACTATCTGTTTGAGGAAGAATTATTGTATCCTGAATGTCAGTGTCGATAGTCCTGCTGGAGTTGATGGCATGATGGTCAGGGGAGAAGTGGATGGGTATGACAGAACAGGAAATCCTCATAATGGTGAGTTCCGTATTTATTTTCAGAGTGATGCTTCAAATTTTGCATCAGGCAGGTTTAATATTCCGCGTCAAGATGACCGGTCTTTGTATCTTGATGTTTTTGAGTCGGATGGCATGGTCAAGACCTTTCCGCTGCATGAATATATTTCCGCATTTGGGTATGATTGGGAGGAACGGGATTTGAATGACCTGAATATGCACTTGAATTATACAGCAGCTGGAGTGGTTGTAAGTGTTAAGGTTTGGGACGAAGAATTTGTTATTGATGTTGTAATATAGAAAAGATTTTGTACCTTTGCCGTTCACTTTGAAGGCCCGAGTGGTGAAATGGTAGACACGCTCGTTTCAGGTGCGAGTGCTTCGCGGCATGTAGGTTCGAGTCCTATCTCGGGCACAAACGATCACGATGATCAGATTACCGGTATCTGTTTTTAACGGATACCGGTTTTTTCTTATATTTGCGGTATCAGAATCAATTTGAAGTATATGAAGATCGCGTTTTTGGATGCGGCGACAATGGGAGATGTCTCATTCGAGCCTATTGCCCGCTTGGGAGAGTTCGTTACATATTCAAGTTCGACACCACAGGAGGCTCGTGAAAGAGTCAAGGATGTTGATGTGATCATCATCAATAAGATACTGGTCGACAAGCAGCTCATAGATTCTGCAGAGAACCTCAAGCTGATCTGCATTTCGGCAACAGGAACGAATAATATCGATGTGGAGTACGCGGCTTCCAAGGGTATTCCTGTGAGAAATGTTGCCGGATATTCAACGGATTCTGTCGCTCAGTCCACTTTCATGCATATATTGTCTTTGATTGGCGGAGCTCCTTATTTTGACAGAAGCGTCAAGTCGGGAGATTATTCTCGAAGCGGAATGTTCACGGACCCGAATTGGAACTGGTATGAACTTGCCGGCAAGACAATGGGAGTGATCGGCATGGGCAATATCGGACGCAAGGTTGCATCGATAGCTGAAGCTTTCGGAATGAAGGTATGCTATTATTCGACTTCAGGAACCGGTCATTGCAAGGAATATCCTTGCATGTCTTTGGAAGAACTTCTGTCTGTTTCTGATGTCGTTTCAATTCATGCTCCTCTTAATGAGAGAACGAATGGCTTGATCGGAGAAAAGGAATTGTCCATGATGAAGAGGTCTGCTTTTCTTGTGAATATGGGCAGGGGAGGAATCGTTGATGAAGCGGCTTTGGCCAGAGCAGTGGATGAAGGAGTTATAGCAGGAGCAGGCCTGGATGTATTCGTCACGGAGCCTGTCCCTGAAGATCA
>JAZKYT010000038.1:0-31777 GCA_045612265.1 Candidatus Cryptobacteroides sp.
CGGAAGGGCGATGATACCCACGATGATACCAGCGATAAGGTCAGAAGTAAAGGTCTTGCCGTCATACTGGCCTTTACCGAACAGCTCAAAAAGTTTTGGCTGGAATACTTCTTTAAGGTTAAATTTCATAACTACTATATATTAATACACTACTTTCAAGATATTCACATATCTTCCTACTGTGGCATTTCGAAGAAGCTGAAGTGGACATTGCCATACTTCTTCTCCTTTACGAAATACGGATGGTTTTCAAAATTATGCTCTTCCGGATGCTCAAGAATGAGATAAGCTCCTGGATGAAGGATACCGCGAGCAAAAACCTTATCAGGAATAGTTGCAAGATCCTCAAGAGCATAAGGAGGATCCGCGAATACGATATCGAATTTCTCATGGCAGATCTCAAGGAACTCGAACACATTGTGTCGAACCACAGTAAGATTATTCATACCGAACTTTGCTGCCTGAGATTTAATGAAATTGGCGTGCAGAGGAAGCATCTCCACACAATAGACCATGGAAGCGCCGCGTGAAGCGAACTCATATGAGATAGCTCCTGTACCACCAAAAAGGTCCAGCACCTGCAGACCTTCCATTTCATATTCATTATTAAGTATATTGAACAGGCCCTCCTTTGCGAAATCTGTAGTAGGACGGGCCTTATATCCCTGAGGGGGAAGAATAGTCTTTCCTTTAAGGCGACCACCGATGATTCTCATATACCTATATTATATATGTTCCACACTACGGAAATATCTGTACAGCGACATCTCCTGCTCATAATCGAGCGAAGTCATGAAAGTGATGGTGGACATTTCCGGATTGAGCTGAAGCCTCTTCAAGGCCAGGAATATGAAATACTGAGCTGTTGTGAAGTCAGGAGCCTTGAATGAATTGCAGAGCAGAAGGGTTGCACCCTGGGCCAGGGCAAGATAAAGGACACCGTCCATATATGCCGCCAGGATCTTGTTATAGTCCGGAAGTCCGGGAAGAGCCTTCAACATGTGATACATCACCGGAAGCGGATGCGCCTTGCTGCCGTCTGTACACAGAACGGTCTCGGACACAACTCGCGTGAGAGTCTCACCGATATTGTTTGAATACACGAGGACTGCATTATATTCCGGAACAGGTACACTCTCCACAACCTCATCATCCTTCAGCGACACGACCTCAGACAAAAGCTTCTTCGCCACTTCAGGCGAAAAGAACTGAGTAGGAACGAGAGAGGCTTTCGGAGTAAATACCGCCAGATCCACCTTGTCGTATCTTTTCAGGAACTCAGGAGTGGTAAAAACACGATCTGCACTCAACCAATCGGATGAATGCAAACCATTGTCGGACTCTATTTTAAAAGAATATCCACTCAAGCCGACTTGAATGGATATCCTGTCAATATTTTGTTTCAAGACTACTCCCAGTTACCTGCGTTGTTATTTGGAGAATCAACGCTACCAACCTGAAGACCCTTATATCTTCCCTGATCCTCGCACTGAGCATCGAGGTTGATTCTAAGCTGGTTGTTAAGTCCCTTAAGAAGTGACTTCCATGGCATTGATGCCTCGAACAAAGGAACGTTCACACCAGAAACTCTCTTCACAGTCGAAGCCATGATGATTGAATCACCGCAGAATGGAATGAATGCAAGTGAGTCAACTACGAAATTCTCACGAGAGTTGAAAAGTGTATCCTTCACAGCCACCTCGTTCTCGATCTTGAACACGAGAGACTTACCCTCATTGTAAAGCTTGAGCATCTCCTCTGGCTTGATCTTTGGCTTGCGAGCCTTGAGAGCCTTAGTGTTTGCTACAGCTACAGAGTCGTCCTGTGAACCGATCTGCATAACCACCTTCATCTTGCCAGTGTTGTAGAACATGATGAGGCTGTCAACGTCAGCTGTGTACTTTCCGTTTACATTCTTGTATGCCACCTGAAGGTCACGGATGTCCTTGAGTCTCTGCACTGCGATACCTTTACGGTATTCCTTGTGCTTCTCAAAATGAACCGGCTCCATTACGCTTGATACAAGAGCATAAGTAAGACCTGCGATACATGCAGGAAGGATGAGATAGGTAAGTACCTTTTTAAGAATTGAATTCATTATTTTAAGTGTTTATATTTTCAGTTTCTCAAAATCCGCACAAAGTTAGAAAATTCATTTATGAATTGCAATATAATTTTGTAATTTTGCACCACTCAAAAGAACTGATTGCAATGAAGGATATCACTCCACACAACATAGCCACATTCACAACACTGATAGAAAAGGCCCAAAGCATTGTCATTGTGGGACATATGAAGCCCGACGGAGATGCTCTCGGCAGCTGTCTGGGCATGTATCACTATCTGAAATATTGTGGCAAGGAGAACGTGAGCATCGTCCTTCCGCACAGGACACAGGCCTACCTTAATTTCCTGCTCGACAAAGAAAGCTCCAGAGACCTGATCATTCACGAGGACAAACCTCAGAAGGCAGAGGAAGCGATTGCAGGCAGCGACCTTATCATCTGTCTGGACTTCAATGCATTCCACAGGACAGATAAGCTGGAGACAGTGCTGGCTGAATCATCTGCACAAAAGATCCTCATCGACCACCATCTCAACCCGGACAGAGAAAGTTTCACTCTCAGTTTTTCAGAGATAGCCATATCTTCTGCAAGCGAACTTGTGTACCAGGTCCTCATGACCACATCTGTCATCAATGGAGACGCTGGAAGACTCCCTCACAAGGCATCGGTCGCCCTTATGACAGGAATGACCACAGACACCAACAATTTTGCAAATTCCACATATCCATCCACCCTCCGCATGGCGGCAGACCTGATTGAGGCGGGAGTAGACAGAGACATGATCGTGAGCAACATCTACCAGCAGCATCGTGAGACCAGGATGAGACTGATGGGATACGTCCTGAAGGACCTTATGACCATCACTCCGGACGGTGTCGCGTACATCATCCTCGACAAGAAGATACTGCAGGACTACTATATCGAAGAAGGTGATACTGAGGGATTTGTAAACCTCCCACTCAACATGGCGAAAGTAAAGATGAGCCTCCTTCTCAAGGAAGACGGCAACATGGTGAGAGTGTCCATCAGATCCAAGAAAGGCATTTCCGCAAACCGTTGTTCTAAGCTTCATTTCCATGGCGGCGGACACGAGAATGCAGCAGGCGGAAGGCTCTATATTCCGGAAGATATCGCCGGAATCCATGAGGCTGCAGCATATATTGAAAAACATACCCACACATTCATGACAAGCGAAAATGAAGAATAGAATCATCATATTATTTGCGATGCTGGCATGCATCCTGGCAACTTCCTGCGTGAAGGAACAGCTCGAAACCGTATACAACAAGCAGGAGGACCAGATAGACCAGTACCTGAACAAAGCCATGCTGACAACAGATGAAGCAGGCAACCCGGATACTCTCAGGGTGGTGCGCAACGCAGGTTCTAACAGACTCGTGCGAGTGGAAGGAACAGGAGAGGAACTTGCGAAGGACGGATATGTATCCTTCTACTATGCCGGATACACTTTCTCAGGTAGCGTAAGTTCATCCAACATGTTCTCTACCAACAGATTGGAGTCGGCAATGGAGGTAGGATGGAATGCAGAGGAATCGGAGTATACAATATACGAAATCAGCCTCAAGGATGCCGAACTGATACCTGGTCTTAAGAATGGTCTTGAGGGTGTGAAGGCAGGAGAAGAATGCGAGATTGTATTCAGCGCAAAATATGGTTTCGGCAACAAGCCGCTTGGCATGATTCCTGCTAAAACAGCGCTGCTTTATAAAATATGGGTGATTGGAGTCACCAACGACTAAGTAATACGGGATTTTTACTATCTTTGTCGGTTCAAATTTTTAAGAAAGAATGAAAAAAATCATATCAACGATTTTAGGTGCAGCCGCACTGCTCTGCTTCGCAGGATGTGCAAAGGAAGTCAGCGTAGGCAAAAACGACGCAAACAAGAGATTTTTCGACGCATGGATCAAAGTGCACCACCCTGATGTAACTCCCACTGAATTAGGAACTTATGTACTAGAGCAGAAACCCGGCACAGGAGCCACAGTCGAGAAGGATGGCTTTGTAATGGTGGACTGCATCATCACAGATCTCGAAGGAAACATCACATCATACACATATAAGGAGACTGCCAAGCAGCTCGGTCAGTACGACACAGCATATTACTATGGTCCTAAGGTTCTGACAACTACTGAGACAACAATTCAGGCAGGTGTGGCTGACGCTCTCATCGGCATGAAGGTCGGCGGAAGCAAGAAGGTTGTCATTCCTGGCTGGTTGCTCACATACAAGGTGTATGACAATGTCGAGGACTACCTCAACCCACCGAAGGATGATGCCACCACATCGACAAGCTATGACAATGCAATATATGACATCACTGTAACGGATTATGCATCCAACATCAATGACTGGCAGTTCGCCCAAATGGACAACTATTTCAAGCATAATCCATCACTTGGCCTTTCAGTGACAGACTCTCTCCAGCTCGGCTTCTACTACAAGCAGCTCAAGGCTCCGACAGATACTACATCATTCAAAGCAGACACCACAGTCTACATCAACTACACCGGTAAGCTTCTCAACGGACTCGTATTTGACACAACAGACGAGAGAACAGCAAAGGACAACGGAATCTATTCAGCTTCAAGAAAATACAAACCAGTTCCTGTAAAATGGGCATCTGATTATACTGAAATAAAACTTGACGGTTCTACCATCATCAATGGATTCGCCCTCACGCTCAAGCAGATGAAAGCCTTCGAGAAGGGAGTCGGCATCTTCTATTCGGATCTTGGATATTCATACTCAGGAAGCGGCAAGAGCATTCCTGGATATGCACCACTGATATTTGAAATCGAATTAGTTGCAAAACCTGAGGAGAACTAAAATGTCTGAGAAAAATAATTCCATTCCAACAGAACTCGGAACAGAAAAGATAGGAAAGCTGCTGAAGCAATATGCCCTTCCGGCAATCATTGCTCAGACAGCTTCCTCTTTGTATAATATGGTGGACAGCATCTTCATCGGTCAGGGTGTAGGTCCGCTTGCAATCTCCGGACTCGCAGTCACATTCCCGCTGATGAACCTGTCTGTCGCCTTCGGTACCCTCGTGGGCGCTGGTGCTGCAACAATGATCTCTGTCCTTCTTGGTCAGAAGAACTATAAAGCTGCAAACAAGGTGCTCGGCAATGTGGTGAGCCTCAACGTGATCATCGGACTGCTCTTCATGGCGGTTGCACTCCTGTTCATCGACCCTATCCTCTATTTCTTCGGTGCCAGTGAGAACACCCTTCCTTATGCGAAGGAATACATTACAATCGTTCTCATAGGCAATGTGATCACCCACCTGTATTTCGGACTGAATGCGGCAATGCGTTCATCAGGTAATCCGAAGAAAGCAATGGGCCTGACCATATTCACGGTGGTCTTCAATACGATCCTGGACCCGATCTTCATCTTTGTCTTCGACATGGGAATTGCGGGTGCCGCGTGGGCAACCGTACTCGCTCAATGCGCTGCACTTGGTATCGTAATGCGTCATTTCAGAGACAAGAACAGACCGTTCCACTTCGAGAAGGGCATCGCAACCCTGGACTGGCGTGTTGCTAAGGACTCGATGGCAATCGGTCTTGGACCTTTCCTCATGAACTCTGCAGCCTGCCTTGTGACACTTTTCATCAACCAGCAGCTCAGACAATACAGCGGCGACCTCGGAATCGGCGCATACGGCATCACCAACAGATTCGTGTTCATGTTCATCATGATCTGTATGGGTCTTAACCAGGGAATGCAGCCTATCGCAGGTTACAACTACGGTGCACGTCAATATTCAAGAGTGAAGGAAGTGTTCTGGCAGACAGTCAAGATGGCGACAGTCGTGACCACAATCTGCTTCATCATCGGAATGTTCTTCCCTCACCTTGCAGCAGGTATATTCACACATGACGAAGAACTGCTCAATCAGGCGGCAAGATCAATGAGACTCCTCACAGCATTCTTCCCTATCGTGGGCTTCCAGATGATTTCGACACATTTCTTCCTTTGCCTCGGAATGGTGCAGAAATCTGTGATCCTGTCACTTTCAAGACAGATCCTCTTCCTGCTTCCACTCATATATTTCCTTCCGCTCTGGTTAGGTTCAGACGGAGTGTGGATCAGTTTCCCTATCTCGGACCTGATGGCAACCCTCCTCAGCATCTTCTTACTCCGAAGACTGTTCGGTAAATTCAACAAACTCAAAGATGGCGATGATTCGTCCATCCTTGGCAGCCAACTTTAATAGCTATGAAGAAAAACATCATCATCACCATCGGACGACAGTTCGGTTGTGGCGGAAAGCGCATTGCAGAAGCTCTTGGCAGCAAACTGGGAATTCCTGTATATGATCACGAGCTCATAATCAAGGCTGCTCAGGAGAGCGGATTCAGCGCAGAATTCTTTGAAAGAAGCGATGAAAAGAAGCGTTTCTTCTCTTTGACATCAATCTTTGCAGGCTCATATAATGCTGACACTGAGAACTATATGAGCGACAAAGGTCTGTTCAATATCCAATGCGAGACCATCAAGAGCATTGCAGACCAGGGTTCAGCAATCATCGTGGGCCGCTGCTCTGACTATGTGCTCAGAGACCGCGACAACACTCTCAACGTATTCCTCACTTCCCCACTCGAGGACAGGGTGAAGAGGATTGCGGAAACAGAGGGTATGGAGCTTGAAAAAGCTGAGGAATTTGTTGAAAAGCAGGACAGAAACAGAGAGGAATATTACAATTACTACACCTTCGGAAACTGGGGCGTATCCTCTAATTATGACATCTGCATCGACTCAAGCATCGCCGGAATAGATGGCACTGCAGACCTTATCATCGAGTTTGCTAAAATCGCGGGACTTCTTTAATGATGAGCAGAAGACAACTACTCACCACCCTGATATTGATATTTTCTGTTGCAGCCCTTGTGACGGCAATCGTCGCAGGCAGCAGGAGGAACAGGGATATCATGACAGATGAAATTGAGGAGACTGTATTCCGACTCAACGACACACTCACCAACGAGATGTCCAACATCCCGGACCTCCTTGCCATGGACAAGAAGGTCAACGCATATCTGCGCAAGTGGCATATGAAGGGAGCCTCCCTGGCCATCACACGCGGCGATTCATTGGTATATGCCAAAGGATATGGCTGGGCTGATGAGGAAAACGGGCTTGAGATGAGCCCACGTCACATCCTGCGAATGGCTTCCGTATCAAAACTCATCACTGCAGCGGGAGTCATGGTCCTCCATGACAGAGGAGAACTGAACATCAAGGATACAGTCTTCGGTCCCTCAGGCATCCTCAACGACTCCACAATCACAGCACTGATAAAGGATAAGAATTATTACAAGATCACAGTCGAGCATCTTATGAGACATCAGGGTGGATTCAGACGTGATCCCCTATTCTCATCTCGTGACGTGATGAACCAGCTGCACCTTGACCATGCTCCGGAAGCTGAGGATTTCTATAGAGTTGTTCTGACCAGACGTTTGAAATTCGCTCCAGGCAGCTGGCAGAGCTATTCAAATTTCGGATACCTCCTGCTTTCCAAGATCATTGAGAAGGTGTCCGGAATGCCTTATGAGGAGTTCATCCGCACAGAGGTCCTTGCCCCTGCAGGATGCTATGACATGCACATCGCAGGAACATATTACGAAGACAGGAAAGACAATGAAGTCCGTTACTACACTCACGAGGGTGACGGCAAATATATAGAGGAATACAACAACAGCAACGTCATGGTGGAAAGATGCTACGGAGGCAACAATATCCCTATGCTTTCCGGCGCCGGCGCATGGTGTGGTTCCCCTGCCGAAATAGCCCGTTTTGTGGCATCGATCGATGGTCGTCCTGAGGTTCCGGACATTCTTACCAAGGAAAGCGTGGAACTCATGACAGGATACTATGACAGGGACACTTTCTCACTCGGCTGGAACGACACCCACCCTGACAAGGGATGGAGCAGAAGCGGAACTCTTTCCGGAACCACTGCACTTGTGAAACTGTTCCCTGACGGTGAATGCTGGGTGTTCATCAGCAATACCAGCACATGGAAGGGCCCTCGCCAGGCAAATTATACAGATGCCCTTTTCCGCAGCCTGCGCCAGAGCTACAGCAGCAAACTTCCTCAACGCGACATGTTCAATCCGGACAATCTATGGATACAAATGTAATTACTCCAGGTTGCGACCCTATGGGAGCAGCCATCCGTGACTATTTCCGTAACGGCAAGGCAGGCAAACTGATCGTGCACTCGTCTGACTTTGAAGACGATGAGATTCCTGTGGCTGACCTTTTCCGCACTTACGCCCAGATGCCCCAGCTTGAGCAGATAGCCCTTGACGAGGCAACCGGAAGAATCCTGGACGTGGGAGCTGGAAGCGGCTGTCACAGCATGGCTCTTAAGGAGATGGGCAAGGACTGCGTTGCTATGGAGATTTCACAACTGTCTGTGGAGGTCATGCTCGAGAGGGGGCTGGATGCGCGTCTTGTCAATCTCTATGACGAGAATTTCACCGAAAAGTTCGACACAATCCTGATGCTGATGAACGGAACCGGTATCATCGGCACACTCGAGAATATGCCTATCTTCTTTGCCCGCATGAAGCAGCTTCTAAATGATGGCGGATCACTCCTCATCGACTCAAGCGACCTGCGTTTCCTATATGAAGAAGAGGACGGCAGCCTGATGATCGACCTTGCAGATGACTATTACGGCCTGCTGGACTATCAGATGGAATACAAGGGAGTGCTTGGAGAGCCGTTCGACTGGCTTTATGTGGACTTTGACACCCTCGCCTACTATGCAGAGGAGAACGGCTTCTCTGCCGAGATGATCTATGAGGGTGAACACTACGACTATCTTGCACGTCTTTCACCTAAGTTGTAATGATTTGTAACAATTAATTAACACCAAAACTATTGCGGGGCATCCAAAAAGCCGTACCTTTGCACCCGGTTATTAGTTTTAGTGTTATTAATTATGTGGTTAGATGAGGTGCCTCACGAGAGTGACGCAGCTCATTTTTTTTGCACCTTATCGTGTCTTCAGGTACTTAAGCCAGAAGGCCTGGTTAGCCTTGTTGAAGTGGTCGCCCTGGTAGCCGTAGTAGCCATGCATACCGTCAGGATAGATCATGAACTCGAAGTTCTTGCCCTCACGGTGCATTGCATCAAGAAGCTGGAGAGTGTTCTGATGGTGAACATTATCGTCGCCTGTTCCATGTGTAAGCTTCAGCATTACAGGCTCGACTGCAGCACCATTCACAGAAGAATAGTCAACAGGATATCCTGAAACATAGTTAAGCACCTTGGAAACCTCATAACCCTCAGGGTTGGCCTGAGGAGTGTCCATATAGCGCTCAGTGTAGTGTGAGTCATAGAGTGCCCAGTCATACACACCTCCGCCAGCAATTCCATAGTGGAACTTGTCCGGCGCCTGCATCAGAAGCATTGAAGTCATGGTTCCTCCGAATGAGAAGCCTTCTACACCGATCTTGTCATCCTGAACATAAGGAAGTTCCATCAACCAATCAGCCCAAGAGCAGAAATCCTGCACCTCATGGACTGTGAGCTGGCGATATATCATATCAAGGCTCTCACGGCCATTATGGCCACCTGCGCGCGGATCGACAGTAATCTGGATGATATCATTCTCCGAATACCACTGATTATTGGCATTTGGAGTCACCCAGCGGTCACGTACGAGCGGAGTATCAGGACCGCCGTAGATATCCACATGAACAGGATATGTCTTTGACGGATCGAAGTTCTTCGGATATACAATCATTCCCGGAAGGGTAAATCCATCCGGAGTGGTCATATGCACAAGCTGGCCAAGAGCATACTTTGATGCATCGTAGTCAGGGCCCTTCATATCTATGACAATATTTCCCTCAAGACCGCTACCCTTGCGCGGTATTGCCAGAGGACCTGCAAGATTTGCCTTGGCGATGTCCCCACCATGGCCATTGGAAACAATTCCATATGCAGTACTGAACACAGCAACGCGGGTTGGAGTAGTGACATTTGAATATGAAGCTACGAAATATCTGCCGTCTGGTGAGAACTTCACACCAGCCACCTGATATGCCGGATCAGTCAGGGCTTTGATGACACCTTTTGAATCAACCTTATAGAGAGCCTGACGGACAGTGGCATCACGCTTTGCAGTGAAATACACCTCACCCTTAGCCTCGTCCACTCTCACAAGATTTACAGACCAATTGGTTCCGTCTGTGAGTCTGCGGAACTCCTTGCCATCATAAGAAAGGAAATATATCTGCTGCCATCCTGTTTCGAACTCACGCGCCATATAGAGACCTTTCTCTGTGAATATCACCGAATTGATCCAGTTGAGCCAGGTCTTGTATGTTTCATTATATATATGCTTCTTCGAGCCGTCAGCTACGTTTACGCTGTAAAGATCGAGCGTATTCTGAAGGCGTGGCATACGTGCAATGAAGAACTCCTTGCTGTCAGGGCCCCAGAACGGGATGCCGAAGTACTGATCCTCTGTTTCATCAAAGTCTGCCCAGACGATACCACAGCCATCCGAAGCAGTACCGCACTTAGCAAGATCGGCAATACCGATTCTCACCTGTGGATTGGTCTGTCCTGCCTTTGGATAGCGTGTCTCGCTGAGAGATCCTCCAAGCGAAAGGTCAGTCACCTTCGGGCTGCTGTACTTTGTGGAAGCTGCCGCCGGATTGGCAAAAGCGGAATATATCGGGAAGAGAGGAACCTGGGTATTATCATATCTGTAGAAACCGATCTTCTTGCTGTCAGGAGACCACCAGAAGGACTTGTAACGGGTCTGACGGCCAAGGATCTCCTCGTAGTACACCCAAGAAGCGTATCCGTTGAGGACAAGGTCGCTGCCGTCATAGGTAAGACGAGTCTCCACCTCAGTCGCGATATCGACTACATAGAGGTCATTGTCACGAGTGAAGGCAAGCTTGGTCGAATCTGGTGAATATGTAAGATTCACTGCGCCGACAGGATTCAAAGGAAAATCAGCGTACTTCTCAGGAGCGCTCACTCCGTATGTGCGGCGTCCTGTGCGGGCATCCACCTTGAATGCGGTGCTGTCGTTATATGTACCGTCATAGGTGAACATCACTTCCTTGTCGCTCACCCACTTCCATGCACGCGGCACTGCATTGAACTCCTGCGCCCATGCACCCACGCATGCAGCAGCCATCAACACTGATAATACAAGTCTTCTCATATAAATAATTCGTCTTTAAAATTAACAAGATAAACCTTCTTCTTGGCACGGGTGACAGCGGTATATAACCACTTGAGGTCATCAACCGTCAGTTCCTCCTGCCAGAAAGGATTGTCAATGATGACACAATCCCACTGTCCGCCCTGCGACTTATGCCCGGTTATGGCATTGGCATATTTAAGCTGCAAGGCATTATAGTATTTGTCCTCGCGGACAGCCTCATAACGTTTCTTCTTGGTGGTGATATGCGAATAGTCCTCATTCACACCCTGATACAGCATATTCGACTGTTCATATGTCAGCGAAGCACTCTCCGACTCAAGGGTATCGAGAATCACCTTGGCCACGATCTCCTGGTCATCATAATCAGGGAATGAGATACGTGCCTCAGCGAAATGAAGTCCATATCGCTCCTCATATTTCGAAATCTTGATCAGCTTGGCAATGTCACCGTTGGCAATATAGTCCATTCCTTCGACATCTTCAAGAAACTGATAGCAGTTCTTCACAATCATGAGCTTGTCATCCCTGACAAGTTTCTCCTCCTTGAACTGCACAGTCGAGCGCACACCAAGATTGTATTTGATCGCACGACGGTTGGAACGACAGAGTATCACTGTCTCATCCTCTCCATATCGCGCATAAGCATCGGAAATTGTCTCTATCAGATCTCCTCCTGTTATCCTCTGGACATCATCGCAGTCGGAAACGTCAAGTCCGAGATCGCAGATGTCCATCACTCCCGGACCACAATCCAGTTCGGAAACGACCTCACGTATCCTGGTGGCATTTCTCAGAATACCGGACTCCTGCTGCTGACGGACAACCGTAGTCAGTTCCGAGAACACCGTGCCGCCCATCATGGTCATATAGTCCTTCGACAAGGCAGGCGAAGCATCCAGTCCGATTGGAGGAAGCTGGGCAGAATCACCGATCAGGATGACCTTGCAATCCACACCTGAACGAACGAAGGTGATCAGGTCCTCCAGCAGATTTCCAGTTCCAAATGCTGCGGTTGACTGCTGCTGGCCGGGATCGATACCGATCAGGGAAACCTCGTCAACAACAAAAAGTGTCTCCTTATCCTTGTTGGGAGCAAGTGAAAACTGACCAAAACCGTCACCGCCGACTGCACGCTGACGATAGATGTGCTTGTGGATAGTGAAAGCCGGACGTGAAGAATATGAAGAGAGTACCTTGGCCGCACGACCAGTAGGTGCAAGAAGTACGCACTTGGTCTTGTATTCAGCCAATGTGGATATTACAGAAGATATTGCCGTTGTCTTTCCAGTACCAGCATAACCGTTGACAACGAATATGTCATCGTCGTCAGAACTCACAAAATCAGCCAGCTTCCGCAGAAGTGTATCCTGGCAGGAAGTCGGTTCGAATTGCAGACGGGAGAGGAAACCCTTGTATAAGAAATCTGCTCTTCCCATTATTTGCTGCGATTGAACATTAATGAAATCACAATGAGAATCGGGAAGATTTCCATTCGGCCAAGAAACATGTCGATGGTAAAGATAAACTTAGACATCACAGGCTGAGCGGAATAGTTGTCAAGGCTGGCCACATCTCCAAGTCCAGGGCCCACACTGCCGACAGATGAGATGACTCCGGACACCGCCTCAACAGGCTCAGAACCGCAGAGCATCACGGCAATGATGGAAACAAATATCACAACGACGTACATTACGATGTACATGAACACAGAGTTTACGACATTGTCCTGAAGGTAGTGTCCACCCATCTTGACCTGAGATACCGATGAAGGATGGAGTCTGTGCCTGATTTCATTGGCAAACGACTTGAAGACAATGAGCACTCTGTCAACCTTGAGACCACCAGTAGTCGAGCCGGAGCATCCGCACTGGATACCTGCAAGCATAAGCACCATGCCGGCAAGCACCGGCCATGTGGAGTTGTCACAGATGGCAAAACCTGTTGTGGTCATGTAGCTGACTGTGTTGAACGAAGAATCAAGCAATGCCTTTCCCCACGAGGTGTAACCGCCATCTGCCATCAGCGAGCAAGCTATGACCAATGACATCACCACGATTGAAGAAAGGTAGTAGATCACGACCGGATTATTCATCGGCTTGAGCGAACGGGTAACAAAAACTGAATATATCAAGCCGAAATGCAATGCCGAAACCGTCATGAGAATGAGCGTGATCAGATTAATCAGATCAGACTGAAAATATCCGATTGAGAGGTTTCTTGTACTGAATCCACCGGTTGCAGCAATGCTGAATGCATGATTGATTGCATCAAAGAAAGGCATCTTCGCTGCCCAGAGCGCAAGGCAGGCTGTCACTGTAAGTCCGAGATATACGGAAGTGATAACCCATATAACCTTGGATGAATTATATCGATAACCCTCCTTCGAGAGAGACGACAGCTCCATGTTTGTGAGCTTCAGACGATAAGGGCTCGCAGAAGGCATGACCATCAGGAGGAAGACCACAACTCCCAAGCCACCGATATAGTGGGTGGACGAGCGCCAGAAGAGAAGGCTTCTCGGGAGGGCTTCAATGTCGTTGAGGATGGTAGAACCTGTTGTGGTATATCCTGAAACACTTTCAAACCAAGCGTTTATGATGGTAAACTCCCCTCCCCAAAGTACATAAGGAAGCATACCGAAGACGAAGGAAAGAAGCCAGGCAAGGAATATTGTCAGGAATCCGTCCTTGAGTGTCAAAGGTTGGGTACCGCGTACAAAGATGAACGGGAATGCTCCCACAATGGAAGTGATGATGAAACTGATGAGCAGAGGCGTGAATGCGGAATCCATCCCTTCATATATCGATATCATCAATGATATGAACATGAAGAGAGCACTGACAAGCAGCGCTTTGCCGACATTGGTGGATATTGCCTTTACGTTAATCATTATTCAGCGTTTCTTTCCTCTCTGAGTGCCTTCACACGATGCTTGAGCTGGAGATTTTCCTCTATAAGCTCTGTCACACCGTTATTGATATTAGACAGCTGGTCGTCACCGTCCATGGTATAGGAATATCTGCGGGATGACTGCCTGTAGCTGTCGATACCTTCGGATATTCTGTATATCGGTCTCACGTAATTTGTCATGGTGAAGAAAAGAAGGAGACATATCAGGAGAAGACCTGCTCCGACAGATACGACTCCCGGAATGATGCTCCTGTAGAAGCCTGCATCGAAGTTCTCCGAATTTGTCTTGAGATCCTGGTGAATGAGCTGATTGAGTTTTCCAAGATCCTGGATAAGAGCATTATATTTAGGCTGAAGCGTGCTGAAGAACCATGATCTGGTGTCAACGGTATCAGCAAGGAATATCTCATCGAATTTGAGGGAAGTCGTCACGAAATCTTCAAATGATGTCACGACTGTGTCAAGCATTGGGAGGGCATTCTGCGAAGTGAATGTCGTCCTCAACGAGTCTGCAACCGCAGCAAAAGGAAGGTCGTCAAGCTCCGGCATAAGGGAGATGTCATTCAGAACCACGACCGACAGCATCTTGTGATTGTGTTCCTGAGTCATGTCTGACAGGGTCTGAGACAATACGATGCTGTTGATATTGGATGCGATCAGGTCTGACACATAAGTGCTGACCCTTCGATATTCAAGGATGGAAAGCACGCCGGAAAGCAGGAGCATGGCAGCCAAGGCACCGAGACTGAGGTATACCTTCTTCCTCAGTGACGGCCTTTTTTCCTGGCGTTTCTTTAAGATATTTGACAACTTCATCTCTAAAAAATGAATAATGATTTTACAAAGTTAAGAACATTTTAATGATTTTTGCATAAATTCGCACTCGTATTTTATACCCTAAACCTATATAACATGTCAGAAAAACAAGGAAAATTTAAGAAAGCGATGCGCCCGATCGACGTATGGGGACTCGCTCTTGGAGCTATCATCGGATGGGGATGCTTCGTGCTTCCTGGAAGCGCATTCCTTCCTAAGGCCGGTCCTCTGGGCACAGCTCTCGGTATGATGATCGGAGCTCTTCTTATCATCGTAATTGCATTAAGCTACGGTTATCTCATTCGCAAATATCCGGTAAGCGGAGGCGAATTCGTATATACCAAAGAGGCGATCGGAAAGAGAAACGCCTTCGTGTGCGGATGGGGCATGATCCTCGCATACTGGAGTCTTATTCCTTTGAATGCCACTGCATTGGCACTAATCAGCCGTTACCTCTTCCCTGGCATCGTCCAGTGGGGACTGCTCTATCAGATTGCAGGATGGGACGTATATGCCGGCGAGGTCATCCTTGCATCGTTCTTCATCGTGGCAATGGCTCTTCTGAACATCAGAGGCATCAAACAGGCAGCCTGGACACAGACAGCCATCGCCCTCACCCTCGTGGGCTGTATCTGCCTTGTATCCTTCCTTATCCTCGGCGGAGCAGACTGGTCTAATTTCGGTCCTGGATTCCCGGAAGGCACAAACTGGTGGAAAGGAGTATTCAGCATCGTGGCTATGGCACCTTGGGCCTTCATCGGCTTCGACTGCATCCCTCAGAGTGCCGAGGAATACAACTTCAGCCATAAGAAATCAACAAGCATCATGATCACAGCGATTCTCTTCGCTGCGCTTCTTTATATCTCGATCTGCACAGTAACCGCTGTCGGTGTGAAACCTTGGCAGGAACTTCTTGCAGACCAGCACAACTGGCCTACAGGCTTTGTAGTCCGCAATGTACTCGGACTTGCCGGACTGACAGTTCTCGGCATCGCAATGTTCTGCGCTGTGGTGTCCGGAATGAACGCATTCTATATCTCAACATCACGTCTGATGTATGCGATGGCAAAGGAAGGCAGTCTTCCGCAGTGGTTCGAAAAGTTATCTCCTAAGTACAGCACCCCTCGCAACGCCATCCTGTTCACAATGGCAGCCAGCCTTTTCGCGCCTTGGTTCGGAAGAGAGATCCTGCTCTGGATCGTGGATATGACCAGCGTCGGAGCAGCCATCGTATTCGCATACACGACAGCATCTGCTGCAATCATAGCAAAACGCAAGGGAGACTGGCTTCAGATGGGCACAGGTATAGCGGGATGCATATTCTCACTTTTCTTCCTTTCCCTCCTGATTATTCCAGGCATGCCAGGATACCTCACTTTCCAGAGCCGCGTCGTTCTGCTTATATGGATTGCAATAGGATTCATATTCTACCTTAAGATCAGAAAGACTTATGTACAGAAGTAGAGAAGAATATCTGCTCAATGTCGATGAAGTGCTGGGGCCAAAGCTCAGCAAAAAGCTTCCACGCTTTGTCGTGAACTATATAAAGCGACGCATCCACCAGAGGGAGATCAATGACTGTATCCTAAAGGCAGAGCATTATGCCGGAGCAGGATTCTTCGATGAGGCCCTCAATTATATAGGTATAACATATAAGGTGCGCGGAGCCGAAAATCTCGACCTTTCCAAGAAATATATCTTCGCCTGCAACCATCCGCTTGGTGGCCCTGAGGCGCTGATCATCGGTTCTGTCTTCAGACAGATTTATGGCGGAGGATTTAAGGTACCTTCGAATCAGCTTCTTATGAACATGAAGCCGCTTGCCGAGTTCTTCACTCCGGTGAAGGTGCAGGCAAAATCCCAGAACAGGGACATCAGCGAACGCATTGCCCAGATGTTCCAGTCAGGAGAGCAGGTACTTGTATTCCCTGCAGGCCTTTGCGCAAAGAAAGTCAAGGGAAAGATCACTGAAATGCCTTGGAAGAAGATGTTCGTTTCTCAGGCAAAGAAATATGAGAGAGACGTCGTTCCAGTGCATATATCCGGACACAATTCAGCAAAATACTATTTCTTCAGCTGGCTCAGCCGTGTTCTGGGACTGAAGATGAATATCGGAATGCTCTTCCTCGTGGATGAACTGTTCAAACAGGCAGGAAAGGAATTCGTCATCACATTTGGCGAACCTATTCCATATACAACCTTCGACAAGTCCAGGACCGACATCCAGTGGGCTGCAGAAGTTAAAGACAAAGTGGAACAACTTTCAACGGACAACGGATGTCCTGCGAATATGTAAATACTGACCTATGATTCCCCCTATTATTGACCCGGTTGATGTTGAGCTCCTTAAAAAGGAGTTGAACGCAGACACCTTCCTTCGTAAGACGAACAGAGGCGATAATGAGATATATGTAGTAAATAACGAGAACGCTCCAAACGTCCTTCGCGAGATCGGACGTCTGCGTGAAGTTTCGTTCAGAGCTGTCGGCGGCGGCAGCGGCACAGAATGCGACCTGGACCATTTCGACCTTGAGGACAAGGCCTGTTTCCAGATCGTGGTCTGGAATCCTGAAGATGAGGAGATCATCGGAGGCTACCGTTTCACACGTTGGAAAATGGCTTCGTTCCATGAGAACGGCCAGCCTTATGTGAATACAGAGCACCTTTTCGATTTCTCACAGGAGTTCCTCGACAAGTATTTCCCATACTGCATCGAGATGGCCCGAGCATTCGTACAGCCTAAATATCAGTCTGCCCAGGCAGGCCGCAAGGCGCTCTTCGCACTTGACAACCTGTGGGACGGCATCGGCGGAGTCGTGGCCAGCGACCCATCCGTAAAATATCTTTCAGGCAAGGTGACCATCTATAGTTCAAGCTCCGAACTCAGCCGCAAGGCGATGGTATATTATCTGGACAAGCATTTCGGAGACCGCAAGGGACTTATTACATCAAAGAATCCGGAGACCTGGACCGAGGAGCAGGCTGCCATGTTCGACGAAATGTTCATCGGCGCCAACTATAAGGAGAACTACCAGATCCTCAACAACTACGTGAAGTCTATGGGCGACAGCATTCCGCCTCTCATCCACCTCTATATCAATCTTTCAGAGACGATGAAGACTTTCGGAACCACCTTCGACCCGGATTTCGGAGACTGCTACGACACAGCCATGCTGATCACTATAGCAGACATCTATAAGGAAAAATACGACAGATATATTGCATCATACCACAATCAATGATCCGTCTGATAATATGTACAGCGTTATGCTGTCTTGTTTCGGGGTGCTGCAAGACTCAGCATCCCGACCATGTTTTATGGTATGACAGCCCGGCTGCTGCATGGGAGGAGATGCTCCCGCTTGGCAACGGACGTCTCGGCATGATGACCTCAGGAGATGTCGACAGCGAAATGCTCATCCTCAACGAGATATCACTCTGGAGCGGTTGTGAAAGGGATTATGCCAATCCTGATGCAGCCGAGAGCCTTCCTCAGATCAGAGAACTTCTTCTTGCCGGGGACAATGTCAAGGCACAGGAAGTGATGTATGAGAGGTTTGTTCCCCGCAAGGCAGTCGACGAGCAATCATACGGCTCATATCAGGTACTTGCCGGACTGATCCTGGACTATGACTACCCTGCCGACTCACTTCAGTCGCAGACCGATTACCGCAGGTGGCTGGACCTCAGGGACGCAACATCATATACCTGCTTCGAACTCGATGGAGTAAACTACACCAGAAAATATTATGTCGACCGCATCAGAGACGTTATGATAGTGGAACTGGATGCGGACAAGAAAGGCAGCATCGGATTCGAGACCACCTTATACCGTCCGGAAGCAACTACGGAAATCGTATCCGAAAACATCGTCAGACTGAGCGGAGAGCTCGGCAGCGGGGTTGACGGAGTCCAGGGCATGAGATATTCTTCTTATGCAGCAGTCGTCACTTCTGGCGGCAAATCCATAAGGCATGTCACTCAGACTTCTGAAGAAAGCCTTAGCGTAAGCGGCGCCGACAAGGCATGGATCGTGATCTCCGCAGCAACTAGCTATTTTGAGGGAGAGGACTATGACAAAGTGGCTCTTGAAAGGCTGCAGAGCGTAATCAAGGGAGCCAAAGGGCGTGATTTCAGGAAGTACTTCAGAGAATCGCTTGACGACCATAAAAAGTTGTATGACAGGGTTGAGCTGCATATCGTCTCAGATTCCGGCACAGAGGCCCTCACCACAGACAGACGTATCGAGGAATATGCAAATGGAGCAGTAGACAACTCGCTTGCAGTCCTCTACTATAACTTCGGACGATATCTGCTGATCTCCAGCACCCGTCCGGGCAGTCTTCCTCCAAATCTTCAGGGACTTTGGGCGAATACCCGCCACACACCTTGGAACGGAGACTACCACACCAACATCAACGTGCAGATGAACCATTGGATTGCCGAGCCGGGCAATCTTTCCGAGCTGCATCTCCCATTGACAGACTTGGTCATGGACCTTATACCAAGCGGAACCAAGACAGCAAAGGACTTCTACGGGCCTGAAGCCAAAGGTTGGGTGCAGCACATGATGACCAATATCTGGAACTACACAGCACCGGGAGAGCATCCTTCGTGGGGTGCTACCAACACCGGAGGTGCATGGCTGTGCGCCCATCTCTGGGAGCATTATTCCTATACACTTGACACCGAGTATCTTGCCAAGGTATACCCTGCACTCGAGGGAGCCTCACGTTTCTTCCTTTCAACCATGATCAGAGAACCGGAAAACGGATACCTTGTCACAGCACCAAGTTCATCGCCAGAGAACGCATTCTACTCGGATGCATCCCGCACACCCGTGAGCATCTGCATGGGACCGACAATGGACACCCAGATTGTCAGGGAACTGTTCGGAAACACTATCGAGGCATGGAAGATATTGAACGAGGCGGGATCCGGGACGGATACCGACAGATGTCCGACAGACTATAGTCGCAGTCTGATTGACTCGCTTGAAACCGCTCTCTGCCAGCTTCCTCCACACACCATAAGTCCGGACGGATATCTCCAGGAATGGCTGGAAGACTATGAGGAAGTTGACCCACAGCACCGCCATGTGTCACATCTGTATGGACTTCACCCGGGCAATCAGATTTCTCCAAGCCGCACACCGGAGCTGGCAGAAGCATGCCGCAGGACATTGGAGCGTCGTGGAGACGAAGCAACCGGCTGGAGCCGTGCATGGAAGATGAATTTCTGGGCACGCCTCGGAGACGGTGACCGTGCGCTCAAACTTTTCAGGAGCCTCCTGAATCCGGCATACATAGACGGTGATTCGAGCAGACACGACAGCGGCACATACCCTAACCTTTTCTGTGCCCATCCACCATTCCAGATTGACGGCAACTTCGGAGGAGCAGCAGGTATCAGCGAAATGCTCCTGCAGAGTCACGAAGGATTCATCAACCCGCTCCCTGCTCTCCCTTCAGAATGGTCGGAAGGCAGCCTGAGAGGCTTCAAGGTCCGCGGTGGCGCTACAGTTTCTCTTTCATGGAAGGATGGCAAGCTCACCAGCATGCGTGTCGACAAATGAACTCGCGTGCTACGTAACTAATTACATAGAAGAGATCACATCCAGCAGCCAGATCAGGGTGCATACCAGCCATTCGGTGAGCTTGGTCAAAACTGGCGGACAGCATCCGAGAGCTGAAAGTCCAACGGTCAGCAGGGCGGAAGGAATCAGCAGACCAGTGAGCGGAAGGGAAAGCAGATTGGTCAGCATGAAGTGGACGGGGAATGTGCCGAAATACATATAGGCAAGCGGAGCCGTCGTGATCTGGCAGGCAATTGACAATGCTACAGTGTTCCATATCCATCTGACCGACCGACTGAGCAATGTCCCTGTCCGATTGACCAACGTCGCAAAATTTCTGACTGACGTCCCCCAACTGGTAACTAAACCATCTCCCATACCAGTAACTTCACTATCACCAGAAGCTGCTCCTTCGTCAGCCTTGAAAAGACCGGCAGCCCTCTCCCAAAACCCTTGCAGCCAAGGATATACGAATGCTATTCCAGCCATGGCAGCATAAGAGAGCTGAAAGCTGACAGAACGGATTGCAAGGGGGTCAATTACCAGTTGAATGACCAGCGAGGCCAGAAGAATCTGCCCGAGCCCGTGATATCTGCCTGTGAGTCTGGCCACTTCCCTGAGAGTTATGAATATCAATGCACGGACCAGCGAATCACCGGCACCGGTGGCCAATGTATATATGCCGCATATTGATATGACAAGAACAGAGCTTACGGTCCTCATTGTACGGCTGCCACCGAAAACAGAAAGCGACTTCGACAATATTCCATAGATGATTCCCAAGTGAAGTCCAGACAATGCAAGGATATGCGAAGCTCCGCTGTCACGAAATGCCGACTTTATCTCTGAAGACAGACTGTTTCTTTCCCCTGTCAGCAAGGCTTTGATCAAAGCTGATGTATCTTCCGAGCGGAAAGGAATGCTGTCTATCCTGGTCTTAAGTCCAGTGCCGATATCCCTGCAGAATGCTGAAAAATCAGACATAGGCATATCTATAATGGCCATTGAGGTGGCTGCTGAAAGCACTCCGCATCCCAGAGCAGCAATGCCGACCAGCACCCGCAACGTATATGTTCCGAGATAAAGTTCTGTCCTTCTCAACAGGAAAAAGACTGCCACAAAAATGAGTAGCAGGACAGAAAAATGTGATGATGAAAAATCTCCGCAGAACAGACTTTCTGCGTATGCCGCAACAAGAACTCCGGCGGCAAATGGTAAGGCAAACCCTGCAATCTCTCTCTCCACGTTCATTTGACTCTCAATTTTTGCGAAAGTAGCGATAAATTTTATAACTTTGCGAGGATTGACCGGGATTTTTTGAAAATCCTTAACAGATTGAAAAATAACATAAAAAATCTATAGAAAATGATCATTTTAGTTGTCAATTGCGGAAGTTCTTCATTGAAGTATCAGCTTCTTGATATGAAGAATGACGAGGTCTATGACCTTCTCGCAAAAGGTCTCGTTGAGAGAATCGGAATGGAAGTAGGATGCCTTAAGCATCAGGCTACAGGAAAGGAGAAACTCGTGAAGGAAATGCCTATCGCAGACCACACAGTCGGTATCCAGGCAGTTATCGACGCTCTCCTTGACAAGGAATACGGCGTGCTTACAACACTCGAGGATATCGAGGCTGTCGGTCACCGCGTAGTTCACGGTGCAGAGGAGTTCGTAGGCAGCCAGCTCATCACTGACGCTGTAGTTGCTCAGCTCGAGAAGTGCTCTGTTTTCGCACCTCTTCACAACCCTGCTAATATCCTTGGTATCAAGGCTGTTAGCGCAGTTCTTCCTGACGTTCCTCAGGTGGGTGTCTTCGACACAGCGTTCCACCAGACAATGCCAGCTTATGCATATATGTATGCTCTTCCTTACGAGTACTACGACAAGTATCGTATCCGCAGATATGGTTTCCACGGAACAAGCCACAAGTATGTGTCTGCAAAGGGTGCCAAGTTCGCAGGTCTCGACCTCGGATGTTCAAAGATCATCACTTGCCACCTCGGCAACGGTAGCTCGATTGCAGCAGTTGTGAACGGTAAGTCAATCGATACAACAATGGGCTTCACTCCGCTTGAGGGTCTTCTCATGGGAACACGAAGTGGTAGCCTCGATCCAGATGTAGTGACTTATATCCAGGAGAAGGAAGGTCTCTCGGCTAAGGAAATGAGCACAATCCTCAACAAGAAGAGTGGTTTCCTCGGTCTTTCATGCGTTTCTTCAGATGCACGTGACCTTGACGATGCTGCTAACGAGGGTAATCCAAAGGCTAAGCTCGTTCTCAAGAAACTTACTTATGAGATCACCAAATATATCGGTGCTTATGCAGCAGCTATGAACGGTGTTGACCTCATCGTCTTCACTGGTGGTATCGGTGAGAACAACAGCCGCCTCCGCCGCAGAGTATGTGAGAACCTCACTTACCTCGGAGTCAAGTTCGACTATGATGCAAACGTTGCAAGAGGTGAGGATACAATGATCACCACTCCAGATTCAAAGGTGAAGGTTGCACTCATCACAACAAACGAGGAGCTCATGATCGCTCGTGACACAATGCACATCGTTCAGGACGAAGACTAAAACTAATTCAAGATACCATGTCAAAGAATTTCAAAGAAATATTCGAGACACTTCAGAGCCGCGGCACCCGTAAGAGGATGGTCGCGGCTTGGGGTGTAGATAGCCACACCATCGCTGCTGCTGCCAAGGCAGTCGAGCTCGGTCTTGCAGATGTTACCCTCGTGGGTGACGAAAACCTTATTGCAGAGGCTTGCAAGGAGGAGAATGTCCAGACATCACTCTTCACGATCGAGCACAATGCAAACGAACTTGCTTCAGTTGCACAGGCTGTCCAAATGATCCGCGACGGAAAGGCTGATTTCCTTATGAAGGGTCTCTGCTCGACAGACAAGTTCCTTCGTGCAATCCTCAACAAGGAGACAGGACTTCTCCCTCCTAAGGGAACCCTCACTCATTGTACAACTCTCGAGATTCCAAGCTACCACAAGCTTCTTTTCGTGGGTGACGTTGCAGTTATCCCTGCACCAGACTTCAAGCAGAAGCAGGTCATCATGGAATGTCTCGTGAAGACTGCAAAGGCTGTCGGAGTCGAGAAGCCTAAGGTAGCCATCCTTGCAGCAACAGAGCAGGTTCTCACAAGCCAGCCGGCTTCAGTGGAGGCTGCAATGCTTTCAAAGATGGTTGACCGCGGACAGATCAAGGGCTGCATCGCAGACGGTCCACTTGCACTTGACGTGGCCATCGACATGGAGTCAGCACAGATCAAGGGTCTTGTAAGCCCTGTTGCCGGTGATGCGGACTGTATTCTCTTCCCTAACATCGAGTCAGGTAATGTCTTCTACAAGGCAAACTCAAAGCTCGTTCCAGGTGTAAAGCAGGCAGGTATCCTCGTAGGTGCGAAGGTTCCATGCGTTCTTTCAAGCCGTGCAGACAGCATCGAAACCAAGCTGAACTCAATCGCTATCGCAGCAATGTTCTAAAGTCATGAAAGGTAAAGTACTCATAATCAACCCAGGTTCGACATCCACCAAGATCGGTTTCTACAACGACGGTGAGCAGATGTTCGAGACCAACCTCACTCACTCAGCTGAGGAGATCGCAAAGTATGAATCTGTGATGGATCAGGGCGGCATGCGCCGTGATGCAATCGTGAACTTCCTCTCTGAAAATGGTGTAGAGCTTGATTCAATTGACATCATCATGGCCCGCGGTGGTCTCATCACCCCGATCCAGGCCGGCGTATATGCAGTTACAACTGAAATGCGCGAGGCTCTCATCGAGGGAAAGAACGGAGTCCATGCATGCAACCTCAGTGCACTCATCGCAGATGACCTTGCTGGCGACATCAACAAGATGCGTCAGGAGAAGGGTCAACCAGCAACTTGCAAGGCATATATTGCAGATGCTCCGACTTCAGACGAGAAACTTCCTGAGCTCAAGATTGCCGGTCATCCTGCATTTGAGAACAGAGCAGCATTCCACACATTGAACTCACGCGCAATGGTACGCCGTTACGCACGCAATGTGGGCAAGACCAACAAGGATGTGACTGTCATCGTAGTGCACATGGGTGGCGGTTCATCAGTTTCTCTTCACAGAAACGGCTATGTCATTGACGTGAACGATGCACTTGGCGGAGACGGCCCTATGAGCCCTGAGCGCGCAGGTTCTGTTCCTGCATTCCCGCTTGTGGAGATGTGCTTCAGCGGCAAATATTCAAAGGCTGAGATCAAGAAGATGCTTGTCGGCAAAGGTGGAGCTGTTGCTCATCTTGGAACAAATGACTTCCGCGAGATCACAGCAAGAGCTGAGGCTGGTGACGAGGCATGCAAGACCTTCCTCAAGGCTTTCTGCATTTCAGTGGCCAAGTATATCGGATCTGTTGCAACAGTAGTCTGCGGAAAGGTGGATGCAATCGTACTTACAGGTGGAATCGCATACAGCAAGCCAATCGCATCTGCAATTACTGAGATGGTGCAGTTCATCGCTCCGGTGGAAGTATATCCAGGCGAGAATGAGCTTGAATCACTTGCAGAGAACGGATACGGAATCCTTGCCGGAGAGTTCGAAGTCAAGGAATATCACAAAGCTGAATAGTCAGTACAATACATCAAAAAAGGCTAACCTTGAGTCTTTGACTTTGGTTAGCCTTTTTTGTTTAGTGTCATTTTCGTATTATTGAAGATTTCCTAGTTCTTCCCACTTGTCATCAATGTTGAATATATTTTCAGCCTCGCGGACACATCGTACAGACGCTCCGAAATTCTTCTTGTCACCCTTTGTGATGAAAAGGTCTGGCTGGTTGGCTACGATATATCTGTAGTAAGCCATCGAGTCGTCCTCTTCAACTGAATCTGCAGTCCAGAATGCAGCATATTCATATACGCCATAAGAGTTCGCTTCCGGATATGCACCATCCACTTCATCTCCAAGATTCATATAACCTGCAGGAACTGCCGAGAACTTGCTGTAGTTGGTGATTGTGCCGACTGCTGGCCAGTAGTCCCACATTGTCACTCCATTGAACTGTGCATCAGCCATGAGTTGCGATGCAACGCCAGGGACTGTGCCGTATTTCTCTGAAGAAGCATTAAGAGCAGCTCCGAGTGCAAGCCAATCTTCTTCTGTAGGCAGTCTCCAACCCTCCGGGCAGGCATTGAGTGCGTCCTCGTAATTATAGAATCGACCAAATACATTTGTCATGATCTCAGCATTTGAATACGGCGCTCCAGCTGTTGTTCCTCCAAGATTGTTTCTGAACCACTCCAGGTCACCGATCTGGTAATAATAATAGTCCTGACCATCCACAGTGACGTGAGGATCCGAAGACTTGATGCCGGTGTTGGTAAGCGATCCGTCGAGACCCGGCTTCACAGTTGTCACCAGTCTCTCAGCAGATTTTCCTGTATATCCTTCAGCAAAAGCATAAGCTCTTACTGTATAGACTGCAAGTGAATCAGGGAAGGTGAAGGTGAATGAACCATCTGATTCCAGACCCTCAGGTGAAAGACCATTCTCAAGTCTGGTTGTGTCCATATCATCCATTACAGGCGCGACAGTCCAATAATATCCAAGGCCTTCGCCTTCAGGATGCTCCACACCTGACGGAGTCATCGTAAGTGTCTGACCAGGCTCAATGAACAGCGGCGCATAGAACGACATGGCACCAGCAAGGCTAGGCAATGCAGTGGAGTCGTCATCCTTTTTACATGACACTGCCGCCATGACAGAGGCGGCAATTATAAAGAGTGATATAATCTTGCTAAACTTCATCTTCTTATCCTAATTGAATAATCATGCAAATATCGTCAAATTAATTTGAAAAACCGCTACCTTTGTGCAAATACTTTGCCACCGACATATCATGAAAAGGATATATGCATATATTTCAGCTGTTCTGATCCTTCTTGCATCATGCACACCAAGGGACAGATACATGACCTTCAGCGGTTTTGCTCAGGGAGGAACCTACACCGTCAAACTCAATCTCAAAGGTGTGGATGAAAAGCCTATGGAGATCCGTGACTCGGTCGAAGCACTCCTTCAGCAGATTGACTTTTCGCTTTCCGGATATAACAAGAGTTCGATCCTTTCTCGCTTCAACGCGGGCGAGAGCGTCACTGCGGACAGTCTGTTCCTTGACATATATTCCCATGCTCACAACATATATGGCAAGACCAATGGCTTGGTTGATGCAGCGGCAGGCCCGCTTTTCGACATCTGGGGTTTCGGATTCAAGAGTGGTGAACTGCCAGATGACGCACTTGTGGCTCAGACCATCGCAACATCAGGAATGAAGAGACTGAAATCCGACATGAATGGTCTTCTGTCGGAAGACGGTACACTTGCTCCAGCTTCACTTCTGGCAGACGGACTCCAGGACCAGACTCTTCCGAAACTGAACTATAACGCTATCGCTCAGGGATATAGCTGTGATGTTGTGGCAAGATATCTTTATTCGATCGGGGTAAAGGACATGATGGTGGACATCGGGGAGATCTTCTGCGACGGAGTCAATCCTTCAGGCCAGCCATGGACCTTGGGAATCGACCGCCCTACAGACGGAAACAATGAAATCGGAGCCGATATCCAGGGAATATTCAGGGTTCCTGCAGGTCCGCACGGAGTGGTCACCTCCGGCAACTATCGTAAGTTCTATGTGAAAGGCGGAAGAAAATATGCCCACACGATAGACCCTCTGACAGGATATCCTGTGGACCACAATCTGCTCAGCGCGACAATCGTCGCTCCGGATGCGATGATGGCTGATGCCTATGCAACCTACTGTATGGTGATAGGCCTGGAGGCTGCCCAGGAGTTCATAGAGTCGGATCCAGACCTTGAAGGCTGTCTCATCTACGACGACAACGGCGTCTTTGCCTCATGGACATCTTCCGGCTTCGTGCTCGAGAGCCTATAGATTGAACATCGGCGAAGGATACTGGCGCGGAAGACAACGGAGGGCAACAGTACCCTTCTCGACACCAAGTGATGTCAATGCTTCTGCGCTGCAGCGATATGCCAGGTCGTGAGTGTTGTTGTTCTCACTCAGGTGACAAAGGAATATATTGCGAAGGCCCGGGTGATAGAACCTGCGGATGGCGCTTGCGCACTCATCATTGGAAAGGTGGCCGCAGCCCTGGACGATACGCATCTTCAGTTCGTATGTGTATGGACCGCCCATGAGCATATCCATATCGTAGTTTGACTCGACAACTACCGTATCGGCCTGACGTGCAAAGTCAACAGCTTCGTCTGTCATGCGACCCACATCGGTCATGATCACGAACTTATGTCCATCAACCTCAATGGCATAACCAACTGTCTGTGTAGCGTCGTGAGGTACCACGAAATATCGGATCTTCATTCCTGCAATCTCATGCCACTCCCCTTCAGCAAGGTCACGTCTGCACGGACCGATGGTAGGTGCCGTGAATGTGTGACGGGCAAGAGCCCTGTGAATGGCCTCTGAGGTATAAACGGGTTTTGAAAGACGTTTGCAGAATGAACCAAGGTGACGGATATGGTCAAGATGGTCATGGGTCACGAGGACCGCAGAAAAGGAATCCATATCCATATTATTCTCAAGCAGAACCTTCTTCAGACGACGAAGACTAACTCCCGCATCAATCAGGATTCCACCTTTTTCAGTGCCAAGGTAATAGCAGTTGCCGCAGCTTCCGCTGGAAAGACTCATAAACTTCACCATCCCCTACTCCTCCTTTTTTTCAGGACCGAAAGCAGCAAGTGAAGGGTCACCAAGGACGTCCGCAAGCAGGGCTGCAAGGTCAGTTGCTGGATTGTAATATACGGATGGAAGTCCCGCAGCAATCGCACCTTCCACATTCTTCTGTGAATCATCGATGAACAAGAGTTCCTCAGCAGAACGGTCAATCTGCTCAAGTACACGCTTATAGAAAGCATCAGATGGCTTCAGGGCCTTCATCTCAAACGAAAGAAAACTCTTCTTGAACAGGTTCACATAGTCAACACCGACACCGGCGAAGAGCTCAGGCATGTGTGGAGCTACTATAGGATTGTTGTTCGAAAGGATATAGATGTCGTATGACTTTGCAAGATGGTTCAGAAGCGGTCCCTTGTAGGCCGGAATACCTGCAAGGATATGCATGAATGCCTCATCCACCTGTTCTGGGCGGGCACCAGGTCTCGCATCCTTGAGCACAGCCGCACGGAATTCCTCGGCAGTGATCACACCTTCCTCCATATCGCCCACAATACCTTTCTGATGGCATGGATCAAGGACCTCATCAATCTTCTCATATCCAAGTTCCCTCTTGAAGGTCTCCTTGCAGTCATTGATGTCCAGATCGATCAGCACGCCGCCGAAATCGAATATAATTGCCTTTTTACTCATCCTCTTCACAATATTTTTTAATCACGCTGTAGGCATCCTGAACTCCAAGTTCACCTGCACGCGACAAGTCGATACATCCCTTTTCCTTGTCCTTCAGATAAATAAGCACAAGTCCTCTATTGAAATAGGCATCACCCATATAAGGATAAAGGGATATTGCCTTCGTATAGTTCTCTATTGAATTAATGTGTTCCGACGACAGACAGTACAGATTACCGAGATTATAGTATATATATGGTATGTCCGGAACCACTTCTGCCGCAGCCTTCATGTCACGGATGGCATCGGAATAATCATATTGACGTGACACCTGATCCTTCACACGGGCTCTCGTATTTCCTGAATCATCCATTGAAAGCACCTGAACGTTACTCTCGATCGACGATATGAAATCAATCATTTCTGCGCGCAACACGCCACGGTTCATCTGATAGAAAGCACCGTAAAGACTCTCGATGGTACCCCTCTCCTGTGCCTGTTCAACTGCACTGCCGTAATAGTTCAACGACGAATTGAAATGCTTGCCGGCATATTCATGCATGGCTCTCATAAACAGCTGTTCTGCAGTAGGTTCCACACCATCCCAAGCTGCCGCTTCGACCTGTGCAAGAGCCTCGTCAGACAGTGCTACATCTTCGTTTTTGACCGAAACGCCCACCGGCAGTGAGTTCTCGAATCTTGCAATCAGAGCATTCTCATATCCTCTTGCCAGAGCATAGTTCGTATTATCCTTCTCGCCGGTCATTACAAAACGGTAGAGAGGTCGGAGCCTGATATCAATATCGCGATGCTGGAGAAGCTCATCATTGAAGTCCTTCTTGGCAAAGTCTGCATCCAGTGCGATAAGAGTGCTGTATTTCCTTGTAGTATCTGCAAACGACACTTCATCGGATGCACTTCTTTCCCTATATTCCTGGACCTTCTTCTGCGCAGTGTCATAGTCCTTTTTAGATGACTTGAAGTCTCCGAGCAGGTTCTTCACATAGGCTCTGTTCATATAGGCCTTGGCGAAGTCCGGATAGAGTTCGATTGCCCTGTCATAGTCCTCCAACGCATCCCTGTACATTCCCATCTCGATGAATATGGATGCCCTGTTGAAGTACGCAAGGACATTCTCAGGATTGATGTTCAACACTCTGTCCATATCTGCCAGAGCATCATCATAAGCTCCCAACTGGGCACTGATCAGACCACGGTTGTACAATGTCAGGGCATTGCCGGGCTCATCCTGCAAAACGCGGTTAAGGTCATCCATCGCCTCACGATACTTCTCCTGCTCATAGAACATGATCGCACGGTTGAAATATGCGAAAGTGTTGGTTGTATCAAGTTCGATTGCCTTGTCCATGTCGGCGATGGCCAGGTCATAATTCTTCTGAGTGGCATAAAGACGGCCGCGGCGGACATATCCCTCAGGGTCGAAACGGTCCAGATTGATGGCCTTGTTGTAGTCATTTACCGCCTTCAATGTGTCACCGAGGAAAAGATAGCTGGCACCCCTGTTGAGATATGCAGAAGGGTCCTTCGGCTGCTTGCGGATATATATGTCAAAGTCCGAAACCGCCTTCTTGAACTGCTGCGAAAGGAAATATGTCACACCTCGGCTGAAGTACAGTCCTTCCATGCCCGGACGGAGGTCTATTGCATGCTGAAGGTCCTCCAAAGCAGCGTCGTAGTTTCCGAAACGGCTTTCCGTGATGCCCCTGTAATGGTATCCGGAAGTGAATACCGGATTCAGACGTACAGAGCGGTCGAAATCCCTTTTCGCTCCACGAAGGTCACCGAGGTTATATTTCGCGATGCCGCGGAAGAAGAAAGTCCAGTAGTCAGTTGTGTCAAGCTGGGAAAGGACATTGAAATTCTCGATGGCAAGCGAATACTTTCCGTCTGCAAGGGCCTGTCTGCCACGGAAGAAGAACACATCCTTGTCATACTGTGCACACAGCTTGCCGCTTCCTGCTCCAAGAAGAAGGAAAACCAAAAGGTATTTAAGAAGCTTGTGCATATAAAATTTCCTGTTACAGCTTATTTTTTCTAATTTTGGCGGCTCAAAAGCTGAGCGAACCAAAAGCAAACTTACAAAGATAATCATTTCCCGTGCGTATGCAGATAAAAATCTTCAAAATTTCAGCAAAGGCTGCCATGACACTCATCATGGCTGTTCTTACGTGCGGGACCATGCGGGCACAAGGAAGTTCAGGATCAGGCAGTTCTGCTGCCAGAAACCTGATCTGGGAAAACAAGCTGTACAGACATATAGAGTTTTTATCCGACACACTCTGCCAGGGACGT
Source organism: Candidatus Cryptobacteroides sp. (assembly GCA_045612265.1). Taxonomy (GTDB): domain Bacteria; phylum Bacteroidota; class Bacteroidia; order Bacteroidales; family UBA932; genus Cryptobacteroides. The sequence continues at coordinate 31,287 of JAZKYT010000038.1, forward strand.
GCGACAGGAACAAGAGGAGGCATCGCGGCTGCTTTCTGGATTGAAAGAGAATTCAGAAAAGCAGGTCTGATGAAATTCGGAGAAACCTATGCCAAACGCATTTATGCCGGACACGGGCTTCTCGGCCGTAATATCATCGGATTCATACCTGGTTCAATCAAGAGTCCGAAGGACAAGTATGTCATAGTGGGAGCTCACTATGACCATATCGGTCAGCTTAAAAGGATAACGTATCCCGGAGCTGATTCAAATGCATCAGGAACAGTGGCCTTGACAAGTCTTGCAGAGATGTTTTCGACCATGAAGATGCTGGGCAAAGGCTATGACAGCAATATCATTTTCGTCGCTTTCGATGCAAGGGAATTGAACCGGGCTGGATCCGAGGCATTCTGGAAAATGCTCCAGAACGGAGAGCTCATCGACCCTGTGAGCGGAAAAGCAATAACACCGGAAAAGATCAAGATGATGGTCAATATCGACCAGATCGGAAG
>JAZKYT010000039.1:0-36235 GCA_045612265.1 Candidatus Cryptobacteroides sp.
ACTCATGGTTACAGGCGGTGTGAAGCCAACAAAGGAGAACCTCGAGGGTTGGTTCGGTGCAGGAGTGACTTGCGTAGGAATGGGTAGTAATCTCTTCCCTAAGGAGGCGATGGCAGCTAAGGATTGGGCAGCTATCACAAAGCTCTGCAAGGATGCATTGGATATAATTAAAGAAATCAGATAATAAGACATGTATAGAATCGTTTCAAAAGATATGCTCACTCCGACTATCTGCCGCATGAAGGTGGAGGCTCCGAGACTTGCTGCTGCAGCTCAGCCGGGCCAGTTCCTCATCGTCAGAGCAGACGAGCAGGGAGAGCGTATTCCACTCACTATCAGTGATTATGATAAGGAAGCAGGCACAGTTACAATCGTAACTCAGCAGATTGGTGCCTCAACTACTGAGATTTGTAAATACGAAGAAGGCGATGCTTTTGCTGATGTTGTGGGTCCTCTCGGTATTCCGTCGGACTTCACAGAGATGTCCGCTGAGGAGCTTGCCGGAAAGAAATATGTATTCATCGCAGGTGGTGTGGGTACAGCACCTGTATATCCACAGGTAAAGTGGCTGCATGAGCGCGGCGTTGCTGTGGATGTGATCATCGGAGCAAAGACCAAGGATCTCGTTATCTATAAGGAAGAGATGGAGGCTGTCTGCGACAACCTTTATATCTGTACTGATGACGGTTCTGAGGGATTCAAGGGCCTTGTTACTGCAATGCTCGAGAAGCTTGTGAACGAGGACGGCAAGGTATATGACCAGGCTGTTGCCATCGGACCTATGATCATGATGAAGTTCGCTACCCTCACCTGCAAGAAGCTAAATCTTCCAGTTATCGTGTCATTGAACACACTTATGGTTGATGGTACAGGAATGTGCGGTGCTTGCCGCGTTACAGTTGGCGGTAAGGTTCGCTTCGCATGCGTAGAAGGTCCAGAGTTCGACGGTTATCTCGTTGATTTTGACGAGGCTATGCGTCGTCAGAGAATGTACTGCGGCGAGGAGAAGCACGCTGTTGAAAATCACAAATGTAGAATCGGAAGGGGTAAATAGTTATGGCAAACAAGATTCCAAGAGTACCTGTCAGAGAACAGGATCCAAAGGTGCGTGCCACCAATTTTGAGGAGGTATGCTACGGATATAATGTAGAGGAGGCTCAGCTTGAGGCTACCCGTTGTCTTAATTGTAAGAATCCGCGTTGCGTGGCTGCCTGCCCGGTTAATGTACAGATTCCTAAGTTCATCTCTGCTGTGGCTGCCGGCAACTTTGCTGATGCTGCTGCAATCATTGCAGAGGATTCATCACTTCCATCTGTCTGCGGACGAGTTTGTCCTCAGGAGACTCAGTGCGAAGGAAGCTGTATCCTCGGCGTGAAAGGTGAACCGGTTGCTATCGGTAAGCTTGAGAGATTCGTGGCCGACTGGAGCCGTGAAAACGGAGGTGTGAAACCTGAAATCGCACCTGCAAGCGGTCACAAGGTGGCTGTGATCGGTAGCGGTCCTGCTGGTCTTGCTTGTGCATACGACCTTGCAAAGGCTGGTCACGACGTGACTATCTTCGAGGCCCTTCATCGTGCCGGCGGCGTGCTTGAATATGGTATTCCTGAGTTCCGTCTTCCAAAGGACAAGGTGGTTGCTCCTGCTATCGCTGACGTCAAGGCTATGGGTGTAAAGATCGAGACTAATGTCATCGCTGGCCGCACAGTGACCATCGACGGTCTCTTCGACGAGGAAGGCTTCTCAGCTGTATTCATCGGCTCAGGCGCAGGTCTTCCACGATTCATGAACATCCCTGGTGAGCACTACAACGGTGTATTCTCAGCAAACGAGTTCCTCACTCGTAACAACCTCATGAAGGCATATCGCGATGACTATGACACTCCTATCCGCACTGGTGACAAGGTTGTTGTAGTAGGTGGTGGTAACGTTGCAATGGACGCAGCCCGCACTGCACTCCGTCTCGGCGCTGAGACAACTATCGTTTACCGTCGTACTGAGAAGGAGCTTCCTGCACGTGCTGAGGAGGTTCACCACGCCAAGGAGGAGGGCATCAACTTCGCGATGCTCACCAACCCTGTGGAGGTCATCGGTGACGAGAACGGCTGGGTAAAGGCAATCAAGTGCATCCGCATGGAGCTTGGCGAGCCTGATGAGAGCGGTCGTCGCAGCCCGGTTGAAGTACCTGGTTCAGAGTTCGAGATCGAGACTGACACAGTGATCATGTCACTCGGTACTTCTCCAAACCCACTCATCGCAAAGACAACTGCAGGTCTTGAGACCACACGTCGTGGCTGTCTCGTGGCAGATGAGAACGGTGCAACTACACGTCCAGGCGTATTCGCAGGCGGTGACGCTGTTACAGGCGCTGCTACAGTAATCCTCGCCATGGGTGCTGGCCGTAAGGCTGCAGCTGCAATCAACGAGTATATCGCTGCGCTGTAGCAGAATACACATTTACTATTGGCCGAGAGACATTATCTTGTTTCTCGGCCATTTTGTTTTTGCGTGGCATGGATACAATTGATATACAACAGATTACGTAACACACACGAAAACTATTATTGCATCCCTTAATTTAAATAAGTTTAATGCAAAGTAATGGTGTATGCGGTGCTGAAGGTTGCGGACGGAGCAAGGCGGTTGACCCAGTCCTTCTCGCGGTAGTCGCCTGTGTAGCCAGCGCGGTCGCAGCGGCCGTACCATGGTTCGATGCAGATGAACGGAGCGTTCTTTGTCGGCGGTGACCAGATACCGACTACGGGAGCATCGAATGTGAGGCTTAGCCAAGGCGTGCGGTCTTTTCGATGGAGGGTAACCTTGCCGATCTGACTATCCTGCAGCATGATGGTGTCGATGGCATCGAAGGTGTCACGCGTAACTGGCAGCAAACCATCCTGAGGAATCTCCAACGGATATTTTGTCTGAGCATCCACACAGCCTTTCTCCTTGATGCGGATGCACTCCAGACCTTCCGACTTGTCGAATGAAAGGAAACCACGTTCAGACATATATTCCGCATAGTCAGGATAGTAGAATGCAGGATGCGCACCGATCTGGAAATACATATCGCACTCACCTGTATTCTTCACCTCCCATATGACATCCACGCTGTCATGACTAAGCTTATATGCAATCTCAAGGCGGAACGCCCATGGATACTTTGCCAGGGTCTGCTCGTTTGAATTGAGGCGATATCGAACTTCTGTTTCAGTCTGCGAAACAAGCTCGAAGTCCATGTCACGTGCAAATCCGTGCTGTCCGAGGGGATATTCCACTCCGTCCACACGGTATTTTGCCTCCCATACACTTCCTACAATCGGGAAAAGGACAGGCGAATGACGAGCCCAGAATTTAGGGTCTGCCTGCCAAAGATATTCTATTCCATTCTTGACGATACTTGCCAATTCGGCACCATGTTCCTTGACCTTTATGGTAAGGATTCCGTTAGTCAGTGTCTGCATATTCTTATGTGTTAGTCTAACAAAGTTAGCAGAATATTATCAGATATTCAAAATATAGATAACCAGAATAACACACCTTTATATATTATATGACAGAGATATCGGATGATGGAATGAAGTGTGGAAAATCAGATTTAAAAGAGTACATTTGCAGGCAGATTTTATATGTTATGGAGAGACTGACTGCATTTGTTTGGGAACATATTGGCGACGACACCACCAGACTCATCATGAACAGGGCCAAATGGCCTGAGATTGATATGGATATGGCGGTGAACTGCATCGAAAGCCGTCGCAAGCTCAAGGGCAAGGTGCAGGAATGGTGCGATGAACCTGGACTGGTCTTTCCGCGCAAACTGTCTGCAGAGCAGTGCAGCAGCTCAGCTACAGGAACATATAAGGCAGAGCTGGCAGGGCGCATCCATAGTGTTATCCCGACTATGGAATCCAAGAACGGTTTCAGGCTGGCAGACCTGACCGGAGGACTCGGAGTGGACAGCTGGTTCTTCTCGAAGAAGGCATCGCAGGTGATGTACTGCGAGATGCTGCCTGAATTGTGCAAGGCAGCCAAGCATAATTATACGGTACTTAAGGCTGAGAATATCACAGTCAGGAATGCAGCAGTCATCTCAGAGACACAGATAGCACAAGCGGAATCTGACGATGCACAATGTCTAAGTGCAGAGGGTGCGTCTGTATTCCAGACCCCGTCACAGATCCTGTCAGACTTCCAGCCGGATATCGTATATATGGACCCGGCGCGCCGTGGAGAAGGCGGAAAGAAGGTATTCCTGATTGAGGACTGCACTCCGGATGTCCTGACACTCAAGGACGAGATATTCCAGCACACAAGACATATTCTATTGAAGCTCTCCCCTATGGCCGACATCACGATGGTCTGCGATCGTCTGGGCAGATGCTGCCGTGAAGTTCACGTGGTGGCTGCTGGTGGCGAATGCAAGGAACTGCTGGTGTGGATGGACCGCGAGTGGGATCAGGAATATACGATTCATGCGGTGGAGCTTCACAAAGATAGCGAGGCCGGAGTTATTACATTTGGTGTAGCAGAGGAGAAGACGGCAATGGCGAAACCGTTCGATATAGATATATACCAGGAAGCAGTCAGACAGGAAGAGAAAAGCATATATCTGTTCGAACCTGGCAAGGCCTTGATGAAAGCTGGTGCCTTCAACCTGATATCTGAACGATTCGGAATATCAAAACTCGGCATCTCAACACATTATTACACTTTTGATGACGAGCAGAAGGCAGACGTATTGAAGCAGCATGGCAAAGTGTTCAGGATCATCAGAATGGAGCCGCTGGACAAGCGTACGATAAAGGCTGCCGGCAAGGAATTCCCTAAGGCAGAGGTGACTGCGCGAAACATCCCGATGGACACAGACACGCTGCGTAAAAAATTAGGCGTCACCTCAGGAGATGACGCCCATATATTCGGACTGAAATCTGATGCTGCAGGAACGCTGCTGCTTATCTGTTCGGTTCTCCGATAACGGACTTCGGCCGGACCGGAAGCCAGGTCATAAGATTATGCTAAAAGAGTGTGCTCCAGGAGAATCTTCAGGCCCATGCCTATGAGGATGAGGCCACCGACAAATTCCGCCTTGGACTTATAGCGTGAACCGAAAATATTTCCAAGATATATTCCCACTGCAGAGAGCGCACCGGTAGTGATACCGATAAGCAGGACTGCCGTCCATATATTCACCTTCAAGAAGGCAAAGGAAACACCCACTGCAAGAGCATCGATGCTGGTTGCAACCGCCATTGCCAACATGGTCCTGAAAGTGAAATCAGGGTTCACTTCGCAACTCTCGTCCTTTTCGAAGGACTCCTTCAGCATATTTCCACCGATAATTCCAAGCAGGATGAATGCTATCCAGTGATCCACTGACGAAACGAAGTCCGCAAAGCTGACTCCAAGAAAATATCCGAGCACAGGCATCAGGGCCTGAAATCCACCGAACCACAAAGCCACAGAGAGTGCATTCTTAGGGCGCACCTTGCAGACTGACAATCCCTTGCAGATTGAGACTGCGAAGGCGTCCATTGACAATCCTACTGCTATGATAAACAATGAGATAAACTGCATATCTGAATGACTTTGATGAATACTCGGAATAACTTGAAGATATTAGAAGTCAATTGAAAGCTGACCTATCTCAAGTCCCCATCTCCAGTCAGAAACGATGATGACATCCTTTCCATCAAGGTCCTTGACTCGTGTCAGGTCGTCAAGCTTGGTGTGCGAGTGACCGCTGATGATCACGTTCACATTTCTCAACTTTGGAGCGATTTCGCAGTCTGTATGCTCGCCATGGTCATAGCCAAGATGCGAAAGACACATGATGAAATCACACTTCTTCTTATTCTTGAGATAATCAGCATATCTGTTGGTCGCCTCAATAGGGTCTTGGTAAGTCAACTGATCTGCAACCGACTTCTCCACGACTGTGCTGACGTCTGTCAGAAGACCGATGATACCGATCTTCTTTCCTGCCTTCTTCACGATCACATAAGGCTGGACAAGTCCATTAAGTTCACTGCCGCTGAAATCGTAGTTCGCACATACGACAGGGGCATCAAGGTTACGGATGCGACGTGCAATCTCAGCCACTCCATTGTCAAATTCGTGATTTCCTAAGGTCACAACGTCATACTGCATGGCGTTGAGAACATTGATCTCAATATCACCATGAAGCTCTGAGAAATATGAAGTACCCTGACTGAAATCTCCGGCATGAACAAGGAGAACGTTCTTCTTACCTACAGCCAGACGCACGCTGTCCACAAATGCAGCCTGCTCGATCACTCCACCCTGGCCAGGAGTCTGTCCACCTCTCTCAGGGTCGATATGGCTGTGAGTATCGTTCAAATGAAGAATTGTCAAATCCTGTGCAGTTGCACTGAAGGCAACCAATGACACAATAAGCAATGTATATATTCTCTTCATAACTCTACCTCCTGACAATTACACGCCCATCAAGTTCCTTTGTCAATGGTCTGCCTGCAGCCTTTTCCGCACGGACAAAGTCCATAATGGCATCAATGATATCAACCTCTGCAAAATGCTCGACTGACATCGAAATATCTTCAAGCGCAAGGCCATCACCACCCTTGAGAAGGAATGAAATCGTAGCCACACCATATACCTTGTCGTCATCGATCGGAGCACCTCCGACCTCAGCCGAAACCAGCTGGCGGTTCTCAGCAACTACCTTCACGCCACCAAGGACCTGAAAACGTCCTTTTGCCATATCTTCAAGAAGCTTTCTGACCTCACTACCCTTCATCTCAAGATATACGACATGATTCTTGAACGGGAAGATAGACTTCATGTCATCGAGGGTCACATCACCCTGAGGGATATCAGCCCTGATGCCACCGAAGTTAAGGACACCCATATGCACCGGTTTTCCAGAGAGTTCCTGAACACGTGCCATGATGATGTCGACAGCCCAGTTGCTGAGCTTTCCTTCCGGAAAGTCCTTACCCATCAACTCAGGAGCATATCCTACAACTTCCTTGACCTTAGCCATTGTGGGCTGAGCATCGAGGACGTGGCGGGCAGTCCTGGCAGTAGCAGACTTCTTGCCGAATCTTCTGCCGTTAGGAGTGACAAATGTATTGCCATCAAACTCTCCAATCGCCTCCTTGATATTGTCTGTCATAGGTGTGACGCAACCTGTACGGCTCGCATCCATCTTAACAGGTTTCCAGGTGTAGTCCTGCGCACTCAGAGTCGCTGACAGGAGGACAGATAGTATAATAAACAGATTCTTCATGGAATATGATATTACTTCATTCTGAGCCACTTCCAAAGATCCTTGAAGGTGGTCTTCTTACCGAACATAAGGATACCGATCTTGTAGATCTTGGCAGAAATCCATCCGCATGCAATGAATGTCAAAGCGAGAAGACCAGCAGAGAGAGCCAACTCCCAACCAGGCACACCGTATGGAATACGTGCAAGCATCACGATCGGCGATGTGAACGGAATCATCGAACCCCACCATACGAGCGGGCTGTCCGGTGCCTTGAATGCATAAAGTGCCACGAAGAATGCAAGCATGAGTGGCACAGTGAGCGGCATCTGCAGCTGCTGGGTATCAGCCTCGTTTTCAACAGCAGAACCGATGGCTGCAAAGAACGAAGCATAAAGCAGGTATCCGAGCACGAAATAGATCACGAACGCAAAGATCATCTGACCCCAGTTGAAGTCCATAAGAGTGCTGAGAACTGTGCTGAGGCCACCCTCCTGAGACATTGACGCTGTCATTTCGGCAACATCAACACCACCCATCTGAGCTGTCATCGCCATCATTTCCTCAGCCTGTGCAGGATCTCCCATGAGGGAATCAAAGCCTACGAATGCTGATACACCGCCCACGAGAACTCCAGTAAGAACAATCCAAAGGAAGAACTGAGTAAGTGCGACACAGGCAACACCGATGATCTTACCAAACATAAGCTCAGTTGCCTTCACAGATGAAACAAGCACCTCCACTACCCTGCTTGACTTCTCCTCGATCACGCTCTGCATGACCATTCCGGAGAACATCATCACAAAGAGATAGATGACCATCGACAATACCATTGAGATGATCATAGGAACCTCGAACGAAGACTCCTTCTCCTCACCTGATTCATCGAATACATAAGTGGACATCGGAATATCAACCTTGATATCAGCCATGATAGACTTGAGGTCAGCGATATCATACTGAGCGATACGGTAATCCTCAACTGCATCATCCACCTTTGAACGGACCTCATCAACGATATCGATGCTGAGCGGCTTCTCAGAATACGAAGCCACAGTAAGAGTCTTTGTTTCAGGATCGATTGCAGAAATCACCACAAGGGCATCAACTCCATGCTCCTCAACAAAGGCCTTCTTATCCTCAACAGCCGCCTCAGAAAAATCTGTATATGTAATAGACTTGCTGTCAGTGAAATACGGCATGACAATGCCAGACTGGTCCACCACCGCGATCTCCTTGCCTTTATCCTTGGCCATGAACATGATAACACTTGGAAGGACACACATCGCGGCAAAGAAGATTGGCACGAGGAATGTGGTCAAAAGGAAGGATTTCTTCCTGACTCTCGTCAGATATTCACGAGATATGATGATATTGATATTTCTAAGTTTCATAGCCTATTCCCCCTCTGTTACAAGTTTGATGAATATGTCGTTCATTCTCGGAACAAGTTCCTTGAACGAGTTGATGGTCACGTCCTGCTTCATCACCTCCGCAAGAACGTCGTTTGTGCTGGAGCCATCAGCAATTTCAAGGACTGCTGTGTGGCGGCCTGACTCATCCGTATCCGAAAGCACGCGGAATGAACGGCAGTTTGAGTCTAGCTCTGTCGAGGAGGTATATATAAGCTCAACGTTGTTGTTTCCATACTTGCGGCGGATCTCGTCAACACCGCCGCTGATCACAACGTGCGACTTGTTGATGAGGGCGATATTGTCGCAAAGTTCCTCAACCGACTCCATGTTATGGGTTGAGAGGATGATAGTGGCTCCAGCCTCCTTGAGACGGAGAATCTCCTCTCGGATCACCTGAGCGTTCACAGGGTCGAAGCCAGAGAACGGCTCGTCGAGGATAAGGAGTGACGGCTTGTGCACCACTGTGGTGATGAACTGGATCTTCTGAGCCATACCCTTGGACAGTTCCTCCACCTTCTTGTTCCACCAGCTCTCGATTCCGAAACGCACGAACCATTTCTTGAGCTCGGCTGCAGCATCGCGGGCACTCATACCCTTGAGCTGAGCAAGGTACATTGCCTGCTCGCCCACTTTCATCTTGCGATAAAGACCGCGCTCCTCAGGAAGATAGCCGATTTTCTCCACATCATCCTGAGTGATAGGGCGTCCATCGAAAAGGACCGCTCCTGAATTAGGAATGGTAATACGGTTGATGATACGTATCAACGTGGTCTTTCCGGCACCGTTCGGGCCGAGAAGTCCAAATATTTTTCCTTTAGGGATATCCACAGAGACATGGTCGAGAGCTACTTTCTCGCCAAAGGCCTTGCAGACATCAGTACATTGTATTAGTCCCATAGTATATAATTTTATAGATCCTGAAGGATCACTTGATATCCTATATATATTAGATATTCAATATTTTAGCAGTAAGCTCCACCATAAGTTCGGCAGGAGTAGCCTCTCCGACATCTCCACCCTTGCCCTTGTAGTCATATTCCTTGAGCAGGGCCACCACGGCCATCGCCTTCTTCACAGGGTAATTGCGTACTGCTGTATCATATTCCTGGAAGAAATATGGATTCACAGCGAGTATCTTAGCCTTCTGGTCGTTGCCCGGACGTGGATTCGAAGCAAGAAGTGCTCCATATTTGAGGATACGATAGAAATGCGTATAAAGAGCGCTGGTGGCCATAGGTAATGCAAACTTGGCAGCAGAACCTATATACGCGGCTATCCTCAAGGCTTTTGCGGAATTCTTATAAGACAGTTCCTTTGTGAGTTCGAAGATGCTGAACTGTCGGCTGATTCCAACATTCTTTTCAATGTCGGCCGCAGACACCTGAGTTGTACCCTCAGGAAGGTTCTTGAGCATCTTCTGTGTCTCGATTGCAATCTTGTTCAGGTCGGTTCCGGCATATTCCGCCAGAAGTGCAGCTGCATCAGGAGCAATCTGAAGACCCTTTGTCTGATAGTACATCGAGATCCATCGTGCCATCTCATAGTCCTTGAGAGCCTGCGAATCCACCACGATACCAATCTTGGAAACAGTCTTGTAGAGTGACTTGCGCTTATCTGCAGATGCTCCATGCATAGCCAACACGAGGACTGTGGACTCAAGAGGATTCTGACAATAAATCGCCATCTCCTCAAGGCTCTTCATCATCTGAGCCTCCTTCACGACCACAAGCTGACGCTCCGCGAACATCGGATATCGTCTAGCAGCCGTAATGACCGCATCAGCATTCACATCAGCACCGTAGCACACAGTCTGATTGAAGTCGCGCTCGCTTTCATCCAAGCAATTTTCCAGGATTGCATCACAGACCATATCCACATAATAAGGCTCGTCACCCATCAGCAGATACACCGGTTTGAAGACGCCATTCTGCGCATCTTTCACTATCTCTCTGCACAGAGAGTCTATCTCTTGAAAACCTTTTGCCATAGCTTACAAATATAGCAATTATATTTAGATATATAACCAGCAAAGTCAATTATAGATACTGAAAAAAAAGGCTGACCCGAAGGCCAGCCCTGAATCAGGATATGTAAATTTTATTCTGCTCTTTTCTCCTTTGCTTTAACAAGTTTCTCCTTGATAATGTCTGCGCAGTCAACTACTGCATCTTCGAAGGTCTTTGCATTCTTCTCAACCACGATTGTGCTGCCAGGGATGTTCACCTGCACCTTCACATTCTTGTTGTCATGGTCTGGAAGCAATGAAAGCGCTACATCAACACCGGTAATCGCATCGTAGAATTTCTCAAATTTCGAGAACTTCTTTTCTACAAAGTCCAACAGTTTCTGATCAGCATTGAACTTGATGGATTGTACTCTAATCTCCATACTTACCTCCATTTTTTGCCCTTGGGTGGGCGCGTTTATAAATATCTTTAAGGCGGGCTATGCTGCTGTGAGTATAGACCTGCGTCGCCGCCAGCGATGAATGTCCAAGCAGTTCCTTGACTGAATTCAAGTCAGCATCTTCATTCATCAGCTCCGTCGCAAGAGAATGTCGGAGAACATGCGGGGACTTCCTTCCGGTGAGTCCCTTCACATCACCTAATTCACTCTTGACTGCCCTGTCCACATACGAAGGATACAGACTGCGTCCCGTATATGTGATGAACAGCGGCTCTTTCAAAGATCTTTGCCCTCCGCACATAACCTCAACCGCTTCCAAATATAATAAAATTTCTTCAGACAATGAAGTCGGGAGAGGAATTTCTCGCATTTTATTGCCTTTTCCTTTCACCTTAACAACTTTTCGACCAAAATCCATATCTCCGATGGTCATTCCGATAAGTTCGGAGCGTCTTATGCCAAGGCCATAAAAAGTGGAGATTATCGCTCTGGCGAGGCGTTTTTCGTAGGATTCCTTACCCTGTTTTGTATGCCAATCTTCTTTGAACGATTCGAGTTCCTCAGCACTGGCACTCCAGTCTGTCTTTTCGAAATATTCATCCATTCCCTCCTTCTTATAGAAGACAGGCAGTCTGGACTCAATCTTCGGACGCGGAACCAGCTTTACGGGATTGGATTTCAGATGACCTTCCTTGATAAGGTATTTGCAGAATCCGCTCAGCACGGACAGATGAAGGTTGACAGTTCGAGGAGTCTTGGGAGGGTCGGCATCAAGAAGATAAACCTCATAAGAACGAATGATCGAAGGAATCAACGATTCGAGAATATGCTCATCCGACGGGTCGGCATCACCGTCGCAGGCAAACGGAATGAAATCTCGAAGCACACTCTCGTATATCTCCACAGTCCTCTGGGAGTATCTGCGGATTGTCTTGACATACAATATGTATTTGCCAACTATATGCATCGACTTGATTTCGACATTAATATCAAATCCTCATATTCCGGTCATTTTGGGGATATGATCAGAATTTTCGTTGTCAAATCCTTAGTTTCGAACGATTTTGAGGATTTAAGCCTCAAATATGCATGTAAATCCTTGAAATCAGGGAAATTTGAGGATTTGACGGATGTCATTCTATTTCACCGGGAACATTCCTATTTCAGCGGCGCGCTCACGCATATATGCATCAGCTGCCTCGAACGTATTCTCAATCTCTCCGTCAAGGATGGCGTTCTTGACCTTCTCCTTGAGCTGACCTATGGTGTTGCATGGCTCGATGCCAAAGAGTTCCATCACATAGTCACCGGTGATAGGATTCTTGAAATTACGGATGGCATCCTTTTCCTCAACCTCCACAAGCTTGCTCTTCACAAGTTCGAAATTGGCACGCAGACGGGCCACCTTGCGCGGATTCTTGGAAGTGATGTCGGCATTGCAAAGAAGCATAAGGTCGTCGATATCGTTACCGGCATCGAAGAGCAGTCTGCGGACAGCAGAGTCTGTAACCTCGTCTGTAACAAGGGCAATCGGACGAAGATGAAGGCTGACGAGCTTCTGGACATATTTCATCTTCTCGTTCAGCGGCATCTTCATGGTCTGGAAAATCTTCGGCACCCAACGCGCTCCGATGACCTCGTGACCATGGAAAGTCCATCCGAGGGCAGGATCATACTTCTTGGTAGCAGGCTTTGCTATATCGTGAAGAAGTGCAGCCCAGCGGAGCCAGACATTCGGTTCTGTGCGGACTTTCTCCACCTCGACACCGTCCTCAAACACAAAGTCCTTCAACTTACCCTGAGCAATGGCCTCCATCTCGAAGGCAGCCACATTGTCAAGCACCTCCAAAGTGTGGGAGAAATTTTCCTTGTGTCCGCGGCCTTCAACCGACTCGACACCCTTGAGCTTCTCAAGCTGAGGAAGGATATATTCAAGCAGGCCGGTCTCATCAAGGAGGCGGAAACCGAGTGATGGCTTGGAAGTCACGAGAATCTTATTCAGTTCCTCGACTATTCGCTCCTTGGAAAGAATCTCCATTCGTGTCCTCATACGTCGGATCGACTCGATGGACTCAGGAACAATCTGGAACTGCATCTGGTCTGTGGAAAGCTTGGTTGCAAAACGTACGGCGCGGACCATTCTGAGAGGGTCGTCGCTATATGTCGTATCAGGATCAAGCGGTGTGCGGATGATTCCGGCAGCAAGGTCGCGGATGCCGCCGAATGGGTCCACAAGCGCTCCGAAGTCCTCCTTCTGGAGGCTGAACGCCATTGCGTTAATTGTGAAATCGCGACGCAACTGATCGTCTTCAAGAGTTCCGTCCTCAACAACCGGCTTACGCGAATTGCGGTTATATGACTCCTTGCGGGCACCCACAAACTCCACCTCTATGCCTTTGTAGCGAAGCATAGCAGTGCCGAAGTTCTTGAACACAGACACATTGCTGCGAACCCTTTCTCCAACAGCCTCAGCGATCTCGATTCCGCTGCCCTCCACTACAATGTCTATATCCTTGCTCGGTCTTCCGAGAAAGCAGTCACGCACATATCCGCCGATAACGAATGCGCGCACACCCTTCTCAGCCGCGACGTCTGAAACAATTGAAAAAATCTTATGATCTAAAAATCCTTGTGTTATTGTTGACATATTGCCTCAATTTCAATCTTAAAGTCCTCCACACATCATTTCGGTAGATACTATCGATACAAATATCTGGAATTCTATATCATATCATTATACTGTGGAGCAGAGTCTATAAATTTATATCCACTTTCCTCCCTTTTCAATATGTATGTCTTCGTGCCGTTGGTAATGATCATATATTTGACATTCAGCACCATATTGTATCGCACTGCCTGGTCCAGGACCTCCTGAGTGAGTTCAACCTCAGGTCTCTTGCACTCCACCACCGCCAAGGGTTTTGCAGCTCGGTCATATATCAATATATCCGCACGGAACTGCTTGCCTCCGAGCTTGAATCCGGCCTCGCTCATCATCATGTGCAGGGGAACGCCAAAGGAGTTGTTTAGAACCCCAATACACCACTGCCTCACCCTCTCTTCCGGAGTGAGCGCCACCTCCTTCTTACGGAGCGGATCCCATATTGTCTGAGCATTCGACATATTATGCAAAAGTACAAAATTTATGACTACATTTGTCTGAGGATAAATATATTTTTGAAATGAGCGAAAGAATCGACAAAGTACACTCCTTCCTGGAGTCAAACGGAATAGAATACAAGACTCACTATCATCCGCCGCTTCCTACCATCGAACTGGCACTGGAGTACTGGAAGGAGATCGATTCAACGCATTGCAAGAACCTGTTCTTCAGAAATCATAAGGGCAACAGGCACTATCTCGTGGTTTTCGAATGCCACAAGGAACTGTCAATCCACACGCTGGAGAAGAGCCTCAGACAGGGAAAGCTTTCATTCGCTTCACAGGAAAGAATGGAGAGATGCCTTGGCCTGCTTCCCGGATCGGTTTCGCCATTCGGACTGATCAATGACATGAACTTGACCGACTCTGACGGAGCACCCGTAGAAGGAGTCGCAGCCAAGGAGCTTTTCGAGAACGGTCACCGTGTGAAACTGTTCCTGGACAAGGACCTGCAGTCTGCCGAAAGACTCAGCTTCCACCCATGTGACAACACAGCCAGCACTGTGGTCGACAATGCTGGCTTTATGAAATATCTCTCACTCTGGGGCGGAGAGTATGAATGGATCGATATTAATCCGGAGGAATAAATATTATGAATATATCACTTTACACGTTGACTTCGCCACTGCATGATCAGAAGGCTGTAGATGCAGCTTCGGCTGAATTCCTTGCAGAAATCGAGGGCAAGCTAGGTTTTGGATTTGATTTCCATGGTCCTGACTTCGCAGGATATGGCTGCGGCGGACTGGATGTAATATATGTCCGTACAGGCGGAACTGAGGGCATTTTCGAGGAGGTTTTTCCTGCACTTGGCGGCAATATCCTGCTTCTGACTTCAGGCAAGAGCAACTCGCTTGCGGCATCAATGGAGATTCTTTCATATCTGAACCAGCAGGGCCGCCAGGGTGAGATCATTCACGGAAGCACTGATTATATCGCTGAGCGCCTGAGAGTTCTTGCGCAGGTGGAGACAGCACGCAAATCCCTGAACGGAAAGAAGTTGGGAGTTATCGGTCAGCCTTCTGACTGGCTGATTTCCAGCAATCCGGATGTAGAGGCCGTGAAGGCGAAGCTGGGTCTCGAACTAGTTCAGGTGTCTATCGAGCAACTGATCGAACTTGTTAAGTCAGACGAAGATCTGTCAGCATACAGTCATCCGAACATGGCTGAGATTGCGATGAAGATTCCGTCGGCAGTCAAGAAATACACTTCGGGAGCGCTGCGTATTTATTCAGCACTTAAGAAATTGATTGAGAAATACGAACTGTCAGGACTTACCCTGCGTTGCTTTGACCTGCTGACAGCGGTTGAGAACACAGGATGCCTTGCACTTGCAATGCTCAATGCTGAAGGATATCCTGCAGGGTGCGAGGGCGATGTACCGACGCTTATCACCATGACTGTCGGCCAGGCATTGACCGGACATTGCGGCTTCCAGTGCAATCCGTCGCGAATCAATCCGCAGACAGGAGAGATGCTTCTGGCGCACTGCACCATTCCTCTTGACATGATCCGTTCATACTCATTCAACACCCATTTCGAATCGGGCATCGGAATCGCCATCCATGGCGAGATGCCTGAGGGTCCGGCAACAATCTTCAAGCTGAGCGGAGACCTGGGCAGACAGTTCTGCTGCAAGGCCAGACTCACCGGAAACCCATACGAGAAGAGCCTCTGCCGCACGCAGATCACGATGGAGATTGAAGGAAGCGACATCTGCCGCGAGTACTTCCTGAGGTCCCCTATCGGCAACCATCATGTGGTGTTCAGCGGGGACCATGCCGCACTGTTTGAGGCATTCTGCCAGACATTGTAAATCAGTTGAGATTATGAAACAAGGATTGAAGATAGTTTTCGAGGACGATTGGCTGATCGTTGTTGAGAAGCCGAGCGGGCTGCTTACCATGGCCACTGACAAAGGCCGTGAGGTCACTGCATACAGCATGTTGTTTGACTACGTTTGCGAGTGCGCGCAGCAGGGAGGTCGTGGACGAGGTGCGCAGTGCAGATGCCCGCAGGAGCAGCCAAGAATATTCATCGTGCACCGTCTGGACCGCGATACCAGCGGACTTCTTGTGTTTGCCAAGGACGAGGAGACCAAGCGCGCCCTGATGGACAACTGGGAGGACGCGGTGCAGGAAAGAAGGTATGTGGCGATTCTTGAGGGACAGATCGAGAGCGAGGAGGGATATATCGAGACCTGGATGTATGAGAACCAGAAGTCGCTGATGGTCCATTGCTATGATATGCGTCCGGGAGACACTCCGGAAAAGCCACCAAGAAAGGACTGGAAATATGCTTCCAGCCACTGCAGAAAGACAAGGGAACTGACCATCGATGGCAAGCCGTACACAGAGGTAGAATTCAATCTGGAGACCGGCCGCAGAAACCAGATCCGCGTCCATTCGCAGTACATCGGCCACCCGATTGCAGGCGACAGAAAATACGGAGCACAGACCAATCCGTTCGGACGTCTGGCACTTCATGCACAGGGACTGGCCTTCATCCACCCATGGACAGGCAAGACCCTGAAATTCACCGCTCCCCTTCCACGAAACCTCAGACAAAACAACAGATAGAATATGTCAAAAATCAGCAGAAACATATCCAGGAGAGTCCTGATGGCAGGTGACTATTACAAGAACAGTCATCCGGGCGGCATTTCAGCAGTTGTCAACTACTGGAGCAGCCATATTGACGGGCTCCAATACTATCCTATATATAAGGTAGGAGGTAAACTGACCAAAGGCTGGTGGTTTCTGACATCGTATATGCGTCTCGCCTTCAGGATGGCGTTCGACAAGGATGCCAGCATCGTCCACCTCCACACTGCTGCAGACGGCTCCTTCAAAAGAAATTCCCAGCTGGCCGCACTCGCAAAGAAATTCGGAAGAAAGGTGGTTATGCATATCCATGCCAGCCGCTTCAAGGACTTCTATAACGAATCCCATGACAAGGCAAAGATACTCCAGACGCTGCAGAGCGTTGATAGACTGATAGTCCTGTCTGAGTCATGGAAGGAATGGTTCAAGTCAACAGGAGTGAAGGAAGACAAGATCACAATCCTGCACAACATAACTCCGGAGCCTACTATCATGCCAGAAGCAAAGAAGCTTGATGGCAAGACACGCTTCCTGTTCATGGGTGAGATCGGACAGAGAAAAGGAGTTTTCGACATCCTTCGTGCTTTGGCGGCACATCGCGACGAAGCAACAGGCAAGATGGAACTCATCATCGGAGGCAACAGGAACGAGCAGAAGCTTCTTGACACAATCAAGGAGAACGGGCTTGAAGATATCGTAAGATTTGAAGGATGGGTCAGCGGAGAGAAGAAGCTGAGGCTTCTGAACGAAGCTGATGTATATATACTTCCATCATTCAACGAAGGACTTCCGATCAGCATTCTGGAGGCCATGAGCTATGGCTGTCCTATCATATCCACACCTGTGGGAGGCATCCCTGAAGTCGTGGACGGCAACGGAGTACTTATCACCCCTGGCAGCGAAACCGAGATCTGGGAAGCGATGAACAGGTATATAAAAAATCCTTCACTGATTGAAAGCGAAGGATCTAAGAGTCTTGTCAACGTGAAGGAATATCTGCCCGATCACGTAATGAATCACTTGGAGGAGATATATCTGCAGATGCTCGACGTAAAGTTGTAGAACGAGCGGGTGAATCCCGGCTTTCCTATACGATAAAGCAATATATTTGGAATCTGCATAAGGCGTACTGAAAATAGTTTCAGCGCCTTATCTTCTTTCATATATGTATAGAGAAGCGAGATATTCTCAATCGTCATCAGCTCAGACTTGCGCGAAGCGAAGGCTGTCAGGATTCTTGCAATATATCTTGAGACCACATCCACGTGGTACAGATTACTCAGTCTCGCGCTACCTGAATATCTTGAAACCAAGGCCTGCAGCACTGGAATATAATCCTCAAGCAGACGGAAGACCTGCGCCAGATGCGTATCCGACTTGACATCACTACTGAGAGAATCCTCAACAAGCACATAATCATATACGATCGAATTCACAGTCCTCACTGAGTTGACATGATTCAGGTAGCTGAATACAAATATCTTATCTTCGCCATACTTGAGTGCCTCGTCGAAACGAAGGCCGTTATCCATGATGATCCGCCTTCTGTAGAGCTTGAAGCATGAGGAATTGAGCATGAAGCAATCCTTCTTTCCGATATTGTCATCAAAGAAATCGCATATCTGCTCCGCACCTTTATATAACCTATCCAACTTCGGCACCCTGACATAGCTTGTACGGCCGGACACCACCTTCCTGAAGCCTCCCATGACCATATCGGCATCCTTGCAGGACATCAACTCGAGTGCGTCAAGACTCAACACGTCATCGGCGTCAAGAAACATGAGGTATTCTCCTGCAGCCACCTCAATACCGGCATTTCGAGCAGAGCTCACACCGCCGTTAACCTTGTGAATGACAACAACACGAGAATCCTCAGCAGCATATCTGTCGCATATCTCTGGAGAACCGTCTGTGCTTCCATCATCGACGAGAATAAGCTCGAATGACGGGCAAGTCTGGTCCAGGACACTGCAGATGCACCTGTCGAGGCTGTCCTCAGCGTTATATACCGGTACTATTATAGATATCTTACTCATTGCTCAACACTTTATGCAGGAACTCCAATGACGCCTTTCTCCTTTGCTGGAGAGCAGACTTGACAGGAGCAAAATCCATCACCTTCGGCTTCATCTCGGTATCGAATGACACGATACACTCCTCTGCTCCGAGAGACTTCAGCAATTCCATATATCTCAGGTCATAGCCACCCCAGAGAGGAAAGGCATAGAAAGGAACACCGAACATTATTGAAAAGACGATACCGTGGAACGAGGTTGTGACCACATGCGATGCATTTCTGAAAAGTGACACAAATTCAGTCACAGGACGGTTCACACGGGTCAGGTCAATCACCTTGCAATGCGGTCCGATCGATGCTGCAAGCTCTTCAGCCTTCTTTCTCAGAAGTCCCTTGGTCTGAGGGTTCCAGCGTACTTCATACATCAGGACATATTTCTCCTTCTCAACAGTGGTCAGGAGCGGATTCCAGATGGAGGCATCGCCAAGAAGGGTCGGATCCAGGCACACCTCACAAGGGCAGCCGGTGATCCCGGCAACAGTCTGCGCCACTTCACCTTCTCGCATGGACAGAGCATCAAAAGCAGGCACGTTGGCCTTCAGAATGTCAGCTGACTGCTCCACAGACTTCATGTCTGCGCTGATCGCATAACCGACAAGCCTGCTTCCTGCAGGACGCTCAAAGTTTCCAAGATATTTCGGATCAAGTTCACCTCCAAGACAGTGCATACTCCAGAGCTGGTCACTTCCAATAAGATAGCAATCGTATGTCTGCGGCAGCACATCAGTGCATGGCAAGGACAGGTTCAGGAATTGCTCCCTGAAATCACGGAAATTCCGTGCCTTATCCGGGGCCAGCAGATATTTCTTCAGGTTACCTTTGAGATGTCTGAACAGCTGCGAAACAGAACCGGAGTTCCTCTTGACCATATTCCACCCGAACAGATCATAGAAATCCTCGATCCACTGCTGGCGGTAATCAATCACCTGCACATCATGCCCCATACCCTTCAGAATCTCCTGAAGAGCATAGCATTGAAGCACAGCACCATAGTTATGGGCCCTATGAAATGTCAGTATACCTATCTTCATCTGCGGATCAATTCCTTTAGAGTTTTCTTTATAAGCCAGAGGCGATATCTGATTCCGAGGTCTCCCCAACGTCTTGCTACATGGAGAAATCCTTTACGTGCATATTCTTCCTCAAATCTTGCCCTGTCTTTGTATATGGCTGCAGGGCGCACAAGATTCGGATTGCGACGTGACATGAAATCATGATTCAGGACTGCCGGTTCGGTAACCAGTACCCCCTTCGTTTTTTTCATCATTTCCTGTCCTTTCTCTGTATTGCAGACAATCATCGATGTACCCTGCTGGCCATCCATCTGCGGCAACAGTTCATCCACACCCCAGAAATCTGCAATCGTCACATCCGACTTATGATTCAATATATTATATGGGCAGACTGCACAACTATGGCGCAGCATGATATTCTTGTAAAAGAGTACCCTGAACGAATCCGCCACCTTCTTTGTCCCGTCAGAGTATGTGAAGGTCTCGGTGTGTTTCTTCCAACCTCCTACCTGCTTATCCCTGAAGCATGCCTTGGCAATCATTCCACGACGGCTCATATATGCCAGGTAGTCTTTCCAGACCGCTGGCGAAGGCACTCCGTGGCAGACGAAATCCACCAACAGGAGATTCTCCTGCAGATTTTCAGGAATATATGACCTGAGTCCGGCCACCTGACATGGACTTCCGCAGAAGAGCACCTTGATGCCGTTTCTGAGATCGGACCTGACCTGTCTGAAAGTATCAGAAAGGTCACTCTGGACATATTTACTTCCTCTGAGTGCTGCCAGTCCCTCAATCGAATCGGCCCTCAGATGGCGGACAAGATGCGACTGGTCGAAAGCAGCTCCATACACGACTCCCCCATCATTCAGCACCGGCACAGCCACGGCAGAGAAGGCTCCTCCACTTTGGCTCTGCGCGAGGATATCCGCATCCTTATGTCTTGCTGCCAGAACCTCAACTTCCGCGTCCGAAGGCACAGCCATATTCTCTTCCACATCCGGGACAAATGCACACACAGCATCACAAAGGCCACAATCCACACATTTGTCAGCATCCACCACCGGATACGGAAAGCCAAGCTTGTCAGGCTGCATCGATATGGCATCGTGCGGACACACATTCACGCAGGCAGAACAGCCGCAGCACATTGAAGGGTCAGCAATCCTGATCATCGGCGGATCCTCCTTAAAACCATCTGCACCATCTCCTGTCTTTCAGCTCGCGAGCAACCGATGAAAAGTACAGAAAGTCCGGCACAAAGCACACATGCCACAACTCTGAAAATGAATCCAAGCCAGCTGCCTTCTCCCACAACCATCAGGGTGGAAGCAACAGCACCGGCGACGACTGTCACCTTCAATATATTGACGTATACCCTTGCAAGAAACTGTCTCACAGGGAAATCCATTGTCTTTCTAAGCATATACAGCCTTGCAAAAAGGCAAAGCTGGGATATCACTATAGCCACAATCACAGTCACTTCCGGGCCGAAACCAAGTTTGAGGAAAAGATACGATACCGGGAAGTTCAGCATGATCAGTCCACCCACGAATATCTGGTAGTTTCTGACCTTGCCTGTTGCCAGCATACCTGTCATCAGTGGGCCTGAAAGCGATTCGCTGAGCGCAAGAATAAGGAAAAGGCGTGCAAAGCCCACCGACATCTTAGGCACCTCATCCAACCATAGGTCCAGAAGAGCCTCCATATTGAAAAGGACAGGAAGTGCGATTATGAAAAGAAGATAATATGCCATCCTCGAGGACTTGCGCATGAGGGAAAACATATAGTCCTTTTCGCCTGCTGCATAAGATTTGGTTATCTGAGGATTTACAGCTGTCATGAAGTTGGTTACAAAACTCTGCACTGCGTTGCTCAGCTGAAGGGCTACTCCGCGTGCAGCGTTTACAGCAACTGAACCAGAGAACACGTTCACCAGGATGTTTCCACCGTGGTCCCTCAGAACACCGGCTGTTACACCTATGAAGTTCCATCCGGCGAAGGAGAACATCTCCTTCATCAGAGGGCGGTCGAACACCGGTTTATATCGGCATTCTGCGAAGTTTCTGCGGCAATATATTCCATAAGCAGCACGTACAATCAGGACCGTGAGGGTCATGAGTGCAGCATAATATACAAGTCTGTCTCCGGTGGAATTCTTGACAAGAAGTGCCGTGCCGAATCTGAGCGAACCGTCCAGGATGCCGATTGCAGCATAGGCGGACATCTTTTCGTGGGCAGTGATCGAAGCCATCTGAGGCACGCTCATCAGGTTGATCACGAATGCAAGAATGGAGAAATGCAGAACCATCCGGGCGGCAGGGATACGAGCAGAATCGATGGTCATCTCGTTATCGATGAACCAGAGGCCGACTGGCTCAGCTATAGCCAGCACAACAACAGCCAGGATGAGCTGGATGGTCACAGCTGTCGAATACACCTTGTTCAGCTGCGCCTCGCTTCCCTTTCCCATTTCAAAGGTGATGAAGCGGGAAACCGAAGAATTCAGAGCTCCGGAAATCATGGCGAACATGGCCACAACTCCTCCCACGACATTATATACACCGTAGTCGCTCTCACCCAGGGCCTGCAGGACGATGCGGGAGGTATACAGTCCCAGGAACATCATGAAGAGCATCCTGATGTAGAGCATCAGGGTATTCTTCGCAATTCTTCTGGTTCTATGTGATGTATCCTGCATCCTTTTTATATATGTAACTTACAAATTTAATAAATATTTCCGGATATTATTGATATCATAACTTAGGGAAAAATATATTGCGAATATTTTGGTAGTGTGGAAGAATGTTCTTAAATTAGTGCTCAGTTTTTGAATAATAACACTAAACACTAAAGTGATATGGTAAGATATTGTGTAATGTGGAAGTTCAAACCATCAGATGGTAAGACTTCAAAGGAACTCGCTGAAGATGTAAAGGAAAAATATCAGTCTCTCTTGGGACTCGTGCCTGGTCTTACAGCAATCGAAATCGGCATCAACAGAAATGAGGGAAAGACTTCATACGATGCAGTTATGGTTGCAGACTTTGAAAGCTGGGAAGCACTCGCAGCATACAAGGCCGACACCATGAGAGACAACGTAATTGAATACGTGAAGACTATCGCTGAGGTACGCGCAAAGGTTGAGTACGAAAGATAGGATTCCGACCAAGTAAAAATTAAAAGCGTGATTCGATTTGAATCACGCTTTCTTTTTGTGTCACCAGGGACTATTTCTTCCTTCGGACAATCAGCAGGAGGACACAGACAAGGGAGATGAGTGCCATCGTGCAGGCCCTGACGCCGGTCACGGTTCCGATATTGGCGCTGAATTCAAAGACGCCGTCCATAAGGCAGGCAAAGTCCCAGATTGCCGAAAACAAGGTCAGACAGGTTATCATGCAGAGGAAAAGGTTCATCTTGTCGCCGGTTTCTGTTTCCCTTCTCTGGTTTTCCTTATTGATTATCTCTGCAAGTTTCTGCTTCTCATCAGGCACATCAATGCCCTTTTCCATTGAGTTCAGCAGAAGTTCTGGAAGGAAATTATAGACGATACGAGGAAACTCGTAGCTCTTTTCGAATGTGGCCAAGTTCTTTCGCACTGATAAGAAATTCTTCTCATCCGACCTGAAATCGCTGTTGATTCTGAATAGGAAGAACTTCTTGAAAAGAGTGTAGACATACATCATTCCGAAATAGTCCTTATCCCAGACCGAGAGCATATACTCCGGAACGTCATGGGCAACAATCGTAAAAATGTCAAGCAGAGACATCGCCTGCCATGAATTGAAGACACTGAGCCTGCTGGAGGACATTATGCTGGCATAATATTCCTTTGAGAAGCCCTTAGGGTCGTCTTCCTTATACATTCCGAGCGTGCCGGCACCGTATAGGAGATGGTCAAACTCCTGCGAATCCTTTGGTTTCTCCCTCAGGAGCACCGAATGGAAAAGCTTCTGCTTGTTGCCGCACTCGATCAGCGAGCAGACATCACCGGAATTTCCAGCCTTCCTGTCAAGTTCAGTCAGCGGATCGATCACGAGTGACATATACTCCTCCATCGACTGCCTCTGCATGAACGGAAGATTGCGGAGCATGAACAGAGCATCCAGGGCGTCCTGCATAGGGACATCGTTCTGAACGACCTTGATAGAATACATCACGACACCGAACGGAAAGCAATACAGCCTGAGCTCATCAAGATATATGGCGTGGTCGCGTCCATCCCTGAATTTGATTTTCAGATCCCTGGCATACTGATGAGTATATATATTCACTTCGTTCATCATGAACTCAGCGAACTCAGGATAGTAGAAGTTCTTCGCATCATGCAATTCCTTCTGCGTATATTGAACCGGATTCCAGAAATCATGCTGCAACGCCATTGGGTCAAAGGCCTCTGAAGACCTATTGGAAAAGTAACCGCAGAGATGGGCTGTGTCGTTAATTCTCATACATTTAAGTTTTCGCAAATTTAATTAATTTTCATAAATTTGGAGTGTCAACTCTAAAACTTATACTATGGCATCTGAGATGATTTCCAAAGGCATTAACGGCCTGCCTCACACACTCGCTCATTCACTCCATGGTTACGACTCCAACTACCAGTCACAGAACTGGTCCGGAGCAATGCTCTATATGCTGGACTTCTTTGAAATGTCGTGCCAGCTGGTGTCGCTTGTGCTGCTCGGCCAGCTCAAGTCCGAGGTGCCGGAGCTGAAGAACGACCCGGCAATCAACAAGATCATCGGAAAGATCGACACCAAGAGGCCTCTGTCGTTCGGAGACTGGGCCAATGATATTCTCACTCCCCTTGTATCACTCTCCCTCTCAAAGATGGGAGACAACGCATTCGTGAAGTCCATAAGCACGGTGATTTCGCCTAAGAAGCATATCATCCTCGGACGCAAGGGCGAAGCGAGCATCGTGAAAATCAGAAATGACTACAAAGGCCACGGAACAATTCTATCGCAGGATATATATAAAGGTGTAGTTCATCAGCTGGAGGGTAGGTTGGATGAACTGGTGGAGGCGCTCATGCCACTGGCAGATATGAACTTCCATGCTGGTCTTGCAGACGGCAAGATCATGCAGCTAAACGGAAACGACGTTGACACAGCCCATGGAGACGGAAGCGCAAAAGAAGGTCACTATTACTTCAAGAGCGGAGACAAGACCATAGACATATTCCCTCTCGCATTCTGCAACGAGGATGGCCATATATACATATTCCAGACCCTCAAGGAGGAATCTGCAACCTTTGTTTCTTCAAACGAGAATGCACTTTCATGGACAGGTAACAAGTGGAACGACGAGTTTGACGCCTGGATGCAGGAGCTATGCCCCTCGTTTGACATCAGCAGAACATTGAACTGGGAACAGTGGAAGGAACTGCTCGAAAGCAACGCCTCATCGTTCCTTAGCAGGCTGTACGCGGAGAAGAAATATAACCGCGAGCTATTTGTCGAGCGCGAGGCACTGACTGCCGAGCTGGACAGCTTCCTTCAGTCAGATTCCAGAATATTCCCTCTTCTTGGGGAGGCCGGCCAGGGAAAGACAACCCAGCTGTGCTATTGGACTGAGACCTTCTCAGAAACTGACGAGGGTATCATGATATTCTCAGGTTCCGAGTTTGCCGAGAGCAATCTGGAAGCGAAGCTGAAAGCATCTTTCGGATGGGCTCCGCACAAGCCTGTCAGCGGACTGGCGGATTCGCTTGCCAATGCCGCAAGGACCAAGGGAAAGACCGTCTTCATCCTCATTGACGCCATCAATGAGTGTATCGAATATCCTAATCTGAATGACGATGCAGATGGTCCTCTTATGCTATATCAGGACCTTTACAGGATATTTATCGAACCTGGCCACACTGAGTTCAAGATTCTTTTCACTTGCCGCAACTATACATGGAAGAACCTCCTGATGCCGGTGGCATCTAAGCAGGACCAGAAGCTGTTCTACAATTCAGGAAATGAGGAAAGCACCGCAGTCAAGGGCTTCACAGACAAGGAAGTAGAAAACGCATATCATATCTACGGCGAACTCTACCAGATGAAGACGCCGTTCGAGACACTGTCCAGGGGCATCACCATCCGAATGAAGGACCCGCTGGTGCTCAAGATGTCGTGCACAAACTACCTCGGAAGGCAGTTCCCTGAGTCTATGCGAGAGTTCACCTCGCTGGCCCTCTTCCACAAGATGGTGCAGGATATTTCATTATCATATGCAGGTAACCGTCAGGTGGAGATCCTCAGAAATATAGCGGGATATATCCTGGCTTCGTACCAGGAAGGTAACGCCATTGACTCGGTGATGATGTCCGACCTTCAGACTGCACTTGAGGACCATACTTCCCCACTCCACAAGGCCGCAACTCTGATTTTCAAGAAAGACGGATACAGCGTGGCCTTCGCCGAGCTGCTGAACAAGCCGGAGAGACCTATCCTCAGACTGGTCGACAACGAGAAGATCCAGTTCATATATGAGCGATTCCTGGAATATATGCTTGCCATCCTTTTCTTTGAAAAGCACGGAAGGAAGCAGGAGAATATACCATGCGAAACCTTCGTAAGCACGATTGAGAAGGCAACTGCAAATGAGGTTTTCATGGGCGCCATGCGAAATGTGCTCATCATGGATTACGTTGCAACAGGAAAGCCATATACCCTGATCGAGCTGTCGAAAAAGCAGGACTGCGGATTCGAAATCATGTCCCTCGCCACAGACGTGATGAACATCATGGTGCGCGAGAACTACGAAAACGAGGTATTCTCACTGCTTGAGGAGCTGATCGGCTACACTTCTGACGAGTGTGCGGCCATCATACCGGAATATAATGCAGTCACCAAGACCATCGAATCGAACAAGGCGGACCAGAGTACAATTGCACGCCACAAGGAGCTGTCATCTGTCATCGCTCCTCTGATCAAGCAGAGGTCGCTTGCGTCAGTAACTCTCCTCAACGGCGTGATGCTCACAGACTTCCACAACGAAGGCCTGTATTCAAAGGATCCGTTCAACCTTCTTTGGAATCTTCTTCTTGACCCCGTAACCGAGGTCAAGAACGACGTCTGCATGTTCGCATACTATGTTTCGAACAAGAAGTTCACCCTCAGCGGCACGCCTCTGAAGGAGAACCTGTCGCAGCAGATCGTCAACAGAATGTACAAGGAAATATGCTCGACTCCGCTGCTGGCCATTCCATTCGGAGAGCGACGCCGCAAGTCGGCAATAAGCAACCTTGAGGTGGGAACACGACTCAACGTTCTCCTCATCATCGATGCTCTGATTTCCGGACAGGGACAGGACCGAGGCAGAGTCGGAGCCATGCTGAACGAGACCACTAATGTATTCAAACATATCACAGCGAACTTCTCGCTCATCAAGGTGCTCATGCCATTCTTCCAGATGGTTCTGAGAAAGCAGCTGACCTTCCAGTCCGACTATGTGAACAACGTGATCGAGTACCAGACATTCTGGGATGATGCGATAGTTCCAAGGCATACGACCGACTGTAGCTGGAGCCGCGAAGACCTGAAGGAAGGCATGAAGTTCATCTTCCAGTATTCACGATATTTCGCTGCCGACGCACCGCGTCCTGCAGAAGAGGCGCCCGATTTCAAGCCGTTCAGAAGCAAGGTCATCTCTGCATACAAGACAGGTGACAGCTTCACATATTTCCTTCTTGAAAGAATCCTCATCATCATGGGTATATGCTCATGGGAGGACATCTACCCTATCATGAAGGCCTTCCGAGAGGGCGAGATCAGGGACACCGAATGGTTCGACTACTCGCAGATGTCATTGATATATGTCCTCTACCAGCTTGGTCTCAAGATGGATACATATCCTGAATATGCATGGGAGATGCTTTCTGACTGGTGCGAGGAATGGACTCTCAAGTGCAAGGGATATTTCAAGGGCAGAAACAGTCACAAGGCCAATCCGCGCCAGCTCTACAAGAGAAACGTGATGACATGGTACGCCATGGTCTGGGCCTGCCGCCACGGAGACATCCAGGATCCTGAGCAGGGCAACGCACCTCTATTCAGACGACTCATCTCCGACGCTATCGACTCACGTGACACCGAGCTCGTGGTACACCTAATCGAGAATATATCTGAACTCGTGACCGATTCCGGATATATCTACACCGCACTGGACCTTCTGCTTGCGGTCATGAGCCGCATCGACAGCCAGAAGATGCTCGACGAGTTCAATGAAGACATCGTAACTCTGATCGGAAAGGTTCTGGGAACAGCCAAGAACTACTTCCCTGCCGAGGTGAACGCCTTCCTGAAGAGAGATCTCTCCGGCCTTTCATTCCCAGGAATCAGTAAATATAAGGATGAACTTCTGAGTTACAACCCGGGCGGTGAAAGACTCTCCGACCTGTTCACCCACAAGTTCGGCAACTTCCTCATCTGGTCACTCATCCACGAAGAGGCAGTGGACGCATTTGCATACGAAGCCATGCTCCTTGCACCTGACTCGAAAGACAGCTTCGAGTGGTTCGATAAGGTGGTCCGCGTTTTGTTCAAACACCTCTTTAAAGCAAAACTGTAATGAAGATTATCGCACATAGAGGAGGCGCTGGACTGGGTCCGGAAAACACTCTCTCCTGCATAGAAAAAGGTCTTGGATGCAAGCACACATCCATGATCGAGATTGACGTTCACCTTACCAAAGACGGTCAGGTGGTTGTCATGCATGACCCAGACGTGGACCGTATGACCAACGGAACAGGCAAGATCGAGAACATGACACTCGCTGAGCTAAAGACACTTCATATTGTTGACAAGAACGGGATTGCAACCGAGGATCGCATACCGACACTTGCTGAGGTCCTTGATGCAATCGGCGACAGGGCAGAAGTGCTGTTGGAGATCAAAAGACCTGACGACAGGGACGACGGACTCGAAAAAGCCTGTCTCGAGATTATTCATAAATGCGGAGCAAACGGAAGAGTGACCGTCCAGTCATTCAACGACATCGTGCTGGACAGATTCCACAATATGGACCCCGAAATCAGATTGGAGAAACTTCTATTC
Source organism: Candidatus Cryptobacteroides sp. (assembly GCA_045612265.1). Taxonomy (GTDB): domain Bacteria; phylum Bacteroidota; class Bacteroidia; order Bacteroidales; family UBA932; genus Cryptobacteroides. The sequence continues at coordinate 28,976 of JAZKYT010000039.1, forward strand.
GTGCGTCCCTTCAACCTGCGGAAGATTGCCAAGCAGAAGCATATACGCTCATACAACATCTACCGCCGCGGCCTGGTGACACCAAGGTTTGTATCACGCATGCACGCCCTTGGCAAAGAAGTGAAGGTCTGGACACTTCAGTCCCCTGAGCAGTATCATGCCCGCAACCTTGACGGCATCATCACTGACCGGCCGGATCTTATTTCTGATATTTCTTAGTGTGCTCGGCGATGAGCTCAGCGTCTTCGAAGTAGTTGATCTTCATTGCTGCGCGGACCTCGTCAAGAGTCTTGGCTGCCTCGGCGCGGGCAACTTCGCAACCCTTGCGGAGAATTTCATACACCTGAGGGATGTTCTTCTCGTACTCGGCACGGCGCTCACGCATCGGCTGGAGGAAGTCTTCCATGATATTGAAGAGGAACTTCTTGCAAGTACCGTCTCCAAGGCCTCCTCGGCGGTAATGGTCCTTCATCTCATCGAGGTTCGCGTAGTCAGGAAGGAACTTTGCAAAATGCTCGTCTGTACAGAACGCATCGAGATATGTGAACACGACATTGCCCTCTACGTGACCCGGGTCAGTGATCTGAAGGTGTTCAGGGTCAGTGTACATGCTGTTCACCTTCTTCTTGATCTCCTTAGAAGTGTCAGAGAGGTAGATGCAGTTGCCAAGAGACTTGCTCATCTTGGCCTTGCCGTCTGTACCTGGAAGGCGGAGACATGCAGCGTTCTCAGGAAGGAGCATCTCCGGAGTTACGAGAGTCTCGCCATATACTGAGTTGAACTTGTGAACGATCTCACGGGTCTGCTCGATCATAGGAGCCTGGTCAACGCCCACTGGAACTGTAGTGGCCTTGAAAGCTGTGATGTCTGATGCCTGGCTGATAGGATATGTGAAGAAGCCCACTGGAGTACCCTTCTTGTTCTGATTCTCGTCCTCATCGCCCTCAGAGAAGCCACGGAGCTGGATCTCCTGCTTCACGGTCGGGTTGCGCTGAAGACGCTGAACTGTAACGAGATTCATATAATAGAATGCAAGCTCGCAAAGCTCAGGGACCTGCGACTGGATGAAGATTGTCACCTTCTCAGGGTCAAGACCTGCAGAAAGATAGTCAAGAGCCACCTCGATGATGTTCTGACGGATCTTCTCAGGATTGTCAGCATTGTCGGTGAGCGCCTGCGCGTCTGCAATCATAATGAAGATCTTCTCAAACTCGCCTGAGTTTTGAAGCTCTACCCTTCTCTTAAGCGAACCCACATAATGTCCCAGATGAAGTTTACCGGTAGGACGGTCGCCTGTCAATATCACTTTTCCCATATATAGTGTCTGTTTTATGCAATTATCTTACAAATATAGGTAATATTTTCGAATATATAAGTGCGAATAAAATTGTATCTTTGCATTAATAACACACGCAGAATATGAAAGTAAGCGAAATCTTAGCGAACAGCAAGAAGGCATATCCATCGTTGGAGATTGTTCCCCCGCTTAGAGGACTCACAAAGGATGAGCTTCTGGAGAGCATCGCCCCATTCATGGAATTCAGTCCTAAATATATTAATGTAACCAGCCACAGAGACGAGTTCGAGTACAGGGAGGAGGCAGACGGCAGTTTCAGCAAGCATCTTGTCCGCAACCGCATCAGCGAAACTACTGTCTGCGCTGCCATCATGTCGAAGTATGATGTGGAAGTTGTTCCCCACCTCATCTGCGGAGGCAGCACCGTGGAGGAAATCCAGAGCAGGCTGGACAACCTCGCATTTCTTGGAATCAACAATATCGTGGCGCTCAGAGGCGACAGCATGACTGGCGAAAAACGCTTCACCCCGACTCCGGGAGGATACAGATATGCAAATGAGCTCGTGGAGGGAATCCGCAGTTATCAGGGCAGCTCGGCATACAGAAGAAGCCGCGGACTTGAGACAGACGAAAGATATTTCTGCATCGGTGTCGGAGCATATCCAGAAAAGCACTTCGAGGCACCGAATCTCGAGACCGACATTGCAAATCTCAAGAGAAAGGTTGACGCCGGAGCAGACTATGTGATCACTCAGATGTTCTTCGACAACAAGGCATATTTTGACTTCGTCCATAAGTGTCGTGAAGCTGGCATCACTGTTCCGATCATCCCGGGTCTGAAGCCACTTTCTACATTCAAGCAGATAAGTGTTCTTCCGGAAGCATTTTCACTGGACATCCCACTCGAGTTGACTCAGGAAATGACAAAATTCAAGGAAAACAAAGATATTATTTATCAGATTGGAACTGAATGGTGCACCGAACAGTGCAAAGATCTTCTGAAGAACGGAGCACCGGCAGTCCACTTCTATACAATGGGTAAATCACAGAATATCACCGAGATACTCAAGAAGTGCTTCTAGAAGCCACTAAAAATAACATGGTCACTGGATCAATTTCGCACGATTTTGACTCAGTGACCATTCGTTTTATAGCAGTTGACATATCTTTGAAATCGGAAAGAAATACACTAAACTATGAAAACTCAATGAGGCTGGATCCAATCGGACCAGCCTCATTTATATTACAGTGAATTCTTATTTTCCTACTTCTGCTTCTTTGCCAGATACTGGCTCGGAGTCACGCCTATCATCTTTGCAAAAGATCGATTGAAAGTGGAAACGCTGTTGAAGCCGCTGAGTTCCGAAATCTCCAGCATCGAACGCTTGTTTTCCTGCGTCATCGAATCAATCAGTTCACACGCCCTGCGGATGCGGAGTGCGTTGATATATTCATAGAAAGTCGTCTTGAGAATCTTGTTAAGATAATCGGACAGATATGTACGGTTCGTTCCAATTGCGACACTTACATCCTGGAGGGTAAGCTTAGGATTAAGGTACAGCTTGTCCTCATCCATGCTTCTTTTCAACTGCTCTGCAAGAACAGCATATACATCAGAGGAAGCAGTCGGTTCATCAACCTGAATTTCCTCCTCATTTCCATTCTTTGAAATTACAGGAAAAGCAAACATAACCAAAGGCGGGATATTCACCACAGAATGTCGTCTGGCAAGTTTGTTCAGATAGATCCACGACAGCATCATGCAGAGGTAGAATATAGTCCTTCCTGTCCAGGTCACATTGGTAGCTACTAGAACAAATCCCACAAAGCTGACGGCAAGGACAACAGCAAAATTGATCGCCCAGTTCACATCCACACGTTCGGTGTACGAGTAGTTGTCACGAATGTATTTTCTATGTCTAAGCAGAAGGAAAAAGCCAAGGAACAATGAGACGATGATTCCGACACATGCACAGAACAGAGCGACATTCAGAACTGCCTTAGTTGGAAATATCGCAAAAACAGGGACAAAGAGGGCTTGAGCACCGAACTGAAGCAAAACTTTACGCTTTGTCACCAGACCAGGAGAAACAACCTCAGCAAAGAAACTCGCCATGAGAGGGATACCTGCAAGGTCTATCATGAAAGCAAGGCCGTTCAGATAGGCATTATCAGACAGATTGTCAACAAGGACAAAGGAACCCTTCAGGCAACAGAAGGCGATGTATGCCAGACATAGGAAAAGCATGTACATCATGTTGCTTTGCTTTCTCTGTTTCCAGATGAAGGCAGACCATGTACAGAAATATGTCGTCGCTACACCGTGGATAAAATTCGATATTGCCTCAGCCGTCGGTCCCATTGAATATCCTGTTAAATAGTTTTCTTAAACACAAAGATAACGTATTTTCAATCCGATGCAAATGATATGAAAAAGATTCACAATTTAACCGAATTAAGATTGTTTTGTCGGTATATTATTACTAAATTTGCGAGATTCTGATTAAATAAGTAATTAGTAACACAAAACATAAAAAAACAATATGCAGAACAAATTGCAGGAACTCACTGACAGACTTTACAATGAGGGTCTGTCAAAAGGCAAGCAGGAAGGTGAAGAACTTCTTGCGAAGGCAAAGGTGCAGGCTGAAGAGATCGTAGCCAAGGCTCAGGCTGAGGCTGCTCAGATCGTGGCAGCAGCACAGAAGCAGGCTGAGGAAATCAGCACAAAGACTGCTTCAGACGTCAAGATGGCTTCTACTCAGAGCCTCGCAGCGACTAAGAAGGACATCGAGAACCTCATCGTGGCAAAGATGACCAACGAGGCTGTGAAGACAGCTCTCACATCAGCTGAATTCGTTAAGGAGATCATCAAGGCTGTGGCTGAGAAGTTCTCTACTGACGGTCCGGTGGATCTCGCGCTTGTACTCCCTGAGTCACTTAAGAAGGATCTCGAGCCATTCGTGACAAACGAACTCGCAAAGACACTTGGCGCAGGTGTAGAGGCAACATTCTCAAAGAAGGTAAGCGGTGGCTTCCAGATCGGCCCTAAGGACGGCGGCTACTTCATCAGCCTTACTGATGCAACCTTCACTGAACTCATCTCAGAGTACCTCAGACCAACAACCAAGAAACTGCTCTTCGGATAATGAACAATTATGTATATATAATAGCCGGTCTTCCTGACTTCACTCCGGATTGGAGGCAGGGCGACAAGAGCCTTGAAGACTACCTTCATCAGGTGAAGGAGCTTCTGTCCGAGAAGGACCAGGAGACTCTCAAGCTGATTGAGGACGGTTTCAATAAGGAGAAGATCGGTTTGGAGTTTTACAAAGAAGCGCTCGCAAGCCGCAGCACATTCATCCAGGAGTACTTCCAGTTCGACCTGAATGTGCGCAATGCAAAGGTCCGCTATCTTAACCAGGCCCTGGGCAGAGATCCTCAGAAGGACGTTCTCTCGCTCGTTGACCCTGACGCTGAAGAGCAGGGCATCGAAGTGGAGGAACCTGAATTCAAGGAGGCTGCCAGACTTCAGGCCATCCTCGAAGGCAAGGATATTCTTGCACGAGAGAGAGGTATCGATGACCTCTACTGGGACAAGATCGACGAGATCACCCTCTTTGACTATCTCAACTTCAGCAAGGTACTCGGACTGGTTGTCAAGATGATGATCATCCGCAGATGGCTTCTTCTCGACGAAGAGGCCGGACGTGCCATGTTCAAGAGACTCGTCGACGAGGTTCGCGGCACTTTCAAGGGCGTTGAGTATAATGAATAAACAAAACAATAATTAATAATATGAAGACAACAGGAAAGGTAACGGGCATCGTTTCCAACCTTGTGACCGTGGAAGTTGACGGACCAGTGTCGCAGAATGAAATCTGCTACATCACTGTCGGCGACACCAAGCTCATGTCAGAGGTCATCAAGGTGAACGGAAAGAATGCTGCAGTTCAGGTGTTCGAGAGCACCCGCGGTCTCAAGAACGGAGACGCTGTGGAGTTTGAGAACAGAATGCTTGAGGCAACTCTCGGTCCAGGTCTGCTTTCAAACAGCTACGACGGACTTCAGAACGACCTCACCACAATGACAGGCGTATTCCTCAAGAGAGGTGAATACACCGACCCACTCAACCACGAGAAGCTCTGGGACTTCACTCCACTCGCAAAGCCGGGTGACAAGGTGGTCGCAGCTGACTGGCTCGGAGAGGTAAAGGAAGGATGGCTTCCTCACAAGATCATGGTTCCATTCGCATTCAAGGGCGAGTACACCGTGAAATCTGTAGCTGAGGCAGGTCAATACAATATTGATAAGGTAGTTGCAGTCCTCACAAACGCTGATGGCGAGGATGTGGATGTGACCATGTGGCAGAAGTGGCCTGTAAAGGTTGCTGTCAAGGGCTACAAGGAGAAACCAAGACCATCAAAGATCATGGAGACTGGTGTACGTGCTATCGACACCCTCAACCCTATCGCTGAAGGTGGTACTGGCTTCATCCCTGGTCCTTTCGGTTGCGGTAAGACTGTGCTCCAGCATGCTATTGCAAAGCAGGGTGATGCTGACGTGATCGTGATGGCAGCCTGCGGTGAGCGTGCTAACGAGGTTGTGGAGATCTTCGCTGAGTTCCCTGAGCTCATCGACCCACACACAGGCCGTCACCTCATGGAGCGTACAACTATCATCTGTAACACATCAAACATGCCGGTTGCAGCTCGTGAGGCATCAGTATATACTGCGATGACAATCTGCGAGTACTACCGCGCAATGGGTCTCAAGGTTCTTCTCCTTGCCGACTCCACTTCACGTTGGGCACAGGCTCTCCGCGAGATGTCCAACCGTATGGAGGAGCTCCCAGGTGCCGATGCGTTCCCAGTGGACCTCTCTGCAATCATTTCGAACTTCTACGCACGTGCAGGTATGGTGGTTCTCAACAACGGCCAGACAGGTGCGGTAACATTCATCGGAACAGTATCACCAGCCGGTGGTAACCTCAAGGAGCCGGTGACAGAGTCAACCAAGAAGGCTGCACGTTGTTTCTACGCGCTGTCGCAAGGTCGTGCCGATAGTAAACGTTACCCCGCAATCGACCCCATCGATTCGTACTCGAAATACTTGGAGTACCCCGAGGTTGTTGAGTATCTGGACGGCAAAGTCGAGAAAGGCTGGGTTGAGAAGGTTTACAAAGGCAAGACCCTCGTATTGCGTGGTAAAGAGGCTTCGGAGCAAATCAACATCTTGGGTGACGACGGTGTGCCCGTTGAGTACCACGAGCGTTATTACAAGAGCGAGCTGATTGACTTTGTGATTCTGCAACAAGATGCATTCGACGACATCGATGCTAACTGCCCGCTGGAGCGCCAAAAGTATGTATATAATATGGTATTGGACGTTTGCGACAAGTCGTTCGACTTTGCGGACTTCGAGGAGTGCGCCTCGTTCTTCAAGGGCCTCATCAACCTGTTCCGCCAGATGAACTACGCCGAGTGGCAAAGCGAGAAGTTCTACGACTACGAGAAACAAATCAACGAGTATCTGGCAACCAAAGTAAAGGAGAACTAACGATATGGCAACAAAAGCATTTCAAAAAATATACACCAAAATCGACAACATCACCAAGGCTACCGTAACTCTGAAAGCTACGGGCGTTGGTAATGACGAGCTGGCTACCGTAGGTGGTAAACTGGCTCAGGTTGTAAAGATTAACGGCGAGAATGTTATTCTCCAAGTGTTTGCCGGTACCGAGGGTATCGCAACCAACTCGGAGGTAGTGTTCCACGGCGAGCCCCCCAAATTGAACGTAAGTGGCGAGCTGGCAGGCCGCTTCTTCAACGCCTATGGCGAGCCCATCGAGGGCGGCGCACAACCCGAGGGTGAGCCTCGTGTGATTGGTGGTCCCACTGTGAACCCCTTCAAACGTATCCAACCTTCGGAGCTGATTGCTACCGGTATCGCGGGTATCGACC
>JAZKYT010000040.1:0-25627 GCA_045612265.1 Candidatus Cryptobacteroides sp.
GCTGCTGCTCAGGCTGCAATCAAGGCTAGCAAGTAATTTGCAATCCATATTTTTGAGTGACTGTCCTCATGGGCAGTCACTTTTTATATAAATATATTGCTATCTTTGCAATACTGACAAAACAACAAACAATGAAGGGAACATACGTATTTTTGGCTGACGGATTCGAGGTATCTGAAGCTCTCACAACAGTTAACATGCTCCGCCGAGGTGGAGTCAACGTAAAGACCGTATCGATTTACGATGACCGAATCGTAACCAGTTCAAACAGGATTCCTGTTGTAGCTGACATGGCATTCGGAGAGTTTAGAGCATCGACCACCTTCGGTCCATGCCTTCCGACTGATGTAATGATCTTCCCTGGTGGAATGCCAGGTTCAGCAAATCTTGCTGCATTCAGCAAACTGATGGACATCATGCAGGATCACTATGCACAGGGAGGTACTGTAGCTGCTATCTGTGCAGCACCAAGCGTTGTTCTCAGCCTGCTTCCGGATCTTGAGGGCAAGAAGATGACTTGCTATGACGGATTTGAGGATGCACTCCTTGCCAAGGGTGCAGAATATGTCAAGGAAGGTGTAGTTGCTGATGGAAACATGATTACAGGCCGCGGACCAGGCTGGGCTGTAGATTTCGGCCTCAAGATCCTAGCCCACGTCAAAGGACAGGAAATAGCAGACAAGGTAAAAGCCGGTCTGATGTTATAATAAAAAAGCAGAGTCTTAAAACTCTGCTTTTTTTATTTGATCGAAAAGATTCTGGCATCCTTCCTCAAGAAGGTCTAGCACTAAGGTGAATCCTTCAGTTCCCATATAATATGGATCCGGGATATACGATATCTTGTGTGTAGTCAGGAAATCTGCCATTCTTCTTATTTTTCTTGAGTCCTGCACGGACGGAGCGAGGTGCATGAGATCTTCATAATTCTGGTCATCCATTGCCACAATCATATCGAAGTCGATCAGATCGAGTGATTTCACAGGACGCGAATGATGAGTGAGCGCATATCCACGATACATCGCAGCAGTCCTCATTCTTCTGTCGGGCAGTTCTCCCCTATGTCCACCATAAGTTCCGGCAGAATCCACCTCTATCATATCCTGCATTCCGTTCTCTTTCACAATATGCTCAAAGATTCCATGAGCAGCCGGAGATCTGCAGATATTGCCGAGGCAGACAAATAAGACCTTATATTTCTTATTGCTATTCAATTCGTTAGGAGTGTTCATAATCTCTTCCGGTTTACTTCACAATTACTCTCTCAATGCGTCGAGGAACAGATGTCAGGATTTCATAAGGGATTGTTCCGAGAATTTTCGCAAGTTCAGAGACTGTCGGATCTTCTCCAAAGATTGTCACCGTGTCACCAACCTTCACATCCAGACCTGTGACATCCAGCATTGTCATGTCCATGCAGATATTTCCGATAGTAGGAACTCTGTGGCCATTGACTGAGAAAGAACCTTTACCGCAGCTGAGGTGTCTGTCAAGACCGTCAGCATATCCTACTGGGATTGTCGCCACAACAGTTCCTTCAGGCGCAATCTCGCCGTGTCTGCCATAGCCCACTGTTCCGTCTGATGGCTTCAAAGTCTTGACCTGAAGAACCTTGCACTTGAATGAAGCGACAGGACTCAGGTGATTTCCAGGAATGGCGCTGACACCATAGATACCGATTCCGAGACGGACCATATCGAACTGATATTGTGGAAAACGCTCAATGCCTGCAGAATTGAGAATATGATAAATAGGTCTTACAGGCAGAATCGAGGCGATCTTGTCAGCATTCTTCTTAAAAAGCTCAACCTGACCTATTGTGAAGTCATCGCAGTCAGGCTCATCAGCCGCAGCAAGGTGAGAATATACTGACTTGACTCTTACCTGTTTACATGTAGCGAGAAACTCCACGAGTTCATCAATCTCGTCTGTCATGAATCCAAGGCGATGCATTCCTGTATCCAGTTTCAGATGTATGGGAAAATCTGTCAGGCCTCGCTTTTCAAGGACAGAACAAAGAACTTTCAAGGAATATAGATTAGGGATACCCGGTTCTAGGCCGTAGTTGATGATCTTCTCGAATGAATCTGTTCCTGCAGTGAGGACAATGATCGGAACATTGATTCCTCCCTGACGAAGTTCAACACCCTCAACCGGATAGGCTACTGCAAGATAATCTGCACCAGCATTTTCCATAAGCGATGCAAATTCAACTGCTCCATGACCGTATGCATTGGCCTTGACCAAAACCAGAAGTCTGGTTGCTGGCTCAAGCTTTGACCTGAAATAATTATAGTTTTCAAGACAACCTTTAAGGTTGATTTCCAGTCTTGAAAAGTCGTTATTGATGTACATTTTCTACAGTTCCTGAAAGTAACCTACAAATTTACTAAATTTAATCGGTTTCGCAATTATGACAGATTTGGGATAGAACCGGATCCCAACGGTCACTTTTGTATGGCATGGAATTGGCAGATATATGCCGCCGGTTTCGAAACCGCATAAACAGATGGCAGGACTGCCATTCTGTCATTACTAACCGTTAAATCAGAAAGAAAATGGGAATTTGGGGAATAATGATTATCGTAATGGTGGCCAGCCTCATCATTCAGCAGACGCTGCATAGCCGTTTCGATAAATATTCAAAAATTGGAACAGCAAATGGCATGTCTGGAGCTGAGGTAGCACAGAAGATGCTGCAGGAATATGGAATACGCGATGTGAAGGTCGTTCCTGCAAGAGGAATGCTGACCGATCACTATAACCCACAGACAAAGACTGTCGCACTTAGTGAAGGAGTATACGCCAGCAGAAGTATCGCAGCTGCAGCTGTGGCTGCTCATGAATGTGGCCACGCAGTACAGCACGCCTACGGATACGCTCCATTGAGAATGCGTTCAGCACTTGTCCCTGTAGTGAGCTTCGCATCGAACATCGTTCAGTGGGTACTTCTTGCAGGTGTCATATTTTTCAACACCTTCCCAAGCCTCCTCTGGATTGGAATCATCCTTTTTGCAACCACAACACTCTTCAGTTTCATCACTCTCCCAGTGGAGGTGAATGCAAGCAGCAGAGCTATCGCATGGCTTGGCAGAGCTGGAGTGACAGATGGAAGAACTCACCATATGGCAGTGGACGCACTTAAGTGGGCTGCGTATACATATGTTGTCGCTGCACTTGGATCGCTTGCCACTCTCCTATATTATATAGGTATCGCCCGCAGCAGAGACTAATTTATAACACACCAATAAACAGTGACATCTTTACTAAAAAACGCTCCTGATTGCATGGATGGCAATCAGGAGCGTTTTTTAGTAATTTTTGCTGCCAGCTATATTATTTCCTTCGCAAATTTAAGAGATACAGGTCCGCGAGTGGGATAAGTACCATAAAGTCACAGAATGCAAGCATTGCAACTGCACCATACGCGCCGATAGTAAGGGCCATTGCAAGGGCATACAGGAATGAGAATGCGTGGAGAAGAATCAGGAAGATTGCAACAACCAGCATGAACTTGCATCCGGTAAGTCTCCATAGGATCAGTCCTCCTGTCGCAAAGCACAATGGTACGAAGAACATGATGTTCTCGCCAAGCACGCCCACAAGTACTGCGCTGAGGATCATCATGAGCGCCAAAGTGCCATAGAGCATAGTGCAGGCATATTTTGATGCCGCTGACACTGAAGCACTTGCTCGCATAGAGCCAGCCACTTTGCGTACTTCCCTGCCCCTGAGAAGCATATATCCACAGACTGCAAGTGCAAAAATAAGCACTGTAGTTACTATCATGGCCACATTATCGAAACCGATTCCATGAATGACTCCGAACGGCTTGAACTTGGCACCTGCAACCATAGAGCTGATATAGGCCACAAGTTCACCTAAAGCCAATACAGCAACAGCGAGTCCGAGAACCGATACAGATACCTTGAACACTCTCAATGCCTTGATTCTTCCCCTGAGACCTTCAAAAGCAAACAGCAAAAGGAAGAGTACAATGACAATCACATTGAAGATCACGTAGCCCACCTTGCTGAAGTTGAAGATTCCAAGAAGCGGTATAGTGAAATTAGTCGCATCCTTCTCAGCTCTCATGGCATCCTTATCGGCATATTCCGGTGTAGTGAGGTATTTCTCAGCAACAGGAAGAACCTGTGCACCATAATGCTGGATGGATTTTGGACTCACATTACTGAAGTTATCAAGATCTGTGTGATAGTGGTTAACATCAGCAATGGTCGAGAAGTTCAAGCCAGGAATGCTGTCCTTGACGATTGTAAAGTCTGTAAAGTTCGGCATGAACTGATAAACTACCGTGGTCAAGGAGTAAGTGTATGGATACTTGGCTGCAGATGCATACAGGTCGATCACCTTCTCATTTCCAGGGCATGCCTCAAAAAGCAGAGCTGGTCCCCATGGACCACGAGCCTCAATATTGATCATAAGGCCGACATTGTCAAAGACTTCCCTATCGTGCTCCCAGATGGCCTTCATTCCCATCATGCCCACTTCCTCAGCATCAGTAAAGAGGACCTTCACACCCTGATGCCAGTTGTCACGCTGCTTGAGCAGCTGAGAAACTGCTTCAAGAGTAACGCCAATTCCATAACCGTCATCAGCGGCGCCGTATGACCACACGGTATCCTTAGGCATGATCTGGGCATATCTTGAATCGTAGTGAGCTACGAACATAAGATATGTATCGTCCAAGGAAGGATTTAGCGGCGGGAACTCTGCAAGAAGATCAACTGCATCAAAAGTATAGACAAAAGGTCTGTTGGACGGGCTGACAAGTGAATCATATTCGAATCGCATGACAGTGTCCGCTCCTAGATCTTCCAATCTCTGAACTAGATATTCGCGTACTTTTGCTCTTTCCTCAGGATGAGCAACTGAGTGATGTTCCTTTGAGATCACCTCAATATCCTTCACAACTCGTTCTGCCGAAAAGCCTTCTTCATCAAGGCCCTTTGGCGAAGGAATCGTAAAGACGCCATAAGCCAGCAATCCTGCAAGGATCACAGCAACAGCTAAAATAATTGGTCTGATTTTGTTCATTTTCGTTTAGTTTGGTTTAGTTTAGTAGTACAAATTAAAGAAGCCGATGGCGGATTACTCCTCCATCAACTTCTTATACTTAAAGCGCTTAGGCTCCTCGTTTCCAAGACGGCGCTTCTTATTCTCTTCGTATTCGCTATAAGTTCCCTCGAAGAAGTATACCTGCGAATCACCCTCGAATGCAAGGATGTGAGTTGCGATACGGTCAAGGAACCAACGGTCGTGTGAGATCACTACTGCACAACCAGCGAAGTTCTCAAGACCCTCCTCTAGAGCACGGATTGTGTTCACGTCAACATCGTTGGTAGGCTCGTCAAGAAGAAGCACGTTTCCTTCATCCTTGAGTGTGAGGGCGAGGTGAAGACGGTTTCTCTCACCACCTGAAAGGATACCGCAAAACTTCTCCTGATCTGCACCAGAGAAATTGAAACGTGAAACATATGCACGGGCATTCACCTCTCTCTTGCCGAGTTTCACAAACTCAGAATTCTCAGCGATAGTCTCATATACTGTCTTCTCCGGATCGATGCTTCTATGCTGCTGATCCACATAAGCAAGCTTTACAGTCTCTCCTACAGTGATCTCACCTGTATCAGGAGTGTCAAGTCCCATGATCAGACGGAACAGAGTGGTCTTACCTGCACCGTTTGGACCGATCACACCAACGATACCTGCTGGCGGAAGAACGAAGTTGAGGTTCTCATAAAGAAGCTTGTCTCCATATCCCTTTGACACGTTCTTGAACTCAATGACCTTGTTACCGAGTCTTGGTCCGTTAGGGATGAAGATCTCAAGCTTAGCCTCCTTCTCGCGACCATCATCTGCAGCAAGCTTTTCATAAGCACCCAAACGAGCCTTTGACTTTGCCTGACGAGCCTTAGGAGCCATTCTAACCCACTCGAGCTCTCTTTCAAGGGCCTTACGGCGCTTGCTCTCCTGCTTCTCCTCCTGTGCAAGACGGGTGCTCTTCTGATCAAGCCATGAAGAGTAGTTACCCTTCCATGGAATACCCTCTCCTCTGTCAAGCTCAAGAATCCAACCTGCTACGTTATCAAGGAAGTAACGGTCGTGGGTAACGGCGATGACTGTACCCTTATACTGCTGGAGGTGAGCCTCGAGCCACTGGATACTCTCTGTATCGAGGTGGTTGGTAGGCTCGTCAAGAAGAAGCACATCCGGCTGACGGAGAAGGAGACGGCAAAGAGCGACACGACGGCGCTCACCACCTGAAAGAGTACTTACCTTTGCGTCAGAAGGTGGACACTGGAGTGCATCCATCGCTCTCTCAAGCTTAGAATCGATCTCCCAGCCACCGCAGTGCTCGATCTTCTCAGTAAGTTCACCCTGACGCTCGATGAGAGCTGCCATCTCATCATCTGTCATAGGCTCACAGAACTTCATGTTTACCTCTTCATACTCCTTAAGGATATCCATAATCTCCTGAACACCTTCCTGAACGACTTCAATAACAGTCTTGTCAGGATCCATCTGAGGCTCCTGCTCAAGATATCCTACTGAATATCCTGGTGCCCATACAACCTCTCCCTGGTATCCTTTCTCAATACCAGCGATAATCTTCATGAGGGTTGACTTACCTGAACCGTTGAGACCGACGATACCGATCTTCGCTCCATAGAAGAACGAAAGATAGATATCCTTCAGGATTACCCTGTTGTTGTGCGGGAGAATCTTACCCACACCATTCATCGAAAAAATAATCTTCTCGTCTGCCATATCTTTATTGTTTTATTTCTATTATCATTTTGACAAAATACACAATTTACAAAGATAATCAGGACAATCCGATTCCACAACTTATTTTTTCCGTCTGTTCAGCTTCAGTTTCTCTTTTCTGCACCAATCACTTGGGCATTCACTCATATATAGACGGAATGCCATACTGAACGATACCGTGGAATTAAATCCACTATAATTTGCCATTTCAGCAACTTTCAGATCAGGATTTTCACGAAATATCTGTATCGAATGCTGCACACGATAATAATTGACGAACTGACAGAAATTCCTTCCCGTAAACTGGCTTATGGCCCTTGATATATACAATCTGTTGGTGAAGGTAACTTTCACAATATCGTTGATGGTAAGTTCACTGTTCAGGTATAGCCTTTCTGTTTCAAACAGATTGACCAACCTTGCATATATATCCTTATATAATTCATTGATCTTGGGTGAATCCTGAGCGACCTCTGTCTGAGAAATCTTCATTGATTCAATGATAAGTCTTTCCTGACGGCGCCAGATAAGGAAACGTGAATCCAATATCAGTCTCAAACCAAGGGCAGCAATCTCTCCTGCTATCAAGACAGCAATAAGAGCTGATATCACCTGGGCATACGCTACAGATATATTGGCAGCAACGAGTAGGGCCATGACATATGTAACTGCAACAAGAAGATATATGACATCCATGGTAAGACATACTGAAGACCAAACATTACCATTTCGCATCACCTGACGGACCTCCCTCATGCGTAGAGAGATTGCCAGCAGAAACATCAGACACATCAATATGGATACGCAACCTGAGAATGATATGAAGTGCTCAGTCGAAACTGTCGGAAACAAACCGACCGCTCTAAGTATATAAAATAAAGTCATCAGCCAGACAAAGGCAGAAAGCACCTTGCTAAGTTCATGGGCAACTTCCTCATTCCATACTGATGACGTGATCACCATCATAGGAAATAATGATATAAGCATATCGAATGAAAGTCGGAAAAGCAATGATGAATCACCAGTCAACAGGTCAGAAAAAACCACTGATATCGCCGCAACAAGATGAACAAGTACCATACGTATCTTCAGTTCTGAAGGGTACTTGTTCCGGATCATTCTGACAACAGCAAAAACGGCCACTGATCCAATGGTCATCATTATCAATATTGCCAGGAAAACGCCCATAGTTCAAGTTCGCTGTTTTCGGCAAAAGTATATAAAAAGCCCCTCTCAGCATCATCTGAAAGGGGCCCATTCGTCACATTTTTCTTTTTTTTATAAAGATTGCTTTTTTTTATTATTTCGACTTGACTTTTATAGTATCAAATCCCTGACCATATACTCCCATCACTGAAGAAACGGACAGAAAGGCATCTGGATCGATGCTCTTCACATATCTCAACAGAAGATTCAAATCGGTCTTTCTGGTCACAACCATTAGAACCTGCTTGTCTTCCTTAGAGAACCAACCCTTTGCAGGAAGTACTGTCACACCCCTCTTCATATCAAAGGCAATGGCATCTGCCATATCGCTGACCTTCTTGGTGAAAATAAACACCTGGACAGACTGCTTTGAACCAGAGATGTAAAGGTCGATCGCATATCCGCATACTGTCACCTGCATGAGACCATACACGACAATTGCAATCTTCTCATTGAAAGGAATCAGCTGAGTTGCGGCTTCATCGGCATAGGATGGAAACAGAAGCGAAGATGTGATGATGATCAGGTCGATGATCAGGATGACTCTACCAGGAGATGCGGGCTTGAACTTGCACCACACAAGCGCAATGATATCCGTTCCACCAGTACTGCCACCTTGAGACATGGACAAGCCGATACCCACACCGGCCATTATACCACCAAGGACTGTACAGACTATCTTACTGTCCTGAGAGAACTCAGCAACAAAATCCACCGGAATAAACTCCTTTGTCACAGCAAGCATGACTGATGTCATGACAATGGCATAGATGGTCTTGAATCCAAAACCTGTTCCCAACACCTTGGTTCCTACAACCAGAAGTATGATATTAAGAATAAAATATGTAATGGAAATATCTATTCCGAATGCATAATCAATGATGGATGCAAAACCAGTAACACCTCCACCGATCATATGGTTAGGAGTCAGAAACAACGCCCAACCCAAAGCATATAAGGTGACGCCGAATGTTATAAGGAGATATTCCTTGGCTACAGTAAAATACGAATGTTTTAAGATTCCACGTTCTGACATGCTGAATCCTCCGATGTATTAGTTTTTTTCAAATTAAGTCCTGTCTTAACCTCCTCAAAACCTTCTCCATAAACACTCATGGCTGTTGATACAGAAATGAACGCCTTCTTGTCAATACGCTTGATTTCATTGACAACTTCATTCATCTGAAATTTACGGGAAATGATGAGAAGCACCTTGCTGTCCTTCTTTGAATACCAGCCGACAGACTGAAGAGCAGTCACACCTCTTCGTACATTATTGATCATGTGATCTGCAATCTGCTCATACTTGGATGAGAACACCAGGATCTGAACAGAAGACTTGTTTCCAAGCAGCACATAGTCAATACCGAACGAGAAGCCTAGCATAAGGAGATATGCATACATCAAATCCTCGATTGACTTTCCTGGCACAAGAAGAAGGCTGGCGATAATGAAGAGATCCGAGTACAGATACACCTTTCCTGGAGAGATAGGCCAATACTTGTTGATCATCATCGCGACAATGTCAGTTCCACCTGTGCTACCACCTCGCAACATCACGAGACCGATTCCGACAGACTCCATCAAGGCACCTACCATGACAACGAGCAACTTATTGTCTATCAACACCTGCAGATTCAGAGGCCACACCTCACCATCAAAGTTCGGCAGGACAGAGAACAGGACAGATGACAATATGATGACGTAAATTGTCTTGAAACCAAAGGATCTACCCAACGTAAGGAAGCCCATGATGAGCAGGGCACCATTAATCAGCGGGTAGGTGATACCAATTGGAATCAGACCATTTGTCGCATACTGGACAATGGTACAAAGACCTGTAAGTCCACCACTTGTCAGCGAGTTAGGCTGGATGAATGATGTCCATGCAAGACAGAAGATCAAGGTTCCGACTGAAATAAGGAAATAATCCAGCAGCAGGGTCAGTAACTTATTGGCTTTCATATAATCAATGTATTTATTTGACTACGATATTAACAATCTTTCCTGGGACAACGATCACCTTGACGATATTTCCCTCGCCTACATACTTGGCAGTCTGCTCAAGTGAACGTACGTGAGCATCAACTTCCTCGCGCGGCATATCAAGTGGAAGCTCGACAGTGAAACGAGTCTTACCGTTGAATGAAACAGCGTATGTACAGTTATTCTCGATTGTATATGCCTCTACATACTCAGGGAATGAAGCATATGTGATGCTGTCCTCGTGTCCGAGTGCCTGCCAGAGTTCCTCTGCAATATGAGGCACAAATGGAGAGAGGAGGATCACGAGCGGCTCAAGAATCTCCTTCTTGCTGCACTTGAGGTCTGTGAGCTCGTTGACAGCGATCATGAATGCGCTGACAGCAGTATTGAATGAGAATGACTCGATATCAGTGCGCACCTTTCCGATGAGCTTGTGAAGAGCCTTCAATTCGTCAGCTGTTGCCTTCTCATCTGTCACGATGAGACCATTGCGGTCGTAGAAAAGTCTCCAGACCTTCTTAAGGAAACGGTTGACTCCATCAATACCCTTTGTATCCCATGGCTTAGACTGCTCGAGCGGTCCGAGGAACATCTCATAAAGTCTGAGAGTATCAGCACCATAAGTGTCGCAGATCATGTCTGGGTTAACTACGTTGAACATAGACTTCGACATCTTCTCGACAGCCCATCCGCAGATGTATTCGCCATCCTCAAGGATGAACTCAGCATTCGCGAAGTCAGGCATCCATGCCTTGAACGCCTCCATATCAAGACGGTCATTGTGTACGATGTTCACGTCCACATGAATCTCAGTTGTTTCATACTGATCCTTGAGTCCGAGTGATACGAATGTGTTTGTATTGATGATACGATATACGAAGTTAGATCGTCCCTGGATCATACCCTGGTTGATGAGCTTCTTGAAAGGCTCCTTCTCGCAGATGTGACCAAGGTCGAAGAGGAACTTGTTCCAGAAACGAGAGTAGATCAAATGACCTGTAGCATGCTCAGTACCACCGATATAAAGGTCAACATCTCTCCAGTACTCATCAGCTTCACGGCTTACAAGAGCATCTGAATTACGTGGATCCATATAGCGGAGATAGTATGCGCTACTACCAGCAAATCCTGGCATTGTGCTCAATTCAAGCGGATAACCGTCATATGTCCAGTCAGCAGCACGTCCGAGTGGTGGTTCGCCAGTCTCTGTAGGGAGGAACTTGTCCACCTCAGGGAGTTCAAGAGGAAGGTTCTCCAAAGGCATTGGAGTTGCGACACCATCCTTGAAATACACTGGGAACGGCTCACCCCAATATCTCTGACGTGAGAAGATTGCATCACGGAGACGGTAGTTCACCTTTCTATGGCCGATACCCTGCTTCTCAACATATTCGATCGCTGCAGGAATAGCCTCCTTCACTGTCATTCCGTTAAGGAAGCCTGAGTTGCACATGATTCCCTCCTTTGCGTCGAAGCTTGACTCGCTTACGTCGCAGCCCTCGATGAGAGGGATGATAGGAAGATTGAATGTCTTTGCGAACGCATAGTCACGGCTGTCATGAGCAGGAACCGCCATAATGGCACCTGTACCGTAACCTGCGAGAACATATTCACCGATCCAAACAGGAACCTTGTTTCCAGTAAGAGGATTTGTCGCATAAGAACCTGAGAATACGCCGGTGACCTTACGGGCTTCCATCATTCTCTCACGCTCTGTCTTCTTCTTTGCCATAGCAAGATACTCCTCGACAGCCTCTTTCTGCTCAGCAGTAGTGAGCTTCTCAACCCACTCGCTCTCAGGTGCAAGAACCATGAAGGTAACTCCGAATACAGTGTCAGCACGGGTTGTGAAGATAGTCATATCGTACTCCTCAGTACCGTTTGACACCTTGAAGTTCATCTCAGCACCCTGGCTCTTACCGATCCAGTTACGCTGCATATCCTTCAATGAATCAGTCCAGTCGAGATCCTCAAGATCCTCAAGAAGACGTCCCGCATATGCTGAAACGCGGAGCTGCCACTGAGTCATCTTCTTCTGCTCAACCGGGTGGCCTCCACGAACTGAATATCCTTCCTTAACCTCATCGTTAGCGAGAACTGTTCCGAGAGCCGGGCACCAGTTTACTGCTGTCTCACCCTGGTATGCAATTCTGTACTGCATGAGGACTGCTGACTTCTTGGCTGCAGAGAATGCATTCCACTGCTCAGCTGTAAATGTCTCAACCTCACCGCAAGCTGCATCAACTGCCGCATTGCCTTCTGCTGCAAACAATGCCTCAAGCTCCTCGATAGGACGAGCCTTCTGCTGTACGTTGTCGTACCAGCTTCCGAACATCTGAAGGAATGCCCACTGTGTCCACTTGTAATAATCCGGATCACAAGTTCTGATTTCACGGTCCCAATCATATGAGAAACCGATTCTGTCCATCTGCTGACGATAACGAGCAATATTCTGCTCTGTTGTCACAGCCGGATGCTGACCTGTCTGGATAGCATACTGCTCAGCAGGAAGTCCGAATGCGTCATATCCCATTGGGTGAAGCACGTTGAATCCGCACAAACGCTTGTAGCGGCTATATATGTCGCTCGCTATATATCCGAGAGGATGTCCCACATGAAGACCCGCTCCTGATGGATAAGGGAACATGTCGAGGACATAAAACTTAGGCTTTGAATTATCAATCTCCGCCTTGAAAGTATGGTTGGCTGCCCAATAGGCCTGCCACTTCTTCTCAATCTCTTTAAAATTATATTCCATAGGTAATCCTGTATAATCTCACAAATGTAATCAATATTTCTTTATTCCGAAGCTTGATTTTTCACCTTTCTTTTCCAATTTGAACTCAACCGGAATTGTAAGCGAAGTACGGACCCTGTTTCCATTGACTCTACCTGGTTTCCACTTTGGAGAAGCCTTCACAACACGCAATGCCTCTGCATCTAATTCTTCTGATACACCCTTGACAACACGTACATCTGTCACGCTTCCATCCTTCTCGATCACAAAGTCCACCATCACCCTGCCCTGAACGCCATCACGTATAGCTTCTGCAGGATATTTCAAATACTGATAGACCCATTTCTGGAGGAAATCCTTAGGATCCGAACTGTGTAGAAATATCGGGCGCTGATCGCAGTCATAGAAAGAAACCACATCATCATATTCCTTCGTGCGTTTTGCAACCTCACCCGGACGGAACATCAGAGACGCATCGGTATTTGCCAGAACTTCCGTGAAGTTATACAGATACTCCAGTTCACGTTCCATTGTCTCATAGTCGATTATGGACTGAGTATCCCTCTCGGTATCATACTGAGAATATCTTCCGGTCGTAAACATGACAGACGGTATCTCCATCGAATAGAATGCTCTATGATCTGACGGATACGGCTCGGAAGCAGTAACCTCAGGAAGAATAGGCTGAAGTCCGGCCTTGAGACCGTTCAGCAGCGCATTCATGTCAGCATTAGAGGATGTATATGCATAGAAACCGTTATATCCTGTACCTACCATATCAAGATTGATCATCGCCGAGATATTCGGGACATCAGAAAACGACCTGTTCAGAAAATACCAGGCACCCGCATAAGCCTCCTTCGAGGCACCGAATGCTACAAACAGGACTGAGCGACGAAATACGATCGAATTAGTCTGAACCATTCTCGCAAGCTCAAGCATCATGGACAGACCCGACGCATTACCATTGGCTCCGTAGAAAATCTTCTCTCTCTTCTCACCGTCCTGAGTCACCACCATCGAACCAAGGTTATCAAGTCTTGCTCCCACAACGATGTACTCATTGCGAAGATTCTTGTCATATCCCTGAACATAGGCCACGACATTTCGGGATGTAAGGGTATCACCGTTTTCCTTCCTTATTCCGAAAATTTCACCGTTCTTTGGGGACAAAACATCGACCCCATAACTCTCAAGAACCTCTGTAACATATTCTGCTGCAAGCCTTTCACCCTCAGAGCCAGCAAGTCGTCCCTCAAGCATCGAAGATGAAAGATAACGAACGTGAGACTTCATGGATGCAACATTCTCACTATCCTCAAGTTCCCTGTATCCACCCGCATCCCTATACTGTGCGAAAGCAGAAAATGCCGGCATCAAGGCCAGCATCATCGTTATAATAACTCTCACTCCCATATCATTCATTTACAAGAATCCACACATCTTCCGGACAGAAAGGCTCCTGCCTGATCGCCTTGATCATCTGCATAGCATTTCGGCTCTCATCCGCCGGAGACAATGCAACCGCCAGCAAGCCGTTTCTGAAGCTCACAAGAACCGGCGCATAACCCGCAGACTCGGCCTTTTTGAAAAGGGCCTCTGCATTAGACCTCGACCTGAAGGCTCCGATGACTATATAGTACTTATACTGGAGTTTTGTGGTATATAGTCCTCCCAGTTTGGAAGGATTAAGGACAGTACCTCCCTGCTGAACAAACTGCTCAAGCGCATCGATTGAATCCTGGACACTCTGCTTCTGGGCCTTCAACGAATCCAATGAAGCCTTGAGTGCAGCCTCCTGCGCAAGCAGTCTCTCTACTCTCGCTCTTTCGATATCCTCGCTTGTCGGGCGTCCTCCCAATTTCCTCATGAAATCGCAACCTGTCACAGCAAGCATAACGCACAAAGCCAGAGGGATAAATGCAAATTTCTTCATAATATCAGTTAATTGCGTATCTCCGCAAATTTAACTATTTAATGGTCTGAGACAAAATAATTTTTAATATATTTGTACTTATTGTGACTATGCGATACGATTTGTTTATACGTAAGATAACCCTGCTGCTGACTGTCTTCATCATTTCATTTTCAGGAGGCAAAGGAAACGCATACGCACAAAGACCGCTATACAAGGCAGATACTCTGACTATCAAAGTCTTCGGTGACGTGATGATGCACAAGGCCCAGATTGACGCAGCACACAAAGGCTTTGATAAATATTTCACATATATCGCCGACGAGATCAGGAATGCAGACCTTGCCATTGCGAATATGGAATTCACACTCGCAGGCGAACCATACACAGGATACCCTGGATTTTCCGCCCCTGACGAGTTTGCAGAATACCTTGCCGGATGCGGTTTCGACATATTCCTATGCGCCAACAATCACATTTATGACAAAGGCAGCAAAGGAGCGACCAGAACACTGGACATGTACAGGCAGCTTAAGGAAAAGTACGGAATCCAGTATACCGGACTGGCAGAAAGCCAGGAGGAGAGGGACAAACAGAACCCGTTGATTGTCATCAGGAAAGGTATAAGACTTGCGCTGATAAACACGACATACGGAACCAATCTCGGCGCGACCGACCATTGGCCAAAGGTCCTGTATCAAAGCGACAGAACCACAGTCTCAGATGCCGTATCTAAAGCTGAGAAAAACAGTGACATCAGCATAGTATTCCCACATTGGGGAACAGAATATGAACTGCTTCATTCTGAAAGTCAGAAAAATACAGCTGAATGGCTGACAGGACTGGGAGCGGACCTGATAATTGGAAGCCACCCACATGTGGCACAGGACACAGAAGTGATAAACGGCGTGGAAGTGGCCTATTCACTGGGAAATATGGTTTCAAACATGAGTGCTGCCAACACACAGATCGGGCTCATGGCGACAATCAGGATTGCAAGGGAACCGAACGGTGACATCACCCTTCTTCCATTGGAGCTCACACATCTGTGGTGTTCACGACCAGGTGGTCTCACAGACTCATACACTGTGATTCCAGTGGAGGAATTCATAGGTAAAAGCCATCTTTGGCTCAATGATTGGGATTACAACAAGATGGTCACCACATACGAAAGAGTAAGAAAAACACATAATAATGAATATTAGAAAGATTATCAGACTTGAAGCGATAGACCCTATAGAAATATACGGGGCTGCAAACAGAAACCTCGAGTCATTGTGCAGCTATTTTCCTGAACTGAAGGTGATAGCAAGAGGTGATGAGATCATTCTTGAAGGCAAGGAAGCAGACACGGAGAAATTCGAGAAAAAACTGCTGCAACTGATCGAAAGACGCCAGCACAAGATGAACATCACACCTTATGATGTAGAGGATCTTTTTGATGGGGAATCATCTCCGGACAGATACAAGCTTTGCAGCAATGCCGTCATCGTATATGGCAACGACGGCAAGCCGATCAAGGCCCGCAACAGGACCCAGGAAGAGATGGTGACCGCGTATTTCGAAAACGACCTCATATGGGCTCTCGGCCCTGCCGGAACAGGTAAGACATACATTGCTATTGCATTGGCAGTCAGGGCATTGAAGAACAGGGAAATCAAAAGGATCATCCTCACCAGACCAGCGGTCGAAGCAGGTGAAAGACTTGGATTTCTGCCCGGCGACCTGAAGGAGAAACTTGACCCTTATCTCCAGCCGCTCTATGATGCACTCGGAGACATGATCCCGGCCAAAAGGCTCCAGGAATTCATGGCAGAAGGCACGATTCAGATTGCTCCATTGGCATATATGCGAGGCCGCACATTGGACAGGGCATGCGTGATTCTTGATGAGGCTCAGAACACGAATTTAAGTCAGCTGAAGATGTTCCTGACACGTATGGGTAGCGATGCCAAATTCATCGTGACCGGAGACGCATCCCAGGTGGATCTTCCAAACAAAAAGGATTCAGGACTGTTGCGAGGAGTTGAACTGACAAAGAACATCAAGGGCATCAAGACGATAACATTCAAAAACGAGGATATCGTAAGACACCCGCTGGTTGCCAAGATTGTCAAGGCATTCGAAAAGGGAGAACAAAAAGGGGAACAGGCTTAGCCTGCTCCCCTTATATTATAATAGGTATAGATGAAATCTTACTGAGCTACGCCAGTCTTAACGATCTCATTATACTTGTTGTATCCAGCCTCATACTCGCCACCCTTTGAAACGAAGCGGTAGTAGATGTTCTTAAGATACTCAGCGATGCTCACCTTGAGGTTGCTGTCAGCTGAAACTGCATAAGCCTTCTCGAATGGCTCGAGAGCGTTCATGAGAGCCTCCTCAAACTGCTCAACGAGAGCCATATACTTCTTATCGTCGAACTCGAGGTTAGCCTTCTCCTGGATCTCGATTGCGTAGTTGTAGAACATCACACCTTTACCGATGTGTCCGAACTCGTAAGCTGCATTCACACCCTCACAAGCATCGTAAGCCTCAACTGCCTTTGCAAGATACTCAGCAGCCTTAGCCTCATCGTCCTTAGTAGCCTGACGGAGCTCGTTGTAGATGTTACCCTCTACATAGTAAAGAGAAGCATTGTTAGGCTCGTTCTGCTTAGCCATAGCGATGAGCTCAAAAAGTCTCTCTGGGCTCTCCTTGTTCTCAAGATAGTAGTTGATCAAACCGATGAGGATGCTCTGGCTCTGTGGGAACTGAGTGAAACCCTTCTCGAGAGTCTCTACTGTCATCGCCTTGTCACCGAGCTTTGAATAAACATCAGCAAGCTTTGAGAAAACCTCACCATCCTCGTGGTAGTAAGGAACCTCAAGACACTGGAGGAAGAAAGTCTTTGCTCTAGGATAATCCTGAGCCATCCATGCTGTGAAACCTGCGTTATAAACTGCAGTTGTATCGATTCTGCAGAGCGGCTCAGTGGCAGCAGCCTTTGCAGCCTTCTCAAACAATACGCTTGCACCAGCAAGGTTACCGAACTGATAGCTGTTGAATGCATCGCTGATATACTTTCTTGTGATATCATCAAGACCAGCATTCACATCCTTAAGCTTAGCCTGCTTAGCGTCCACCTTGTTTGCCTCGTAGTATGCAACACGTGCATTCTCCAAAGGATCCTCATAAAGAGGTGCTGTCACCTCGATGATCTCGAGAACACCAGCATTGTTGAAGTAGTAGTTGCAAGAAGCGTAAACTTCCTTAGTGTAAGGTGCGCCTGCAACCTCAACCTGCTCAACTGAAAGCGGCTGCTGACCAGCCATAAGCATCTGAAGCTCCTGCTTTGAAGCACCTACCCAACCAATACCAGCAGGGTTAGTGTAAGCATTCACATAAGCCTCAGCGAGCTTAAGCCAAGTTGCAGTCTTGGTATTCTTCTTAGGATCCTGTGCTGCTGCCTCAGCAGCCTCAACAGCCTTCTTTATAGCTGCTGGAGACTTAACCTGTGCATCAGCTACCTGCAATGAGAGAACCAATGCCAATGCGATTAAAATTCTTTTCATAATCTGAGTATGTATTAAGTTATTGATTATCCTGTGTTGGTGTGGTTTCCTGAACCTGCTCCGGAGCAACCTCCTGAGTATCTTCCTCGCTCTTGTTAACAACTGAAACCGCAGCGATTGAGTCACCCTCCTTGATATTGATGAGACGCACACCCTGAGTTGCACGACCTGCCTGCTTGATACCCGCAACAGCCATTCTGATTGTGAGGCCTGAGCGATTGATGATCATGAGGTCGTTTTCATCAGTTACATTCTTGATTGCTACAAGCGAACCTGTCTTTTCGGTGATGTTCAATGTCTTAACACCCTTACCACCTCTGTTTGTCTTGCGATACTCCTCAAAGTCGGTACGCTTTCCATATCCATTCTCACTGACTACGAGAATTGTATGATCTGCAGCATCATCTGCATTCGGATCGTAAGTGATCATACCGATTACCTCATCATCCTCATCAATATTTATGCCACGAACACCTGAAGCTGTACGTCCGAGCGCTCTTGCATCGGTCTCATCGAAGCGGCAGCAACGTCCCTTGCGTCCTGCAAGAAGGATTTCGCTCTGGCCGTTTGTCATCACTGCATCGAGGAGTTCATCTCCGTCGCGTACTGTGATTGCGATCACACCATTTGTACGAGGACGTGAATATGCCTCGAGAGCTGTCTTCTTGATGATACCCTTCTTGGTTCCGAGGACGATGTAGTTATTATTCACATATTCCTCATCCTTGAGATTCTTGACATTGAGATATGTCTTGATCTTATCATCAGGCTCGATGTTGATCACGTTCTGGATTGCACGTCCCTTGGATGCACGTGATCCCTCAGGAATCTCGTAAACCTTGAGCCAGTAGCACTTACCGTTCTGAGTGAAGAGAAGCATTGTGCTGTGCATGTTGGCAACATAGATGTGCTCGATGAAGTCCTCGTCGCGTGTCGCACTACCCTTCATACCGACACCACCTCTGTTCTGGAGACGATATTCAGTAAGAGATGTTCTCTTGATATATCCAAGATGCGAGATCGTGATCACGACATCCTCATCTGCATAGAAGTCCTCTGGATTGAACTCCTCAGCTGAAAGTGCAATCTCAGTACGTCTTTCATCACCGTACTTCTCCTTCATCTCCATTGTCTCATCCTTGATGATACCCATCTGGAGGGCCTCGTCAGCAAGAACGTTCTGGCAGTATGTGATGAACTTCATGAGCTCGTCGTACTCGCTCTGGAGCTTCTCTCTTTCGAGTCCGGTGAGCTGACGGAGACGCATCTCGACGATTGCAGTCGCCTGAGCCTCTGAGAAGCCGAGTGTTGCCATGAGTTCGCTCTTAGCCTCCTCAACACTCTTCGAACCACGGATGATGTTGATGATCTGATCGATCACATCAAGCGCCTTGAGAAGTCCTTCGAGGATATGCGCTCTCTTCTGAGCCTTCTCGAGATCGAACTTGGTTCTGCGGAGAATAACCTCATGTCTGTGCTTAACGAAATATTTGATAAGCTGCTTCAGGTTAAGTGTGCGTGGACGACCGTTCACGAGGGCCACGTTATTAACTGAGAAGCTTGACTGAAGCGGAGTATACTTGAAGAGAGTATTGAGTACCACGTTTGAGTTAGCGTCCTTCTTGAGACGGATGACGATACGCAGACCCTTCATTGTTGTCTCATCGTTGATATATGAGATACCCTCGATCTTCTTGCTCTCAACAAGCTCAGCGATCTTCTCGATCATCTCACGCTTATTGACCATATAAGGAATCTCAGTCACAACAATTGTCTCACGACCTGAATCACTCACCTCGATTTCAGTCTTTGAACGGATTACAATACGTCCGCGGCCTGTCTCGAATGCATCCTTGATACCCTGGCGTCCCTGGATGATACCTCCTGTCGGGAAGTCCGGTCCCTTGACATAATGCATGAGCTCCTCCACTGTGATCTCAGGATTGTCGATATAAGCGCAGATCGCATCACAACACTCTGTAAGGTTATGTGGTGCCATGTTTGTCGCCATACCTACCGCAATACCTGAAGAACCGTTCAGAAGAAGAAGCGGAACCTTTGTAGGAAGTACAGTCGGCTCTGTGAGAGAATCATCGAAGTTGTTCTGGAAGTCAACTGTATCCTTTTCAAGGTCAGCAAGAACCTCATCAGACAACTTTGAAAGCTTTGCCTCGGTGTAACGCATGGCAGCAACAGGGTCACCGTCCATCGAACCGAAGTTACCCTGTCCGAATACGAGAGGGTATCTCAAGCTCCAGTCCTGAGCCATACGTGCCATTGCATCATACACACTTGAGTCACCATGTGGGTGATATTTACCGAGTACCTCACCGACGATACGGGCAGACTTCTTTGTCTGGCTGGTATGTCTGAGTCCCAGACCGTCCATACCATAAAGCACTCTTCTATGAACAGGCTTGAAACCGTCCCTTACATCAGGAAGTGCTCTGGACACGATTACAGACATGGAGTAGTCGATATACGCACTCCTCATCTGCTCGTCGATATTCACTTGCTCGATTCTACCTGTAATTACTTCGTTTTCCATATATAAAATTTACTTTTACGACTTAATATATATCTTGGCAAAGTTACGAATTTTTTAGTAATTTTGTGCAACCTATTTCACTAAATTTCGCATAGAAAAACATGGAAATCACAATATCTGACCAACTGCACTCAGTCATCAACTATTCCCGCGAGGAAGCGATGAGGACAGGAAGCTACGGAATAGCTCCAGACCACCTCATCCTTGGTCTTCTCAGACACAAGGAAAACTCCGCCGTGGACGCTCTGCGAGGCCTCGGAATTGACGTGGAAGAGTTAAAGCAGTTCATTGACAGTCATATATTTACAAATGAGCATATCCCCTATTCCGAGATCGACAACATCACGTTCTCAAGGGGTGTTCAGAACGTATTGAGCTTCACAATTCTTGAAGCCACAAAACTCAGAAACAGACAGGCTGGAGTGGAGCACCTGTTGCTCGCACTTTGCCGTGCGGGAGACTCTTATGGAGTAACATATCTCCGAGACCTTGGGGTTGACTACGGCATGATCTACCGCTATATGGAGAAAAACTCCATGATCGAAAAGGGTGCAGAAGAGCCTCAGCAGGAGGAAGAAGCGCCTCAGATCCGCATAAGGGCTGTCAGAGAAGAGCAGAAGGAGGAGGAAGAAGAACAGAAGACATCTTCTCTGGACGAGTTCGGATACGACATCACAAAGGCTGCACGAGAAGGCAGGCTTGACCCTCTCGTAGGAAGAGAGGATGAAATCCAGAGAGTAATCCAGATTCTCGGAAGAAGAAGAAAGAACAACCCTATGTTGGTCGGTGATCCAGGTGTGGGAAAATCAGCTATCGTTGAGGGAATAGCCATCAAGATCATCAACGGAGACATCCCACCCGTGTTGGCCAATAAGAGATTGATATCCTTAGACTTAGGTTCAATCGTAGCCGGCACAAAATATCGTGGCGACTTTGAAAAGAGACTCAAGTCCATCATCAATGAAGTCGCTGCAAATCCTGATGTTATCCTCTTTATCGACGAGTTCCATACTATTGTCGGAGCCGGCGGTGCATCCGGCAGTCTCGATGCTGCTAACATGCTGAAACCGGCACTTGCCCGCGGTGAGATCCAGTGCATCGGAGCAACCACAATGGACGAGTTCAGCAAGATCGTTGAGAAGGACGGAGCCCTCGACAGAAGATTCCAGAAGATTGTAGTGGAACACACTGATATCCAGCACACTATCTCAATCCTTGGAAAGCTCAAGGCAAACTACGAGAAGCATCATAATGTAGTGTATACAGACGAGGCAATCGAGGCATGTGTACGCATGTCTGAGAGATATGTAACTGACCGTTGTCTTCCGGACAAGGCGATTGACGCGATGGATGAAGCAGGAAGCATGGTCAGACTGCAGAATCCGAAGAAGACTGGTACTGTGAATGCAGAAGATGTTGCTGAGGTAATATCGAAAATGACAGGAATTCCTTCCGGAAGAGTGGCTGAAGGAGAAAGCGCAAGACTCGTGAAGATGAGGGAAAAGATAAGCAAGCGCATCATCGGACAGGACGAAGCAATCGACAAGGTTGTGAAGGCAATACAGAGAAACAGGGCAGGAATCAAGGACCCGGGCAAGCCTATCGGCACCTTCATATTCTTTGGTCCTACCGGAGTGGGAAAGACCCAGCTCGCAAAGTCGCTAGCCGAGTATCTGTTTGATTCAGAAGACAATATGATCCGTCTGGATATGAGCGAATATATGGAGAAGTTCAATGTCTCAAGACTCATAGGAGCTCCTCCGGGATATGTTGGATTCGAGGAGGGCGGACAGCTCAGCGAGCGAGTGCGCCGCAAGCCATACTGCGTTGTTCTTCTTGATGAGATCGAAAAAGCGCATCCTGATGTATTCAATCTGCTGCTTCAGGTTATGGATGAAGGAAGACTCACAGACAGCAATGGCAGGACAGTAAGTTTCAGAAATACAATCCTGATCATGACTTCGAATGTAGGAAGCCGCGAACTTGATGAATATGGAACCGGAGTCGGCTTCAACACCGCAGGTAGGAACATCCAGTCCAACCGAAAGAGTGTCCTCGAAAAAGCTGTCAGGAAGGCATTCCCACCTGAGTTCATCAACAGAGTGGACGAACAGGTATTCTTCAATCCATTGACCAAGGAGGATATTGCCAAGATCATCGACATTGAACTCAAGGGACTCAAGAGCAGAGTGCATGATGCAGGCTTCGATATCACTGTCACAGCTGGAGCAAAGCGTTTTGTCGCTGATGCAGGATATGATCCAAGCTATGGTGCAAGACCTCTCAAGAGAGCGGTTCAGAAATATATTGAAGATCCTGTGTCCGAACAGATCATCACTGACAGGATGTTTGGAGGCGGAAACGCAAACAGGAAGCTCCGCGTCGGTCTGTCTAAGGACAAGGAAGGAACTCTGGTCGAGTGGGTTTAGGCAAGATTTACATCCATGAGTTCAAGTCCCATTTCGTTGATCATGTCAACGAGGTTAGAATAAGACTCAGAAGAAATCATTGAGCTAAGACGTGCGAGAGTGTTTTCAGTATTCATAACCTTATGTTTTAAGTGTTCTGTATCATTTTGTTGATGCAAAATTAAACACCCAATGTGCCAATATATAGCACAAGCTGAAAATTATGTACAAACTTGTAATTTTTGACCTTGATGGAACCCTCCTTGACACCATGGAGGATATAGCAAACGGAGTAAATCATGCACTTACCGCCTGCGGCTGCAGGACTATTGAAGTGGAAGAGTGCAGAAAACTCGTAGGACATGGCATCAAAAATCTGCTCCATGACGCACTTCCCCAGGACATCAGGACAGAGCAGATGCAGAAGAAGATGTCTGAGCACTTCTTTCCTTATTATAATGCACACATGTCTGACTTTACAAGACCGTATCCGGGAATCCATGAAGCATTGAGGGAGATTTCCTCTCACGGCATAAAACTCGCTGTTGCGTCAAACAAGTTTCAGGCAGGAACAGAGGAACTTGTCAAGAAGTTTTTCGGAGACATCGATTTTGTGGCCGTACTGGGACAAAGGGAGGGCTTCCCTATCAAACCTGACGCAGGCGTAGTGTTCGAGGCCATGGCCGAGTTACCTGGAGTCAAGCCGGATGAAGTTCTATACTGCGGCGACTCCGATGTCGACATGCAGACCGGAAACAACGCTGGCGTAAAGACACTTGCAGTCACCTGGGGATTCCGCACAACGGCGCAGCTCCAGGCACACAACCCTTGGAGAATGATTGACAACACTTCCGAAATATGTGATATCGTATTCGGAAACAAATAACTTCAATATGGAAAACACAGAAAGATACACCGACAAATTGGCGAAATACATCCTTTTGGCTGCCGGACTGGCAATTATAGGAACTATTTGTTGGTTCTTCAGCAATGTATTGATATACATCCTGTTGGCAGTGGTAGTTTCACTTATCGGACAGCCGATAATGTCATGGCTGCGTAGAATCAAAATCAAGGGTCACAAGGCACCAGACTGGATTCTTGCCATGCTGACTATCATCCTGCTGATCACAATCTTCTTCTCAGTGATCACTCTGATCGTTCCTATCGTAAGCGGAATAATCAAGGGTATATCATTGGAAAGCATCGAGACCGCAGCAAGACACATTTCAGGTCCACTTGCTGACCTGAACACAAGATTGGTCAAACTATTTCCGACTCTTGGCAGCGATTACCGCATTGAGGTGGCTGCAGTTCAGGAACTTAAGAAATTCTTTGACCCAAGCATCTTCTCTTCTGTCTTAGGCTCTGCAGCCTCAGTGATCTCAAGCCTTGGAATCGGCATCTTCTCAGTGGTGTTCATCAGTTTCTTCTTCATCAAGGATGACGGACAGTTCACTGCCATTGTCAGGGCCCTCGTTCCAGACAGACACGAAGAAGAAGCGGCCAAAGCAATCTCAGACATCAGCTACCTGCTTTCAAGATATTTCATTGGAGTCATGATCGAGGTGATGGGTGTCGCCCTGATCAACTTCCTCGGCCTGCTGTTGATTGCAAGACTTGGTTTCAATGCGGCTATCGGTATAGCTTTCATGACAGGCATCCTCAATGTCATGCCTTATGTAGGTCCGCTGTTGGGAGGCGTGATGGGAACAGTCCTCGGACTCGTGATCAAATATAGCAGTGCAGTACCTATCGGACTGGATGTGAACTTCATTGCATTCACGTTGATTCTCGTGGCAATATTCTGCTTCACTCAGCTCATTGATAACATTCTGTATCAGCCTGTTATATACTCAACAAGCATCAAGGCAAAGCCTCTTGAAATATTTATCGTGCTTCTCATTGCAGGACACCTTGCAGGTCCCCTTGGAATGATTATCGCCATCCCAAGCTACACTGCGGTGAGAGTTATTGCCTATCGTTTCTTCAGGCACTACAAGGCTATAAGCAGGTTGATTCCATCAGAAAAGCTTATTACAGAAAATAAGAAATAACACATATGACAAGAAAGATTTTGATTTTGCTTGCGGGCATCCTGTTCTGTGGGATGACAGCGACAGCACAGACTGCTGCTGAACAGTTCATTTCTCCAGATGACACATACCTTTTTGTAAAAAGAGACACGTGTGATCTCTATATGGATATCTATCACCCTGCTAAAGGCAGTCAGACTATGCTGAATGGAAAGGAAAAGCCGACTGTAATCTTTATGTTCGGTGGCGGATTCATAGGTGGAAGAAGGGATGATGACAGTTACAACAAGTGGTTCAGACAGCTTACGACAAACGGCTATAGAGTTGTCTCAATCGACTATCGCCTTGGTCTCAAAGGCTCCAACAAAGTGGGTATTGCGCAAGTAAATGTGCTTGACAAAGCGATTCATATGGCTGTTGAGGACCTTTTCAGTGCAACCAATTTCAT
>JAZKYT010000041.1:0-41315 GCA_045612265.1 Candidatus Cryptobacteroides sp.
CGAGAGCACCGCGGTTTGCGTTAGCGTCAGCGCGTACACCGTAACCAGTTGCGTTGATAGTAGCGTCCTTAAGAGTAGGGAAAGCTGTGTTACCGAATGCAACACCGTTCTTACCTGTGATCTCAACACCCTCTACAGTTATAGCAGCGTCGCAGCTCTGAGCCTGGAGGAGTGAGTGCATGTTAGTTGCAACACAGTTCTTAACCACGAGGTTCTTTGTAGCGTTAACCTTAACACCTACTGCAGTGTTCTCAGCCTTGCTGCCTGCGAGAGCTGTGAATGTACAGTCCTCAACTGTGATGTTCTGTGAGTAACGCTGTGCATTACCGAAATCAACTGCATATACGAAGTTGTTCTCAAGAACGTTAGTCTCAAAGTTTACATTCTTGATAGTAACCTTAC
This sequence comes from Candidatus Cryptobacteroides sp., assembly GCA_045612265.1. GTDB lineage: Bacteria > Bacteroidota > Bacteroidia > Bacteroidales > UBA932 > Cryptobacteroides. The sequence continues at coordinate 403 of JAZKYT010000041.1, forward strand.
CGTCGTTGTAGTTAGAACCATTGTGGATCTTGATTGTACCGTCGAACTTGTTGTCCTGACCGTCGATAGTGAGCTCAACACCAGCCTTCTCAACGATAGTTACAGTCTCGTTAACCTTAGAAGTAAGGTAGATAGTACCACCATTTACAGCTGCGTCGATAGCATCCTGGAGACTTGTGTAAGGCGCACCTTCGAAAGTAGCTACGATTGGATGAGCAACATCGCCAGCCTCTTCCCACTCCTTAACGATAACGTCGAACTCGATAGATGGGAGCTCGAGGTTGTCAGGATTGATCTCAGCTGTGAGGTTGTATGCCTTACCCATTTCGAAAGCAACACCTGTTACAGTTGAAGTCTTCACTGTCTCGAGAGCGAGCTGCTTACCCATGTAAAGCTTTACAGTGAAAGTGATGTCGTAAACCTGAGTTGCCTCAGCAGGGATAGTAAGACGCTCCTGAGCGCACTCATCAGATGTACCCATCGAAAGTTCCGCTACATTACCGAACTCGAGTTCGAATGACTCAGTACCAAGTGCCCAATCATCATTGTCCCACCAGTTAGCAACTGCAAGGTCGATTGTACCTGACTTAGGTGCAGTCATCTTGATGTCCTCAATAACAACGTAAGCGTTGTCAGTCTTGAAACCGTTTGTGAAAGTGAACTTCACCTTAGAAAGAAGGTGGCTGAACTCGAACTTCACTGGCGGCATGTTGTTAAGCTTGAGCTGATCGTAATCAGGAGCTGTAACAGTAGTAGCAGCATAGAGAAGGTCCTCAGAACCGTCTACGTTAGTAAACGCAATCTCACCAAGACCAAGTTTCGCAGTCTCGTTGCTAGTAGCAAGAGTCTCAGTAACGTTTGCACTGTTCATAGGTGCAAGCGCAGCAAAGTAATACTGGTTGTTAGGAGTCCAGTACTGAGTGTTGGCGTAAGTCCAGCCAGAAGATGTTCTTGTAATGTCCTCGTCAGTAAGAACAGTACCATCCCACTCATTCATGAATGCCCAAACGTCGAAACCTGCGATTGAAGCAGTCGTTGTGCTTGGGTCAACAGCAGCACGGGTAGCTACATTAACGTACGCTCCCTCAAAAGTGATCGCGTCTGTCTGTGGAACAGTTACGACCTCTTCCTGCAAACAAGCAACCAATGACATGGCCGCAAGAGCTGTAGCAAGAATTTTTTTCATAAAGTTTTGGATTTAGTTAATAATAAATAATAGTTGTTTGTTTTCTTGGTAAGTATGGGAGGGTTCAGACTCCCATACCTATACAAAATTATTCAAGCACTGTTACGTTTCTATTTGCGTCAATAGTCATCAGCTTGCCATCTACAGCAATCTGAGTGTACTCAGTACCATTTACTGTAATTGCATTGCCAGCAACGAAGTTCTTGATTCTCCACTCGCCAGAGAAGTTTGCATTAACAGTATTACCGCTTGTGGTGATATTATGGGCAAGACCACCGGTATTGTCAATCTCAATAGCAGCGCAATTCTGGTTTGCGATAGCACCGGCCTTTGCACCTGCTGTTGCATTGAATGTACAGTTCTTTACTGTTACATTAGTGGCTCCATCACCCTCATTGTAAATAAGGATAGCTTTACCATTAGTCTCGAATACGCAGTTATTAAACTCGATATTATCTGAAGCATATGCCCAGACGTACTGGTTATCCAACACGAAAGTACAATTGTTGAAGATGTCTTTTTTACCATAGCAGAACATTTCACCCTGAATTGTAACATTATTGTATGTAACTACATTAGAATGCTGGAAACCCTGATATGTACCTGCCTTAACTGTAACACCCTCCAAAGTAAGATTACCTCCGTCAAGTCCAACTGTACCTGTGTTAATAATAGTATTCTCAGTACCTACGAGAGTAATGTCCTTACCACCAATTGATGGCATGTTAAATGTTCCTTCAGTAAGGACGATAGTTGCTTTGTCTGCGGCCTCAAGGATTGCATCGCTAAGCTCATCTGTGTCTGCCACAGTCGTTACAGTAACTACAGTCCAATTTCCGTCCTTATTTGTAACCATGTAACCTGTAGGAACATTACCAGAAACAACTGTGCTCTCACCTACGAGTGCAGACTCTGCGATAGAAACCTCAACAGGCCACTCAGTCGAGCCTTCAGTTACGTAGAGATATACATCACCCTTCAACTGTGCACCAGCCTCAACGATGAGCTTACCAGTGTTAGCATTCTTGCTAGGATCGTGGAAGAAGATTGACTTGTTTGTACCCTCGAGTACTGAACCAGCCTTCACATAGAGCTCGTTAGTAGCCTCAGTACCATTGAGGAACTGACGTACTGCGCGATATGGAGACTTAACTGTTGCGCCCTCGATAGTAGTGACAGCAGATGTGCCCTTGCCATTTGTGAGGTTGTCGATACCGTAAGCCATGTCTGTACCACCGAGATGCTCGATTTCAACATCCTTTACAGTAAGGTTACCGCCAACTGTATTTGCGATTACTGCAGAATAACGGTTCCAGCCGCTGTTTACAGTAGCCTTAACTGTCATCTTACCGCCACCGAAGATTGTAAGGTTACCGGCGTTCTTGATGAGCTCATAGTTCTTTGTAGTATTATCAACTGCAGAGATTGTCTTGCCATTGAGGTCGATAACGATTGTCTGGTCCTTAGCGACTGCAACTGGTTCATCAAGTTCGATATCCTTAGTGATACGGATACCTGTACCATTGTGCTTAACCATAGATGCGATTGCATCCGCAAGTGTTGTACAGCCGTAGAACTGATTAGGATTTGACTCAAAGTAAACAATCGCAACCTGTACCTTATTATCAGCACCGATTACTTCATTAGTCTCATCAGCAAAAATTTCACCTGTCTCAGTAGCATTATAGAAAGCATATGAAGGCTCGCCCTTCTCGTCTGTAGCAACTACTGTAGAGTTCTTGAAGTTAACTACTGTACCTTCTGCAGAAGTAGAACCATCGTTGTTAAGCTTCACTGCGCTATAATTCTCAGCCTCTGCATTGTCAACGCTTGTCAAAACAGAATTCTCAACATTGATAACCATGTCCTCGCCCCATACATTGAGTGCGATAAGACCTGTCAACTCACAATTCTTGATTGTAACCTGAGCATTGTCAGCGCTACCAGGGAAGTTAACTGCATAAGAAGGAGCCTTACCAGTGAACTTAACTCCATCAAGTACGAGACGCCCATTAGCATTGTAGTTGATACCACGCTCGAGGTAACTTCCTGTATAGTTGAGAGTTACGTTCTTAATGGTTACATTCTTATATGTTTCATTCGCAACGTCAGATTTGATGTCAATTATGCGGCCTGAACCTGCATATGACAATGTCTTGCCGTTTCCGTCGAGAACGAATGACTTTGAAATGACTGTACCTTCCTCACCAGCGCGTGTGAGTGTGCCATCAATCTCAATATTATTGTTCAATACGACAGCTGCTACCTCAGGATCAGCGATTGCTGCTGCAAACTCAGTTGCATCGCTTACATAAGCAGTTGTACCGACATGAGCAGGTACATCAGCTGCATTTTCCCAATCCTCAACCTCGATCACGTCGAATTTGATAACGTCAAGCTCAAGGTTCTCAGGGTTGATTTCAGCTGTGAAGTTATATGCCTTGCCCATCTCAAGTTCTACACCTGTAACTTTTGAAGTCTTGCTCACTGTGTAGACGCTCTGAGCACCCATGAAGAGTTCAACATCGAATGTTACATTATATTCATATGTAGAAGATGCAGGGATTGTAAGACGCTCGTCAGCAGACTCAGCATTCTGACCGTATGTAAGTGTCTCAACATCACCAAATGCAAGTGTAACTGACTGATTCTCAAGACTCCAAGCCTTCGCGTAGTTAGCCTGTGCAACATTGATAGATGCCTTAGCAGGAGCTGTCATCTTGATGTTTGTAACCTTGATTGAAGCATTGTTGGTAACGAAACCATTCTTGAATGTGAACTTCACCTTTGAGAGAAGGTGTCTGAACTGGAACTTCACAGGATCGTTAGGCTGGTTAACACCCTTTGATGTCACCTTTGAGGTAGCATAGAGCACATCCTCAGTACCATTCACGTTTGTGAAAGTCAAAGTACCGAGACCAAGCTTTGCAGCATCGCCAGTTGCGAGCTCGTGACCGAGAGTCTCGCTGTTCATCGGTGCGAGAGCAGCAAAGTAATAAGGCTGGTTAGGAGCCCAGAACTGCGCACCCTCGTATCCCCAGTTGCCTCCGTTAAGAGTAACATCCTGATCAACGAATACGGTACCATCATACTCTTTTACGAATCCCCACACATCAAACGCTGTAAGCGTACCTGTAGTTGTGCTAGGATCTACAGCAGCTCTTGTAGCATTGTCAACAAATGCGCTTTCGAAAGTAATGGCGCCACCCATAGGTGTATCCACAACCTGCTCCTGCACACATGCTGCAAAACCCAGCGCTGCAATTCCGAGGAAAAATAACTTCTTCATGTTAATCTTTAATTATGTTAGTTATTAATTTATATTCTTCTACATCAATGGGAGGTAGATATCTTCATATTCTCCCCAGTCCTTGACTTCTACATCGAATGCTCCTGAACCCTGTGATCCGTCTTCGGATTTGATGACGATTCCGGATACTACGATCACACCTCCGTGCGGCTGGTACTGAACCTGGTCTGTGACATCGTAGTCCAATGTTACCATCTTACCGTTCTTAAGGAGAAGTTCAAGTGAAAGAGCGTGCTTCGCTGGAACCTTTGTCACATAGTCAAGATTAGGGAAAGCCGGAACTCCGAATGAGTTAACCAATGCTCCAACACCATAATCCTTCAGGTCACAATCGAAAAGAAGTGTTGAACTGATATCTGAAGTCTCACCTGTATTCATCAGGACTGAGATCGCCATTCCTGAAAGCGCGCCGCGAGCCATAGCTACATACTGGAGACCCTCTTCAAATTCATATCTGATCTTATATGTGAAGACAAGCGGATGGAGTGTTACACTCAGCTGCTCAGGATCGAGAACCTTCTCAGCATAATAGCCCTGATAGTATCTCGCATAAAGCATATCCGGAGGTGTCATGCTCTCTTCGTTTTCGTGTGCGAACTGACTAGGTTTAAAGGTAGCGCGCGTACGCGTACGCGTAGTAGCTCTAGTGGTGGCACCGTTGTCGGTACGTGAGAAGACGATGTACTCTGTATCGTTGTTGTAGAAAAGGATATCGTTGACTCCCTCGTACAATGTTACTACACCACCGTCAGCGCCAATATTGTGGATATTGCTTTCGCCGTCAGAATTTGTATTGATTACACGGAGACCGGTAGGCTTCTCAGGACGAAGATCATCATATGGCATATAATGGTCTGGCCAGCTGATCTGCCAGTCATTATAACCATGGTTTTCCTCCCAATCCTGGCGATAATCCGCTTCAATAGCGACATGGTATCTATACGCATGATCTCTATGATGGAAGCAAAGATCCTTGTGCTGACACGAAGTCATAAACACAGCCAAAGAGGCAAGTATGAAAATTATCCTTTTCATTTCTTACCTCCTTTGTTAGGGTTTTCATTTCCTCTGCCCAGGAGCCATACAAGCGAAATCTCGGCTTTTGTAGGACCTATGTAGTGACGGATCTTGGTCGCCTGCCATACATAGTGACCATCGATCGGAATATACTCGTAGAACTCACCTGTGTGGTATCCCAAACCAAGTGTGAAATCAATGTTGAGACGACGTGCGATTGGAAGAGAATAACCGTACTCCACTCCTGCAGACCAGCTCCATCTGTCTGCAAGAATACCATGATATCCGAGCTCAAGGTCGTAGGTAATCATCTGACCATATAGACCGACATGGTGTCCCTGAAGCGGTTTTTCCTTAGCTGCTTTGCCGAACCAGTAGCGGAGAGCAAGGTCACCGCCATATACGCGCCAATACCAATATATATTATCATTCTTCCACCACGAGTACATCCAGTTGCCGGCAAGTGACATATTCTTGCCTAAATAGAACTCGAGTCCTACATTTGGTACAAGCGCAAGATCATATAGCATGTTTGTCTTCGCAGCCATATAGAATGGCCTTGGAGATTGCGACAAAGTGACAGTTTTGCTCAGTCCCTCGTAGAAGATATCAATCTTATCAGTTCTTGGGTCCTTCTTTTTGTTCTTGGAAACTTCAATTACAGCCTCCTCGTTATCGTGACGGAGAACCTGGACAAACGAAGAATTACTATTGACAACTACAGAGTCACCATCTACAAGATTGACCTCATAAGTAATTTTCTCCTTACCTCCCTTCGAATCGAATGTAAGATCTTCAGAAGAGGTCAGAATCAATTCCGGATCACGTGGTTCCTGATTTACAGTAAGAGTATGCACCTTATTGTAAATCGTGAAATCGATCGTTGTTGTTCTTGGATACTTTGAATAGCTAGGAGCCACCGTGAAGGTAGTGCTATCAAGGGAAACTGTAAGACTATCAACCCAAGGTGCATTAGACACAACCTCTGGAAGAATATCATCAGGGATAGTCTTGTAATATCGAGCTATTCCAGTCTCACCATCAGTACCGACCAACTTACCATCGGCATCGAAAGTCAAGACATCTGGTGTAAGGATGAACTCACTTACCTGTGTAACGAACTCGTCATATGCTTCAGTAGGAGGCACCAGAACGGAGAGTGTGATTGACGAGTTACGAAGTGCGTAAATATAATTCTTGACGAGATGTCTCCATCCTGTCTTGAGAGCCTTGAGACGCAGCTCCTTCGACTGAAGGTCATCATCATCTAAGATAATTGCCATCATTTCCTCACGCTGAGGGAAATCCTCATTAGCCTTAAGCACCTGAAGGAGTCCGGCCCAGTCCTCTTCAAGGTACTCAACCTTGATGTGAGCATCCTTGAATTCCGGGAACATTTCGAGAAGGAGTCTCTTAGTGCTTTCAGCACGTCTGATAGCAAGTTTCTTATTGAACTCATACCTACCATCAGGGGAAGCAGTAGAGAGAATCAAAAGTGAATCAGGAACACCGCCATCGAGCTTAAGAGTCGTCTCGATATCTTCCTTCATCTGGGAGATGGCGCGCTGGTTATTGCTGAAGTCCTCTTCAACCTTGTCGCTATTGATGCGGAAGAAGATATTATACCTCTTATTAACGCGCTGATAATGAGTGTTTTGCGCACCGACGAAAGAGCCACAAAGAATGGCTAGAACGAAAGTCAATATGTACTTCGAAATTTTCATCGGTTAGTTAAAGTCGTTTTATAGGGGAAATAAACGTTCAAAATTACGCATTTCATATGATTCAAACAAGGATTTTCGCAAATAATTTTCCAAAAAAGTTAGAATTTTACCCCCCCCATGAAATCATTGATTTTCAAGCTTCCGACTACAGTTTGTAAGTTGGTTAAATTTTGGGGTATCTGTTGATAAGTCGTGGATAACTAAAGCAGCCAAGTTTGGTCGTTATGATAAAAAATCCTACCTTCGCGGAATTAAACCTAAAAATTGTACTAAAAATGAGCCCAGAAGTAATCGCGAGTCTTGACGCGATAAAGGTAAACATGAACGAGGCTGGTATGAATACCATCAACATCGTTCTCGCTTTTGTAATGTTCGGAGTAGCGCTTGGGATCAAGCCTAAAACATTTGTGGATCTTGTAAAGAATCCTCGGTCACTATTCCTTGGAGTCATCTGCCAGCTGATCCTTCTTCCGGCACTGACCTTCCTCTTGACAATCACATTCAAGAACTGGATATCTCCGATGATTGCACTCGGTATGATTCTCGTGGCATCCTGCCCAGGCGGAAACATATCAAACTTCATCACTTCACTCTGCAAGGGAAACACTGAACTTTCAGTTTCTCTCACAGCGCTCAACACCGGAGCCTGCATCTTCACCACCCCACTCAACTTCTCGTTCTGGGGAAAGATGTATCTGAATTTTGCAGAGAAACGCATGCTTCTCCCTGAGCTTGAAATCCCGTTCTGGGAAATCTTCAAGACCATCGTGATCCTGCTTGGTATTCCACTTCTTCTCGGAATGCTTTGCTCGCAGTACCTTCCTAAGGTTACAAAAGTACTCAAAAAGCCTATGCAGTACCTCTCAGTGGCATTTTTCATCGCCATGGTAGTACTCACATTCGGCAACAACATCGACGCCTTCATGGCATGTATCAAGTACATTTTCCTTATCGTGCTTGTACACAATCTTCTTGCTCTCGGCATCGGCTACGGAACCGGAACACTCTTCAAGATTCCGTTCAGAGACCGCAGAACCCTCACAATCGAGACAGGTATCCAGAACTCAGGCCTTGGCCTCGTGCTCCTTTTCAATCCTAACATCTTCGACCCTGTAGTTTGGGCAAACAACGGTGGTATGGTTGTGATTGTTGCATGGTGGGGCGTATGGCACATCGTTTCTGGCCTGGCACTTGCCTACTCTTGGAAAATCAACGGCAGAAAGGTCGTTGAGCAGGAGGACTAAGAACTGAAAATCATGAGAAAGAACATATACGACAAAGACTGGGGCTACAATATCTTGAAGCCTATCGTCGATTGGAACCTGAAGCATAGCTACAGAAAGGTTGAAGTCAGAGGTAAGGAGAATATCCCTACAGACGGTGCTGTGATCATTGCACCAAACCATTGCAATACCTTGATGGATGCGCTCGTGATCCTTCGTGCATTCGACAACGAAACAGTGTTCGGAGCAAGAGCGGATATGTTCAACAACGCATTCATAGCCAAGCTGATGTACTTCATCCGAATCCTCCCTATGGTGCGCCAGAGGGACGGACTCAGAAATGTACTCAAGAACTACGAGACTCAGGAGATCATCGTGGACACGCTCAAGAACAAGGTGCGTTTCTGCATGTTCCCTGAAGGTCGTCACAGACCGGCTCACTCGCTCCAGACTCTTGGAAAAGGAACATTTCGCGCTGCCCTTGCTGCAAACGCAGCCTTCGGTGAGCAGATGCCGATATATATCGTACCTGCAGGTATCGAATATGGAGATTATTTCCGCTATAGAAGCACTTCCCTGGTGACATTCGGCAAGCCGATCAACGTGACTGAGACTGTCAAGGAACTCAATCTTGACAACGAGGCTCAGATCATGGACCACCTCAGAAAGGATCTCACTGCACGCATGTCCGAACTCATCACATATTTGCCTTTTGATGAGAACTACGACGGCAAGTGGGCGCTGACAAAGGTCCGCGCACTCGATTTCAAAGGCAGCCTTTACGAGAAGATGCTTAACAACCGTGCCATCATTTCCGACATCAATGCTGCTTGCGAGGCTGAGCCGGAAAAGATGAGCGAGGTATTGGCCAAGGCTGCTGCCTTCGACAAGACCCGTCGCAAGAGCGGTGTTTCGATATACTCATTCCGCAAGAAGAATCTTGCTCTGAGCGTTGTAGGAAAGGGTTTGGCTGCAATTCTCGGCCTCCCATATCTCCTCTTCTCAGGAATCGTCGCTCTCCCTATGTGGGGTATCGCTGAATTCCTCAGAAACTCAATCAGGGACAAGGCATTCAGGAACACTGCGATATTCGGAGTGAAGCTTGCCGGAAACATCATCTTCGGCCTCACTTACCTGATTCTAGCCTTCTGCCTCCTTCCATGGCCTTGGGCACTCGCCTTCCTTGCACTTGCGGGACCTGCATATTCGTATATCTACGATTACGCGGAGTTCTTCAGACGTTGGATTTCTGACATCAAGCTCTTGGGTAACAAGAAGTTGCAGAAGTCTTTTACTTCATTGTACTAAACCAAAACCAAACAAACATGAAAAGATCATTAACCACTATTTTTGCCGCTTTGCTGATGTGCACAGTGGCAAATGCAGAGGTTGTAGCGTCAACCGCAGACAACACTGCTGAAGAGCAGACTGAAACAAAGAAGAAAAAGAAGGAAGTTCAATACAACGAAAACGGCGAAATCATCAAGACCGGCCTTAATTTCGGTCCACTACCTGTTGTAGCATTTGATGCTGACCGCGGATTCCAGTACGGAGCCCTTCTGAATCTCTATAATTTCGGTGACGGAAGCACCTACCCTAACCCTAAGTCATGGTGGTATATTGAGGCATCTGCCTACACCGGAGGCACAGCGAACCTGTATCTCAACTACGACAACAGGGAAATCTTCAAAAATACCCGCCTTTCTATCTGTACCAACTACAGTAACGAGTCCGCGATGGATTTCTACGGATTCAACGGATACCAGAGCATTTATACATATGCGCTGGATGACTTCTTCGTAAACAATCCGAATGAGTTCACTTTTGACGACTCAAAGAAGGGAATAAAGGCATTTGACAAATACGATGGCGGCAATGGCAAAGCCCCTAAGGGATTCTACCGCTACAGCAGACAGTCATTCAGAGCCAAGGCTGACCTCACAGGAAAGATCGCAGAGAACTTCTTCTGGGAGGCAGGATATACATTCTACTGGATCAACCACAAGGACTTCAGCCCTAAGGGATATACAGTTGCAGACGGCTCGCTCTATCAGCTTTACAAGGAGTGGGGCATTCTCAACGACACAGGCGAGAATCAGTTCTATTCTGCTCTCAAGGCAGGTCTCATGTACGACTCAAGAAACATTCAGAACAACCCTACAAAGGGTATCTGGGCAGAGGCACACGTACTGGCAGCTCCAAAGTGGCTTGGATCATCTATGGATTCATACAAGTTGTCTGCAACATTCAGACAGTACGTTCCACTTGGAACAGAGAGACTTGTATTTGCGTATAGACTTGCATATCAGGGATTCCTTGGCCAGAACACGCCTTGGTATCTTCTCCCATTCTACTCTAACATGGGATATACAAGAGACTACGACGCCATCGGAGGCTACCGCACAGTACGCGGTCTGATGCTCGACAGAGTTCAGGGTCTCCACACAGGTTTCTATAACGCAGAACTCCGCTGGAGATTCGTGAACTTCACTCTCGGAACCCAGAATATCGCATTCGCACTCAGCGGATTCACTGACGGCGCACACGTATTCAAGGGATATGACCTGACAAACAAGACAGGAGCGAAGCCTGAATTGTACAAAAAGTACATTGACACATCACGCAAGGATGGTCTTCATGCATCTGCTGGCGGCGGACTCCGTTTCATCATGAACCAGAACTTCATCGTTGCATTTGAGTATGCACGCTGCTTCAACAAGCAGGATGGTAACGGAGCATTCTACATTAACACCGGATTCCTCTTCTAGAGCATTGTATTTCTAAAAATATTTTCGCAAATTTGTGCTTTCGTGCTTCACGGAAGCACATTTTTTATCCCCCTAACCCTAAACGAATAAAACAATGGACCAGTACACTAAAAACTATGTCGATGGTTTCATGGCTGACCTTATCGCCAGAAACCCAGGGGAAAAGGAATTCCACCAGGCTGTCAAGGAAGTTCTTGAGAGCGTTGCACCATATATCGTTGAACATCCATACCTCATGGACCTCAAGGTTCTTGAGAGAATCGTGGAGCCTGAGCGCATCATCATCTTCCGTGTTCCTTGGCTCGACGACGAGGGTAACATCCAGATCAACAGAGGTTACCGAGTTCAGTGCAGCAGCGCAATCGGCCCATACAAGGGCGGTATCCGCTTCCATCCGAGCGTAAACCTCAGCATCATGAAGTTCCTTGCTTTCGAGCAGACCTTCAAGAACAGTCTCACTACCCTTCCGATGGGTTCCGGAAAGGGCGGTTCGGACTTCAACCCTAAGGGCAAGTCAGACAACGAGGTGATGCGTTTCTGCCAGAGCTTCATGACTGAGCTTCAGAAACATATCGGAGCTGACACAGACGTTCCTGCAGGCGATATCGGAGTCGGCGGACGCGAGGTGGGATATATGTTCGGACAGTACAAGAGACTCAGCAACGAGTTCACCGGCGTGCTCACAGGAAAGGGACAGACCTTCGGCGGCAGCCCTATGCGTCCTGAGGCTACAGGATACGGCACATGCTACTTTGCAGCTGCCATGCTTGCGACAAAGGGCGATTCTTACGAGGGCAAGACAGTTGCCATCTCAGGATCGGGTAATGTGGCTCAGTTTGCAGCACAGAAGGCCCTCCAGCTCGGAGCCAAGGTCGTGACAATGTCTGATTCAAACGGATTTATTTACGATGCTGACGGAATCAACGAGGAGAAGCTCGCATACATCATGGAGCTCAAGAACGTATTCCGCGGCCGTATCAAGGAATATGTGGATAAGTATCCTACAGCTGAATATCACGCAGGAGAGCGCCCTTGGAGCGTAAAATGCGACATCGCAATGCCTTGCGCGACTCAGAACGAGCTCAATGGCGAGGAGGCGGCTACACTCGTAGCGAACGGCTGTATGTGCGTTGCAGAGGGTGCGAACATGCCTTGTACTCCTGAGGCGATCGAGACATTCCAGAAGGCTAAGCTCCTCTACTCTCCAGGAAAGGCTTCAAATGCCGGCGGAGTGGCGACTTCAGGTCTTGAGATGACCCAGAACTCGATGAGACTCCGTTGGACACGCGAGGAAGTGGACCAGCACCTCAAGCAGATCATGTCTGACATCCACGAGGCCTGCGTGAAATACGGTACCGAGGCTGACGGATATGTAAACTATGTAAAGGGCGCAAACATTGCCGGCTTCATCAAGGTTGCCGAGGCCATGATTGCCCAGGGACTCGTATAAAACAATTTAAAACATGCATATAGGTATTGCCGGAAACATTGGCTGCGGAAAGACCACCCTCACAAGAATGCTTGCAGAGCATTACGGATGGATTCCAAAATATGAAGCAGTGACATACAACCCATATCTCGAGGACTACTACAAGGACATCGAGAGATGGTCTTATAACCTTGAAACTTACTTCCTTGCACAGCGATTCCAGGATCTGATCGAGATTTCGAAATCTGAGGACGTGATCATCCAGGACCGCACGATCATGGAGGGTGTCCATATCTTCGTGGCCAACAACAAGGCCATGGGAAACCTCTCAGACCGTGATTTCGACACCTATATGCACCTTTTCAACCTGATGATGTCGATGGTCCACGAACCGGACCTACTGATATATCTCAGAAGATCAGTCCCTACCCTTGTTTCTCAGATCCAGAAGCGAGGCAGAGACTACGAAAAGGGCATCAGCATCGAGTATCTGAGCAATCTCAATGAAAGATATGAGCAGTGGATCTCGGAATATAAGGGCAAAGTGCTTATCATTGAGGCAGATGACCTTGACTATGAACACCGCCCAGAGGACTTTGCACATATCACAGACAAGATTGATGCTCAGCTTTACGGCCTCTTCTAGGAGGACTGTTCAGGAACTAGCAGAGCAGCTCAGAAAGATGATCGTAGTAGGTCTTGGAAACAGGAATACGGATCATTCCCTTTGAATCCATTTCAGCAAAAATAACCCCTTCTTTATCCTTCCTTAGTACTTTTACAAAGGAAGGATTTATGTAATATGACCTATGGCATCGCACAAGGCCGTTCTCCTGGCACAGTTCGTCAATTGCCTTCATTGATGTCCTGAGGGTATATTCTCGCTCGATTCCGTTATCATTGTAGACAATTGTCACGTAATTCTGCTCTGCAGTGATGTAGAGAATGGAATCTGATGTCAGGACTATCTTTAGATTATGCTTATTGTCGTAGAATCTAATTCTCTGGATGGAGTTGTTATCTTCCGGAGCAAGAGTTGCGTTATGGTAGGCAAACAATCTGAGGGAAAGTGCTATGATTGTGTATGGTATAGCCATCACAAGGCTCAGGATCTTGAAAGAAGTACCAACAACCTCGAAATACTGCATCTCATCGTGAAGAACAAGCCAGATGTACAGCGCCACGAAGAATGACGTGAATATGATCTCTGCAAAGCACCAGAGGACATATAACATGTAATTCAGCTTAAGCGCAAGAAAATAGTAAATGGAACGCACCGCAATCTCACAAAGCAGAATAATGCAGGAGAGCATCGTCAAATGTACCGCAAACCACTCCTTTCCCAAGAGATCTATTATACCGAAAGGGCGGTAGATGAGCATGAACGCAAAAAAGAATACAGGCAGGACGATCACATGCAAAACCTGTGGTACGAAACCTCTGAAAGCTTTGGAAACTGTTGCCATATTTTGTCACTTTTTTAGTGGGACAAATGTAGTAAAAATATTTTTTAGTCCCAAATAATCGATTTTCGTCACAAAATCATCCCTTTTATCACATTTTTCATCCCATAATCACTATTCCTTTTAAAATCGCTCAGCACACTATACCTTTGCAAATACTGAAACACAGAATAGTTCTAATACAAGTATATAACATTCTTGTTATAGAAGACTAAAACCTAAATCCAGAGTTAAAGTATGGAAAAAGGGATGCCGTGAGGTATCCCTTTTTAATTTGGAGCCAACAAGACTTATATTTGAAGACTGGTAGCTTGATATTAGAAACCGGCGAGAGTCATAAACAGTGTCGGCAGCAGAAGGAGAAAACCCACAATGATCAGGAAGAGGATGAACTTCCATATCCACTTCACCCATTTCTCATAAGGAATCCTTGCCACAGAAAGAACAGCCATCAGGACACCAGAACAAGGAGTGATCATATTGGTGAATCCGTCACCGAACTGGAACGCAAGAACCGTAGCCTGTCTTGAAACATTGATCATATCTGAGAATGGAGCCATGATAGGCATCGTGATTGCCGCCTTGGCCGAAGCAGAAGGAATGAACAGGTTGATGAAGGTCTGGATGCCGTACATTGTGCCCAGCGCCCCTACTCTACCGGTATTTTCAAGCGCTGCAGCCATTCCATTGAGCATTTTGTCGATAACCTCGCCATTCTTGAGGATCACGATGATTCCGGCAGCAAAGCCGATGATAAGCGCAGCTGAGAAGATATCCTTAGCTCCAGCAATGAATTCCTTGGCGATATTATCTGCAGAATAGCCATAAGCAAATCCAGATGCCACGGCAAGAGCCATGAACAGAGCACATATCTCTGGAAGGTACCAGCCATAACCCATGACACCGATCACAAGGAATACGATGGTAAACATGAGCATGTTAAGGATATACATTCTTGTAGATGCCTTGATGGAAATGAGCGAGAACACCACAAAAAGGGCATTTGCAGCCCACAGAAGCCACGGAGTGTGGATTTCCGCACTACCGACCATGATCACGCAATCAGCCGCATAATTCCACGCAAACAGGATCAACGACACTGTTATAGCAGCGAAGCAGATCCAAGCTCTTGTCTTGCTGTCGCTATGTGCCTCAGGAAGAGCCTCAGCCTCTGCATTTTCCTCAGTCTGTGTCGCAGTTGCCAATCGCTGCTTCTTGACCTTGGACGCCTGCCAGAGCACAAATACGATGGCAATTACCATGAGAATCAGCCAGCACACAACTCTGTACTCGATTCCAGAGAAAAGCGGAAGGCCCGCCATATCCTGAGCGATACCGATTGTGAATGGATTCAGCATCGCGCCGGCAAAACCGACGTGAGCAGCAACATAGACCATGCACACACCGATAAACTCATCATATCCAAGCGATTTGGCAAGCGGAATCACCACTGCAACAAAGACTATCGTCTCCTCGCTCATGCCAAACACAGCTCCAAACAGGCCGAACAGCAGCATCACGAGCACAATTACGATATTTCCCACACCAGCCCTACGGATCAGCGAATACCTCTCCAGATGCTGCACCTTGCCGATGAACTTCAGGATACCCTCATCCACGGCTTTCGTGCTGTTGACCACCCAGAACGCACCTCCGATGATCAGAACAAACGCAATGATGCCAGCCTGCTGACTGAATCCCTCATAAATTGCAGAAAACACCTGCCACGTCTGCGGCACTCCTCCCGGAATCAGCATCGTAGAGAGCGCCGCCAGCAGAATCACCGCAAATATTATCACATATGTATTTGGAACTCTTATCTTGCCCATAACTCCTTGTTTTTTGCGCCGCAAAGATAGTAAAATTTTAGCGGAGCCTAAGCTTATAGCGTGCTCGATACATCGTGCACGGTTCCGGATAAAACAAATAATCGGTCTCTCACCTAAGCAAGAGACCGATTAGAAGATGAAATTTATTTTGAAGCGTGCAGGTTTCATGATAAAATCATGGTATCTTTAGAGATGCCAACAAAGTCACATGCCTCTTCTAAAGACATACCGGTTGAAATAAGTTTCTGCGCTATCTGTATTGCCTTGATCTTTTCCCCCTCCTCACGTCCCTCTTCTCGTCCCTCCTCACGTCCCTCTTCACGTGCACGCTTTTCGGCTGAATCAATAATATTGTAGTAGTCACTCATACGCGTCAATGATTTTTGGTACTCTGAATATTCTTCAGCCGTGAAGTTATCTATTTCCGACAAAATAAACAAACGTTTGAAGTCCGGCGTCTGAAAAATCTGAGGAATATCAACCATCTCATGCATATGCTTCAACAGATACATCCACTTATCGAAGACGCTCTCCAGCTCCCACAGACGTTTATGGATTGGTCAGACCCAGATGTTCCGTCGGAATGAAATCCACATCCACAATCTCATGATCCTGCAGAATCATATTCAGGAAATCAATCAACACATCCTTGTTCGACTCACTTCCAAACAGACGTTTGAACATGAAATCACAAAGTAGCTCAGCATACTTCTGCCCGCTCTTCTTCTCATTCTTCTCCTTAGCAATTGTTGCATTCATAGATTAATATTTAATTTCTGCTGCAAAGGTCAGGAGAACTATCTGTGTAACGAAAAAGTACACGGATAAAACAAAAAATCGACCTCCCACGCACGTAAGAGACCGATTAGAAGATGAAAATATATTTTAAAACCTACTGGTTTGAAGATAAATAACATACAAACACAATCACTCATAATGCAAAGAGTTCAACAGATTAATCTGTCGAACTCTTCATCGTTGCACTTCTAGTTGTTATGTGCTGTAGGTTATTCGCCACCAGCGTATATGCTAAACTAAGATCACTTAGTAAAAGTAACTTTAATAGAAGTCACCTTTCCAGTCGCTGAACCTACGTTAATCTTAAAATATCCACCACTACCATTAGAAGTAGGCTGAGCAGATGTTCCTTTATAAACCGTAAAAGTACCAGCAGTTGACGTAACTTCAATATTATCAATCGTACTCAAATTAGTACTATTATATATATATCCCTTACTCTTCTGCCACTGCATTGTGCTACTCTGATTCATTACCTGATATGAAGTCCACTTCACAGTCATCGTACTACCATCTGCAGCTTTTGCTGTTGATGTCTTTTCATTATTATTTGCAGCATATGAGGTTGTATTGAAATCATCCTTAGTAATAGTAAATGTGTACTGTTTAGGACCTTCTGTTACCTCTGGCTCTTTAACTTCAATCTCATACTCTACAGTTTTATCTTCGTATTTAACTGTCACAGTCTGCTTACCAACAGTTAGCATATTATAACCTGTAAAAGTTACTTGTTTAGTAACATCTCTTGATGAACCATCGTCATATAATGCTGTTGCAGTACCCCCGAACTCGAAAGTATCGTTCTTTGTAAACGTAGTCTTATAACCTTCTATAGAAATAGACTCAAGTGTTGGAGGGACATAAGCTGCTCCCACATATGTAACTGCTATATCATACAATCTAACCTGTCCAGGCATCTCATATGTAACTTCACTCGAAGTCCCATCTAGTTTAACAGTCACTTTAGTACCATCAACCTCGTTGGTTCCTACAGCAGTTTTTAAGAAATTAAAATATTGCTTAGCAGCATCAGAACCGTCATTTGCAGCAGAGTTGAATACTATTTTTGTTATATTACCCGGAGCTGAAACTGTAATAGTTGAACCCTTATATAATCTTACTGGATTTCCATAATCTGCAACATTAGTTGTAGAACTTCCCTTAGTGTTTGTGAATGTTATTCCATTTTGGAACCATACCTGCTCCGCACTTGAGTGAGATAATCGATTAACCTTATCAACATCGAAAGTAAGAGTTTCCGTTGCAGTTCCTTCGACTTCAGGAGCAATCACATAATCATAAGCAAAATTCAAAGTCTTAATCTTACCAGCAGTAAAAGTTACATCATCATTAAGAGTGATTTCCTTTGAATAACCGTTAACAGAAACTGTAAGTTTGTTACCAGCAGCTGCAGTAAAAGGTTTGATAGCAGCATAAAGAATTGCAGACTCCCCCTTAGCAAGTGCTGTTCCACCTGAAACATTCACAATTGCTGTATTCTTAACATAATTTGCAGCGCTTGCAGTATACTTAACTGGAGATGCTGTGATATCAATATAATATGAACCAACAATATCCTCAGTTGCTGTGAAAGAAGCTGTTGTAATAGTAAGAGGTTCATCATTCTCGTTAGTTACATTAATAGCAACCACTGAAGAAAGATGTTTAATCTCTACCTTAGGTTTGATTCCACCATACTTGAGTACTCCATAAAGAGGACAAACACTTTCTTTGAGTGATGCAGTGCTATTGTAACCTGTCTGATTCAATCCAGTGCTATATCCTATATAGGTATATCCAGAAGTTCTTTCTCCAGGAGTGATAATATTTTCGTTGTATGGATAAAGTACATACCAGTCATACTCTTCCTCTACATCCAATTCATCTGTTATTGTACCAATGAATTTACCCGATTCAACATCTGTAATAGTAAATGCACCATCAGTAACATAATCCTTAGTATCACTAGGTGCATGGAAAACATTAATTTGGTCTCCAGACACCCACTTTGTGTTCAAACCATCATTGACAGTCTTTACATCAGGCATAGATGCAACAAGTACAAAGTTACCTTCTGATTCAGGGAATACAGGATTATCAAGTCCCTGAGCGCAATTTGTAAGGGAGAATGTGGCTGCCAACATCAAACCCCAAGAATAAATAAGTTTCTTCATGTTCTTTGAAATTTAATGTTAGAAATTAAGCACATCATCTTCTTCTTCCCATGCTGCAATACTAAATGCAGCAAGGCTGACACAAAGCGGTCCCTCGGCCTTGAATTCGACCGTTTTGATCTCGGGTGAGATATAGTTACCCTCCCCAAGTTGTTTTTTAGTTAGTTTTTTTGTCATAGTGTTATGTGTTTATTTAATTTTTTCGTTTTAGGTCGTGAAGAAAACACGAAGTAACAAATTTAAGAAAACTTATATGTAAAAGCAACTAATACACATATAAAAATGCCGCCGGCGACAGCTTTTCTTCTGTTTCCCGGCGACCAGTGTATTATGTGGTATATATAGAGCCTCAGCTGGTGGTTGGCCGTGCCATCGCTGGGGACGTAAGGCCGTTATTTGACGTGTATCATCTCAACCGGCTGGACCTGTGTATTGTCAAGAGGATGTGACTGAAATTTGACCTTTGAAAAGTCGATGTGCATGAGGTCGATGCAGCGGATATTGCTGTTCCATGCGGTTCTGTAGTAGAGTTTCATGGCCTTCTGGTCGGTCACAGCTGTGAACTGTGTAGCACTTGGCATTCCCTTAGGGATGTCTGCCTTAACGTGCTGACTGCCAATCGGTATATCAAAGTTATTCAGGATATGGAAGGCCTGAACAACAGCATCGAAACCGGTTGCTGAATCGGGTGCTGTGGTCTCGTAGAAGGATGCGCGGATGAATCTCGATGGAGATGTAAAGTCGCCAGGGAGTCCGAGCATTCCGCTGCCGTGGCCGAGAGGCTGGAGGACGATACCAGGCTTGAGGGTCTGATCCGGAGCCGAACCAGGAACAAGATTGATGTAGTTATTCAGATTAGTCATATGCCACTGGAAGCCGGGAGCATTGGTAAGCACGCCGAGTGTATTCTCATAGAAATGAGGCACTCCGGCCACCACCTCAAGGACGACCATCCTGCCGCCGGGCTCGCAGATTCTCCAGTGGACTGCACCGATCTTATGGCTGAGGGTAACGAGATCGATCTTGACCAGAGCAGCCTTCATCTGGTCAATGGTCGAGAACTGGGACAACACCCATGACACGAACTGCATATCGCAGAGAGTCACGTTGTTACGAGCCTCGTTATATGGAGCATAATCGCCGTAGTTCGGGAAGAAGAACAGTCCTGCGGAAAGTCCCGCCTCATTGACACCTTCCACAACAAATGGTTCGTATTCAGTATATATTCCGACGAAGCCATACAAGGATGTGTATTTGAGACCATTTTCACCTGTCGGGGTGTATGACTGGAAGACATGGCCGCGAGGACTTACCACATAGCCGCACTGCATCGGGGTTGCTGCCCATTCAACTGTACGTGCCACTACCCTGCTGCCATCCTGAGCAGTAAATGAGATGCCAGTGCAGGCATCCGAATTCGCGGCAAAACCAGCACTCACTGCCATTGCCGCTAATAAAAATATAAGTCGTTTCATAATTCACTTGTTTTTGTGTTTATGAAACGACTTTTGCAATCTGTGAGCCAAAGGGCCCTATGTATCGCTCTGTGTAGCCTTAAAATTTGAAGCTGTCCTTGAGCGCTGTTGTCTTGTTGAATACGAAGTGGTCAGCTGTGCTGTCCGGATCCTTGAAGAAGTATCCCACGCGCTCGAACTGGACTGCGATTCCTGAGTTGTCCTCGAGGAGAGCTGGCTCAGCATAGCCCTTTGCAACTACGAGAGACTCAGGGTTGAGATAGCTCTTATAGTCCTCACCCTCAGGGATCTGACCCATCTGAGCCTCAGTGAAGAGCTTGTCGTAGAGTCTGAGCTCGAGCTCCTTGGCATGCTCAGTTGACACCCAGTGGATGGTACCCTTGACTGAACGCCACTCGCCTGCGCCTGGCTTCGATGTAGGGTCGTAAGTACACTTGATCTCAACGATGTTGCCCTCGGCGTCCTTGACAACCTCCTGGCACTTCACGATGTATGTATACTTGAGACGAACCTCTCCGTCCGGCTTGAGACGGAAGTACTTCTTAGGAGGCTCCTCCATGAAGTCGTTTCTCTCGATATATACCTCGCCTGTGAAAGGAACCTTGCGTGATGGTCCTTCAGGATCTGCAGGGTTAAGAGGAGCATCGAACCACTCCACCTTGCCTGGCTCCCAGTTGGTGATTGTGAGCTTCACAGGGTCCTGAACCACCATGTAGCGGTTTGCACGCTCATTGAGGTCCTGACGGACGCACCACTCCATGAGCTGGAGGTCGATGAGCTGCTCGCGCTTTGCAACACCCACCTTCTCAGCGAACATGCGGATTGACTCAGGTGTGTAACCACGGCGGCGGATACCGCAGATGGTCGGCATACGAGGGTCATCCCAGCCGTTCACGAAGTTGTTCTTCACGAGCTCGAGGAGCTTACGCTTAGACATGACTGTGTATGTGAGGTTGAGTCTTGCGAACTCATACTGATGCGATGGGAAGATCTCGAGCTTGTCGATGAACCAGTCGTAAAGCGGACGGTGTACGTCGAACTCGAGGGTACAGATCGAGTGAGTGATGTTCTCGATACTGTCTGACTGACCGTGAGCGTAGTCGTACATCGGATAGATGCACCACTTGTCGCCTGTACGGTGGTGATGAGCGTGGATGATACGGTAAAGAAGCGGGTCACGGAAGAGCATGTTAGGATGAGCCATGTCGATCTTCGCACGAAGAACCTTCTCACCCTCAGCATATTTGCCGTCACGCATTCCGCGGAAGAGCTCGAGGTTCTCCTCTACGCTGCGGTTGCGGTATGGGCTCTCAGTACCAGGAACCTGCACTGTACCACGACCTGCACGGATTTCCTCCTGAGTCTGGTCGTCAACATAAGCGAGACCCTTCTTGATGAGCTCCTCAGCCCACTCATAAAGCTGATCGAAATAGTCAGAGGCATAACGCTCGTTCTCCCACTGGAAACCAAGCCACTTGATGTCCTCCTTGATTGAGTCTACATACTCTGTATCCTCCTTTACTGGGTTTGTATCGTCGAAGCGGAGATTTGTCTTTCCGCCGTATTTCTTTGCAAGACCGAAGTTGATGCAGATACTTTTCGCATGTCCGATGTGAAGGTATCCGTTCGGCTCAGGCGGGAAGCGGGTCATGATCGATTCGTGCTTTCCGCTGGCGAGATCCGCCTCAATGATTTCTTCCAAAAAGTTGAGATTTCTGGTCTCAACGACTTCCTTGTTTACCTCTTCCATATCTATTGGATAATTTGAATTTGCATATAACCGGGCAAATATACGGAAAATTTACGTCATTCTTGCCAAATAGTCCAAGAAAGAAAGACAGATATGGAAATTGTTTGTTACATTTGAGGATATCAATCATTTACAATATGAAAACTCGCGTCATAACTCTGCTTTTAGCAACGTTGGCCATCTGTTCATGCCAAACAGCAAGTGACAATATCAAGGTAAACCAGGTCGGATTCTATCCTCAGCAGGAGAAGACTTTCACGCTGGAAGAAGGAAACCCAAGTGAGACAGCTGTAATCCTTTGCGCTGAATCAGGAGAAAAGGTATGGGAGGGCCAAGTTCTTTACAGTGCCGTCTCCCCTTGGTCAGGAAAGACCCGTAAGATCTTCGATTTCAGCGAAATAACTGAGCCGGGCAGATATATCATCAAGGCCGGAAAGGAAAGAAAGGAAATCTTGATTTCCGAGACGGCATTGACCACACTCGCAGATGCTGCACTGACAGGTTTCTACCACCAGCGCACCGGAATGGACCTCGATCCGGCAATTGCAGGCAAGTGGGCACGCAAGGCAGGCCATTTGGACACTGAAGTATATGTTCACGCGAGCGCGGCGTCAGAATCACGCCCTGAAGGAACAGTCATTTCATCTCCTAAGGGATGGTATGATGCCGGTGACTATAATAAATATATTGTCAACTCAGGATACTCTCTCGGACTGATGGCAGAGGCATTTCTGATGTTCCCTGAGCAGTATGATTGGGAAAACAGAGCTGAACCTTATGAATATTTCAAGAAGACTCAGGATATATATAAGCCTGTGTTTGACGAGCTTTCATACAACGAAGAGTGGATGTGGACCATGCAGGATCCTGAAGATGGAGGCGTATATCACAAGCTCACTACTCCGAACTTCGAGGGCTTCGTAACCCCTGCAGAATGCCATCAGAAGCGCTATGTGGTGCAGAAATCAGTTACTGCAGCCCTTGATTTTGCCGGAGCGCTCTGCTCTATGGCCGGATTGAACGGCATGGCTTGGCTTGGAGACGACATCGATGCACGTGTATTCACTATGAGATACGATATGGCGGAAGATGCTTATGCCTGGGCAAAGGCAAATCCGAACGCCCTCTATCATCAGGAGCAGATCAATCAGACTTATGACCCGGACATCACAACAGGAGCCTATGGCGACTTCAGCGCAGACGACGAATTCTTCTGGGCAGCTTCTGAGCTTTACCTTGCAACCAGAAAGGCTGAATATCTCAAGGATGTCAACAAATATCTCCCTGAAAAGTTCAGCCTCATGTCATGGGGACAGGTTTCGGCCCTCGGAGTATTCTCATGGCTGAGATATGAGAAGGAAGCTCTCACCCACCACACCTGCACTACAAAGGACGAGCAGAAGATCATCGACCGCTGCAAGGCCATGCTTCTTGAATATTGCGAAGCTGCTGTCAAGGATGCCGAAGGTTCATGCTTCAACAATGCATTCGGCAACAGACCAGGAGATTTCGTATGGGGCTGCTGCTCATCATTCTGCGACCAGGCTATCTGCTTCCTCTATGCATACGATGTAACCGGTGAGCAGAAATTCCTCGACAACGCGTTCAGGAATGTGAACTACATCCTTGGTCAGAACGCAACAGGATATTGCTACGTGACCGGATTCGGCTCGAAGAGCCCTATGTTCCCTCACAGCCGTCTCTGTCACAGCGACGGAGTGGAGGATCCGATTCCAGGTCTTCTCGTAGGTGGTCCTAATCCTGGACAGAATGACATCGCTGAAGTGAAGGAATATAATTCCAACTACCCTGATGAGTCATATATGGACGTGATGCCGTCGTATGCATCAAACGAGATTGCTATCAACTGGAATGCGTCACTGCTAGCCGCTACAAGCTGGCTGGCGTATCTGGGCGAAGGATTGGCAAAGTAGAAAATAATAAGTATTTTTGCGGCCTCAAATAAGAAATTATACGATATGATCAGATCAATGACAGGATATGGCAAGGCTGAGGTCTTGCTCGAAGCAGGTAAGGTGACTGTGGAAATCCGTTCACTCAACGGAAAGACTGCCGACATAAGCCTCAAGACTTCCCTCCTCCCTAAAGACAAGGAAATCGCCGTGCGCAAGAAGATCGCTGACGAACTTCAGCGCGGCAATATAGATATGTTCATGACATTCGAGCCTAATGCGGCCGAGAATGCCAAGAAGATCAACATGGATCTCGCAGTGCAGTACTATCAGCAGATCGAGGAGCTTGCGAAGAAGGTCGGAACTTCAAGCCTTCAGATCAACAATCCTAATGACCTCATCGCCACCATTCTCCGCATGCCGGAAGTTATGGATGCAAAGAAGCAGGATGTGATCACTGACGAGAACTGGCCGCTTGTGGAAGGCTGCATCAACGAGGCTATCGCTGCCATCAACGCTTTCCGCACACAGGAAGGCGAGGTTCTCCACAAGGATGTGACAGGAAATGTCGCAAAGATCATGGAGTATTCACAGCAGGTGGAGACATTTGAGAAGGAGCGCGTGGAGGCCATCAGAGAAAAAATTTTGACACGTTTCGCTGAACTCAAGACAGAGCCTGACCAGAGCAGACTCGAGCAGGAGATGATCTTCTACATCGAGAAGCTCGACATCAACGAGGAGAAGGTACGTCTCCGTCAGCACTGCAAATACTTCCTCGAGACAATAGAAACAGACCCATATCCAGGCAAGAAGTTAGGCTTCATTGCACAGGAGATGGGCCGCGAAATCAATACCACAGGATCAAAGGCGAATCACACTGAGATTCAGAAGATTGTGGTCAAGATGAAAGACGAGCTCGAGAAGATCAAGGAGCAGAGTCTTAACATCCTTTAAAAGAGTTATATCCTAGAGAACAGGGATAATATACTGAACTCCGATAGAAGCGCGTTGAGTGTGTGGCATCACAGCATTCAGCGCGCTTGCATTTTCTGCAAGCTTATGTCCCTTGTAGACATAGTGGGCAAATACCTTGAAGCCCTTGTCAACTGTGAATGGGAACCACTCGAGACAAGCCTGTGCATTCCATGAAGTCATGTAGTGACCCTCTGCGAAGACGCCGTTTGCCTCATAGACGCCGGCTCTCTCGTATGCACCCTTAATATATGCGTTCAACTTAGGATTGAACTGATAGTCGAAGTTAGCGATAAATGTCAGATATTCGGTATTCTGCGCAGTCTGAGGCGCTCCTGCCGCATTAAGGAAGGTAACTCGCTGCTGGATATCCACTGCACTACGTGAATAAAGGACGTCGAGATATGCGAGGATCGGACCTTTTTCGTAGACATTGCCACATGTCAGGTAATAGATGTTCTTACCTTCTGCAACCTGTCCCACTGAAGCCGAATACATCAGATAGATGGCTTTGTCTGCAAACATACCATGCCAGTTGACTGTAGTGAGAATCGGAGCTTTTGCAGGCGCAAATCCCTGTGGCAGACCATATTTGAGGACATCAGCATCCTGTGCTGCACGAAGGTTGGCTGCCTGAAGGATAACAAACTGTGTTTCAGAGAAGTTATAGACTCCTGAAAGGCCTGTCTGGAAGATCTCGATATTGTTGTTGAACTCAGAGAACTCTCTGACCTTGATACCGTTGACATATCCCTCATATCCTGAGAGCGCAACGAACTGCTTACCACCGATGATCTCGAACTTGTCCTTCTTCCACTTCATATATGCATATTCGATTGAAGACGGAAGGTTATCGACAGCATTCGGATTGTGATATCTGTTGAATGACTGACGGAAATGGTAGGAAAGCTGATCGTTCAGCTGACCGAGGATCTCAAGACGCACACGATTCGTCTTGAACGAGAACTCATCGTAATTGTTATTTGTGAAATATGCGTTTGCAGAAGACACAAATTCGAGGTTGATGTGCGATTTCACCTCCTTCGGTTTATCTATGATTCTCTCATATACAGTTGTAACTGAATCTCTTTCCACGATAAGAGGTATGTTCTGGGCCTTGATGCCAAGTGGCAACAGCACCAGCAGTGTGCAGAATAATCTTTTCATATTTTTAAATCTTACTCGGCAAAAATAATTATTTTTGTGAAGATATATAATATAAAGGTATATAATGAAGAAAATATTTCGTTGGGTAGCTTTGGGAGCGATGGCTTTCACAAGCGTTTTTACAGCAAGGGCAGATGAGGGCATGTGGTTGCCTTCACTTATTGAAAACCGCATTGCAGACATGCAGGAAAAGGGATTCCGCCTTTCAGCAGAGGATATCTACAGTATCAATCAGGCATCACTCAAGGACGCAGTCGTACTGTTCGGCAGAGGTTGCACCGGAGAGCTCATATCTCCTGAGGGCCTTCTTCTGACCAACCACCACTGCGGATATGGCCAGATCCAGCAGCACAGCAGCGTGGAGCATGACTATCTCCGCGACGGTTTCTGGGCGATGAGCCGCTCTGAGGAACTTCCAAACAAGGGTCTTACAGTGAGTTTCCTTGAGAGAATGGAGGATGTGACGCCTATCATTCTCAAGGGATACACTTCAGATATGACTGAGGACGAACGCGTGGCTCTCGTGAAGAAGAACTCTGCAGCACTGATCGAGGAGGCTGTGAAGGATGGAAATGGTCTCAGGGCTAAGGTAGAGGCACTCTACTACGGCAACCAGTATTTCCTCTTCCTGTATCGCGAATACTCGGACATCCGTCTTGTGGGCGCTCCCCCTTCGTCAATCGGTAAGTTCGGCGGAGACACAGACAACTGGATGTGGCCGCGACACACAGGCGACTTCTCAATATTCAGAATATATGCAGACAAGGACAACAATCCTGCTGCATATTCACCAGACAATGTGCCATATAAGCCAAAGAAATATTTCCACATCTCTGCCAAGGGTGTTCAGGAGGGCGATTTCACATTCATCTATGGCTTCCCTGGCCGCACTCAGGAATATATTCATTCTGAGGGCGTCAGATATATCGAGGAGATCGGTGATCCGCACAAGATCGCGCTCCGTACTCTCAGACTCGACATCATGAGCAAGCATCAGGAGCAGAGCCAGAAGGTACGTATCCAGTATTCTTCAAAGCACGCTGACGTTGCCAATGCATGGAAGAAGTGGCAGGGCGAAGTCAAGGGCATCAAGAAGATGAAGACAGTTGCAACAAAGCAGGCATATGAGAAGAAGTTCGCTCAGTGGGCTGTTGGAACTGAATATGAGGGCCTTACTGATAAGATTGCAGCGATATATGCTGAACTTGAGCCATATACATTTGCCGCTGACTATTATAATGAGACAGTCCGCACTGTGGAGCTGGCAAATTTTGCAATGAGCTTTGCAAGACTTTATAAGGAGGTGGATGGCGCCTGGACATTTGATTCTGCCAAAGCTGAAGAGCTAGCAGAGAGATTCTTCAAGGACTATTACCTCCCTATCGACAAGGAGGCCTTCGTTGCTGTGATGAACGAGTTTGAGAAGAATGTACCATGCGGATCCAAGCCTGCAGTCCACAAGGATATGATGGCAAAATATGGCTCTGCAGAGGCTTGGGCTGAGGATATCTTCGAAAACTCACTTTTCAGCGACATTATCGAAGTGTTGCTGATGACTGCTGATGGAAAGACTGCAGAGCAGTTGCAGGCAGACAGAGAAAAGGTCATGGCAGACCCGGCATTTGTGTTCTTCAACGAGTTCCTGAAGTGGTATCATGCTGACATCCTTCCACACACAACTCGTCTGAATCAGGATCTCCAGCTTGCATACCGCGACTATATGCGTGGTCAGATGGCCTTTGCTGAATCAACAGATGGTGCAGCAGGTCTTGCAGCCTTCTATCCGGATGCAAACCTCACTCTCCGTGTCGCTTACGGTCACATCAAGGGCTACTCCCCTGCTGACGGTGTGTACTACACTCCTTCATCGACCATCAAGGGAATCATGGAGAAGGACAACCCTGAGATCTTCGACTACAACATCCCGCAGACACTTCGCGACATCTATGCTACCAAGGATTACGGCCGCTGGGCAGATGCAACAGGTGAGGTACCGGTTTGCTTCATCGCAACCAACCACACAACAGGCGGAAACTCAGGAAGCCCTGTGATCAACGCTGACGGAAACCTCATCGGTCTGAACTTCGACCGCGTATGGGAAGGCACAATGAGCGACATCGTCTTCGATCCGGATATCTGCCGCAATATCTCACTTGATGTCCGCTACGTCCTCTTCACAATCGAGAAGATCGGCGGCGCCGGCTATCTTTTGGACGAAATGACAATTATCGGCGAGTAATTTTCACTCGTACCATAGTTTAGCACAAGCGAGCCATATATTTGCACCATAAACTTAAAAATGGAGGTAAATATGTGGCTCGCTGTTATTATTTCAGTCTATCTTGCTGTCGAAGTTCTCAGCTATCTCAGCTGTGATGACAATTCTATTCAGACCAATCCTTAAATGCATCCATGATCACTGTCGGACGTCCGTCTTCTGTGAAGGCGCCGAGCTTATACTGTGATGGTCTGCACTCAGGCTCCCAATAGAATACGCCTTTGCAAACACCGTTGGTATTGTTAATTGACTCACGGATTGTGCGTGCCAGCTGACTGCGGCTGCGCTCCATCCTCGCAGGGTCACTTTCATCAACCAAGAATCCGGTCTCAACGATCATTACGTCGCATCCGAACTTCTTGCTGACGTATTTGATGTTCTCGATGCAGTCTGTGATGACCTGGTCTTCATCTGTCCTGAAACCGCCGTCAAGCGCCCAGAACGGGTAAAGAGACATACCGATCATGTCCCATTTCGCACCATTGTCCTTGAGCACGCCAAGGTTGTAGTCATACAGGTCCTTGTCGAATCCATTGTCGAGATGAACCATCACGATCGACTCTGGAAATACAGACTTGCAGGCTTCATATCCTGTTGCAAAAAAGCCGGCATACTGCTCAGGATTCCTGTCAACATGGCCCATGGACTCAGTGATTGTGGTATTTCCATTCTCGTCAAGCTCAGGCCAGCCGAATTTGTTGGATTTCACACTCCAAAGGAAGCCATTTCTGGTCTCATTGCCCACCTGTATCCACTTAGGAGTTATACCATTGTCCTTCAGGTAGTTCAGAACCTCCACTGTGTGGTCCCAAAGATCCTGCTTCATCTGTTCGTAGCTGTGTCCGCTCCAAGATGCAGGAATATTCTGCTTTGCCGGATCTGCCCACCAGTCGCTATAGTGGAAATCCAGCAGAATCTCCATATCGAGCGCCTTAGCTCTCTGGCATTTCACAAGCAGGTCTTCCTTGCTGCACCAGTTGCCGTACTTCGAAGGATCCACCCACACACGATGGCGGACGGCATTAAGTCCCAATTCCTTCATCAGGGCCGTGCACTCCATCTCCTGACCGTCCTTGGTATAGAACTTATGTCCCCAGGCTTCATACTGCGTAATCCAACCGAGGTCTGCTCCCAGCCAGAAAGGTTCCTCTGCAGTTTGTCTGCCACAGGACACTATCACTGAAGCCCCAAACACTACCATGGCAGTACCCACCACTGCCAGCGCAGCTGATTTAATCCACTGTTTCATATTTCTCATTTCAAAACGCTTTTCATAATTTCTTTGTTCATCTACCACCGCACACCACACAAGCGAGCGCATGCTGCTGCGTGCTGCTGCTGCGTGCTGCACAATCCCCTGTCATTCAACACTTTACGCAATCCTCCTGCGGCTTTTTGCCCGCAGGAAGATTGCATATATCATTGATACTCAAAGTATTACACAGCACGGAGACCACTAAGAAGAATGCAGGGCCGACTGGAAAACTTCTGTGAGAGTCGGATGCGTATGGATGATGCTCTGACACTGTTCCAAAGTGGCTTTGCGGCTGATCAGTGCACAAGCTTCCTGGTTAATGTCCGATGCATGAGGGCCATAAAGGTGGCAACCCAAAATTCTACCTGATTCAGCAGCCACAACAACCTTGCAGAAACCATCAGTCTCCCCCATCGTCACAGCCTTACCGTTTGCACGGAAGAATGACTTCAGACACTTCACAGGGATGCCCTTGTCCTTGCACTCATCCTCTGTCAGTCCGACAGATGCTGCCTCCGGAGAAGTAAACACCGCAGCCGGCATCACAGAAAGGTCGATCTCATTGGCAACTCCCATTATATGGTCGAGCGCGACGATACCCTGGAAGGTAGCCGCATGAGCAAGCATCATCTTTCCGTTGATGTCACCCACCGCATAGATATGAGGGATGTTGGTCTGCATTGTCTTATCGTCCACAACAATGCCTCTTGGAGTGTATTCCAGGCCAATATCGTCCAGATTCAAAGACTTAAGGTTTGCCTTGCGGCCAACTGCCATCAGCACCTTATCTGCCACGATAGTCTCTTCCTTGCCTTTGCGGGTATAGGATACAGCATATTTTTCTCCGGATCCGATTTCAGTTGATTCAGCCTGAAGGACCTCGATACCTGTCACCTGGGCCTGAGTCTCGATGTTGATTCCCCTCTTGCCAAGACTCTGCTTGAGTCTCTTGGCGAGATCTGTATCAAATCTTGGAAGTATGTCCTTGCAATATTCGAGGACTGTCACTTCGCTGCCGAAACTGCTGAATATCGATGCGAACTCAAGACCGATAACTCCACCGCCAATTACGCACAGACTCTTCGGAACCTCCTGAATATCAAGGATCTCCTTAGAAGTCATGATTCCAGGCAGGTCAGCACCAGGAACTGGCAGGCTTGCCGATGTGGAACCTGTTGCGATGATGATATAGTCTGCCGTGTATTCTGCAGATTCAGCAGCGGCATCAGCAGCGGCCTCAGCATCGACATCTGCATCGACATCTGCTGGCGTTACCACCACAGTGTGAGCATCCTTGAACGCAGCCTTGCCACGCACCAGGGTGATCAGTTTGTGACCGAGTAAACCCTCGACACCGCCTCTGAGCTGCTCCACAACGGCATTCTTGCGGGCTGCAACAGCACTGAAGTCAAAACCATATGACAGACCTGTCACGCCAAAGCTCTCAGCTTCCTTCAGACCGTCAAGAACCTCAGCATTCTTGCAGAATGTCTTGGTCGGGATGCATCCCTCATTCAGACAGGTTCCTCCAACATGCCCAGCTTCAATAAGAACAACCTCGACTCCCCTTTTGGCTGCCAGCAGGGCGGTCTCATAACCGCCCGGGCCAGCACCTATAATAATTATCTTCATAATTCAAAGCACAGATGGTGAGGCATAACATTCTGCAAATCAACATCTTAACCCACATCCCTCGACGTCCTAGCCATGCGAGGGAAACTAGTCAAGCATCTAAGAAACAAACAGTTACGCCTCACCTTATATTTACATATCTTTATATCGCAGCACCGGCTGGCGAGCCGCAGTGGTCTCATCGAGACGACGCACAGGAGTTGTGTGCGGAGCTTCGAGCAATGTGAACGGATCGTTAGCTGCCTCCTCAGCAATATGCCTCATGATTTCGATGAATCCGTCCAATGTCTCCTTCGACTCAGTCTCGGTAGGCTCGATCATTATCGACTGGTGGAACAGCAGCGGGAAGTAGATCGTAGGAGCATGGAAACCATAATCCAGGAGTCTCTTCGCTATATCCAGAGTCGTCACGCCGCTGGTCTTGTCAGCCAGGCCGTCAAAGACAAACTCGTGCTTGCAGACGCCTGGGATAGGCAGATGATAATATTCCTTGAGCGACTCCTTGATATAGTTGGCACCAAGAACTGCAAGCGGTCCGACCATCTTAAGGTTCTGCTTTCCAAGCATAAGGATATATGTATATGCTCGAAGGAGCACACCGAAGTTGCCCATAAATCCGGAAATCTGACCGCATGACTGACCATCAGCCAGATAGAGAGTTCCATCCTCAGCTTCCATGACCTTAGGAACCGGGAGATGTGATGCAAGATGAGCTGCAACACCCACCGGACCAGCTCCCGGACCGCCACCACCGTGCGGAGTCGAGAAGGTCTTGTGGAGATTCAGGTGAAGCACATCAAAGCCCATATCGCCAGGACGGACAACACCCATGAGCGGATTCATATTCGCTCCGTCATAGTAAAGCAGACCGCCGCATTCATGAACCAAGGCTGCAATCTCAAGAATATCCTTCTCGAAGAGGCCGAGAGTGTTCGGATTGGTCATCATGATACCTGCAATCGTGTCGTCAAGAAGCGGCTTGAGGTCCTCCACATCCACCAGACCGGCAGCATTGGACTTCACCTGGACGATTTCAAGGCCGCAGACAGCAGCAGAAGCAGGATTGGTTCCATGCGCGCTGTCCGGCACGATGATGCGGGTTCTCTTAGCATCGCCGCGTGAGAGATGGTACTGACGGATGACCATCAGACCTGTGAGCTCACCATGCGCACCGGCAAACGGATTGAGAGTGAACTCAGCCATACCTGTGATTGCAGACAATGCATGAGAGAGATCCTTATATAATCTGAGCACGCCCTGAACGGTAGTAGCAGGCTGAAGCGGATGCAGGCCGGCAAAGGCTGGCATGGCAGCAATCTCCTCATTAATCTTCGGATTGTATTTCATGGTGCAGCTGCCGAGCGGATAGAAGCCCGAATCCACACCGAAGTTCATCTGTGAAAGATTGGTATAGTGGCGCACAACGTCCAGCTCGCTCACCTGCGGAAGTGCAGGAGCCTCGCTGCGACGTAGGCCTTCCGGAAGCTCTGAAACAGAAGCAGTCCACTTGTTGACCGGTAAAGAATATCCCTGTCTTCCTTCCTTGGAAAGATCAAAGATCAGTTTATCGTAGTACTTCATGGCTAGTCCTCCTTATTTGATAGATAAGACACAACTGCATCCAGATTCTCCTTGGTAACCTTTTCTGTCACGCAGAAGTTCACAAGACCTGGTTCAACCTCCACAGCGCCGAACACTCCGATCATCTGGAGCGCATCCTGAATCTGGTCGGCTGGAACAAGTGACTTGAGGGTGAATTCCTTCAGGAAAGGCTTGTCAAAGGCCTTCTCGAAAAGTCCTGTCTGAAGAAGTGCATCATGCAGATAATGAGCTCCACCATAGCAGAGTTCGTTCACCTGGCGAAGTCCCTCAGGACCCATAAGTGACATATATACAGTCACATACAAAGCCATCAGCGACTGATTCGAGCAGATGTTGCTGGTCGCCTTCTCACGACGGATATGCTGCTCGCGGGCCTGAAGAGTGAGCACATAAGCGCGCTTTCCGTCCACATCCTTTGTCGCACCGACGATACGTCCCGGAAGTTTGCGGACATGTTCTTTCCTGCATGCAAGGAAGCCGACATAAGGACCACCGAAACAAAGTGGCACACCGAGAGACTGCGAATCTCCGCATACAATATCCGCTCCCCACTCGCCAGGAGTCTTGATCACAGCGAGAGAAGAAGGATCTGAATATACCATGAAAAGGCCTTTCTGAGCATGAACAGCATCAGCAAAGCCTGTAAGATCCTCGATTATTCCATATTTATTGATACCAGGTACAAGCACTCCGGCAACATCACCGGCTGCAAGCTCAGCCAGCATGGCACCATAAGATGTGACTCCATCCTGACAAGGAATGAAACCGAGCTCTACACCATTGAACTTGGCATAAGTCTTCACGACTTTCACCACGTGAGGAAGCAAGCCCTCAGAAAGGAGAACTCGTGTCTTCTTCTTGGTGGAAGCCATAGCCATCATCATTGCCTCAGCAGCAGCTGTCGCACCGTCATACATCGATGCATTGGTGCAGTCCATGCCTGTGAGCTCAGTGATCATCGACTGATACTCAAAGATATAGCGCAGTGTACCCTGTGACACCTCCGGCTGATATGGTGTATATGCAGTAAGATATTCTGAACGAGAGATGATGTGAGGAATGACTGCAGGAGAATAATGGTCATATGCTCCAAGACCGCTGAGGCAGAAAAGGCTTGTATTCTGCTCTGCCAGTTCCTCGAAATACTGACGAACCTCAAGCTCAGACATTGCATCCGGGAGGTCATATTCTTTACGGTAGATCACGTCAGAAGGCACATCGGAGTAGAGATCCTCAAGGGACCCTACTCCGATTCTGTCCAGCATCTGGCGTATATCATCTTCCGTGTGTGGAAAATAAGCAAAAGCCATAAGCGTATATTTTACAAGTTAGCAGACTTCCTACTCTTTGGCACACATTGCCTCATAAGCGGCAGCATCCATAAGACCCTCAAGCTCAGATGGGTCGCTCATCTTGACCTTCATGATCCAGTTTGCGAAAGCATCCTCGTTGAGAAGCTCAGGAGCATCCTCAAGTTCCTCATTAACCTCAACGACAACACCTGAAACAGGGCTGAAAAGGTCGCTGGCAGCCTTGACGCTCTCAACTGCACCAAATTCTTCACCCTTCTCGAATTCATCATCCACCTCAGGCATATCCACATATGAGAGGTCGCCCATTGCGTGCTGTGCGAAGTCTGTGATGCCCACAACTGCTACATCGCCTTCAACTTTCACCCATTCATGTGACTCACTGTAATAGAGTCCTTCAACTGTCTTTGCCATAGTTTTAAAGTATTAATTAATTTATATAGATTCTCGCGTCGCCCATCGGGCTTCTCAGAATGACGTGGAACGTCATTTCTTATAGTTAGTTTCGTAGAAACGTTTTTTGGTCACTATGCCAGGGAAGACCTTCTTGCGGATACGGATCTCTACAGCAGTTCCAAGCTCGGTATATGCCTTGTCCACCATAGCCACACATACGCTGCGGTCAGTAGATATGCTTCGGTAGCCTGTGGTTACCTCACCCACCTGCACTCCGTCCACTTCCACCGGATATCCGGCACGTGGAATAGCCTTGTCCTGCAACTCGATACCGACAATCTTACGGGTCAACCCTGCCTCTTTCTGCGCCACGAGGGCGTCACGTCCAATAAAGTCCTTCTCCTTGACCTTGGCAAACATTCCGAGTCCAGCCTCGAGCGGAGTGATCTCATCACTGAGTTCATGGCCATAAAGCGGAAGTCCTGCCTCAAAACGGAGGGTATCACGGCAACCGAGTCCGCATGGAGCCACTCCTGCCTGGAGAAGCATGTCCCAGATCTCATTGATTGCCTCATGCGAGCAGTAGATCTCAAATCCGTCCTCACCTGTATAACCAGTGCGGCTCACAACCATTCTCTGACCCTTCCACTGAGCCTCATAATAGGTGTAGAAACCGAGCTCAGCCGCAGGCGCAAGACCAAGGGTCTCAACTGCAAATTTCTCAGCCTCAGGGCCCTGTAGAGCAATTTCGCCCCATGAATCAGATGCATTCACGACCTCCACGTCAAAACCTTCCTTCTGAGCACAGATCCACTCATAATCCTTGGCTATGTTCGAAGCATTCACGACCAAAAGATATTTATTTGGCTCAAACTCCTTATATACAAGAAGGTCGTCAACTGTGGTACCGTTAGGATAGAGCATCATTCCATAAAGAATCTTTCCATCCGGAATACCGGTAACATTGTTAGTGAATATATGATTCACAAACTTCTCTGCATCCGGGCCGCTCACGAAGATTTCACCCATGTGTGACACGTCGAACATACCGGCACGCAGACGCACGGCATTATGCTCATCGGTGATACTTGAATATTGGATAGGCATCATGAAGCCTCCGAACGGGCTCATAAGCGCACCCAGAGCGACATGCTTGTCATAAAGACATGTCCTCAAAAGATTCTCTTCCATTGGTTATTGGTTATTAGTTTAATATTCTAAATCTTTACGATGTACGGCTCCGCCATCTTTTCAATCTGCTCAACATCGTCAACACTGAGCTGGATTTCTCCCTCAGTAAAATATTCTACAATATATTTTTCTAACGTCTCAACCGACTTCAATGCTGGATGAAGTGGTACAGCCTGAGCATCACCGGCAGCCAGGGCAGCAATTTCCGAAAGATTCACAACCCTCTGGCGGACTGAAGCCACGCCGTGCCTCTCCAGTTTCTCAACAGGCGGCCTGATAGCAATCTCGAGAGCATCCATATCGGTGTCATAAAGAAGAGTTCCGTGCACGATGCTTCTGTCCGGAAGCTGATGGAAAGCATTTCCGCTTACCTTCTTTCCTGCGACAAGAATATCGTTTCTGCCAGACTTCTGCGCATCCAGTCCAAGGCCTCGCAGGCACTCGGTCAATGCGTTCAGATACTTTTCGAACACTTCGCTGACGACTCCCCTGCCGGATATATATGAAATCATGATATTTCCTTTATCTGAGTATACACATCCGCCACCGCTCTTGCGCTGAACAATGGATACACCTTCAGACTTGCAATATTCCAGATTCACCTCATTCTCCAGCACCTGGTTCCTGCCAAAGATCACTGTCGGCTCCACCCTCCACACAAAAAAAGTCTCGCCCTCAATTTCCCTTGCCACGAATTCCTCCATGGCAAGGTAAAAGGCAAGACTCCTGTCTTGTTTATCGGGCAAGACGATATTTTTCATCACTCAAAACTTAGTTCTGATGAGCAGGGCGAAGAAGGTCGAGAACCACCTTCACCGGATTGAATGTGTCAAGCGGCACCTCAACGAAGAGTGTATTCCACTTGCTCATCGCACCGTTCCAGAGACCTGGAAGCTCTAGAGCCTTGAGTTCGCGGCCCTGGTAGCTCTTTGAGCTGATGAAGCCAGCGTCCTCATCCACATATTTAAGGAGGTCGAAGCTTTCACCCTTATAGTCGTGGAGACAGCATACGATATCAACCGGATTGAAGTGAGTTGCGTTTGCAAGTGCCTCACGAGCGTGGTCATCAGACATATTGATCTGTACGCTCTCAAGAACCTGAAGTGAAGTGGATCCATCCTTCTCGGCAATGATGAAAGGACCACCACCTGGCTCACCCTGATTCTTCACCATACCAGCCACGCGGACAGGACGGTTGAGCTTATCACGGAGCATCTGAACTCGCTGCTTAGGAGTCTCGGCAGCAGGAAGCTCGATGCAGAGGGTATTCTTGAGGAATGCCTCGATATCATCGCAAAGCTGCATTGCCTCAGGAGTTGCGCAAAGGTCCTCATAGATCGGATCGTAACCAGGAACACCTGCAGTCTTGTTCTCAGAACCCTGGATAGGCTTTGTCACGATATCAAGCTCACGGAGATAGCCGTGGAGAGTGTCACGAAGCTCGAGAGCCTTTCCGAGAAGCACCTTCTTCCACTTTGCAGTCTCAGGGAGGAGACGCTCGTTGGCAACGTTGTCGATATTCTTGATTGAAACAACCTCTTCCTTGATATTGTTAAGGTTGTAAATGAGTGCACCATGACCTGCAGGACGGAAAAGAAGGGAATCAGTCTCAGTTCTGAATGGTCTGTTCTCAACATCCACAGCTACTGTGTCAGTTGCCTTATCCTGGAAAGTGAAAGTAATATTGTACTTCACGCCGTACTTAGCCTCATAAGCAGCCTTTACCTCAGCATAGGCCTCCTCAAAGAGATGCTGGTGCTCTGGAGAAATTGTCACCACGAGGTTTGCAGTGCCGTCCTCGTTACGCATATAGTTCTGAGCCTCAACAAGATGCTCAGCAAATGCAGTACGGATCTCTCCGTCTGTATACTTATGGAACTTGAGAACACCCTTTGGCTTTGCACCATATCCGAGACCCTCGTCTGTCAAAGTCTTCGCAAGGACATCCTTTCTGTACTCTGGGCACTTGCATGTCTTCTCACCGAAAAGCTCAGGAGTATAGAATGCAAACTCAGCAATCTTGTCCACGAACTTTGCAGCAGGTGCATCATCAGCAAGCTCCTTACCAGCCTTGAGGGCATCGAGTCCGCTGAAAAGATCCTTGAACATACGTGAAGCAGCACCTGAAGCAGGCACGAACTTGCACTTGCCATTGATCTGAGCATTCTCATAATAATTCGCAGCAGCCTCCACAGCAGCCTCATCAAGCACGAGGATACCCTTCTCAGGAGTTGCAGGAGCCACGATATTCATCCATGGGAAGCCTTTCTTGAAACGCTCCACCTGCTCTTCAACTGTCTGTACAGATGAGCCACGCTGCTCAATCTGCTTTACATCTTCTTTTGTAAACATAGTTCTAGTATTTATGTAGTTATTATTGGCTATATGTGGTTATTGTTAGCTTTATTCAACAAATATTTCCCTGCGATACTGATAATTGGATCTCATCTTCTCGAAATTGCCCGGCTCCATCCTGAATCTGAAATCATCAGTGAATATAGGATAGTTGTACTGGAACACAGCGGCAATCTCACCCTGTTTCTTTCCCTTCAGGTCAAGAAGCACCGGCTCATGGTCCGGAACATCGTTCTCTGGATAGAAGTCATACAGTTCCTCTATTCCGAAATGTCTGGCAACAGACTGAACTGCAGAAGCAGTACCATTCTGCTTACCCTGGTATGAATAACCTGCAATATGCGGGGTCGCAACATCCACAAGATCTATCAGTTCTTCATCCACATCAGGCTCGTGGTTCCATGTATCGATGATCGCTGCTCCAAGTTTCGGATATATCTCCTTCAACGCCGCCTCATCCATGACCTCACCACGAGATGCATTGATGAATATCGCACCCGGCTGCATCTTCATGAAGAAGTCAGCATCAGCCATTCCTCGAGTCGTGTCATCCAGAGGAGTATGCATTGTCACGATCTGCGAATTGGCAAGAAGATAGTCCAGCGAGCAGAATCCATCTTCTCCCTCGACTGCCGCACGTGGCGGATCACAACGAAGGACATTGAATCCGAGATATCTGGCCATCGCCTCCACCTTCCTTCCCACGTTGCCGACTCCAATGATACCGAAATTGGCATCGTCGAGCTTTATGTTCTTTCTGGCAGCAACGCCATACAGTGCAGAAAACACATACTGCATCACACCACCGGCATTGCAACCTTCCGCATTATTCACCTCGATACCATTTTCTGCACAATACTGAAGGTCTATATGGTCAGTTCCAATGGTCGCTGTCGAGATCATACGGACCTTTGTGCCGTCAAGCAGATCCGCATTACACTTTGTACGTGTTCTGATGATCATTGCATCAGCATCCAGCACATCCTCATGCGAAATCTGACTTCCGTCAAGATATACAACCTCGGCGTATGGTTCAAACACGCCTTCCAAAAACGGTATATTCTTATCTGCAACTATCTTCATATATGTACATTGTTATGATGATGGTCCAACCTACTTCAATATAATGTTGCTTACTGCTGCTCCCCCTTTCGCGCTTCCCACAAACAGACTGTCAGCCGCAAGGATCTCATTCATCTTCTGCATGATCAGATCACGCTGGTAATATAACTGATTTCGTGCCATGGACGAATTCATTGTCACATATACATAAGTTCCGACATACGACACTGAAAGCGTATATCTGGATGCTCCTGACGCCGTATTCCAGGCTTCAGTCACCCTCACCTGATTGATACCGGACGAGAGCTTCATCTCCCTGATGAACTGCGTCACGAGAGACTCCATTCCCACAGCATCCTTTCTTCCTATCCTGTTCCCTCCGCCTGTCATTCCTATATCCTTTTGAACGTTCCACCGGTTGTCTCGAAATATGCTCTGTCCTGAGTAAGCTTATCCACGATTCCAGCCATGCGCACCTTGTTGCTGTCAGTGATGAAAATCTGTCCGAAATCATTGCTTGCAACCATCTGAAGCAGGTTGGAGATGCGTCCCATATCCAGTTTATCGAAGACATCATCAAGCAGAAGTGTCGGCGCAAAGCCATATTTCCTCTTCATTATCTCATACTGCGCAAACTTAAGCGACACAAGGAAGGACTTCTGCTGTCCCTGCGAACCGCAACGACGGATCGGATGACCGTTCATCGTGAACACAAGGTCATCCCTCTGAGGGCCTGAAGTCGTATATCTCAACACCCTGTCCTTTTCATATGATGCAGCAAGAATCTGATCCAGACCAGCTTTCGCCAGCTCTGTGTCATATTCTATATCGATCTCTTCCGAATCTCCCGACACAGCCTTGTAATATTCCTTTACTATCGGGCGAAGTTCCTCCACAAATGCATTACGGGCCTTGTATACAGGCTCCGCATAAGCTGCCATGCGCATATCGATTATTTCAAGGAGAGACCTGTCCAGGGTATTCTCCTTCAACATCTTGTTACGCTGAAGCAGGAGACGGTTATATTGCTGGAGGGCTGACATGTATTCCCTGTCCATCTGGGAGAGCACTGCATTCATGAAGCGCCTGCGTTCCTCACCGGATTCGCTCACAAGGGAAATATCAGATGGTGATACCATCACAATCGGCAGAACGCCGATATGTTCTGAAACTTTTGTATAAGGTTTGTCGTCGCGACGGACTTTCTTTTCGCCCTTTGACGTCATCTTCAGGGCAAAGCGGCTGGAGAGAGAATTCTCCATTCTATATGTGCCGGAAAGCGAAAATTCCTCAGTGCCGTGTCGGAAACAGAACTTGTCTGAAGATGCGAATGCACTCTTGGTCATTGAAAGATAGTAGATTGCATCAAGGAGATTGGTCTTTCCCTCTCCGTTGTTTCCGCTTACGCAGTTCACATTCGGAGAGAACTCCAGCTCCTGAAGCTGAATGTTTCTGAAGTCAGATATAACTATTTTTTCGAGGATGGGCATAAACTTTTGCGATATCAAGGCAAAGATAACATTTTTATTGGGAGTTTGGACATTTTTTCCTAAATTTGCCGCCTGTTTGGGCTAGCTGTGCCCATTCTACAATGAAAAATATAAAAATAATCAATAATTATGGCTAAAGAAATC
>JAZKYT010000042.1:0-13724 GCA_045612265.1 Candidatus Cryptobacteroides sp.
TGCAGACATCAGGCATAAGTTAGGACTTACAGAAAACGACACGAACTTGTCGATTTACCTTAGGGAGCTGCATGAAAAGTAGGTTTGTAAAACTTTTCCCAAAGACTGCAAAAGAATTATTTTCAATCCACATTGATAATCAACGACTTACGAGGTGAAATTCGTAGGTCGTTTTTTGTTGTGCAAAACTTTTGGCGGGTAACTTTGTGGTAGAAAAACGAACAAAACATTAACAATGGACTTGAAAAACAACATACACATTGACAGTATCAAGCAGCTTGAGCAAATCAAGGACAGCCGGGGCGAGTTCATCGAGAATCTGCTGGCTGCTTTCGAGAGGGATCACCCAGAGTTCATAGAGCATCTGAAGGAGTGCGGGCTTGATGAGGAGGAGATTCGGTTTTGCTGTTTGGAGGTGCTGGGGGGTTAAGGAATAGTACTAAAACGATAATTACACGTCATATTTATAAACACTTAACAATTACAATACAATGAAAAAGAATTTTACAATTTCACTTATAGCTATTATGATGAGCGTAATTTTCTGCAATGTAAATGCACAGAACAACACTAAAGTAAAGGCCTTTGAATTCGAGGTAGGAGGAGGTATGACCATGGGCTCAAATTATGGGGTGCTGAAAGCGACACCTGGAGTAAATGCATACCTTGAAGCAAGAACTAATCTCAAAGACACTCCTTGGGATCTGGGCTTTCAACTTGGATTAGGATATATGAATAGGAAAGACGAACACAAGACTTCATATAATGTCAGCAATAAATTCAGTATGCTTGCTTTTGCTGATTATAATTTCAGGTATTGGGATAAAGTAGCCCCATTTGCTGGTATCGGACTTGGTAGAACAGAATTGATTTATGATACTCCGGGAGCTATTGGAAGCGATGGTAAACCATCTGTATATGAGCAGGTCTTTTCTCCTATCGTGTTGAATCCTCGTATCGGTGTAGAATTCTTTGACCATCTTAGAATTACTGCTGAATACAAAATGAATTTTCATAACAAATGCAACTGGTTTGCCCTGAATGTCGGTTTTGCATTCGGTGGTGGCAAGAAGAAGTAAATCGGCACTAGCCGGATACCAAGGTGAGCACACACCTTCCGATGCCGTCGATGATGGTTTCGATTATTTCTCGTCTGCCTTCTTGTGAGAGGAGGTAGGCGAGATCCTGTTTGTTGTCCATGAAGAAGTTTTCGATGAGGACGGCGGGACAGTGGGTGTGGCGGAGGATGTAGAAGTTTTCTTCCCAGTCGGGGTCGTCGTCGCGGGCGTAGTCGGTGCGGATAGCTTTGCCTTTGAGGGTGTGGCGAGCGGATTGGTAGAGGCAGGTGGCGAGGGTGTCGGAGAGGGTGTGGCCTTTGGTGGTGTAGCAGGACCAGCCGGTGGCGGTGTGCCAGCGGGTGCCGTCGCCGGCGGCGTTGATGTGGATGGAGATGAGGAGGACGTTGGTTTTGCCGAGGGCGGTGCAATGGGCGTTGACGCGGCGGACGCGTTCTTTGAGGGGGATGTCTTCGGTTTCGGGGACGAGGAGTTGGGCGTTGTGGCCTTTGTCCTGGAGGGTTGCGAGGATTTGGTTGGCGAGGTCGCGGGTGTAGGCGTATTCGAGGAGGGTGCCGTCTGGGGAGCGTTTGCCGGGGGTGTTGTGGCCGTGGGCGGGGTCTAGGAGGATGAGCATGGCGTTGAGGCGACAGCTCGGGATTCCGGGGCGAAGGTAGGGAAAAATTTGCTATATTTGCACCGATGTACAATCTAAATAAGATTGTGTATTAAATTCGCACTTGATCCAGGTACTTTCCGGTATCTGGATCTTTTTGTTGAATGTAGTACATTCGGGGATTTGGAATCAGTACACTGCGAAAATTTTAGTACATTTTCAGTACACTTTTGAGGGTAAGAAAAACAAAAACCCCTCTAGAAGTGTATCTAGAGGGGTCGAGAGAGGTGCCTAGCGGAATCGAACCGCTGTAGCAGGTTTTGCAGACCTGTGCCTAACCGCTCGGCCAAAGCACCATTTCCGTTTTGGGATTGCAAATATATGGATTATTGCTGGATTTGCAAAACTTTATTTGACATTTTTGCAATTTTCTAGCAGGTAAGGTTTCAAAACGGATGTCCAGAGGAGATATCCATCCCTGTTGATGTGAAGATTGTCAGTTTCGAAGAGGGCGCCGCTCACATTTCCATCTGGAAGAAGTAGAGTGGAATTCACATCCACAAATGTCAAACCTGGCTGGGTCTTCATATAATCCTTCATGACATCATTAAGCAGCTTCTGTGTTTCTCTCAGACCTGCCCTGCACTCAGAATACTTCCACGAAAGGAAGTACACAGGAACCCCAGGATAATCGTCCGCCAACTTATTGAATAAAAGCCTGTAGTGATCAAGCACACCTGCCACGCTCAAATCCAGCCCAGGATTTCCGCATATATCATTATCACAGAAGATAACGAATGCCTTAGGAGAATAATCAGCCATGATCTTCTCATAATTCATAAGAATATCCCTGACTGTAGCTCCGCCATAACCACGATTGACCACGGTCAAAGGTGCCATCATTTCGGCCAGGTCTTTCCACAACCTGATTGAAGAACTGCCAAAGAAAAGGACATCAATCTCGGAATTCGGATCTGCAGCAGCTTTTGCAGCAAGTGCTTCAACATCAGCGTCATATCTGTGAATCCAATTCGAATCCCAACTCTGGCACACATCCAGCTTGCCCTGGAGAGTAACTGACACGGAATCTTCCGTGAACTCAACCGCAGATTTATCGGATATATTGCTTTTTACACCGCATGATGCAAGTGTAAAAAACAGAACGACAAGCGGTAAAATACGATTATTCGACATAAAGCAGCAAACCTTTAAGATATTCACCTTCCGGATGATAAATATTCACAGAGTGGTCGCATGGCTGGTTCAGGCGATCAAGAATGCGGACTCTGCGGCCGGCCTGGGCTGCTGCTGAGAACACTGCCAATGCAAAGGCCTCCTTGTCAACTACCTGCGAGCAGCTGTACGTAAAGACGAATCCGCCGGGAGCCACCTTTGAGATCGCAGCAGCGTTGAGACGCTGGTATGCACGAAGGGCGTTCTTAAGCGAACCTCTGTGCTTTGCGAATGCAGGCGGGTCGACGATCATGAGGTCGTACTTGCCAACAGGAACCTCGCGAAGATAGTCGATAGCATCGCAGCAGAGCGAAGTGTGGCGGGATGGCTCGAAACCATTCAATTCCACGTTTCTATCCACCATCATCATCGCCTTCTTCGAGCTGTCAACAGAGTCGACATGCTCTGCTCCGTTAGCTAAAGCATAGATTGAGAATCCACCGGTATAACAGAAGAGGTTCAATACGTTACGTCCGCGAGCAACACTGCCGACGAGGGCACGGTTATCTCTCTGGTCAAGGAAGAAACCTGTCTTCTGACCCTCAGTCCAGTTCACAAGGAACTTCTGTCCGTTCTCGAGGACTGCAAGCTCATGCTGATGGAAATCTTCACGACGATAGAGGTAGCCGTCGATCAGTTCAAGACCAGCCTTGAAAGGTGCTGTTCCTGAGCTCTTGTCGTACACAGCCTTCAACTGATCACCGTAAACCACACGAAGCGCATCAGAGATCTGCTTCTTGGCACGGAACATACCCACAGAGTGCGCCTGAAGCACACAGACTCCATCATAGTAGTCAATGATCAGACCTGGAAGGTTGTCACCCTCACCGTGAACAAGACGGTAGCAATTGGTGTCATCCGAGCCATGAAG
This sequence comes from Candidatus Cryptobacteroides sp., assembly GCA_045612265.1. Taxonomy (GTDB): domain Bacteria; phylum Bacteroidota; class Bacteroidia; order Bacteroidales; family UBA932; genus Cryptobacteroides. The sequence goes on from JAZKYT010000042.1 coordinate 3,776, forward strand.
ACCGCAGGCGACGCGCACCTCAAGCGCACGCGCAAGCATCTCCTCCCAGAAATCAGCACGCAAAGCACTCTCGTCGAAGCTGAGCACACGCACAGCAATCGAACCGATCTGATAGTGACCATAAGCAAGGAATTCGCCATCTGATGCATGAACAGATACGACATCACCCTCTAACGGATTACCCTGGATCTCAGCGATTGCACCAGAGAACACCCAAGGATGGAATCTGCGAAGGGATTCTTCCCTACCACGTTTTAATATTACCTTTATCATCGTTAATATATTTTTTCTTTATATAACACCCGATAACGGGCACATAATCAAATATTTACAAAATACTATTGATTAACCGGTTCTGAAGGAAGCGGGCACTTTTCCTCACGCATAAGCTTCAGATACATCTCCCTGCAGACCCAGGCATCAGTAGCCGCATACATACACTGTGCATCAGACAGTCTTTCAGCCTCCCAGTTGGACAACTGCTGAGTCTTTGATATTCTGAATCCCATGATGATTGCAGCCATCTTCTTCACACTCTTATCCCTGATTCCCCACTCGCAGACAATCTTCTGAAGGTCCACAAAGCCGGCTGGCTCAAACTGATGCAAACGTTGTAAACCTCTGATATCGTCGTGAATAGCAGCTCCCACCTTAAGTACTTTATCAGATGCCATAAGATTGCATAACCTCCTGTGCATACCCATAGTCTTAACCCTGAACAGATATGCTCTGTCAGGACCGGAAAGCTGTAGAAGAGCCACTCCGTACTGTGGCTGACCAGGCGTGAATGTAGGACGGGTCTCGGTATCGAAACCAATCACCTTCTGCGCACGCAGATAGGCAATCGCCCTGTTGAACTCAGCGCCAACAGAATCAATCACATATATCTTCCCCGGAAACGAAGCATATTCCAGCTTCTCGATCTCCTGAGGGGTAATACTTTCCTTAAACATAATCACTCAATTAAAAGAACAACAGTTCTCTATACTTAGGCAAAGGCCACATCTCGTCATCGATCAGCATCTCCAGATCATCCGCACTCTCCCTCACCTTGTCCATCATGTCCTTCACCTCTCTTGAATATACTTTCGCCCTCTGAGCTATATCCTCAATCCTGTTCGCCTTCTTGCGGGCCTCCACAAGCGCCTCCACATCAGCAGAAACATTATTCATCAGTATGGATATCTTCTTCAAAGTCTCGATCTCAGAAGAGCAATATGTCATATAATCAGCTCCGAATATATCCTTGACACCCTTCACATTCTCAATCAAGACGTTCTGATAGCGTACAGCCGCAGGAATCACATGATTCAGGCACATATCACCCATCACACGAGCCTCGATCTGAAGCTTCTTCACATAGGTCTCATTCAGGATCTCGAAACGCGCCTCCACCTCGTTGCGGGCAAGGACACCAGTATCCTCGAACACCTTAAGTGTCTGAGCCTCATGATAAACCTCATAAGCGTCAGGAATATTTGTCACTGCACGAAGGCCACGCGAACGTGATTCAATCTCCCACTCCTTGCTATATCCGTTACCCTCGAACATGATATCCTTCGACTCCTCGATGAACTTGCGCACCACCTTCATCACGGCAGCCGAACGTTCCTCGCCAGCAGCCTCAAGCGCATCCACCTCAGCTCTGAACTCAGCAAGGCTCTCCGCCACAGCACAGTTCAGCACATATACCGCAGACGCAACATTCTGTGAAGTGCCAACGGCGCGGAACTCAAAGCGGTTACCAGTGAACGCAAATGGCGAAGTTCTGTTTCTATCTGTATTGTCCGGGAAAATCTCCGGAATAGAGTTCACGATCTTGATACTCTCCTGATTCTCAACACCTTTGGCAGAGTCCTTAAGACCCATGATATGCTGAAAGACGCTATACAATGTAGAACCGGAGAACACAGACATCACTGCTGGAGGAGCCTCATTGCCGCCAAGGCGATACGAGTTGCCAAGAGTAGCAACAGAGGTCATCAAAAGGTAATGATGCCTGTAAACAGCCTTCAGAACGGCCGCATAGAAAGAAAGGAACTGAAGATTCTTCTTAGGTGTAGAGCCCGGAGAAAGCAGATTTACACCCGTATCTGTGACAATCGACCAGTTACAATGCTTTCCGGAACCATTCACGCCATCAAAAGGCTTCTCATGAAGAATCACCTTCAGATGATGCTTCTCAGCCACCTTCTGCATCACGATCATCAGCATCATGTTCTGATCCACCGCCTTGATTGCATCGCAATAAACCGGCGCGCACTCAAACTGATTAGGAGCCACCTCATTATGTCTTGTCTGAAGCAAGATTCCAAGCTTATATGCCTCAGTCTCAAAATCTTTCATAAACGAGCTCACTCGCGAAGGAATAGCTCCGAAATAGTGGTCCTCAAGCTGCTGGTCCTTAGCCGAAGTGTGTCCGATCACCGTTCTGTTGCAAAGCATAAGGTCCGGACGGGCGTTGTAAAGAGCCTCATCCACGAGGAAGTACTCCTGCTCGATACCGAGATTCACCTTCACAGCACTCACTCCCTCATCAAAGAGGTTGACCACCTTGGTCGCAGCCTCGCTCAAGGCATGAAGAGACTTCAGATGCGGCACCTTTGTATCAAGAGCCTCACCGGTATATGACACGAAAACCGATGGAATACAAAGAGTTCCATCCATCAGGAACACAGGAGACATAGGATCCCATGCAGAATATCCGCGTGCCTCGAACGTATTGCGCAGACCTCCGTTAGGGAAACTTGAAGCATCAGGCTCCTGCTGAACAAGTGCACTACCATTGAATTTCTCAAACGGACGGCCATCTTTCACAGTTATGAAAGCCTCATGCTTCTCAGCTGTAGAGTCTGTAAGTGGCTGGAACAGATGGGTATAGTGAGTCGCACCCATCTCCATTGCCCACTTCATCATTCCAGCAGCAATCTCATCCGCAACACTCAGATCCAGCTTTGCTCCGAACTTCACAGAAGCCTGCACAGCCTCATATGCCTTCTCCGACATATATTCCTTCATCTTCGCAAGATCAAGGACATTACGTCCGAAATATGAAGAGACAGGACCGTCTTCAACATAGAATCGGTCAGTCTTATGCATTGAAGCCTCATTAAGGGCTCTTTGTCTGAATGTCGCCATAGACCAATGAAATTTTGACAATAAGCCGCAAATATAGTAATTTCAAGGAAGAGTATCTTCAAAAAATATGGTTATATTTGCGCCAAATAAGGATTTCATATAAATATAAGCATATAAAATGGCAAATATCTCAAAAACTGCTCAGGCAATGCCGGCATCTGCAATCAGAAAACTCGTACCATATGCAGACGCAGCAAAGAAACAGGGCGTGAAAGTATATCACCTTAACCTTGGACAGCCTGACATCAAATCCCCAAAATGTGCCCTTGATGCCATCAGAAACTATAATCTTGACCATGTTTCATATTCTCATTCAGCTGGTCTGATGCAGCTGCGAGAAGGACTCGTAGAGAAATACTACAAGAAGATAGGTATCAATATCGAAGTACCGGAACTCATCGTCACTGTGGCAGGTAGCGAAAGTGTGAATCTCGCGCTCACAATCACATGCGATCCAGGTGATGAGGTTATCGTACTCGAGCCATTCTACACCAACTACAACACCTTCGCATTCATGAACGGAATCACCCTCAAGGCGATTTCAACAAATATGAAACAGGGCTTCCAGGTACCTCCTATCGAGGAATTCGAGAAGGCGATCACCCCTAAGACAAAGGCAATCCTCCTCTGCAACCCAGGCAACCCTACAGGTACGCTCTATACAAAGGAAAGCATGCTCGCGATCGGCGAAATCGCAAAGAAACACGACCTCTTCCTCCTTTCTGACGAGGTATATCGTGAATTCTGCTACACCAACGAGCCGCACTTCTCTGCGATGAACATCCCTGGACTCGAGCAGAACGTGATCCTCATCGACTCAGTATCCAAGAGATACAACCTCTGCGGAGCACGTATCGGTTGCATCGTTTCCCACAACAAGGAGATCATGGCCGCTGCGATGAAATACGCACAGGCTCGCCTCTGCCCGCCAGTAATCGGACAGATGGCTTCAATCGGCGCACTTGACACACCGGATGAGTACTTCGATGAAGTAAAGGCTGAATACATCAAGCGCAGAAACTTCATGATCGAAGGTCTCAACAAGATCGAAGGCGTGTTCACTCCTTGCCCTATGGGTGCGTTCTACACAATCGCCGAACTTCCGGTTGACGACACCGAGAACTTCGCAAAGTGGATGCTCGAGGAGTTCCGCGTGAACAACGAGACCACCATGGTAACTCCGGCAGCTTCGTTCTACAAGACCCCTGGAATGGGTAAGAATCATGCCCGCATCGCATACGTTCTTGAGATCGAAGAAATGAAGAAAGCCCTCCACATTCTCGAGGAAGGACTTAAGGCTTATCCTGGCCGCACCATCTAGTCAATCGGCCTTCAAAAAGCTTCAAAATAGACCAAAATACAAGAAAACAAAAATGTTACAAATGCGAACATTTTTGTTTTCTTTATTTATATACAACTATTTATAATCAGATTGATAATACCTCCATAATTTTAGGTATGAGGAGCGAATGAACATACTCAATCTCCATAAAATGGGTGCCATCATAGAGTGTAAACGTGTCTCCGAAGAGCTTTTTCCACCTTCTGATGCTCACCACTCCGTTCCTCCGGTAGTGGTCATGAGTACCGAAAAACGCATGAACCTCGAACGATGATTTCTCCTTGAACCGAAGAGCTGTCTGGCCATGAAGGCGGTACTTTTTCAACACCGGACGCGTAAACGAAAGCGGCTGCCTGTCCCCTTCCCTCGGACGGAACTTGCGTGCGAAATACCAGCTAACTCCGGGTATCCACGTCAGCCATGACATGATTGAGAAATGTATATGCGAATTAAGAGCTGGCGAAACCAGAAGAACGGGACGGTCATATATTCTCAAGGCATGCAATGAACCCAGAGACTCGCCTATTATCAGATCCGGCCTTAACTCATCCATCCACGATTCTATCTGTTTGTGCGCGACTTCAGGATCGAAGGAATATGTACGGCAGACCACCCGGACAACAGGATCGGATTGGCCAGAAAAATACTCATTAAGAACTGAAGGAATGCGCGAATCCGCACCTCCACCCATCCCATGAATATATAATATAGTATGTTTACACTCGTGCATCGACCCAAAGTTATTGAAATTTTATAAAAAATAACCTATATTTGTAGGATTAGGGAATATTAACACACTTAAGATATGAAACTAAAAACAATCACCATCGCCTTTGCAGCAGCACTTGTTGCAATTTCGGCATCAGCTCAGGAAAAGCCTAAGGCTCCGGAGTATGAATTCACAACAGTTAAGGAAAACCCTATCACATCAATCAAGAACCAGTATCGTTCAGGTACTTGCTGGTGTTTCTCAGCTCTTTCATTCGTTGAGTCTGAGATCCTCAGAACAAAGGGTTATGAGCTCGATCTCTCAGAGATGTTCGTTGTTGGTAAGTCATACCGCGACAGAGCAGTGAAGTATGTCCGCCTCGACGGTCACCTCAATTTCGCAGCAGGTAGCTCATTCGGCGATGTTCTTCACGTGATCAACGACTACGGTATCGTTCCTCAGGAGGCTATGCCAGGTTTCAACTACGGTACTGACAAGCCAGAGCACAACGAGCTCGACGCAGTCCTCAAGGGTTATGTGGATGCAGTGAAGAAGAATCCTAACAGAACTCTTTCAACAGCATGGCTTCGTGGCTTTGACGGCGTTGTAGAGGCATATTTCGGTGAATATCCAGAGACATTCGTATATGAGGGAGTTGAATACACTCCAGCTTCATTTGCAGATCACATCGGCTTCAACTACGATGACTATGTGAATATCACTTCATTCACTCACCACCCATTCTATGAGCCATTCATCATCGAGGTTTGCGACAACTGGAGATGGGACAGCGCATACAACCTTCCAATGGACGAGATGATGGAGGTTATGTACAACGCTATCGAGAACGGCTACACAATCGCTTGGGGCTCAGACGTAAGTGAGAAGGGCTTCACACGTGACGGTCTTGCAGTAATGCCGGTTGAAGAGAAGAAGGCAACTGCAGGTTCAGACCAGGAGCGTTGGGTTGGTAAGGCAACTGAGACTCCACAGGAGGAAGTAAAGGCTGAGCTTCCACAGGAGATGGTAATCACTCAGGAGATGCGTCAGGACGGTTATGACAGAAAGACCACTACTGATGACCACGGAATGCACATCTACGGTGTTGCAAAGGACCAGAACGGTACAAACTACTTCATGGTAAAGAACTCATGGGGTGAGACTGGTAAGTACAAGGGTATCTGGTATGCATCAGACGCATTCGTACGTTACAAGACTATGAACATCGTAGTTCACAAGGATGCTCTTCCTAAGCACATTGCAAAGAAGCTCGGTATCAAATAATTTGAAAAATGCAGATTACTAAGCATATACCTAACACTATCACATCCATGAACCTCTTCTGCGGGGCTCTGGGTGTGATATTCACTTTTCACGGAGAGCTGAATATAGCTTTCTACCTGATGATTGCATCTGCCGTTTTCGATTTCTTCGACGGATTCGCAGCAAGAGCTCTCAAGGCCTTCACCCCTATTGGAAAGGACCTCGACTCCCTAGCAGACGTGATCAGCTTCGGTCTTCTTCCTGCAATGATGATGCACAGAAGAATGGTTGAAGGAGGTATGACAGGCTGGTTGTCATACGTGCCACTCATCATCGTGGTATTCTCGGCCATCCGTCTTGCAAAGTTCAACGTTGACGACAGACAGACCGAAAACTTCCTCGGCCTCCCTACTCCAGCTTGCGCAATGTGGTGCGGTTCACTCATCTACGCTGCCGACAACGGAGTAATGACAAGCGTCGACATGTTGCACAATCCTTACTTCATTCCTATCGCATCAGTGATCCTGGCACTGCTTCTCGTAAGCGAAATCCCGATGATCTCGATCAAGGTGAAGAAAGACTCGGAGTACAACCCTGTAAGACTCAGATTCATCGTGATCTGCGCTGTATTTGCTGTAGCAGCATTGGTATTGAAGATCCACTGGTCATTCATTCCACTGCTTGTCTTCACACTTTACATCCTTCACAATCTGATCAGATACGTTCTTACCCTCAAGGTTTGCAAAAAGTAACAGACTTTATACAACGAATAACGGGCAGCCCCATCGGACTGCCCGTTATTATTTTATCCAGATTCTATCTACTAGTAGTTAGTAGCGTGAATCATAAAGTAGCTCTTCGGATGCTTGCACACTGGGCAAAGATCAGGAGCCTGCTTGCCTACAACCACGTGACCGCAGTTTGAGCACTCCCACATCATATCGTTGTCGCGTGAGAACACAAGACCACCCTGTACATTGGCAAGAAGCTGACGATAGCGCTCCTCGTGCATCTTCTCGATTGCACCAACCTTCTCAAAAAGCTCAGCGATCTCATCGAAGCCTTCCTCGCGTGCAGTCACTGCGAAGCCTGCATACATGTCAGTCCACTCGTAGTTCTCACCCTCAGCTGCATCAAGAAGGTTTGTAGGTGTATCAGGCATCTCGCCACCGTGAAGAAGCTTGAACCAGATCTTAGCATGCTCCTTCTCATTGTTAGCTGTCTCCTCGAAAAGCTTACCGATCTGAACATAACCGTCCTTCTTAGCCTTTGACGCATAGTAAGTGTACTTGTTGCGTGCCTGAGACTCACCGGCAAATGCAGTCTGAAGATTAGCTTCAGTCTTTGTTCCTTTCAACTCTTTCATAATCCAAATATTTAAGTGTTCAAATTCTACTTTCAGGGGCAAGTGTAATGCCCAACCTTACAAAGTTAGAAATTTATTTGGATTTGCGAACAATCTTGAAGCCAATTGCAGCGATAAAGATGGACATCAGAGGCGACAGAAGGTTGAAGAAACAATATGGAAGATATTCCAGAGTGGCAACCTTCAGAACCGTTGCCTGTGTCATACCGCAGGAATTCCAAGGAATAAGAACCGACACCACTGTAGCAGAGTCCTCCACTGAACGGCTGAGAAGTTTGCTGTCGTATCCTCTCTCCTGGTACAGCTTCTTATAGAGGCTGCTCGTCAGGAGGATTGAAAGATACTGGTCACCGGTTATCATATTCGCGAAAATACCGGTTCCGACAGTCGATGCAACCATGGTCACACGGCGCTTCACAAACTTGACAAGCGTATCAGTCAACGACTGGAGCATACCACTTCCCATAAGCACACCACCAAAGCAGCTGGCAGCAATAATGAGAAACACAGTGCTGAGCATTCCTGTCATACCTCTTGTAGAAACCAATGAATTCAGAGTCTCATTTCCTGTATCAATTGCTGTAGATCCATAATAAGCAATCGACAGACCCTTATATCCGTCAAGGAATGAGAGCCTAGCCGCTGCATCAGGAGCGCAGTCATTAGCGATAGCTCCGATGATATGAGGCTGAAATATAAGCGCCGCAACACCAGCAACCACTGCAGCAATGAACAGAGTGGCGATAGCCGATACCTTTTTAGCAATGAGCACAGCAGTCACAACCGGCACAAGGAACAGCCATGGTGATATGTTGAATGTATCCTTCAGGTCATGTGCAAAATCAGCCGCCATAGCAGCAGAAGGTTTGTCGTGCAGTAGACTCACCACAAGGAATATGATCAGAGTGATAATGAACGATGGCACAGTTGTAACCATCATGAAGCGTATATGCGTAAAGAGAGGCGTTCCGGCAGAAGATGAAGCCAACACAGTGGTATCCGAAAGCGGAGAGACCTTATCTCCGAAATATGCACCCGATATAATTGCACCAGCAATCCAGCCAGGCTCATACCCTTGGGCAGTACCGATACCCACAAGCGCCACACCTATAGTTGCAATAGTTGTCCACGAGCTTCCAGTCATTACAGCAATCAGGGCACTGATAATGCAGGTTGCAAACAGGAAGATATCCGGGAATATGACCTTCATACCATAATATATCATCGTCGGCACAACTCCGCTGATCATCCATGAACCTGAAACGGCTCCAATCAGAAGCAGAATGACGATTGACGTTCCGACTGAAGTAATATTATCAAGGATTGCCTCCTCAAAGACCTTCCATGGAATGCGATACAGAACCATCGCAAGGACAACAGTGAAACCTGCCGCAAAAAGAAGTGCCACCTGACTGGCACCAGAGAGGGCATCCGATCCGAAGACATATATCACAACCGACAAGGCAGCCACCAGGAACACAAACGGCAGCAAAGAGACCCACCATGACGGTTTCTCTAACTTACTGAATAATTTCATTTTACACTAACTACTTAACCGGGCGCAAAGATACAAAAAAAAGCTGACCTTTTCAGGCCAGCTTTATAGAACTTGAGGTTCAGATTACTTCGCGATAACGCGTGCCATCTCGAGAACCTTGTTTGAGTAACCCCACTCGTTGTCATACCAAGAAACAACCTTAGCGAAGTTAGCGTCGAGGCTGATACCAGCGTTTGCGTCGAAGATTGAAGTGTTAGCGCAACCGCGGAAGTCAGTTGAAACAACTGCATCCTCTGTGTAACCAAGAATACCCTTGAGCTCGTTCTGTGAAGCCTCCTTCATTGCAGCGCAGATCTCAGCCATTGTAGCTGGCTTCTCGAGAACTACAGTAAGGTCAAGTACAGAAACGTCTGAAGTAGGAACGCGGAATGCCATACCTGTAAGCTTACCGTTGAGAACTGGAAGAACCTTACCTACAGCCTTAGCAGCACCAGTTGATGAAGGGATGATGTTCTCGAGGATACCGCGACCACCTCTCCAGTCCTTGCGTGAAGGACCGTCAACAGTCTTCTGAGTTGCAGTTGCAGCGTGTACAGTTGTCATGAGACCCTTAACGATACCGAACTTGTCGTT
>JAZKYT010000043.1:0-27511 GCA_045612265.1 Candidatus Cryptobacteroides sp.
GGATGAAGCTCCTTGTACTCACGGATACGGTCGAAGATAACCACTGTATCGTTGATAGCGTAACCGATGATAGTCAGGATCGCAGCGATGAATGTCTGGTCGATATCAAGGCTGAATGGAAGGATACCTGAGAAGAGTGAGAAGAAGCCGATCACGATGAGTGCTGTGTGTGCAAGACCTACAACACCACCAAGACCCCATGTCCAACCGCTGAATCGTACTGCGATATAAGCGAAGATCACGAAGAGAGCGATGATCACAGCGATGATAGCTGATCTTGTGATGTCGTTAGCGATAGTAGGACCCACCTTGTCAGAGCTGATGATACCGTTAGGGTTGTCGAGAGTTGAAGTGAACTCAGCGAATGAGAGTTCCTCAGCGAAGAAGCCCTTGAGTGCATTGTAGAGCTTGCCCTCAACAGCTGCGTCAGCGTCAGTTGACTCGTCATTTACAAGATACTGAGTAGTGATCTTCATCTGGCTCTCGCCACCGAACTGCTTAACCTCGACAGCGCCGTCGAACTCAGCGATAGCTGCAGCACGAACCTCCTCAGCGCCTACAGTCTGATCGAATCTTACAACATATGTACGTCCACCAGTGAAGTCAACACCATAAGTGAAGCCCTTAGTGAAGATAGATACGAGTGAGATAACGATGAGAGCACCAGAAACGATGTAAGCGATCTTCTTCTTGCCGATGAAGTCAACCTTAGTGTTCTGGAGGAAGTTTCGTGTGAGCTTGTTATCGAATGTCACGTCCTTACCCTTTGATACTCTGTCATCGAAGATGATGCGAGTGATGAAGATTGAAGTAAGAACTGATGTGATGATACCGATGATAAGAGTTGTAGCGAAGCCCTGTACCGGACCTGAACCGAACACGAAGAGTACGATACCGGTAAGGAGGGTAGTGATCTGACCGTCAACGATAGCTGAATAAGCGTTCTTGTAACCGTCAGCGATTGCCTTGCTGAGACCCTTGCCTGCGCGGAGCTCTTCCTTGACGCGCTCGTAGATGATCACGTTAGCATCCACTGCCATACCGAGTGTCAATACGAGACCGGCGATACCAGGGAGAGTGAGGACAGCACCGAATGAAACGAGTGTACCGAAGAGGAGAACAACGTTGCACAGGAGTGCGATGTCAGCTACGAGACCAGCGCCCTGGTAGAAGAGTACCATGTACACGAGTACGAGGAGGAATGCGATCACGAATGAGATGAGACCTGCATTGATTGACTCAGCACCAAGTGAAGGTCCTACAACCTGCTCCTGGATGATAGTTGCCGGTGCAGGGAGCTTACCTGACTTGAGAACGTTTGCAAGGTCCTCAGCCTCCTCAAGTGTGAAGTTACCGGTGATCTGTGAGCTACCACCCTCGATCTTGCCGTTTACCATAGGATATGAGTAAACCATACCGTCGAGAACGATTGCGATCTGCTTGCCGATGTTGTCACCAGTCATTCTTGCCCATACGCTTGCACCCTCACCGTTCATTGACATTGAAACTTCAGGGTTACCGCCTGTATTACCATACTGAACGCGTGCGTCAGTTACAACACCACCATCAAGTGGAGCCTTACCGTCACGTGAAGTAGCCTTGATAGCCACGAGCTCGAATGTGTTACCACCTGGGATATAAGGAGAAGCCTTTACTGCCCACATTGGCTTGAACTCAACTGGGAAGAGGCTCTTGATCTGAGGCATAGAGAGGTACTTGTTGATCTTAGCTGTATCAGCATAGTGTGCATAACCGATGCATGCGTTTCCTCTAGCGCCAGATGGCTGGAGAATTGCAAAAAGCGGGTTCTGCTTCTTGTATGCTGCATAAGCTGCTGCGTCAGCCTCGTTGTTCTGAAGCTCCTGAGCAAGGAGGTCGCCCTCTTCAGCTGCAGTCTCTACAACAGCCTCGTCACCGAGAAGCTGTGCAAGTGCTGCGTTAGCCTCAGCGAGATACATCTCAACCTCAGCGTTGTCATAAGTAGCCCAGAACTCGAGTGAAGCTGTACCCTGGAGGAGCTTTCTTACACGCTCCGGCTCCTTTACACCTGGGAGCTCGACAAGGATACGTCCGCTGTTACCAAGCTTCTGGATGTTTGGCTGAGTTACACCGAAACGGTCGATACGGTTTCTGAGGACGTTGAATGAGTTAGATACTGCACTCTCAGCCTCAGCACGGATAACCTCGATCACCTGCTCGTCAGTTGACTCAGGACCGATCTTGTCTCTCATTTCGTAAGTACCGAAGATCTGAGCAAGCGGCATACCGTTGGAAGTCTCCTTCCAAGCCTCTGCGAAGAGTGAGATGTAATCAAGACGTGACTCAACGCTGCGCTCCTGTGCAAGTGCGAGTGCCTGTGCGAACTCTGGAGCCTCATTGTTGCCTGCGAGAGCCTTCACGAGGTCCTTGAGCTGAACCTGAAGCATTACGTTCATACCGCCCTTGAGGTCAAGACCAAGGTTGATTGACTTAGCCTTAACATCCTTGAATGTGTATCCGAAATAAATCTTCTCGGATGAAATTGAATCAAGGTACCATCTGTTCTCGTCCTTCTTGATTGAGTCGAGATAGAAGGCCTTGTCCGCGTCAGCAACTTTGCTGAACTCGGTTGTCTCCATTGCAGCAACTGCCTTAGCCTCTGCATACTTAGCTGCCTTCTTCTCCTGGAGGTTAGTCACAAGAGTGAATGAAAGCTGCCAGAAAGATGCGAGAAGAAGCAAGATTGCCACAAATCTGATTGCGCCTTTACTTTGCATAATAATTTATTGTTTTAATGATATTTGTTTCAGGTTTTTCGTATCCAGACTTGGTCGTATGGTACACGAACCGCAAAATAGGGCACAAATTTACGATTTTTTTTCAATAAATAAAGAAATGGCCCTGTTTTATCGCTTAATCTGGTGTTTTTGTGAGAAATATCAAAACAGTTTTTTAAATTTGTAGGATGTAATCGCTGTTTTTAGATGCTACGCAAGTTAAATATATACATATATCTGATTTCTCTGACTCTTCTTATGTCAGTTTCAGTCTTGGTTGGTGCTCAGGAACCGGATCATTCGCTCAGACTGAAATCTCTGATGGAGAAGGGAGATTCCTTGCGTATCGCATATCGTTTCGATGAATCTCTCGATGCGTATGAAGCGGCATTGGAACAGGCTGGTTCAGAATTATATGCAAGTGAAGACACCTTGCTCAGGTTTGATATTCAGGACAAGGTCCTTATGTCTGAAAACGGCCGTAGCATGATGGGTTTTGTGGATATTCCAAACGTGGTGGCAAGACGCAGGTTCTCGATTGATGAGTTCTTTCTTTATTATCCCCTGCAGGACAGCAGTTGGAGAAGTGTTCCAAACCAGTTGGATTCCTCTGCAGATCACCGTTTTGCCCGCGCTTCCTATATCAGAAGCCAGGACCGCACGATATATTGGTCGGCAACAGATAATGAGGGAATCAGAAACATCTACACTTCATCCTTGAGGGATACACTCTGGACTCTACCGTCTTTGCTTAATGAGCAGATGACCTCTGCTTCTGATGAGATCTATCCGATGCTTTCTCCTGACAGAAAATCCTTATTCTTTTCATCTGCAGGCCTTTATGGAGTGGGAGGATATGATATATATGTCTCAAGGTGGAACGAAGACAGCAAAGATTGGGATGCACCGGTAAATATGGGTTTCCCATATTCTTCACCCGCAGATGATTTCCTTTATATGGACACTGAGGATGGCCGCTATTCAATATTTGCTTCCAACAGAGAGTGTTCGGAGGATAGCGTATATGTCTACGTTCTTGAATTCGATAACGTGTCTGTAAGACGCTCAGTCATGGATCCGTCAGAATTGATGGAGATTGCCATACTTGAACCAGTCCGCTCGACTGATGGACAGAAATATGTTGCGAAGCCAGAAAATACTGAGATTCAGAAATATAAGATCATGATGAGGGATGTTTTGACACTTAAAGATTCTGTCTCTCATTATGCTGCGTTGGCTGCAGAAGGAAAATCAGTGGAACGTCTGGATTTGTTCAAGGATTCTCTTAAGGTGGTGCAGTCTCAGCTTCAGCAGACTGAGATTCAACTTCTTATGAAGGGCGTTGTCATCGATATGGATAAGCTGATGGAGGAAGATGATCGCCAGGTTGAGGCCGTTACAGATGAATATGAGTTCGTCAGAAGGAATATGGGTTCTGACCTCAATATGCAGGTAGAGGTGCCGGAGGAGAAGTTTGACTATTCGTTCAAGGTTCTTGATGTGGCGCAGTTTGCTGAAGATCAGACCATTCCATCAGGTGTTGTATATCAGATCCAGATCTTTGCATCCAAGAACAAGGCGACATTGAAGTCTCTCAAAGGTCTGAGTCCGGTTTATGAATCAAGAAATTCAAGCGGTAATATGGTGTACAGAGTGGGTCTGTTCCGCACGTATTCTGATGTTCTGGGACATCTGAATACAGTCAAGAAGATCGGTTTCCGCAATGCGTACATCACAGCTTATATTGATGGTAAGATCGTAAGTGTTGCAAAGGCTCGTGCAAAGGAAAATGAGAAGCCTGTGGTTCAGTCGTTTTATGAGGTAAGAATGACTCCGAAGGATGGGGTTCTTGATCCTGCTGTTGCTGCGGGAATCAGACAGCAGGCTGCTGGAAAGGATATAGCAAGGGCTGCCGGAAGTGAAGGGGATATGATTTATGTTGTCGGACCATTTGCTGACAAGGCGCAGGCAGAAGACCTTGCTTTGTTTATAAAGGCAATGGGTGTGACAGAGGTTGAATGTAGAGTAATCAAAAAATAATCAGATAGTTATGGGATTGATAATTAGTTTGATCATTATCGGCATGGTGCTGATTCTGACTGAGATCATGCTTATTCCTGGAGTTGGTGTTGCCGGTATTCTCGGCTTCCTGTCTGTTGGAGGAGCGTGCTACCTTGCCTTCTGTGATTATGGTACAATGGTGGGCATAATAGTGTTGGCTTCCAATGCTCTTGTTTTGGTGTTGCTGCTGATATATGTGCTTCGTGCCCAGACATGGAAGAAATTCACATTGAATACAAATATCGACTCAAAGGCAGTTTCGACAGAGAATATCATCGAAATTGGTGATTATGCGAAAACTGTCACAAGACTTGCCCCAATAGGATCGATTCGTTTCAAGAACAAGGTTATGGAGGCGAAGGCTCTTGAAGGGATGATTGATTCAGGAGTTGATGTTGAGGTTGTTCTGATTGAGGATAACAAAATATATGTCGCTCCGGTGAATAAAATGATAAACCAATAAATATTTAATGATATGGATCCAATGATTTTTATCTGGGCTGTCGTCGGTATTGTCGGCCTCATTATTTTTCTCTGGTTCTTCCCTGTGACCCTTTGGTTTCAGGCGTTGATCTCTGGAGTCAGGATTTCTTTGATTCAGCTTGTTCTTATGCGCTGGAGAGGTGTTTCTCCAAACACAATCGTTATGGCGATGGTGACAGGAACCAAGGCTGGCCTTAAGCTCTACGCTAACGAGCTTGAGGCGCATTACCTTGCAAAAGGAGATGTTCCTAAGGTTGTAAATGCACTTATTTCAGCAGATAAGGCAAATATTTCTCTTGATTTCAAGATGGCTGCTGCTATTGACCTCGCAGGTCGCGACGTCTTTGAGGCAGTTCAGATGTCTGTAAACCCTAAGGTTATCAATACCCCTCCTGTGACAGCTGTTGCAAAGGACGGTATCCAGCTTATTGCGAAGGCTCGTGTGACCGTACGTGCAAACATCAAGCAGCTCGTCGGTGGTGCTGGTGAGGAGACTGTTCTTGCCCGTGTAGGTGAGGGTATTGTGTCGTCAATCGGTTCAGCTGAGAGTCACAAGCTCGTTCTCGAGAATCCTGACAGCATTTCTAAGGTGGTGTTGAACAAGGGTCTTGATGCAGGTACTGCATTTGAGATTCTTTCTATTGATATTGCAGATATCGATATCGGAAAGAATATCGGTGCTGTTCTCCAGATGGACCAGGCTCAGGCCGATAAGAATATCGCTCAGGCTCGTGCCGAGGAGCGTCGCGCAATGGCGGTTGCTCTTGAGCAGGAGATGAAGGCGAAGGCGCAGGAAGCTCGTGCACGCGTGATCGAGGCAGAGGCAGAGGTTCCTCTCGCAATGGCAGAGGCTTTCCGCACAGGAAACCTTGGTATTATGGACTACTATCGCATGAAGAATCTGCAGGCAGATACAGATATGCGCGAGAATATTGCAAAGCAATAGGCGATATTAAATATGTGTTCGAACGCTCCTGATTGCCGTTTTTGGGATCGGGAGCGTTTTTTGTGGAACTTACGATATATGTTCCACGGTATATTATTCATCTCGAGGTCGTCTGACTTCCAGAAAGAGGGGGTTCTCACCCCCCCATAAACCACAAAAAGGAAGTCTTGCGACTTCCTTTCTGCGGTGAGAGGGGGATTCGAACCCCCGGTACAGTTACCCGTACGTCAGTTTAGCAAACTGGTGGTTTCAGCCACTCACCCATCTCACCAAAACTGCCCATTTTCTCTAATGGGACTGCAAAGATATAAATAATTTTAATGAATCACCAAATAAAACTTTAAAATAAGTATCTTTACGGCATACAAATCAATAGAATATGCGTCGTATTTTATTATCTCTTTTTTGTTTGGCTATCTATTCCCTACAGTCGCTCGCACAGGGTCCGCATGTCGTAATTCCTGCTCCTGCAGATGTACATATTGCAGATGGAAAGTATGTGTATACAGACAAGCCAGAAGTCAGAATTGTTACTGTAAGGAATATTGAAGGCGGCCCCGAGGCCTATTTCATGAAGGTTACTCCGAAGGGTGTAATTATAAAGGCCTCAACAGATGTCGGTGTTTTCTATGCCCGTCAGACCTTGAGGCAGATGACAGGAAACGGAAAGGTCAAGGAGATTCAGTGTTGTGAGATTAAGGATTTCCCTCGTTTTCCTTACAGAGGATTGCATGTGGATGTTTCCAGACATTTCAGAAGTGTCGATTTTCTGAAGAAGCAGATTGATGCGATGGCTCGTTTCAAGATGAACCGTATGCATATCCATCTGACAGATGCGGCAGGATGGCGTCTTCAGATTGACGCATATCCTCGTCTTACTGATTTTGCAGCATGGCGACCGCAGACAACCTGGAAGGAATGGTGGGCAGGAGATAGAAAATATTGCGAGAAAGGTGCTCCAGGCGCTTATGGTGGATATTATACAAAGGAGGATATCAGGGAACTGCTTGAATATGCAGCAGCAAGGCATATCCAGATTATTCCTGAAATTGAGCTTCCGAGCCACAGTGAAGAGGTCCTGGCTGCATATCCGAAGCTGGGATGTTCGTCTGAGGCATATAAGGACAGCGAATTCTGTGTTGGAAACGAAGCTTCTTTTGAGTTTCTTGAGGCTGTCCTGACAGAAGTCATAGATCTTTTCCCGTCTGAATATATACATATAGGTGGAGACGAGGCTGGAAAACAGCATTGGAAAACCTGCGAAAAATGCCAGCAGAGGATGCTGGAAGAGGGTTTTGATTCCGTTGATCAGCTCCAAAGCTATATGGTGCAACGTATCGAGAAGTTCGTAAATTCCAAAGGTCGTAAAATTATCGGCTGGGACGAGATTCTCGACGGGGGATTGGCACCGAATGCCACAGTGATGTCCTGGAGGGGAACAGAAGGCGGAATCAAGGCAATGTCTATGGGACATGACGTAATCATGACACCTGGGCGATACTGCTATCTTGACCATACCCAGGATGCTCCTTTCAGAGAGCCGGAGTCAATAGGAGGTTATCTCCCACTTGATACCGTCTATGTTTATGAGCCAGTCGAGGCTACAATGCCGGCAGACAGAATACACCATTTGAAGGGTGTGCAGGCTAATCTTTGGTCAGAATATGTCGTTTCTGATGAGCATGCTGAATATATGTACTGGCCACGCGCCTTCGCTTTGGCTGAAACTGCATGGAGTCTTCCGCAGAACAAGAATCTTGAGGATTTCCGAAACAGGGCTCTTCATGCTCTTGAGGTGATGAAGGAGGATGGATATAGCGTCTTTGACCTCAAGAATGAATATGGTGAGAGAAAATTGGCGCAGACCGGCCTTGAGCATAAAGCCAAAGGTAAGACTGTCATTTATAACAAACCGATCCAGCAGTGGTACCCTGCATCCGGAGAGACTACCTTTACAGACGGTGTGATCGGAGGATGGACTTATAGTGACAATCGTTGGCAAGGATTCCTTTCTGATATTGACGTTACCGTTGACCTTGGAGAAATCACAGATATCAGTTATGTCGGAGGAACCTTCATGCAGCTCGTCGGTCCCGGCGTGTTCATGCCAGAAAAGGTGGATGTGTGGGTCTCTGAAAATGGCGTTGATTTTACTTTGGTCTCCACCATCTGGAATGACATCTCAACATCGAATCCCGACCTCCTTTTCAAGAGCTTTGATGTGGTGTGTGACTGTGTCGCAAGGTATGTCAGATACCATGCTTACAGGAGTCCGATGCGAGGCTTCCTCTTCCTTGACGAGGTTGTTGTCAATTAATGATGCATTGTGAATAAAGTGTAATTCTAATCTTCTTTTACCTGTTGCGTGACGAAATTTGTAATAAAATTTCCAAATTTCACTATATTCTGTAATAATTATCTTATATTTGCGTATTGAATTTACGCTTATGAAAGAGATGGGATATATGCTCGGTGGTATGGATTTATTAACACAAACCGCTGAAACACAAAAGACTAATACATATTGGACATTGCTGTATATCAGGCATGGAATAGGGATGTATATTCTGGATTCTAACCTGAGACCAATCAACCAGGGGGATGTGATCGTTCTACCTCCAAAGCTTGCCTACAGCTTTTGCTCTAAGGATCTTGGAGATGAATATAATATAAATGTTGATGCCGTTGTTTTGCGCTTTGACAACGCTTGGTTGACTAATCTTCTGTCTGTTTTCGGGTCAATGAACCGGGTTGTCCTGAAGCTTCGTGAGATGAAGAATCCTTATGCTGTCGAGGGTCCTAAATGGATGAAATTATCAGCTCTCATGAATGAATTATCGACCGCAAATCCATCCCGAAAAGCAGTCCTTGTGATAGAGATTCTAGACCTTATTTCTTCTCCAAAGGATATGGTTCAAATCCTTCATACCACCCCAGTTCTTGATGTCTCATCAGCGGAAAAAATACAAATGATTGACCGCTATATAAACACCAATCTTTTGACCAAGATTTCGCTTGAAGAGGTGGCCGGTTATCTTGGTATGAACCGAACATATTTCTGTATGTTTTTCAAGAAGCATTATGGAAAGGGGTTTTCGGATTATCTTAATGATCTCAGGATTGAGAAGGCCGCATCCCTCTTGTTGAAGGGAGACAGGTCGATTGCAGAGATTGCCAGAGAATGTGGTTACAAGACTGTGCCGTATTTTAACAGGGCTTTCAAGCGCTCGAAGGGTGTTACACCTGGCGCATATCGTAAAATGTGTCAAAGTCTTTAAAAACCCCTAAATTTGCATAAATAACACCTTATATATTATGGATACAAAAAAGATTTATAAAGCACTTGTTCTATTGGTCATGTCTGCTGCCCTTGCTGTCATCGTGATGGCTGCCAGCACTCACGCTGAAAAAGGCCTTGCTACTCAGGAATCAAAGCTTATACTTGGCGCATATATTCTCTTGGGTATTTATGCTGCCTTCCGTATATTTGTCAATATTAGGAATATTTTCCGCTCCTGATGTTGTAGATAAGTCTTACCTTATTATTACATATAGCTTATAAAAAAACGGCTGATCCGAAAGGACCAGCCGTTTTTGTATGATGTCAGATTGAATTATCTGTACTGAGCGAACTCAACATCCTTCTCAGCTCTAACAGCGAGCTTCTCGCACTTCTTAGCAGCCTCGAGGTTCTTCTTAACACCCTCAGCGTCACCCTGACGAGCAGCAGCAACAGCACGGAGGTAAGCAGACATTGGGCACTCGCAAGTAAGAGCAGCTGCAGGAGCGTTGTTACCGTTGAGGAGAGCTACGAGAGCAGCGTTAGCACACTTGCACTCACCAAGCTTAGCGGCAGCAGCCTTATAGTCACCGTTGAGAACGTCAACTACAGCGAGGTTAGCGTTAGCAGCCTTGTTGCCGGCAGCCTTGAAGTACTTAGCAGCGTCAGTGAGGTTGTTCTCGCGGAGAGCAACAACACCCATTGCGTTGTTCCAATCAGCATCCTGAGCGCACTTAGCAAGCTCAGCCTTAGCCTCAGCAAGCTTGTCAGCCTTGAGGTAAGTAACAGCGAGGTTGTACTGACCGTTAGCGCTGTTGAACTTCTCTACAGCCTTCTTGTAAAGAGCAACCTTCTGGTCACACTCCTTAACGAGGGTAGCGGCACGGAGGATAGCAGTCTCATCAAGAACGTCGATGTTCTCCTCGATAAGCTTGAGGAGCTCGTCGTTTGAGTAGTTCTGGAACTCAACGTTAGCGATGAATCTTGCGCGACGGAGCTCAGGAAGAACGTCCTTTGCAAGAGTAGTGTAAACTGCAGACATGTTCTTGATCTCTCTCTCGCGAACAGCAGGATCGCTGTACATAGAAAGAACGCGGATGATGAGATCCTTATCCTCAAGGTTAGAAGCAGCAACGAGCTCCTGGAAGCCTTCCCAGTCCTCGCCAACGCTTGTAACGTTTACAGGTGCATCAGCAGGATGCTTCTTTGTAACCTTTCCGAATGCCTTCTCAGCTGACTTAGAACGGTTGTCAGAAAGCTTAGCGTTCTGATCCTCCTTTCCGTCTGGTGAAGCATAAGCAACAACGTCAGTGCTTACGAGAGTCTTGCGCTCATTAGCCTTGATCTCGTCGAGAGCAGCCTGGAAGTCCTTGATTGACTGTGACTTGTACTGGTTGCTTCTTACAGATGAGCTGTTGATGTTGTAAAGGATCTGACCCTCAGCTGTCTGCTTGATAACCTCAAGATAGTTGTCAGCCTTAAGATCGAGAGCACCCTTCTTGCAGATGAGCATGTAAGTTGTGTTAGCGCCATCAGCAACCTTCTTTGAAGGAACGTCAGCTGTCTTGCCCTTACCGAACTTAACAACAGCACGAAGCTCGAGGTGGCTCTTCTCCATACCTGGAGCATAAGCGAAGTTAACATCCTTAGTTATAGTCTTTCCAGCTGAAGGGATAACCTCATAGTTGTCCTTAACCTTCTCACCCTGGAATACGAATGGCTCCATCTTTGACTCGCCACCTTCGTAAACGATAACTGGAGTAACCTCAAGGATAGCCTTTGCGTGGAAATAATCCTCAGGATAAGTTACTGTAACTGTTGCGTCGATTTCGCCAGCAACAACCTCGAGAACTGCAGGCTCGCACTTTACAGAAACGTTCTCCGCCATTTCTGCCATCTTCTCTGGTGAGCTACATGCTACTGCAGCGAGGCCAAGAATGGCAGCAGAAAATAATTTGATACCTTTTTTCATTGTTTTATAAAATTAATTGGTTTTGTTGTTTTCGTTCTTTTTGGAATTCCGCGCACTCGCACGCGGGCATACCAAAGTGCAAATATAGTCATATTTTTATAATTTCTCCAATTTCTCACCCTCAAGAGTGTAAATTTCAACCGATTTTGTAACTTTGCGCCGTTATGACAAATCAGGAACTTCAGACATTAAAGAATAAATTCGATATAATCGGAAATGATCCGGCGCTTAACAGAGCGTTGGAGATTGCCGTGACTGTTGCTCCGACAGACATAACTGTGCTTGTTACAGGAGAGAGTGGAGTCGGAAAGGAGAATATACCAAGAATCATCCATCAGAACAGCCCTCGCAAAGCACGTAAGTATTTCGCAATCAACTGTGGAGCTATTCCTGAAGGAACTGTAGACTCAGAACTTTTCGGTCATGAAAAAGGCTCTTTTACCGGTGCCAACGAGATGCGAAAAGGATATTTTGAGGAGGCTGACGGCGGAACGCTTTTCCTGGATGAAGTGGGAGAACTTCCATTGGCCACCCAGGCTCGACTTCTTAGGGTTCTTCAGTCAGGAGAGTTCATGAGGGTCGGATCGTCAAAGGTCATGAAGACAGATGTCAGAGTAATCGCTGCGACGAATGTCAACCTTATGCACGCCGTTTCCAAAGGAAAGTTCCGTGAGGACCTCTATTATCGACTCAATGCAGTCTCTATCTTCATGCCAGCTCTTAGAGACAGGAAGACGGATATCAATATACTTTTCAGAAAATTTGCTTCTGATTTTGCCACCAAATATGGAATGCGCAAGGTCGCTTTGACAGAGGACGCCTCGATTATGTTGAGGAAATATCGTTGGCCAGGTAATATCAGACAGTTGAAAAACGTCGCTGAGAGCATTTCTGCGCTTGAATCTGGCAGACTGTCCGGATATGATGACAAGTGCGAGATAGATACAGAGGTGTTGTCAAGGTATATCCCGAAGGAAGAACCGAATCTTCTCCCTGCCGTATCCTCTACAAATCAGGATTCCTTCGAGAGCCCGGGCGAGAGAGAGGCTATTCTCCGAATGCTCCTTCAGCTGAAGCAGGATGTTGATTATCTCAAGAAGGTTGTTGCCAATGCTGGGCTGTCTGCTCAGCCATCACAGATGCCTGTGATAGCAGCGCCGGAGATGGATGATGTCGCAGACCTTGGAGAATGGCAGCCTGTCATGCGTGAGCCGGAGCAGGAAGATCCGGAGGAGCAGACAATAGAGGAGGGAGATACCACACTTTCGCTGGAAGCGTCGAACCTTGACCTTATTGCCAGGGTGCTCAAGAAACATGGTGGAAACAGGAAGGAGGCAGCAGAAGAATTGGGAATCTCCGAGAGAACGCTTTATAGAAAATTAAAGATGATCAAGCAATAATGGGAAAACGAACATTCATAGCAACGATCTGTGCAGTCGCAGCCTTGGCGGTGACTGCTTTTGTGGTACAGTCCTGTGGTATTTATTCGTTCACGGGAACGTCCATTCAGCCTGATGTCAAGACAGTGACCATCAATTACTTCGAATATACCGCCCTTAAGGTTAATCCTTCACTCAGCAATCAGCTTACAGAGGCTCTTCAGGAGAAGTTCCGCAAGCTGACCAAGCTTGAGCAGGTGGATATGGATGGCGATCTTGAGATTGTCGGTGCAGTTACAGGATATGATGTGAAGGCAACTTCCATCGGTGCAAACGAGCAGGCGGCACAGAACCGACTTACGGTGAATGTGAAGGTCACTTTCATCAATAGGAAGTATCCGGAGGATAATTTTGAAGACAAAGGCTTCTCTTCTTATGCTGACTTTGATGCAATGCAGTCGCTTGATGCCGTGGAGGCTGGTCTTTGCGAGGAGATTGTCGAAAAGATCTGCGAGGATATATTCAATGCAACAGTAGCGAACTGGTAGTGTATGGGATACATTGATTTAAAGAAACTTAATCTCGATGAGCTTATCGGTGTCGTCAACCTGTATCCATGGTTTGGCGGTGCCAGGGTGGAGCTTTGTGAGAGGATGAGCCATATGGGAGGTGAACTCTGGGGCGTCGCTCAATATGCTGATGCTGCCATGTATGTGGGCGCTAGAGAAAAGCTTGCAGCCATGGTCAGGTCATCGGAAAACACAAACTGGAGCGACTCTGATGTGGAGCTGATTCTTAAGTCATATATTTCTGAACCACAACCTGTTGCGGAGGATCCAGCACCGGAGCAGAGAAGGGTGCATGTGGTCGGTGGAGACTTCTTTACTCAGGCGGATTACGATCAGGTACGTCGTGTTGACGACAATGTCTTTTCTCGTTATGCTGCCAAGGCAAAGCAGGAAAAGTCATATGAGGATGAACCTGCTGTAGAGTTTGATCTGTACACAGAGACATTGGCTCAGATTTATGCAGAACAGGGCTATTATGAGCAGGCAAAAGCCATTTATTCAAAACTTATTTTGGCATATCCGGAAAAAAGTGCTTACTTTGCAGCCCTTATTCAAAAATTGAACGAATTAAATTAGTATTTATATAATTATGAACGTATTATTCACAGTTTTGACAGTGCTCGTGCTTTTGGCCAGCGTTCTCATCACTCTCATCGTGTTGCTCCAGAATGGAAAGGGCGGCGGACTTGCAAGCAACTTCGTTGCAGGTAACCAGGCTTTCGGTGTTCGTCAGACAACTGACATTCTTGAGAAGATCACTTGGGGTCTCGTAGGATTTATCTTCCTCGTGTCTGTAGTAACTTCATTTACTCTTAACAGCCACGCTAAGGAGGTTGATCTCACTGAGAAGATCGAGCTTGATGCACCAGCTCCTGAGTTCCCTGTAGCACCAGCTGCAGAGGTTCCTGCAGATCAGCAGTAATCAGAGCACGTCCAGCCCGGCTGACATTTTGTCAGAAAAGGGGCTTTGGAATATATTTTGACTTATAGCCGTTCGGTCATTGACCGGACGGCTTATTCTGCATATACGGATATGGTCGTCAACGTTAGAATTTAACGAAGGAGGAAATTATATGGCAGAGAACAGATTTGAAAACCTGAGCAGGTTTGCAGTCAATCTCAACGAGAGGGCTGCTCAAGGAAAGTTGGACCCGGTTATCGGCAGGGATGAGGAAATCCGTAGAGTTCTCCAGATTCTCAGTAGAAGAACAAAGAATAATCCGATCTTGGTGGGAGAGCCGGGAGTCGGTAAGACTGCTATCTCCGAAGGTATTGCACAGAAAATCGTGGATGGCGACGTGCCTGAGAATCTCAAGAGCAGAAAGATATATTCATTGGATTTGGGAGCTCTTATCGCTGGAGCCAAGTACCAGGGTGAGTTTGAGGAGAGACTCAAGGGAGTGGTGAAGGAAGTGGTTGACAGTGAGGGAGAAGTGATTCTTTTCATTGACGAGATTCACACTCTTGTCGGCGCCGGACGTTCGTCAGGAGCGATGGATGCTTCGAATATCCTGAAGCCGGCTTTGGCTCGCGGAGAACTTCGTACAATCGGTTCCACCACTTTGGATGAATATCAGAAGTACTTCGAGGCAGACAAGGCTTTGGAACGACGTTTTCAGATGGTCATGGTTGAGGAGCCGTCTCCTGCAGCATCGATTTCAATCATGCGAGGATTGAAGGAGCGCTATGAGAATCATCACAAGGTGCGCATTGAGGACGATGCCCTGATTGCAGCTGTTGAACTGTCTCACAGATATATCACAAGCCGTTTTCTGCCGGATAAGGCAATTGACCTTGTGGATGAGGCTGCGTCCAAGTTGCGACTTGAAATGAATTCAGTTCCGGAGCCGATTGCTGAACTTGACAGCAGGATCAGACAGCTTGAAATCGAGAGGGAGGCAATACGTCGAGAAGGCGTGTCAATGAAGGTGGATAAGATCAAGGCGGAGCTGAAGGAGCTTAATGCTGAACGAGATGCACTCAGAAAGCGTTGGGAAGAGGAAAAAGGTATTCTTTCAGAGCTTCAGAAGCAGCGTCAGAAGATGGAGGACTATAAGATTGAAGCACATAATGCAGAACGAACCGGCGATTACGGCAAGGTGGCGGAGATCAGATATGGCAAGATGGCGGAGTCACAGAAGAAGATTGATGAACTGACTGCACGACAGGCTGAAATCAGGAATCCGATCATTACAGAGGCTGTTACTCCTGAGGATATCGCAGAGGTTGTGGCAAAATGGACAGGAATCCCTGTCAAGAGGATGTTGGAGAGCGAGAGGGAAAAGCTTCTTCGTATGGAGGCGGAGCTTCATAAGAGGGTAGTGGGCCAGAATATGGCCATTGAGGCGGTTGCAGATGCGGTCCGTCGTTCACGCGCAGGTCTTCAGAATGAAAAGCGTCCTATCGGTTCGTTCCTTTTCTTGGGAACTACGGGTGTCGGTAAGACAGAGTTGGCAAAGGCACTTGCAGAGTTCCTCTTCAATGACGAGAATATGATGACCAGAATAGATATGAGCGAATATCAGGAACGTCATTCAGTGAGTCGCCTTGTGGGAGCGCCTCCGGGCTATGTGGGCTATGATGAGGGTGGTCAGTTGACTGAAGCTGTGCGCCGCAAGCCATATTCTGTGGTTCTGCTTGATGAGATTGAGAAGGCACACCCAGATGTGTTCAATATCCTTCTTCAGGTGTTGGATGATGGCCGTCTGACCGACAATAAGGGTCGCACTGTCGATTTCAAGAATACGATTCTTATCATGACTTCCAATGTCGGCGCTGATATTATCCAGTCTTATATGGATAGACTTCCGTTGGAGACGCCTCTGAGTCCAGAGGAACGCCTCTCGGATACAATTCGCTTCGCGAATCAACGTTCAGCTAATCCTCTGGACTCAGAGGCTCCTGTCGGAAAAGGAAGTCGAAATAATGAGCAGAAACGCGCTATATTGCTGGAGGAGTGCAGGGCTCAGGTGCTTGAGGTGCTGAAAAGGACAGTGCGTCCGGAATTCCTGAACCGAATAGATGAGGTAATCATGTTTGAACCGCTCTCCCAGAGTGATATCCGTGATATTCTCAGGATGCAGATTGCGGATCTTCGTGAGAAACTGGCCGAGAATGGAGTCAATATCGTCTTTACACAGGATTTTGAGGATTATATGTCCACAAAGGGATATGAGCCGGCATATGGTGCACGTCCGATCAAACGCCTCATGCAGAAGGAACTTGTGAACCTTCTTGCCAAGTCAATCCTTGACGGACACGTCCGCAGGGATTCTGAGATTACGGTGGACGTTAAAGACGGACAGATCGTAGTAAAATAGTAGTCACACCAGATATGTAGAAAAGACCTGCCACGGTTTCCTTGGGATAACGTGGCAGGTCCAGTCTTTTTAGTGGGTATCTGCCACGGTTTGTGCGCCAAGGCGTGGCAGATGTTCGTAATCATATATATGTGGAACGTGTTACTTATGTTCCACGATAACTTCGCCATGGTCTTTGACCACTGCATCTTTCCACTTCTGAGTGTAGCCAGGCTGAGTGATCTTGGCAGGAATGCAGTCTGTGTGCTCGTTGGTAACGAAGCTTCCGTCCTCATTCTGAGCCTTGACGTTTCCGTCGATATACTTCACAAGGAGAAGCTGCTCAAGATCCACCCATTTGTCAAATATCTTCTGTGCATTGTCCACTGAGAACTGAGTGAGATATTCGCGAACTGAAGCATATGGGTCAACTACCTTGCGCTTCTTGGCATTGCCTTTGATCTGCTTGCGTGGCTTTGCATCGGCATTCTTGTACATCTCGAGGGCAACCTCATCTGCCTTTACAACCTCGTCCATCATAGCATATTCCCAAGCGTCGATTTCTGCATCAACTGTAGGGAACATGATGTTGTATGCCTTGTAGCATGCGTTTGCAACTCGGTTCGTGATCCAGAATGCTGAAGTCGGAGAGTAGGTGATCATGTTACCGTTACCCACTCGGAAGCACTCAGGAACCTCATTTGTGCTTGTGTATATAGGGGTGAGGTATGATGTTGCAGCATCGTCGCAGCCAAACCAGTTCACACCACCGATAACGTCTGGAAGCCATCCGCGTGAC
This sequence comes from Candidatus Cryptobacteroides sp., assembly GCA_045612265.1. Taxonomy (GTDB): domain Bacteria; phylum Bacteroidota; class Bacteroidia; order Bacteroidales; family UBA932; genus Cryptobacteroides. The sequence continues at coordinate 17,545 of JAZKYT010000043.1, forward strand.
TGTCCAACGAACCAGAAGCCTGTCTGCTGGGTTGCAATTGCTCTCTCGTTAGTATAGTACTTGCCTTCGTGCTCGAAGCCCATCGGTCTCCAGCGGTATGGAAGAGCGTTTCCGCCAGCTCCGATGTCCTGGGTCATATCCATAGGAGTGCCCTCGTAGTGGTCGCGCATTACGTCTGCAACGTCCTTCACGCTGATCTTGCGGCTTGGCTTTACGAAGAGAGGGAATCTCTTGGTCTTGTCGTGGCCCATAGCATATTCGATATAATCGTATGCATCCTTGGTCACTTCGTTGCCGTTCTCATCCATGAAAGTGAACTTGCCGTCGCAGAGAATGTTGAATGCGGCCCAAGCGCGTGCCTCGCAACCTCTCATTCCGCTGAAATCGAGTGGCGCATAAGCATCGCAGAAGCTGAAATCCTTGTCCTCTCCTTCGAAGTATCCCTTCTCACGTGCGAAGCTGATCACATCAGGTGCGTACATGCAGTTCTCTGGGTCGTCAAGCGGGAAAGTGCTGATGCGTGCCTGGTTTGCGTGTGAGCAGATATATCCGTCAGGAACTCTGCGTGCAACCCAGACGATACCCTTGTTGTCCGGTCCCTTTCCGATAAGGTCCATAACCCATACTTCCTCCTTGTCGGCAAGCGAGAAAGACTCGCCGCTTGAGTAATATCCGTATGTATTGGCAAGGTCAACGATAACCTCGATTGCCTCGCGAGCGGTCTTTGCTCTCTCGAGGGCAACGTAGATGAGTGAGCCGTAGTCCATGATGCCCTTTGGATCCTCGAGTTCAGGACGGCCGCCATAAGTGGTCTCGGCGATGATGAGCTGATGCTCGTTCATGTTGCCGACTCTCTGATATGTTCTGCCGACCTGAGGGATGTGTCCGAGGAACTTGCCTGTATCCCATTCATTGATCTGTCTCATGTCGCCAGGATTCCAGACTCCTGCTGCAGCGAAATAGAGTTCACCGTAGAGCTGGTGCGAATCTGCAGCGTATGAAATCATGTTCGAGCCGTCTGTGCTGGCTCCCTTTGTCACAAGGACGTTTGTGCAGGCATGGCTCTCGATGTTGCCGAGTCCTATTGCTGCAGCTAAAAGGAGGATTGCTGTTGAAAGTCTTCTCATTTTGTACTTTTATTATAATTATTTACTTTTGTCTTTCTTTTGCGCGCTGTTATGATTCGGCGCACAATCATGCAAAACTAACAAAAAAATCAATAGTTATGAAATCGAATTTATTGCTGCTCTCGATGTCCCTTGCCGCAGTTCTGACATTTGCTTTTCAGTCAGAGGCCTTGGCACAGGCTCCGACCAAGCAGCCGGATATATATGAAAAGGCGGAACTTGAGGCAGACAGACTGCAGCAGCTTCTTGACCTTGAGGACTGGCAGGTGTTTTATGTGGACTCAACACTCAAGCATGACTATCCGGCTTTGATGGCCGAATATGACCAGCTGGGTGCCTCCAAGGTCAATAATCAGGGTATGTACAATATGGTCTATGATAAGTGGATGGAGCAGATTGACAGATCATACAAGAAGATTTTCACTCCAGAGCAGTGGGCTGCATATCTGAAAAGTGGAGCAGCAAGAGCTCAGAAGGCAAGAGATAAACGTAAAGCAAAAGGATATTGATATGGACTTTTTGGAAGTTGTTGAGAAAAGAAAGAGTGTCAGAAAATATTCTGACCGCCCGGTGGAGCGTGAACTCCTTGATGCAATCGTAAGAGTGGCTCAGACGGCACCGTCTTCAAGAAACAGCAAGAGTTCTGCTTTTCTGATTGTTGAGGACAGGGATATGCTTGATGCCTTGTCTCAGATGCGTGATTATGGTTCCGGTCTTCTTGCAGGAGCACAGGCTGCCATTGTCGTGATGGGAGATGAGACCAAGACCGACCTCTGGGTGGACAATTGTGCAATTTCCGCAACCTTCATTCAGCTCGCTGTAACAGCGATGGACCTCGTCAGCTGCTGGGTACATTGCAATGGTCGTCCTTGCAAGAGGAATGAGCCAGATGGAGCTAAGGCACCAGACTATGTCCGCGAACTTCTCGGCCTGAAAGATGGTATGAATCCATATTGCGTGATCGCAATCGGATATCCTGAAGAAAATTAGACAAATTTCCTTACCTTTGTCGTTCTGTCCACAAAAAGGGCACTTTTCGTGGACATGTTGGTTAAAAATGTATGGTTGTCCATAAAAACAACCCTTTCTGTGGATAGATAAAGAATTATATAATATGAGAGAGAAAATAGAGGCCTTGATGGCCGAAATTGAAGGCTTGACATGCAAGACTGAGCAGGAAATCGAAGAGGCTCGTGTGCGTCTTCTTGGAAAGAAGGGTTCGATCACAGCACTTTTCGATGAGTTCCGCACAGTTGCACCAGAGCTCAAGAGAGAATTTGGTCAGAAGCTTAATGTGTTGAAGAACACAGCTGCTGCAAAGATTGAGGCCCTTAAGGAGGCTGCTGCAGAGAATCCTGCTGCCGGTGCCGCTGCATTCGATTATACAATGCCAGGAGATCCGGTATCTCTCGGTTCACGCCACCCGGTATCAATCGCCCGTGAGGAGATTGTGAGCATCTTCCGCAAGTTCGGTTACGATGTAGCAGAGGGTCCTGAGGTTGAGGATGACTGGCATGTGTTCGAGGCACTCAACTTCCCGCCAGAGCATCCGGCTCGTGAGATGCAGGATACATTCTTCATCAACGACAGCGACAATCCGGTTCTTCTCCGTACCCACACTTCTTCAGTTCAGGTTCGCGCAATGGAGAAGATGCCGCTCCCGATCCGTATTGTATGCCCAGGCCGCGTATTCCGTAACGAGGCAATCTCTGCACGTGCACACTGTATCTTCCACCAGGTCGAGGGTCTTTATATTGATGAGAACGTGACTTTCGCTGACATGAAGCAGGCGATCCTCCTCTTTGCACGCGAGATGTTCGGTGCTCAGAGCCAGATACGTATGCGTCCGTCATACTTCCCATTCACTGAGCCTTCTGCTGAGATCGACGTAAGCTGTAATATCTGCGGTGGTAAGGGTTGTAATATCTGTAAGGGTACAGGCTGGCTTGAGATCATGGGCTGCGGTATGGTTGATCCTAACGTTCTTGAGGCATCAGGAATTGACAGCAAGAAATACAGCGGCTTTGCATTCGGTATGGGTGTCGAGCGTATTGCGATGCTCAAGTGGCAGGTTCGTGACCTTCGTAACTATTTCGAGAACGACCTCCGTTTCCTCAAGGAGTTCGAGACTTCGCTCTAACCTATTCATTATAATATCTGCGACCGGTTCTCATTCGAGAATCGGTCGCTTTTTGATCATGTCAACTCTGCAAGAAATACCGGTGACGGTTGATGGTTTTCGGAATCATAGCCGAACAGAAGTCTTTTTTTCGAGGATGTCAAAAGGAAATATCTGTGTGACGGAACAGCTGAGCCATACGCTGTCATCATCTGAAGACCGTTCTCCTGAAGGAAGGCATCAAGATTCTTGATCTTGGTGATATCTCCTGCCGGTTCCTTCTTTAGGGAGCATCCCGCTTCGATCCATGCAACAGAAACATCAAGCAACCTGTCCGGATGGTGAACACGGCAATATTCATATAGGATGACACCTCTTCGCTCGAGACTGAGAGGGGAGTCGAGTACCATGATGTCATTAAGATGTTCAGTAAATCTGGCGAGAAAGCCGGTATTCTCACAGATCAATCCCCTGGTGACATTCTGCCAAGGCTTTGCATTGTAATAGAAATCCAGCATTCTGGAAATCTGCATTGCTGTTCTTATGTCTTTTGGTGGCATTGCCGGCGTCTGGAGAATCTCATAAGGAGGGAGCGGGGAATATTTCAATCCTTTTTCTTTTGCCAGGTCACGCATCCTTGTTCCAGGCAACACCTTAAGTGATTCCACCTGCAGCTCGTCCACGCCGATTTCCGCAAGTTCGGCAATATCGTCGCAAAGCATATCAAGGCTATATTCCGGAAGTCCGGCAATCAGATCGGCATGGGTTTCCAGGTTGTCCAGAGAGCAGAGATATTCCAGCCCTTTCAAAGATGATTCAAGGCTTCCCTTGCGGCCGCTTTGTGAAAGAACGGTGCTGTCGAGACTTTGTATTCCCGCTTCAAGATGCAGAAGTCCTTGTGGTAGCGAGGCCAGTTTCTCTTTAAGAAGGTCAGAGATAAGAGACGGATGAATCTCCAGATGGAACCTCATCTTTCCTGCATAAGTGCAGAAAAGGTCCAGCATCTGGCAAGCGCGTACCACGTCATAATTAAAGGTCCTGTCCAGAACCCTTATGTCCTTGATGCCGTGTGAATATATGTTCTCAATTCTTGCACTGACCTGTTCAATGCTCTGATATCTGACAGGTTTCTCTCCTCCGCTCACACAGAATGCGCAAGTGTTGAAACAGCCGCGTGTTGTCTCCAATTGCACAAACGGCTTATCCCATTTGAAAAAAGGACTATCTTCCGGATATTTAAGTCGAGCAAAATCAGCAACTCGTGCGATGCCCTTGTCATGATATTTTCCATCTTCCGGGGAAATCCAGCATAATCCGTCAACAGAACTCCAGGAAGATGAATCGTTGATATTTTCCAGGAACTCAGGAAGTGCGATCTCGCCCTCTCCTTTGATCACTGCAGTGATGAAAGGGTGTTGTCTGAGAAAGCCTTCATTGTTACCAAGAAACTCAGGTCCGCCGCCCACCACCTTGACGCCGTCAAGCAGCTGAACTGCCCTTGAAAGCACCTCGATCTGCATCTGATGTGTAAACAGCCAGAAGGTTGCGGCGATGACATCAGGTCTCTCCTCTGCAACTGCGGCTGCCAATGCCCCCGGGTTGTCATTGATCGTTCCGCGCACAACACTCCACTCCCACCCGCTTCTGTCGAGAACCTGTGCGTGAATGGCAGGCAAGGCAACGGAAGAATGGGAGTAGGAACTGTTTATGTCCAACCAGAGAATTTTCATCGTTCTGTGTTCAAGCTATATGATGCAATTGGCAGATATTTCATGTTTTTAAGATCTATACCCAGGATGTCAACATAATCCCTATAGACAGACATTATAGCACCCTCTGATCCCAATGGATTTCCCTCTCTGCTAGAGATGCCATCTGATGTCATTGGATGTGCGCAAGATGGTATGTGAACGCACCAGCCGCCTGTTGGGTTTCCGCTCTCATCATATCCTCTATAAATATTGGCATCATTTTCTTCGGATGACTGCAGGGTCCACGTCCAATGTGAGTGACCGCTGAACCATATGGTTCGTTTATATTTATCGCAGATTCTTTGGAGTTCAGTCAGCTGGGGATCATGCAGCCAGTTATATGTAGGATATATTTCCATGAAGTTTCCCGCCCTGTCTGGGAAGAACAGGTGAGTGAATATGAAACATCGTTCTCCATCGTATTGCTCAAGACGGTCTATCAGCCATTCGAGGCTGCTGCTATGGTAGGCTGCATAAAAATTCCAACGAGCCATTCCTAGGAATAGGAAATGGTCTGTCTTCCCGCCAGATACCGGGACAGTGACCTCATAGACAAGAGGGTATCCGGTATATTCCTGCCATTGTTCCTCGTCGATCTCCATACCGCAGTCATGGTTTCCGGAAGTGACGTATATTGGAATGTCAAGAGAACAGTTGTTGACAATCTCCTGATACAAGGCCAACTCTTCAGCTGTTCCGTTTTGAGTGATGTCTCCACTGATGCACACCATGTCTACATCATTGTCATCGTAGAACCCCAGTGCATTCCGAAAATCGTCCACGCACTCCGTGTAGGAATCATATTCGCAATGAATATCAGACAGTAATCCTACGCTGTAAACAGGCTCATCTTTGGAATATCTTAAGTTTTCAATGGAAATGGCGCCTACGCGAGTGTTTTCCATGTCATATATGCCGATGCACTCAGCTCCAATAGGTGCTGCATTAGCATATATGAGATCTTTATAATATGTAAACTCGCAGTTATCTGTACTGATGGTGCAGATGTCCTCAAAGTCAGTCAAAGCCTGTCCACTTTCATTTTCATATCTCAGGGTGTATGTTCCCGGCTCGTCGGAATGGATTGCTATGTCGTTATCGTCAGTTATATAACCTCGGACAACGGAGTCGTCTTCAAGTTTTATGTTGATGGTGTATGATTTGCCACCAACCCAATTGTAGATGTCGTTGCCATTTGCTTTAGCAACCTTTTCGCAGCTGAACTGGTATGCAAGGTACTCTGAATCATCCCTCCTGACTTTGACGTTCAGTAATTTCCCCTTGAGCGCATCATCGCTTGGCAATGGCAGAGCCATCATATATGCTATATATTTTTCACCCACTTCAAGTGTGCTGTCCTCTCCGTCAATGACAGTATTGATGGCTTCGTGAAAATCCTCTCCGTATGTTATTTCGGCATTGCCGCTAGTCCAGTCAAACTTTATTTCTGTCTCGGTGGAAGAGATTTCCTTTCCTTCTTCTGTTGATGAGTCTGAAATATATAAAGACACTTCCTTCAAAGCAGTTGGGGCAGTTCCTGCATTTGTGACCACAAAACGGAATGTTGCCGGCATATGCTTGAATTCCAGAGATGTGCCGCCCTCCGGTTTATATTCTGAGCCGGCATACATATACATATATTCCCTAAGGAAGTCAGGATTCTGCTTCTTCTGTTGTGTGAAGGATGCCGGCATGCTCATTTTGAAGATATGTCTGCCATCCTCACTATCCTCCTTTATTTCATGGTTGCCAGCAACAGCAAGGCAGAATCTTGCATTTTTCAGATCTGCCTGAGAAAAGTAGCGGGATGACATGAAATCTGCAGAATTGCCGCTATTCTCAAATGGAGAAACTGCAAGCCAGGTGTGCGACCATCCTGTTGTGTCAGATACGGTTTCAGGTGTTTCCCAAGAGTCCAGCGGTCGGTTTCCGTCGCTGATGACAAGTGACAGGTTTCCGGATTCTTCAGAATCGGGTGATGTGCTTTCCCATTTGAAGATCAGGTCACCTTCTCCTTGTTCATCCGTCCATACGGCACGAGTGGCCTTAGAAGAAAACCGGACTCTCACATATTCTTCTGCTGGTGCTTCCGGCTCCTTGATAGGTTCGTCAATTATACAGCTGGATCCAACAACTCCAAACCCAAAGATCAGATATATGATATTTTTGAATTTCATTGGTGCTTTCGTTTCTCTGTCCTTGGCTTTAGAGGAGCAGGTGGGAGTTGTTGCTGTTCGGAGAGTGTCCGCTTATGCACAAGACTCCCTCCAAAACGGTTTCAATTATGATTACCTCAGGTGATGTATACTCTTTGTTTTTCATTTTGTCCGTTTGATTTTAAATAGCAGTCTTATTGCTATAGCTGCAATAGCTGTGCAAATGAATGCAATTATTGCTGATGACAGGATTTCTATCGGTGTTGTCCAGATTCCTAGGCTTCCCTCAGTGCCGCTGCCGAGGGCATTTCGGATGGCGCCAGAAATCGGAACCAGTATCAGAAGATGCATCAGATACATGTCGTAGCTTGCTTTTGAAACAGGCAATAGAACCTTCTGATAAAATTTGCCTTCGGCCTTGATCTTTTTGAATACGAGAATCCATGCAAGAGCCATAAGCGCCACTCCGATTGTGTCGTTGCACCAGGTTGTTTCCCACCACACGGCCTTTTCGACCAGACCTCCGACAGGGAAGACGCCGTCAGCTGTTTCAAAGACACGTTTCAGGAAACCTCCGAATGAGACAGCAAATCCGGCGATATATGAAGGAACTGCTATGGCAAGAGTCTTCTTCCAGGACAGCTCTCCAACGAATTTGCGGAAATACAGGCCAAGTAACAGATATCCGATGAATCCGCTCAGGTAATAGAATGTTCCATAAGCGTTCCAGCTGGCCTCTCCCCAAAGAGGGAACAATGACTGGCGTGGCAGGCCGGATGGACCATAGATGACTGTCAATGAACCTCCAGCTGCCCAATCACGGATCAGAGGGATGATGGTTGTGAACAGCCAGATGCCAAGATAGACTTGAAGCTCTTTCTTTTCCACCTTTTCTGCCCATGGAGAAAGCATCGGCATGAGAAGATATATGCCTATGAGCATATAGATAAACCATAGATGACCTGCAGAATAGTTGAAATTCAGCAGAAGATTCTTGAAGTTCTCGGCTGGGGCTCCCCATACAAAAGCATAGACGACTGTCCAGAATGCAAATGGAACAAGTATTCTCTTCGCGCGGCGACAGAAGAACTCTCCGGCGCTTTGTTTCAATGGGAACAGAAGATAGCTAGACGCGATGATGAAAAGGGGAACGCATGAGCGCACTACTGAGTCGAAGAATGATGCCCAGTATGCATCACTCTTAGTGAGTATCTGTGAACCCTCGCCACCAAGATAAAACGGTTCTGTGCTGTGAACGACGAAAACCATGAAGCAGGCTACCACTCTGAGCCAGTCGATCCAAACTTCCCTTGAGTTATTATCAGTCATAATTCTTAGCTTTTGCAATTTGTGCAAAGTTCGCAAAAATTCTTGACAGAGAAGTATATATAAACAAAAAAGCCGCCTCAATAATGGGCGACTGCATATAATAGATACCTCGTCAGGTAGTGATTTCAAAATTTAAGGTCATCCGAAGATGACCTGTTTTGGAGCGGAAGACGAGGCTCGAACTCGCGACCCCAACCTTGGCAAGGTTGTGCTCTACCAACTGAGCTACTTCCGCATTGTCCTGTTCTTTTCGTTTGGGATTGCAAAGGTAGATATTTTTTCTTTACCTCCAAACTTTTTTGCAACTTTTTTCACTTTTTTATGCATTTTTCTTCAAAAAACGGCAAAAACGGGCAATTTTTCCACTTTTTTAGTCAACAAAAGCGACTTTTCCCATATCGCGTGGTTTTGCTTCAGGGGTTTCGTCAGGATATCCAAGTCCGACACAGAGACAGAACTCGTATCCCTCGGAGAACCCGAGACGGTCGACATATGGTTTACACAGCTCGTTATCGGTGAGGAATCGTACCGGGCTGCCAAGGCAGATCGATCCGACACCAAGTGACCATGCAGACAGCATGATGTTTTCTGCAAGAAGGCCGCAGTCGTACGCAGAGAAATCATATGACAGGTCGCGCGCGATGAACACCATGACAGGAGCACCTCTGAAGCATCCCTTGGCAAATTCGTTTCCGCCGTGAGCTTCGCCCATCGCCTCGGACATCTGGGACAAAAGTTCCGTATTGTCCACAATGCGCACTTCCCATGACTGCTTGTTCTGTCCGTTTGGTGCGTTGATGCCGCACTCCATGATTTTCATGAGGGTTTCCCTTGAAACAGGCTCAGCCGTATATTTGCGGATGCTTCGGCGAGACATGATGTTTTCGATCACTTCGTTCTTCATTTCTGATTCTTTTGCTGGTTGGTTGCAGGCGGCTGCCATGATGAGGCAAAGTCCGACAAGAGCAATATTCACAGTTTTCATAATATATATAGGTATAGATTTTTTCAAATATACATATTTCTTTCCTGTTCATTAGGAAAGACGTGAAATATTTTGTCATATATGATCTTTTTGGGGCTGAAGGCATGCAAGGGAAAATTAAGTTATCAACAGGTCAAAGTGCTGAAAAACAATAATTTTGTTGATAAATAAAATTTTATTCGTATATTTGCAGCCCCCAAAATACGGGGTAAAGAACATAAATCATTTATTAACAAACATTTATGCCTACAATTCAACAATTAGTTCGCAAAGGACGCGAGGTTATCGTCGAGAAGAGCAAATCTCGCGCGTTGGATGCTTGTCCTCAGAGAAGAGGCGTATGCGTACGTGTGTACACTACTACACCTAAGAAGCCTAACTCAGCAATGCGTAAGGTTGCCCGTGTACGTCTTACTAACTCTAAAGAGGTCAACGCGTACATCCCTGGCGAGGGCCACAACCTCCAGGAGCACTCAATCGTGCTCGTTCGCGGTGGTCGT